>NZ_JBXOWH010000005.1:0-912641 GCF_056930355.1 Caballeronia sp. 11_S32
AGACAGCCCGCCGCACCATCAATTCCTTGATCTTGCCGATCGCCTTGGTCGGGTTGAGCCCCTTCGGGCACACGTCGACGCAATTCATGATCGTATGGCAACGGAACAGACGATACGGGTCTTCCAGGTTGTCGAGGCGTTCGCCCGTCGCCTGGTCGCGGCTGTCCGCGATGAAGCGATAGGCTTGCAGCAAGCCCGCCGGTCCCACGAACTTGTCCGGGTTCCACCAGAAGCTCGGGCACGACGTCGAGCAGCTCGCGCACAGAATGCACTCGTAGAGGCCATCCAGCTCATCGCGCTCCACGGGCGATTGCAGGCGCTCCTTTTCCGGCGGCGGCGTATCGTTGATCAGATACGGCTTGATCGAATGATACTGGTTGAAGAACTGCGTGAAATCGCAGATCAGGTCGCGCACCACCGGCAGACCCGGCAGCGGACGCAGCACGATCTTCTGCGGCAGTTCGTTCAGATTCGTCAGGCACGCGAGGCCGTTCTTGCCGTTGATGTTCATCGCGTCCGAGCCGCACACGCCTTCGCGGCACGAGCGGCGGAACGACAGCGTCTCATCGACTTCTTTCAGCTTGACCAGCGCGTCGAGCAGCATGCGTTCATGCGTCAGATCGAGCTCGTACGTCTGCATGCGCGGCGCTGCATCCTTGTCCGGATCGTAGCGATAGACTTCAAAAATTCTCTTTGCCATTTCGATTCTCTTCGTTCGTGCCTTAGAAGGTCCGCGCCTTCGGCGGCACCGATTCAACCGTCAGCGGCTTCATCTGCACCGGCTTGTAGTCGAGGCGATCGCCTTCGCTGAACCACAGCGAGTGGCGCATCCAGTTCTCGTCGTCGCGATGCTCGTAGTCGCTGTGCGCGTGCGCGCCGCGGCTTTCCTTGCGCGCTTCGGCCGAGACCATCGTCGCGCGCGCGACTTCGATCAGGTTCGCCAGTTCCAGCGCTTCGACCTTCGCCGTGTTGAACACCTTCGACTTGTCCTTCAGATGCACGTGCTTCACGCGCTCGGCCACTTCGGCGATCTTGCTGACGCCTTCTTCCAGCAGCTTCGCCGTGCGGAACACGCCCGCATGCGCCTGCATCGTCGAGCGGATGTCGTTGGCGATGCTCTGCGTGTATTCGCCCGAGGTCGACTTCTCCAGCACCGCGAGACGTTCCATCGCGAAGTCGGCGGCATCGGCCGGCAGCGGCTTGTGCTCTTTCATCTCGCTTGCGTGCTTGATGATGTGATTGCCCGCAGCACGCCCGAACACGACCAGATCGAGCAGCGAGTTCGTGCCCAGACGGTTCGCGCCGTGCACCGATACGCACGAGCATTCGCCCACCGCGTAGAAGCCGTTGACCGGATCGTTGTAGCCCTTGGCCGTGCCCACGACCTGACCGTGCATGTTCGTCGGAATACCGCCCATCTGATAGTGGATGGTCGGCACGACGGGAATCGGCTCCTTGATGCAGTCGACGTTCGCGAACTTCAGCGCGATCTCGCGAATCGACGGCAGACGCTTCATGATCGTCTCCGCGCCGATGTGCGACAGGTCCAGCAGCACGTGATCCTTGTTCGGACCCACGCCGCGGCCTTCCTTGATCTCCTGGTCCATCGAGCGCGAGACGAAGTCGCGCGGTGCGAGATCCTTCAGCGTCGGCGCATAGCGCTCCATGAAGCGATCGCCGTTCGCGTTACGCAAAATGCCGCCTTCGCCGCGCACGCCTTCGGTGATCAGCACGCCCGCGCCCGCCACGCCCGTCGGGTGGAACTGCCAGAACTCCATGTCCTGCAGCGCGATGCCCGAACGCGCGGCCATGCCAAGCCCGTCACCGGTATTGATGAACGCATTCGTCGATGCCGCGAAGATGCGGCCCGCGCCGCCCGTGGCGAACAGCGTCGTCTTGCCTTCGAGGATATAGACCTCGCCCGTTTCCATTTCGAGCGCGGTGACGCCGAGCACGTCGCCGTCGGCGTCGCGGATCAGGTCGAGTGCCATCCACTCGACGAAGAAGTGCGTCTTCGCCGCGACGTTCTGCTGATACAGCGTGTGCAGCAATGCGTGACCGGTACGGTCAGCCGCGGCGCATGCACGTTGCACCGGCTTCTCGCCGTAGTTCGCCGTGTGACCGCCGAACGGGCGCTGATAGATCGTGCCATCCGGATTGCGGTCGAACGGCATGCCCATGTGCTCGAGCTCATAGACGGCATTGGGCGCTTCACGGCACATGAACTCGATCGCATCCTGGTCGCCGAGCCAGTCGGAGCCCTTGATGGTGTCGTAGAAGTGATAGTGCCAGTTGTCTTCGCTCATGTTGCCGAGCGAAGCGCCGATGCCGCCTTGCGCGGCCACGGTATGCGAGCGCGTCGGAAACACTTTCGACAGCACCGCGACGGAGAGCCCGGCGCGCGCGAGCTGCAGCGATGCGCGCATGCCCGATCCACCCGCACCGACGATGACCACGTCAAAGCGACGACGCGGCAGGGAAGTCTTGATTGCAGCCATGTTCTTTAAACTCTCCAGAGAATCTGTGCAGCGTAGCCGGCGCATCCGATGAGCCACAGGATGGTCAACACCTGCAGGAACAGGCGCAGGCCCATGGGCTTCACGTAGTCCATCCAGATGTCGCGAATGCCGACCCACGCGTGGTAGAAGAGGCAAAGCAGGGCTACAAAGGTGGCGAGCTTCATCCACTGGGTCGCGAAGATGCCCGCCCAGCCTTCATACGAGAAGTTGTGCGCGCCGAAGAACCAGAAGAGAAGAATGACGGTGTACACGGCCATCACGACCGCGGTGATGCGTTGCGCGAGCCAGTCGCGCAGACCGTAATGCGCGCCCACGACCAGGCGCTTCGGGCCGACTCGATTTTGCGTTGCCATGTTTAGAACACTCCGAAGATCTTGAGGGCCATCGCGAGCGTGAGCAACAGCGAAACGATCAGCACGACGAGCGCGGTCTGCTTGCCGCCTTCCTTGTTCACGCCGACATGCATGTCGAGAAACAGATAGCGGATGCCCGCGCAGAAGTGATGCAGATACGCCCACGACAGCACGAGCGTGACGATCTTGACGACGGGGTTGGCGAGGAAGCCCTTGAACGCGTCGAACGAGATCTCCGACGTGAGGCTCTGATCGAGCAGATACAGGATGAACGGCAGACACACGAAGAGCAAAAGCCCGCTGATGCGATGCAGGATCGATATCTTCCCTGCCAGCGGCAAGCGATACTTCGCGATTTGGCCGATCCCGATGTTCCGGTACTCCGGCCTTGGTTTTTTCAATGCTTCAGCCACATTAGACCCCTTCCCAATCTGATTGACGATTCGCGCGGCGTCGATGGTCGACACGGGCGCGACTCGTCCAGCCTGATCCGCCTCGAAAAGCGTCCGGCGATGTAATTGGGGAAAAGTTTTTAGCCCGCGCATTGCGCGATAGCGGTATTTTGTCGCGCGATTGATATACTGTCCAATATCTATCGCGTCTTTCTGAAATATTTTTTAAAGATATCGGATGGAACTTCGCCATATCCGCTATTTTCTCGCCGTCGCCGAGGAGCGCAATGTCACGCGCGCGGCGGAACGGCTCGGCATCGGTCAGCCGCCGCTCAGCCAGCAGATTCACGCGCTGGAAGATGAACTCGGCGTGCGGTTGTTTCGCCGCACGGGGCACGGCGTCGTGCTGACGGAAGCCGGCGAGGCGTTCGCCGTCGATGCCAAGCGCCTCATGAATGACGCACGCCTCGCCGTCGAAAAGGCGCAGAGCGCTGGGCGCGGCGAGATCGGGCAGCTCAATATCGGCTTCACGGGATCGGCCGCGTTCAATCCTGTCGTGTCGAAGCTGATTCGCTCGTATCGGCAGGCGTATCCGAATGTCACGCTCACGCTCACCGAAGGCAACACGGCGCAACTGCTCGCCCATCTCGATGCCGGCCGCGTCGACGTGGCCTTCGTGCGTCTTGGTAGCCAGTCGCCCGCGGGCGTGCAGATCAATCACATCGCGATCGAGCCGATGAAAATCGTGCTGCCCGCCACGCACGCGCTCGCGAAAAAGCGCAAGGTGCCGCTCGAGGCGCTGGCCGACGATCCGTTCGTGATGCTGCCGCGAGAGGCCAGCCCCACGTTACACGACGTGATCGTCGGCGCGTGCCGGGAAGCGGGATTCGAGCCGGTCGCCGGACAACAGGCGCCGCAGCTTTCATCAGTCGTGAATCTGGTCGCGGCGGAATTCGGCGTCTCGCTGGTGCCGGCGTCCGTGTGCCAGATTCAGGTGGATGGCGTCGCCTATACCGATGCGCTCGGCAGCGCCATCACCATCCGCCTGGCTTTGGCATCGCGCATTGATGCGACCGCCGCGAAGACCGCCAATTTCCTCGACATCGCTCGGGAAGTCGTTACTTCATCGACGTGAGCTTGTCATCGGAATAAGCGCGCATTGAATTCGGCGCATTTCCGTCCAACACTTCAGCTGGCAAGAAGAGCGTCAAGAAGGCCGAATCCTTTGGGAACGAGGAGCAAGGTCATGCGCGAAAAAATGAAACATCCGCTGCAATGCTCGCCCGCGTGCCGCCGGGGTTTCCTCAGATCAGTTGCATCCGCAACTATCGCCGGGCTGACCGCCCCGCCGCTTCTCGTCACATCCGCCCGCGCCGATGCATTGACCCGTGCACAGCGCGACGGCATGACGCCCGAGCAGATCATCGATGCGATGAAGCGCGGCAACGAGCGCTTTCAGAAGGGCGAGCGAAAGCCGCGCAACTATCTGCGCGAGCAGAAGGCGAGCGCGAAGGGACAGTATCCGGCGGCGGTGCTGCTCAGTTGCATCGACTCGCGCGCGCCCGCCGAAGTCATCATGGATCTGGGCATCGGCGATATCTTCAATTGCCGCATCGCGGGCAATATCGAGAACGACGATATCCTCGGCAGCATGGAATTCGCGTGCAAGTTGATGGGCGCGAAAGTCGTGCTCGTGATGGGACATACCTCGTGCGGCGCGATCAAAGGTGCGATCGCCAATGCCGAACTGGGCCATCTCACCGGACTACTCGCGCGCATCAAGCCCGCCGTCGACGCAACGCAGTACGACGGTGAACGCACCGCGACCAACTACGCGTTCGTCGACAAGGTCGCGCGCAAGAATGTCGAGTTGACCATTGCGCAGATTCGCCGCGACAGCACCGTGTTGAGCGAGATGGAAAGCCAGCACGCCATCAAGATAACCGGCTCGATGTACAACCTGAGCACGGGCGCGGTGGAGTTCTTCTCTTAACTTTCGACGCGCTCGCGGACTTCTTCCTTGTGCGTCGCGACGCCGCGAACGGCTGTCCAGTACTCGGTCCGTACGCCGATGCGCTCGGAGACGAACGGCCCGCCGCGCGTACTGCGGTAATGCGCGAGCGCGCGGTATACGAGGCGCTGCCCGATCAGCAGAATCGGCACGTTGAGCAGCACCATCACGATGTTCATCAGATCGGACAGCGCCCAGAGATTCGGCAACTCGAGGCCGGCGAGCACGGTCAGCGCGCCGAACGGCACGAACACGAGCGAGCCCACTACACGAATGCCGGTGATGAAACCGCGGCTGCGCGAAATGAAGTTCGCCGAGATTTCCGCGAATGAAATCATGCCGAGCAGCGTCGTGAACGCGAAGAGCCCATAGCACACGCACATCACGATCTTGATGACATGCGCGACCGAAACGGGCACGAGCGTTTCGACGGATGCGAGATACACCGTGATCTTCGATGCCCTGACCGACTCCCACGCCTGCCCGTCGACGGTGCCGGTCCACACGTGCGCCATCACGACGATGAAGCCGGTCATCGTGCAGATGACCATTGTGTCGAAGAACACACCGAGGCTTTGCACGAAACCCTGTTCGCACGGGTGATCGTTGTCGGCGATCGCGGCGGCCATCGTGATGGTGCCCTGCCCCGCTTCGTTCGACATCAGCCCGCGCTTCACGCCCTGCGCGAGCGCGGTGCCTATCGCGCCGCCGAAGAGCGCGTGCGGCGCGAACGCACCGACGATCACCTCATGAAAAAAGTACGGAATCAGCGGCAGATTGATCAGGATGATGACGAGCGACATCACGCAGAAGAGCGTCGCCTTGATGGGCACGAGCACATCGGTATAGGCGGTCACGCGGCGGATGCCGCCCATGATGATGAACGCGCACGCCGCGATGAGCGCAACCGCGATGACGTAATACACCGTCGACTGGCGCGCGAGATGCGTGCCCGCCACCGTGTCGGCAATGGTGCCGATCGCGGTGAACACGTTGAACGTTTGCGGCGGCACGTTGAAAAGGGCATACACGATGAACACGATCGACAGAAACGTGCCGACGATGCGCCTGTCGCCGAGAATGCGCCGCCCATAGAACGGCAATCCGCCGACGAACTCGTCGTGCTTCTTCTCCTTGAAGAGCTGCGCGAGCGTCGACTCCATGAACGCGGTGGCCATGCCGAAAAATGCGGCCACCCACATCCAGAACAGCGCGCCCGGCCCGCCGACGGAAATCGCGCCCGTGATGCCGACGATATTGCCCGGCCCCGCGCGCATCGCGAGCCCGAGCATGAAGGATGCGAGCGCGCTGACGCCGGTCTTCGACGGCTGACGCCGCAACATGATGCGCACGATCTTGCCGACGTTCATCGTCTGGATGAATCGCGTGCGGATCGTGAAGTGAATGCCCACGCCGACGAGCAGCAGAATCGCGAAGGAGAACTGCCCGAGCACGGGGATTTGCGAATAGGCCTTGAAATTGGTGGGGAAATCCCACAAGAAATCCGAGACGGGCGCAATGAACGCAAACAGTGCATTCACGGTTTGGAAGAGACTTTCCACGCGGGGCGTTCCTTTCGTGCTTCAGCCTGTGAGACACAGGCGTTAGGAATATTGAGAAACCAGCGGTTTTTGAGACTGGTGGGCGTGCCTGCGCGGCACGAACGTGTGAGGCGCGATTATACGTTTCCGCGCGCCGCGTTCAGGCGCGCGTTTATCGCAATCGGCGTGGAGTTCAACACATCAGTGTCGATGGACTTCGACGAAGGCTCGTCCCCGCGAACGAACCTTCGTTTTGACGGCTGATGGCGAAGCTGACTCAGTGACGTGGTTCAACAAGACAGTTAGTTGCGATGCGTCCAGCGTCGATGGCGCAACGGTGGCGCCATCGAGCAGCTCGCATCAATTCAACGCGATCGCAGCAGCCGCGCCCACCGGCGAGCCGTCGACCGCCACGGACGGCTTCCCATCCGGACCGACCGGCACATCCCCGACGAGCGTCGTGCGATAAAGCTGCCGATCGAAGTCGAGATCGAAGATATCGCTCGGCGCGAGATGCGCCGTCGTGCGGTTGTCCCAGAACGCGACGCTGCCCGGCTCCCACTTGAAGCGCACCGTGAACTCAGGCCGCGTGACGTGCTCCCACAACAGTTCGAGCAACACCTGACTCTCGCGCGGCGCCAATCCGGCGATATGCTTGAGAAAGCCCGGACTCACGTACAACGCGCGCTCGCCGGTTTCGGGATGCACGCGCACGAGCGGATGCTCGCTCACCAGCGTGTGATCCGTGACGGCCTTCGTGAATGCATCGGTGCCGCTCGCGCCCTGCGGCGGCGCGAATCGATGCACGCCGCGCAAGCCATCGACGAAAGCGCGCAGCGGCGCGGACAGCTTCTCGTACGCGATCACGAGATTGGTCCATTGCGTGTCGCCGCCATAGGGCGGAATCGTCACGCCGCGCAGGATCGATGCGAACGGCGGATTCACGGCGGCGGTGACATCCGTGTGCCAGCCGGTCCACGGACGCAAAAGCGCCTGGCCTTCGAAGCGCGTGGCCTTGCGAAACTTCGAGATCGAGTAAATCTCCGGATGTCCTTCGACGTGACCGAACACCGGATGCCCCACCGTGAGCTTTCCAAATTGCGCAGAGAACGCGACGTGCTGCTCGTGACTCAGGAACTGCTCGCGAAAGAAGATCACGCGCCATTTGAGCAGCGCGGCGCGGATCGCGCTCACCTGTTCGGCAGACAAGGGACGCGTGAGATCGACGCCGCCAATCTCCGCGCCGATATGCGCCGAAAGCGGGCTGACGGTCAATTCCGTTTCATTGGCAATGGCTGCTGCGTTCATCGTGGTCTCCTGTCGACATCAACTGAAATGGCCGGTGTGCTCAACTGCCTTGCGCGCTCGCGTCGTCGGCGAAGAAGTAATCGCGCCACGATTTCGGCTCGTGCCGGATCACGCCCACCTTATGCAGGAACGTGCCCAGTTGCAGCGTGTTTTGCGGTGTCGTGGCGAAGCTCGCTTCCTTGTCGCTCAGAATGCGCTCGACGAACGCGGGCGATAGCTTCGAGCCATCCTGGCGAATGTAGATCGCCGCGGCCTGCGCCTTGTCCTTGTCGACGAGCCGCGCCGCATCGTCGAGCGCCGCGCGCACGGCCGCATAAGTCTTCGGGTTGTCCTTGCGCCACTTGTCGGAAGTCACGACGACGCTGCCCGTCGACGGTCCGCCCAGGATCTCGGTGGAACTCGTCACCTTGTGGATCTTCGGGTCTTCGAGTTCCTGATACTGATACGGCGCGTTGGAGAAATGCAGATTGATGACCGAGTTGCCCGAGAGCATCGCGGTCGTCGCATCGGCGTGCGGCATGTTCACTTCGAAGCGGTCGAGGCGCGCATAGCTGGCATCGCCGTATGCCTGCGCCGATGCCATCTGCAAGAGACGCCCCTGCTGCGACACCGCGACGGACACCACCGCGATGCGATCCTTCTCGCCGATATCCCTGATGCTGCGAATGCGCGGATCGTTGGTCACGAGATACACGGGCACCGCGCTTTGCGCCGCGATCGCGCGAAAGTCCTGATGCCCGCGCGTGCGGTCCCAGATCGTCATCAACGGGCCGATGCCGATGGTCGCGACATCCGCCGCGCCCGAAAGCAGCGCCTCGTTCACAGCCGCGCCGCCCGAGAGCGTGTTCCATTGCACGTCGATATCGAGCCCCGAGCGCGCGCCCGCCTTCTCGATGAGCTTCTGATCCTTCGCCACCTTGAGCAGCAGCGAGCCGATGCCGTATTGATCGACGATCTTCACTTTTCCTTCGGCGTGCGCGCGATGTATCGGCCAGGCGAATGCGGCCATCAACGCGAACAGGGCGCAGAGGCGTTGCAGTGAAGGTGTCGTCATGCGGGGATATCGTGGAAGCGCGGCGAGCGATCAATGTACTAGCCGCTTCCTCACACGCGAACGAAGAAATCCCGATACGGATAGCATCGTTCGCGATAAGCGCCGGGGAGGCGCTCACGACGTTTCGATGCACTGCGCAGTACCAGGCGCAGTGCGATGAAGCGTGCTTACCAGTGATAGTTCATGCCGGCGAAGACCTGACGTCCATAACCGAATGCGCACCAGCTGCCGTAATAGCACGACGCGACATATTCCTTGTTGAAGAGGTTCTGCGCGTTCACGTAAAGCTCCGCGCCCTTCAACTGCGCCGCCGCGCGGCCAAGGTCGTAGCGCAGCGTGGCATCGACGAGGAAGAAGCTCGACACCTTGAAGCTGTTGTCGCTGCTGTACGTCGTGCCGGTATAGCGTCCGCCCGCGCCCATCGAAAGACCGGCGAGCGGTCCGCGATCGATCGTGTAATACGCCCACAGCGAAGCCTGATTCTGCGGAATGGCGGGCAGGAACTTGCCGTCGAGTCCGCTGTTGTCCTTCGTGTACTTCGTATTGAGGTACGTATAGCTCGCGGTGACGTTCAACGAATCCGTGAGGCTCGCCTTCGCTTCGAGCTCGACGCCGAGCGATCTCGCTTCGCCCACGGCCGACTGGAAGTTCCGATTGTCCGCGTTCACCGTCAGCAGGTTCTTGCGTGTCAGATCGAACAGCGCAGCCGAGAAGAACGCGTTGTAGCCCTTCGGCTGGAATTTCACGCCGATTTCGTACTGACGTCCCTTCTCGGGCGAGAACTGATTGCCGTTGATGTCGGTGCCCGCTTGCGGAGTGAACGATTCGGTGTAGCTCGCATACGGCGCGATGCCGTTGTTGAACACGTACGTCAGACCGGCGCGGAACGTGAACGCACGATCGAACTGATGCGACACGATGCCGTAGGTCGTGTTGTTCGAATCGCTGCTCGCCCAGTCCTCACGTGCGCCGAGCGTGAGGATCACGTTGCCCCAGCGCGCCTGATCCTGCGCATAGACGCCGTACTGCGTGCCGCTCAACACCTGGTGATAGCGGTCCGGCGGCGTGATCGTCTGGTCGTAGTTCGGCGCGAACATGTCGAGCGTCGGTGCGGCGCCGAAGCCCGCGTCGAAGTTGCTCGCGTAATGCTGATAGTCGAAGCCGAACAGCACCGTATGATCTATCGCCCCGGTCGAGAAATTGCCTTCGAGCTGGTTGTCGAGCGAGATCGTGTTGAGATTGTCCTTCGACGCCGCCGTGCCGCGATCGAGCGTGCGCAGGTCGTCTTCCAGCGCGCTTGCGTACACGCTCTTGTAGTCCTGCGCGAGATGCAGCAGGCGGCCGTTCGAGCGGAACGTCCACGCGTTGCTGAGCTTGCGGTCTAACTTGTAGCCGATCGCTTCCTGCGCGCGATTGAAGCTCTCGAAATTGTGATCGCCGTCGTAAAAGTCGCTCGGCAACTTGCCGTTCGGGTTGAAAAGCACCGTGCCTTGCGGCGGCACGCTGCCATACGACGTGCTGCGCGGATCGCGCTGATAGAGACCGTACAGCGTGAGCGAAGTCTTGTTGTCGGGACGCCACGTGAACGACGGCGCAATGGCGATGCGCTTGTTGTACGTCGATTGAACCTGTCCGTCTTCCGAACGCGCGATGGCGGTGAGGCGATACAGATAGCGTTCATCGCCGGCGATGGGCCCGGAGAAATCGAACGTGGCCTGCTTGTGAGCGTAGTTGCCGAACTCGACGCCCACTTCGTGCAGCGGCACGACCGTCGGCATCTTGCTTTCCTGATCGAGCAGGCCGCCCGCCGCCGCCTGACCGTAGAGCACGGACACGGGCCCCTTGAGCACTTCGATGCGCTCCATCATGTACGGATCGAGCTGGGGCACCGCATACCACCCGTTGTCGAGCAGCTTGAGGCCGTTCCAGTATTTGTCGGCGTCGAAGCCGCGCACCTTCAGCATGTCATAGCGGGTCGCAATGCCGCCGCGCGTCTCCGGTGTGACGCCCGACACGTAGCGCACGGCCGCGTTGAGCGTCTGGACGTTCTGCTGATCCATCTGCTCGCGCGTGACGACCGAGACCGATTGCGGCGTCTCCAGCAGCGATGTGCTCGACTTCAACGCCGTCGATTCCTTCGCGACATAGCCTTTCGTCGGACCATAGGGCTGATCCTCGTTCTGCGCCGTGACCTTCACCGCTGGAAGCGTGCTCTCCGCGGGCGCCGCCGTCGCAGCGGGTTCGGCCGCGGACGGCACGGAGTCCGTCGATTGCGCGTGGGCGAGCGGCGCCGCCGCGAACAAAAGCAGCGCTGCCAGCTTCAACGGCCGCATCGCGACCGGGCTCGTCGTACCTGATTTCATTCTGGTTCTCTTCGATGTCGTTGCGTGTGAATGCGAATCGTTATTATTTGCGGTCGCATTGTGACCGGACGTTTTGGATTTGTAAAGAAGTCATTCGAACGTTTTTGTCGGGATACGACAGAAATATCGGGAGCGCGGGAAATGAATCGAGGTGGGGCGTGAGGCGGTTTGGAGTGACCGGGGCGCCTCGAAGGCGGCCCCGATTGGTTCGCGCATGAGTACGCGACCGAGGTGCTGCGAACCCCGTTGCCGCTTGTGGAACGCTTCGGCACCGGCACCTTCGCGGCGCGTCTGCGCGATCAGGCCAAGGTGCCCGATGGCGTCGTTCAGCCGCCCGCGCTGGGCGGCGCGTGGCGCGTGGCCTAGCCGGCCGCTTTTTTCTTCGATTTCGACTGGTTGAACGCGATCGCCGCGCGCACGAGCGTCTTGAGCGCGCGCGCGTCGACCTTGTCGCCTTCGAGGAAATCGATCGCGCGCCGCGCGTTGCCTTCGAGGCCCGCATTGAAGAGCTTGTCGGGATCGGGCAGGCTCGCGCCGCTGGCGAAAGTGAGTTTCACTTTGCCCTTGTGGGCATTGGCCACCGCGATCATGCCGTCGCGATACCACACCGGACTGCCCATGTACTTCCATTCCTCGGTGATCGCGTCATCCGCTTCGAGGATGACCCTGCGCACCTCTCTGAATGTCTCGCCGCGCCAGTCGGTGATGCCTGCGATCAACGCGTCGATTCGTTGCGATGGATTCATGTGCTCTCCGTGCCTCCGTGTTCCGGTTATGGTTTTGTATCGGCGACGGTCATCTTAACGTAGCGGCATCAGCGCCTGAGGCCGGGACTGCCTATCGTCAGTTGCAGCCTGTGCGCCTGATCGAGATGAAAGATGAAGGACGGGCGCGAACGGATCAGCAAGGTGCGCACATCCGCGCTTCGCGCCGAGCGGATATAACCGTCGACGCTATTGACCAGCTTCTGCAGAAAGACCACCTCGCGATCGAGATACGCTTCGTCGAAGTCGTAGCTGCCCGCGTCTTCGAGCGCGGCGAGATCATCGATGCTCTGCTTCGCCAGTGCATCGCTCGTCGGGCTGCGTTGCGGCTGCGCGCCGGTGCGCTGCGTCAGCGCGGCGATCTCCTGATTGACCTGCCCATGTTCCGATATGAGGCGATTCGCGAAGACCTGCAAGCTATAGGATCGCGTCTTGCGCAAGGCCAGATTGCCCGCCGCGATTTCCACCTGATTCGCCACGAACACGACACCCAGCATTTGTCCATCGGTCAGCGGCTCGTCCGCCTGCGCGCCAGCCATCCATGTCAGAAGCATGAGCAGCGCCGCCGCGATGCGTGTTCCTTTCATCTACGCCTTCCTTGAAGTGCAAGCCGCCGTTGTTGCGCCGTTATGGAATTTGAAGCCCGATTCGTTCATATGGCAAGCCTTGTGTTTCTGCTCCGCGGCCCCGGTGGAGTTCAGGGTCATGCTTGAACTAAGATGTAGCCTTCAGTCAAAAGACATGAACGCCGCTATTCAAAAGATGCGCGGCGCGTTCAATCATATTTTCATCGCTATGAAACCCGAAACGGTTTGGCCCGAGCAATCCTTCGACTGCGAAGGCTGGCGCGGCGAAATGGCCTCGCGCATCGCCGGCCTCGACTGGTCCAACACCGCACTGGGTCCGATCGACCGATGGTCCAGGAGTCTGCGGGCAGCCGTTCGACTTCTGCTTGCCTCACCCGTGCCCCTCGTCATGCTATGGGGCCGCCCGGGCACGATGATCTACAACGACGCTTACGCGGGCTTCGCCGGCGGGCGTCATCCGTTTCTGCTCGGCAAGCCGGTCGAGGAAGGCTGGCCGGAAATCGCCGCGTTCAATCGCAATGTTGTCGACACCTGCCTGTCGGGCGCGACGCTCTCCTATATCGAGAAGCGCCTCACGCTGCATCGCAGCGGCCAGCCCGAGGACGTGTGGATGGATCTGCACTATAGCCCCGTCGCCGAAGACGACGGGCATCCGGCGGGCGTGCTGGCCACCGTCTTCGAGACCACCGGCAAGGTGCTCGCCGAGCAGCGCCGCGACGCCGCCGAGCGCGCGTTTCGCGAGGCGAACGAGCGCCTGCGGCTCGCGCTCAGTTCCGGCATCGTGCTCGGCACGTGGGTATGGGACCCGGCCACCGGACACATCAGCGGCGACGAACGATTCGCCAGGACCTTCGGCATGGCCGGCGAAACCGACGAGCCCTTTCCCTTCGAGACGCTCGCCGTCAATCTTCATCCGGAAGACGCCGAGCACGTGCAGGCGTCCATGCGCCGCGCGCTCGAAAGCGCCGACGGGCGTCACGAGATGGAGCTGCGCCTGCGAGCCCCGGACGGCCAATATCGATGGGCGCTCTCCAGCGGACGCTGCGAGTTCGACGCCGCGATGAAACCGATCCGCCTGCCCGGCGTGCTCGTCGACATACACGAACGCAAGATCGCGGAAGACAAGTTGCTCAAGCTCACGCAGACGCTCGAAGAGCGTGTCGCGGAAGCAGTCGCGGCGCGCGTCGAGGCCGAGGAGCGCTTCCGTCAGGTGCAGAAGCTCGAAGCCATCGGCAATCTCACCGGCGGCGTCGCGCACGACTTCAACAACGTATTGCAGATCATCTCGGCGAACCTGCAGCTCATCGAGCTCGCCACACGTGACAAGCCGGAGCTGACGCGCAGGCTGCAGGTCATGAGCGAAGCCGTGGCGCGCGGCGGCAAGCTCGCTTCGCAGATGCTCGCCTTCGCGCGGCGCCAGCCGCTCAATCCCGCGGTTGTCGATCCGGCGAAGCTCGTCGCGGACATGTGCGAGTTCCTGCAGCGCGCGCTGCCCGAATCGATCAAGTTGAAGACTTCGGTATCGAGCGAAGCCTGGAACCTCTTCGTCGATCGTCATCAGCTCGAGAACGCGCTGCTCAATCTCGTCATCAACTCGCGCGACGCGATCAAGGAAGGCGGCCACATCCTGCTGGAGGTCGCGAATGCCAGCATCGGCAACGACGGCGCCACCGGCCTCGCACTGCCCGCGGGCGACTATGTGAGGCTCGCCGTGACCGATGACGGCGCAGGCATGAACGACAGCGTGAAGGCCCGCATGTTCGAGCCGTTCTATTCGACGAAGGCCGAAGGCCAGGGCACGGGCCTCGGCCTCAGCATGGTGTTCGGGTTCGTGTCGCAAAGCTCGGGCTGCGTGGACGTCAAGACGCAACTCGGCGAAGGCACGACCGTCGCGCTTTACTTCCCGCGCTGCACGCAAGCGGAGACGGCGCACACGAGCGGCGCGCGGCCGCGAGCATCGAGCGGCGGTGAAGTCGTGCTCGTGGTCGAGGACGATCCCGACGTGCGCCTCGCGACCATCGACATGATCGCGCAGCTCGGCTACAAGGTGCTGTCGGCGCAGGACGCGGATTCGGCGCTCGCGGTGCTGCAGAAGAATGGCGACGTGGATCTGCTTTTCAGCGATGTCGTGATGCCCGGCACCATCCGCGCGAACGAGCTGGCGAAGATCGCGAGCGCGCCGCCGTACAGCGCGGCCGTGGTGTTCGCATCGGGCTATACGCGCGACATCATCTTTCACGAAGGGCGCCTCGATGAAGGCGTCGTGCTGCTGAAGAAGCCCTACACCTTCGACGATCTCGCGCGCACTATCCGCCATGCGCTCGACGCGCGAGGCTGAGCGTCAGCGGGACACGCGCGCCTTCGCCCAGTCCGCCTTCTTCGCCAGCGCGATGAACGCCGCGAGATAGTCGATGCCCGCATCGACCTCGCGCGTGCCGAGAAAGATCCGTTTCGCGATGCCTTTCCTGCCGAGCTTCTGCACGGCGAGCGGCATGCGGTCCGCGTATTCCTCCGCGAGCCAGCGCGGCAGCGCCGCCACGCCGCGCCCGCTCGCGACCATCTGCATCATGATGTCCGTGGTTTCGATCACCTTGTGGCGCTTCGGCACGACGTTCGCGGGCGTCAGGAATTGCGTGTAGATGTCGAGGCGATCGGTTTCGACCGGATACGTGATGAGCACTTCCTGCGCGACCTGCTCGGGCGTGACGTAAGCGGCATCGGCGAGCGCGTGTTCTTCGGGCACCACGAGCACCTGCTCGTAATCGAATACGGGCGTGAAGCGCAGGCCCGGCTTCTTCAAGGGATCGGGCGTCACGAGCACGTCGATATCATGGCCGAACAGCGCGCCGATGCCGCCGAACTGGAAACGCTGCTTCACGTCGACATCGACATCGGGCCAGCGCGCGAGATACGGCGACACCACCTTGAGCAGCCATTGATAGCACGGGTGACATTCCATCCCGATGCGCAAGGTGCCCCGCTCGCCTTGCGCGTATTGCTTCATGCGCGCTTCGGCCAGTTCGAATTGCGGCAGCATCCGGTTCGCGAGGCCGAGCAGATAGTGACCCGCCTGCGTGAGCCGCATGCTGCGCCCTTCGCGCGTCCACACCGGCGTGCCCAATTGCTGCTCCAGCTTCTTCACGGTATGGCTCAACGCGGACTGCGTGAGATTGAGGACATCGGCGGCGGCGGTCAGCGAACCCTGCCGCTCGACCTCTCTCACGACCATCAGATGAGCGCGTTCAAGCATTCGCGTCTCCATGAAGAAAGTTAATCGATGCATGAAATTAAACCATTTTTATTCATGCATCGAAAATTCTATCATCGCTGCTACATCCTTTTATATCGACAAGAACACGCACGATGGTCACGACACACAATCTGGGTTTTCCGCGCATCGGCGCGCAACGCGAACTGAAGTTCGCCCTCGAAAGCTACTGGAAGAACCAGTCTTCGCGCGATGAACTGAAGGCAGTCGGCGCGCAGTTGCGCGAGCGGCACTGGAAGCATCAGGCGCGTCTCGATCTCGTGCCGGTCGGCGATTTCGCGTTTTACGATCAGGTGCTCGACATGAGCTTCACGCTCGGCAATCTGCCCGGGCGCGTGCGCGCCTTTCATGGCGATGCCCTCGACAACTACTTCCGCGTCGCGCGCGGGCGATCGGCGGAAAACAACGATGAGCACGCTGCGTGCTGCGGCGGCGTGGCCGCGGGCGAGATGACGAAGTGGTTCGATACCAACTACCACTACATTGTCCCCGAGTTCGATGCCGCCACCCAGTTCAGCCTCGACACGTCACGTCTCGTCGCGCAGCTCGGCGAAGCACGCGCGCTCGGCGTGAACGCGAAGCCCGTCATCATTGGGCCGGTAACGTATCTGTGGCTTGGCAAGGCGAAGGACGACTCGGACAAGCTCGCGCTCCTGCCGCGCCTGTTGCCCGTGTATGCCGCGCTGCTCGATCACTTCGCGGCGCTCGGCATCGAGTGGGTGCAGATCGACGAACCCGCGCTCGTCACCGAGCTCGATGCGCAATGGCGCGATGCTTTCGTCACCGCTTACGATGCGCTCTCCGCGCGCCGCGTGCGTCTTCTGCTCGCGACTTACTTCGGCGAGTTGCAGGAGAACCTCGACCTTGCGTGCAAGCTGCCTGTCGACGGTCTGCATATCGACGCCGTCAACGCGCGTGACGAGGCAACGGAAGCGGCGTCGCGATTGCCGGATACATCGGTGCTTTCGGTGGGCGCGATCAATGGCCGCAATATCTGGAAGACCGATCTCGATGCCGCGCTCCAATGGCTTGAGCCATTGCACGCGTCGCTCGGCAAGCGGCTGTGGATCGCGCCGTCGTGCTCGCTGCTGCATGTTCCCGTCGATCTGCGCAGCGAAGCAAGGCTCGATGCCGACATCGAATCGTGGCTCGCCTTCGCGCTGCAAAAGCTCGACGAACTCGACGTGCTGGCGCGCGCCTTGAACGAAGGCCGCGCATCGGTGGCCGATGCGCTCGCGCACAACGCGGTGGCCATCGAAAGCCGCCGCACGTCATCGCGCGTGCACGATCCGGTGGTGAAGGCCGCGGTCGCGAAGATCGACGCGGCGTTCGGCCAGCGCGCGAGCGCATACGAAGCACGCGCAAGGAAGCAGGCCGCGATGCTCGACCTGCCCGCCTATCCGACGACGACCATCGGCTCGTTCCCGCAGACGAGCGAGATCCGCCAGGCGCGCAGCCGGTTCCGTGAAGGCGCGCTCGATGCAGCGGACTACAAGGCCGCGATGGAAAGGGAAATCACGCGCGCCGTGAAGGAACAGGAAGCGCTCGGGCTCGACGTGCTCGTGCACGGCGAAGCCGAACGCAACGACATGGTCGAATATTTCGGCGAGCAGTTGAATGGCTACGCATTCAGCGCCTTCGGCTGGGTGCAGTCATATGGCTCGCGCTGCGTGAAGCCGCCGATTCTCTTCGGCGACATCAGCCGCCCGAAGGCGATGACGGTCGAGTGGATCCGATACGCGCAAGCGCAAACCACGAAGCCGATGAAGGGCATGCTGACCGGTCCGGTCACGATCCTGAACTGGTCCTTCGTGCGCGACGATCAACCACGTTCGGTGTCGTGCCGGCAACTCGCGCTCGCGATCCGCGAAGAAGTGCTGGACCTGGAAAAAGCCGGCGTGCGCGTGATTCAGATCGACGAAGCCGCGCTGCGCGAAGGCCTGCCGCTGCGCCGCGCGCAATGGAGCGAGTATCTGCGCTGGGCGGTGGAGGCGTTCCGCATCACGGCGAACGGCGTGCGCGATGAAACGCAGATCCACACGCACATGTGCTATTCGGAGTTCAACGACATCATCGCGTCGATCGCGGATATGGATGCCGATGTCATCACCATCGAAACGTCGCGCTCCGACATGGAACTGCTCGACGCCTTCGACGACTTCAAGTATCCGAATCAGATCGGGCCGGGCGTCTACGACATTCACTCGCCCAACATTCCGAGCGAGGCGCATATCGTCGATCTGATGAAGAAAGCAGCCGAGCGCATTCCGGGCGAGCGGCTGTGGGTGAATCCCGACTGCGGCCTCAAGACGCGTCAATGGAATGAAGTGATTCCGGCGCTCAGGAACATGGTCGCGGCGGCGCGGACCTTGCGCGCGTCGGCGTGATTCCGCTTCAGGCGGTCAGCATGTTGCGCCCCGCCAACTTCGCGCGATAAAGCGCGACATCGGCCCGTTGCAGCGCGTCGTGAAAGCCCGCCTCGTTCGCGCCGATTCGCGACACGCCGATGCTCGTCGTCCATTCCGGCATGCCTTCGGTGGATCGGCGGCATGCGTCGTGGATCCGCTTCGCGCACGCCGCTTCATCCGGTGCGCGCGACGCCGGCAGAATCGCGGCGAACTCGTCGCCGCCGAGCCGCCCGAACTCGCCGCCGAGCGACTCGACTTCCGCGCCCGCGAGGCGCGCGAGCTCGATCAGCACGTTGTCACCTGCGAGGTGCCCGTGCCGGTCGTTGATCTGCTTGAAATGATCGAGGTCGATGGCGAGCACGGCCGCGCCGGGCGCGGCGAGACGGCGCGCGTAGCGGTCGAATCCGGCGCGGTTCCAGACGCCCGTCAGCGGATCGCGCAGCGCGGCGTCGCGCAGGCGCTGCTGTGCGCGCTCGGCGGGAATCGCGAGCAGGCCGAGATTGAGCACGCCGAGGAGCAACTGATCCGAGAGCGTGGGAATCAGCGCGAGATAATTCATGCGCGGCCCGTTCCACGCATATGCCGCGAGCGTCACCGCGTAACCCGGCAGATAGCCGAGCATCGCGAGGCCCGCGATACGCCTCGCGCGGCTCTGCTCGCGCCGCCCGCTCGACCAGAGCGTCACGCCCGTGATGGCGGCGGACACCGCGACGCCGATCGTGTCGCCCGCATGCGTCAGTGGCGACACCATCGGACCATGGCCGCCGATCCACGCGGGCAGGATATGCGCCGCCGCGCAGCCCGCGACCGGCGCGAGCATCCACCATCGAAACGGCGGCTTGCCGTCGAACGCGCGCAAGCCGGAAACGATCAGCATGTTGGTGGCCGCGAGCGCGCCGAGCAGCAAGCCGACGGGAACCAGTTGCCCCCGGGTGAACCCGAAACCGATCAGCACCGCGGCATACATAAACGAGCTTGCCGACCAGTGCACGAACTGCGGCTCGATGGTCCGGCCGAAGCGCACCAACGCAAAGACGAGCCCGAACGCCGTGCTCGCGAGCACGCTGCAAAGGCGAAGGGTTTCGGTGTCAGGTGTGTGGAACATGGAAAAGCCCGCCACGTGCGGTGGCCGGAACCCCGGCCGTCATCGGCGGCGGACAGTGCATCGACAAACGGCCGTATCTTACCTTTCGCCTCTTACCGCTGCGAAAACGGCGCATTCATGTCATCGGCACAGCCGCAGCCAAGCTTTAATCGCGCTTACATCGCGCGGCATAGGCCTTGCTCGCTCAACCACGTTCCCCAACTGCGAACACGGAAATAGGAGCCGCGCATCATGAAACTTTATTACTCGCCCGGCGCGTGTAGCCTCGCCGATCACATCGCTATGCATGAAGCAGGCCTGACGTTCGATCGCGTGAAGGTCGACCTCAAGACCAAGCGCACGGAAGACGGCAAACCGTTCGACGAGATCAATCCGAAGAGCTATGTGCCCGTCCTCGAGTTCGACGACGGCAAGCGCCTCACCGAGAACATCGCAATTCTCTGGTGGGTCGCGCAAAAGGCGCCCGCGCTCGCGCCCTCCGGCGACGACGGCAGCCTGCGCCTGCTCGAAACGCTCGCGTTCATTTCGACCGAGATCCACAAGCAGTTCGGCCGCGTTTTCCGGGCGACCTCGGATGCGGAAGCATCGGCCGCGCGCGAGAAGATCGGCCAGCGCTTCGCACTCGCCGCCAAGATGCTGCGCGGCGATTATCTTTTCGGCGACAAGGTGAGCGTCGCGGATGCGTATCTTTTCACGATGCTGACATGGGCACAGAAAACCGGCATCGATACGCCCGCGGAGCTGCAGGCGTTTTACAAGCGCATGCGCGAGCGGCCCGCCGTCAAGCTCGCGTTCGAGCACGAAGGGCTGGAATGACGCATCCCGCCTGACAGAACCGCGGAACGCCGCTTGCTCACCCGCATGAAAGGAAGCACGCTTTCCGGGTGATTCATGCATCGTGCGACTACGCGCGGCCGCGCATCTCTCGTCGCGGCCGCCATCCTGCTCGGCGTGCTTTATGCGGGCAGCACGCTCGTCACGCCGCTTTATCCGCTCTATCAACGCGAGTTCGGCCTCTCCGACCTGACGATCACGCTCCAGTGCGCGACCTACGTGATCGGCAACGTCGCCGCGCTGCTCGCGTTCGGGCGCATCTGCGATCAGGCGGCCGCCGCTTCGTCAGCCTGATCGTGCTTGCCGTGGCGGTGACGGGCACGCTGCTCTTTCTGCTCGCCGTGCATCCGGCCCTGCTCTGAACGGCTCGACGAGCCCGTCGACAGGCAACGGCGGCGCGCAAGGGTGGTAAGCGCGTTCGCCCTTCGACGCGAACGGGCCCGCCGCTTGCTCCGATCGACACGACGGCGTGCGCCCCCGCGCGCCGCTTCACGCATTCCGGAGGCCACCATGCAGCCAGACAAGCCCGTGCCGCACGCCACCGCCGACGACATGGACGAACCCGTGGACGAACCCGTGGGCCGCGGCGATGCCCAGCCGGCGTCGCCGCAGGACACGAAGCAGCGTCAACTCGACGAGCGCGAAAAGCGCACGCACGAGGCATCGGAAAACGAACTGCCGTCGACGCAGGAAAAGAACCGCGTGCCGCCCGAATCCACCCAACCGTGATTCCATGGCAGGCCTTCGTCGCGGCCGCGCTGATGGGCGTGATCGTCTGCTATACGCACTATGAGATCCCGAGCTTCACGAGCGGATCGGCGAAACGCCGCACGGCGCATGTCGTGCTGATCGTCGTGGCGCTCGCGTTCGGCGCGATGGGCGCCTACACGCTCGACCTGCCGATTCCCCGCTGGCTCGTGTTCGTGCTCGGCTTCGGCACGGTGCATGTGCCCGCCGCCGCGATTCTTGCGCTCAAGCGGTTGCGCGGCGCGGGCATGTCCTGAGCACGGCGCCTTTCATCAACGAGAGAATCCATCATGTCTACCGAGACCTACGTCCGCAACGGGCACCACGTCGAAATCACCGTCGATAGCGATCCGACCGGACAGTGCACCTGGTCCTACACCATCGACGCGGACGGCTTCACGGAAATGCGCGACCGGCCGCTCGACAGCTTCGAAGCGGCGATGGGAGGCGCGAAGACGCACGCGAACGCGAAGGCGGATGCGCTTCCCGCCGGAAACGCCGCGCAATGAGCGCCCGGCGGCTCATTGCACGTGCTCCGGCGGCGTCCGGCTCGGCGGATCGCCGATGGGGCGCGGCGTGCCATCGGGCGGCACGGGAGCGGGATCGCCGTCCGGCGGCACAGACGGTTCCGGGTCCACGTCGGGCGTCGGAATATGCATGCGTCGGCGTGCATCGAAAGGGCAGTGCGAAAGATTCATCCTCATCTCCGGTCTCGGTCGTACGGTGACGAGCCCGCATTCCGTGTGCCGCGCGCGCGGTCACGGCAACAGCGCCGATGAATCCACGTCCGCGAGCTTGCCGAGTTCGTCGCGCCGCGAGTCGCACGCACGCCGAACCTGCCGTCCATAACCGACCCATATCGCCAGCGACACGATCGACAGGCTCCCGAGCGCCATGAATGCGACCGGATAACCATAGAGATGCGCGAGCCATCCGCCCAGCATCGGACTGAAGCACGCGCCCGCCGCCTGCACGCCCTGCACGGCGCCCTGCCCGAGATTCACGCGTCCGCTTCCGTGCAGCAGATGCACGACGAGCGCCGGCACCGCGACGCTCTGCAAGCCCGCGCCGATGCCGTCGAAGATCTGCACCGGCACGATGCCCCATGACGGCGCGATCCATGCGGCCGTCACCGCGCGCAGCGGCAATGTTGCAAGCGTGATGAAGATGATCCACCAGAAGCCCCATCGGCGGATCGCGCGGCTCGCGTACGCGGCCACGATCAGCATGATCACCTGCGAGATGACGATATTGGCCGCCGTCACATGACTGGGATCGGCGGTGTGCGTCGACGCCACCGCGAGACTATAGAGCGGCAGCATCGCCGAATTGCCGAGATTGAACGCGGCGAGCGCGCCGGCAAGCACGAGGAGGGGACGGCTGCGCAGGAGCACCCGCATGGCGTCGGCGTGGATGTCGGAGGGATCGTCGTTATCTTCCTTCGCGATGCCGCGCGCGAAATGCCGATGCACCGAGCGCGGCGGAATCCACAGCGCCGCGAGTATGCAGCCCGCGCCGAACGCCGCGCTCAACGCGAAGATATAGGGAATGCCGAGCCACGCGCCGAGCCAGCCCGACAGCAAGGCCGCCGCGATATTGCCCGCGTGATTCGCGACCTGATTGCGTCCGTACTGCCGGTCGAAGTTCTGCCGCCCGACAATGCCGAGCGTGAGACCCGCGAGCGCCGGGCCCATCGTCGCGCCTGCCGTTGCCGTGGCGATCTGCGAAAGCGTGACCGGCCACAAGCCTTGCCATAGCCAGATGATGATCGCCGCGACGATGCTCAACGCGCTCGCGATCGCGACGACGGCGCGCCGGTGCGGTGTCGCATCGACGAGCGCGCCCGCGGGCGTCGTGACGAGCATGCCGACGATCCCGCCGATGGTCAGCACGGTGCCGATGCGATCCGGCGTCCAGCCGTGCGACTGAAGATAGATGCCGAGAAACGGACCGACGCCCGCCTGAACGTCCGCTGCGAAGAAGCTCACGGCGAGCAGCGGACGGGTCGCCTTGACGTTGTGTATTTGCATAGGAATGGGTTAAAGCACGACCTGCACGCCGAGCTCGACGACATCTTCGCTTCGAAGTCCGTAATATTCCGCGCTCGACGCAGAATGAAACGACATCTCGCCGAAGAGACGCTCGCGCCAGCGCGGCATCTGTCCGTGCGAGCAGCCGGGCGCTGCCTCGTCGCGGGGCAGAAAGAAAGTCGTGTGCTTCGGGTCGAAGCGCCAGTCGCCGAGCTGGCCGTCGAGCGACGCGAGCAGGCGCGGCAGATTCGGCCGCTCGACGAAGCCATGACGCGAAATCACCTCATAGCAGCCAGCGCCCAGATCGCGCACGTCGATGCGCATGTGCTCGTCCACGCGCGGCGCCGATTCCGAGCGGTTCGCGAAGATCACGGTGGTATGGTGAAGCACGCGGTTATGGCGCACGTTGCTCGCGAGGGCGGAAGGCGTCGCGCCCGGCGTGCCGCCCGGATAAACCGCCGTGCCCGGCACGCGCGCGGGCGGCTCGGCGCTTCGCAGCACATCGCGCAGGAAACCGGCGAGCGGCTCGGCGCGCGATGCGTGCAGTTCGGCGAGTTCGAGCCCGCGATGCCATGTCGCCATCAGCACGAACAGCACGACGCCGATCGCCACCGGGAACCAGCCGCCCTGCGGAATCTTGTGGACGTTCGCCGCGACCAGCAGCGCATCGATCGCGATGAGGGGCACGCTGAGCGCCACGACCGCGAACCACGGCCAGCGCCAGATGTTGCGCGTGACGCTCACCATCTGCACGGTCGTGATCAGCATCGTCAGACCAACCGCGATGCCGTACGCCGAGGTCAGCCGGTCCGAGCTGCGAAACGCGAGCACCAGAAACATCACGGCGGCGAACAGCACCATGTTCACGGCGGGCACATACACCTGCCCGCGCTGCGACGCCGACGTTTCGATCACGCGCAGACGCGGCAGAAAGCCGAGCTCGATGGCCTGGCTCGTCATCGAAAAAGCCCCTGAAATCACGGCCTGAGATGCGATCACGGTCGCGAGCAACGCGATCAGCACGGTCGGGATCAGCGCCCACGATGGCGCGGCGAAGAAGAACGGCTGCTTCGCCGCGCCCGGCTGATGAAGTATCGTCGCGGCCTGCCCGAAATAGCCGACGATGATCGACGGAAACACCGCGACGAGCCACGCGAGCCGGATCGCGCGCCGCCCGAAGTGGCCGATGTCCGCATAGAGCGCTTCGGCCCCCGTCAACGCGAGAATCACGGCGCCGAGAATGGTGAACGCGAGCCCCGTGTGCGCGAGCACGAGCGACCCTGCATAAGCCGGGGAAAGCGCGTGCAGCACATCGGGATGCTGCGCGATTCTGTAGATGCCGACAGCGGCGAGATAGACGAACCACAGCAACATCACCGGCCCGAACGACCTGCCGACGACAGCCGTGCCGCGCCGCTGAAACAGAAAGAGCGCGATGAGGATCGCCACCGCGATCGGCACGATGAACGGCTCGAACTTCGCGCTCACCTGACTCAGTCCTTCGACGGCGGACAACACGGACACCGCGGGCGTGATCATCGAATCGCCGTAGAACATCGCCGCGCCGAAGAGCCCGGCCATCAACAGGAGATGCGGCACGCGCCGCCCTTGCTGCTCGTATCCCGAGCGCGCGAGCGCCGTCAGCGCGACGATACCGCCCTCGCCTTCGTTGTCCGCGCGCATCACGTAGCACACGTACTTGCCCATCACGACGATGACGACCGCCCACACGATCATCGACAGAATGCCCATCACGATGGCCGCATCGACTGCGCCCGCCTCGCTCACGCCTTGCCTGAGCGCGTAGATCGGGCTCGTGCCGATATCGCCGAACACGACACCGAGCGCGCCCAGCATGAGACCGGACAGCGCTTTCTCAGGCGCCGCCGCTGGCTCACGATCGCTGGCCGGCTGCGTGTCGTCGCGCGTGGGGCTCGGGGCGTGATGCCCGCGAGCATCGTTCGAAGTCGATGTCATCCGACGTTTGCGTCTCCTGATAGGCCGTGCCGAACGCCTAGCAAGGCGCATACCGCGTCGGCATGTGCGCCGTCGAATTGGGTCCGTCGCTTGCTGCTCGATGAAGCGTCCGGCCTTTGGAAATCGAACATGAATGACTTTGCACAAGCCCGCGAACGAATGGTCGAGCGGCAACTGAAGGGCCGCGGCATCGCGAACGCTCGTGTGCTCGAATGCATGGGCGCGATTGCGCGCGAGGCCTTCGTCGCGCCCGCGCTCGCCGAGTTCGCGTATGAAGACAGCCCGTTGCCGATCGCCGCGAACCAGACCATTTCGCAGCCTTACATCGTCGCGCTGATGCTCGAAGCCGCCGGCCTCCAACCGGATGATCACGTGCTCGATATCGGCACGGGTTCAGGCTATGCGGCGGCGATTGCGGCATGCATCGCGGCGCGTGTCGATTCGGTCGAGCGTCATCGCGAACTCGCCGACGATGCCGCCGCGTTGCTCGGCAGGCTCGGCCTCACCAACGTCATCGTGCATCACGCCGATGGGACGCTGGGACTGCCGGAGCATGCGCCCTTCGATGCGATCATCGCCGCAGCCGGCGGCCCCGATGTGCCCGCTGCATGGCGTGCTCAACTGAAGATCGGCGGGCGGCTCATCATGCCGGTGGGGGATGCGCGCGAGTCTCAGCATCTGATGAAGTTCACGCGCACGGGCGAGCACGAGTTTCGCGAGGAAGATCTCGGCGGCGTGATGTTCGTGCCGTTGATCGGCGCGGCAGGCTGGAGCGAAGAGCCTGCGATAGAGGCGGATCGGCCCGGGGCTGCCAAGCCGGTCCCGCGCTCGTTGCCCGAGCTGATCCGCGCATCGGCCGTGCGATTGCCCGCGCCCGATGCGCCCGATTTCGCACAGGCGTTCGATCGCTTCGCCGACAAGCGCGTCGTGCTGCTCGGCGAAGCGAGCCACGGCACGGCCGAGTTCTACGAGGCGCGTGCGGCGATCTCGCGGCGTCTCATCGAGCAGCACGGCTTTCGCTTCGTCGCGGTCGAGGCCGACTGGCCCGATGCCGCCATCATCGACGAACATGTGCGCGCACGTCCACGCTCACGGCCCGAAGCACGTCCGTTCAAACGCTTTCCGACATGGATGTGGCGCAATGCGGAGTTCGCCGCGTTCATCGCATGGCTGCGTCAGCACAATGCCGCGCTGCCCGATGAACGCCGCGCCGCGTTCTATGGGCTCGATCTGTACAGCCTCTCAGAGTCCATCGCCGCAGTGCTCGCGTATCTCGACGCGCACGATCCCGAAGCGGCGCGCATCGGGCGCGAACGCTATGGATGCCTCACGCCGTGGCAGAAGAACCCCGCCGTGTATGGCCGCGCCGCGTGGCAGGCGGGCTTCGGCAAATGCGAGCAGGCCGTCGTCGCGCAACTGCGCGATCTGCTGGAGAAGCGCCTCGCTTCGCCCGCGAGCGATCCGCGCCTGCTCGACGCGACGCATAACGCGCGCTTGATCGCCGCGGCGGAGCAATACTATCGCGCGATGTACAGCGGCTCGGCCGAAAGCTGGAATCTGCGCGATACGCATATGTTCGACACGCTCGAAAGCCTGCTCGATGCATCCGGCCCGGATGCGCGCGCGATCGTGTGGGCGCATAACTCGCATCTCGGCGATGCATCGGCGACGGAAATGGGCCGCATGCGCGACGAGCTCAACGTGGGCCAGCTATGCCGCGAACGCTTCGGCGACGAGGCCGCGTTGATCGGCTTCGGCACGCATACGGGCACGGTCGCGGCGGCATCTGACTGGGATGAGCCGATGCAGATCATGAAGGTGCGGCCATCGCGCGCGGATAGTTATGAGCATCAGTTTCATCTGGCCGGCGTGAGTCCGTGTCTCGCCGATCTTCGTGCAGGCATCGGCGACGGGCTTCGCTGTGCGTTGCGTGAAGAGCGGCTCGAACGCTTCATCGGCGTGATCTATCGGCCCGAGACCGAGCTTTACAGCCATTACGCGCAGGCGGAGCTACCCGCGCAATTCGATGCCTTCGTATGGTTCGATATGACGCGCGCGGTCAGCGCGATAACGGCATCTCAGGACACGCGCGAGACGCCGGAAACATTTCCGTTCGGCGTGTGAGGGACGAAGCCCAAGCGGAGTGCTCGCGTGATGATGGTGCCGACGGTTCCCTGAGCCGCGGCGATTCGAGCCGCGCATCGGGCTCGGCGTGTCCCTTGCGGACCTCGATCAAGTGCCTGCTTCCATCCTTCGACGCAGACATGGCGAATCCTGTCCTTACGCTTTTTCTTTCAACATCATTCGCTATGCCATTCGAGTTGTGCGCGTAATCAAAGGTAAGCGTTGCTTACACATGCTCACGCCATTTTTATTCCTCATTGCGTAAAGTCCCGGCATCGAAAGCATCCGTTCGCAACCATCGAGAGGAAAAACCATGAAGAAGAATCGAATCGTCGCCGCGCTTCTTTGCGCGAGCATGGGATTCACGGCCGCAGCGGCCTTCGCTCAACCTGTCCCGGGCGGACCGGATGCGTATCACGACATGCATCGCGCACCGGGCAATCCCGGCGCTCCCGGCCACGGCCCCGAGATGAACGGTCACAACGATCGCAACGATCGCAACGATCACGATCACAACGGGCCGCGTCCGCCCGAGCATGTGAACAACGAGCCGCGTCATCCCGAGTGGCGCAAGGGCGAACGCCTCTCGTCCGATTACCGGAATCGTCAATACGTGGTTGATGACTGGCACGGCCAGGGCCTGCGCCAGCCGCCGCGCGGTTATCAATGGGTAGGCGTCGGCGCCGACTATCTGCTGGTCGCCGTTGCCTCGGGGATCATCGCGCAGGTCGTGTTGTCGCAGTAACGTCCTCCCCTTCATACGCACACACCAAAAGAAAGCCCGCCATCGAGGCGGGCCAAATATGCGCTTTCTGAGAGGGGAACCAAGCGCACTATCGGTTGCGGAAAAGAAGTAGGTGTGTGTTTCACCCTGCCGCAATCAGTCAATCAAGGCTTTCTATGTATCAGTTCGGACGCTTCGCGCCGTTCCGGAAGCCTCGCCGGTGTCTCCGGCGTGGCGGCCTCCTGATCAAAAATGAAACCCATCGCGATATGCACGGTGTTCGTAGAGCCGCATGCGGGGCACGTGTCGTCTTCGAGTGCATCGTCCGAATAAATCAGCTTGTTGCAAGCCACACAGCGTATCAGCATCTCCACACCTGAGTTCGTTCGCGGGAAAATCCTCTTAATTTATATGTCAAAAAGAAGGCGCGTCCAGTGTCCATTGTCCTAGCCTTACGAACGTTGTACGGACTGCGTCGTTAAAAAAATCCAGCGCTTAACGCACAACGGACCATTCGGTCTCCATGGCCCCCGCGGCCAGCGCGGACTCGTTGAAGGGCGGCATCTGTTGCGAATCGGGCGGGCCGTGCCAGCGCACTTCGAAGCGCTCTTCCATGCAATCCGATCCCTTGGCGGATCCGCCCACGGCAGTGAGCCGGCATCCGCATGCTTGCATGGACTCGGCCAGCGTCTCACGCGAGAACGCGTCTTTTTCGTAGGTGATGCGAAGGTCCGCGTGATTCTCGCGAGGTATGCGGCTCTCCACCGCCTTGAGAAACCACAGCACGATGATGCCCAGCAAGAGCCCCGCCATGCCGAGCGCAAGCTGACCGCCGCCGAAACATAACCCGATGACCGTGACGAACCACAAGGTCGCGGCCGTCGTCACGCCCTTCACCAGACCGTCCTTGCGAAGGATCGCGCCCGCCCCGATGAAGCCCACGCCCGAGAGTATCCCGAGCGGCAGGCGCATCAGGTCCAGTTGAATGAACGAGTCGGATGTCTTGCCCGCTTGCCCGAGCAGCACATTGACCTGCAGCATCGCGAGACATGCCGCGAGACAGACAAGCAGTGTCGTGCGCAGCCCGGCCACCTTCCCCGACTCGCCCCGGTTCAGGCCGATGAGAACGCCCGCAAGGACCGCGAGTGAAAGCCTGATGCAAACATCAAGCCAATCGAGCGTGAGAGGCATGTGCGCCATTTCCATCCTTCCCAGAAGCATCCGATTGAAATTCCCGGCACGCGGGAACGCCGGTGCGCGGATCGTGGGACGCCGGACAATGCGGCGCCATGCACCCTCGGTCAATGCCTCCGCCTGCATAGATCTCGTTGAGCAAGTGTCGCGCCCGTCATGCCCGATGACCGGCATGTGCATTGCGCACAAAGGATAGACACCGAGCCGCCTTCGCCCGTCGTGCGCATGCCATCGCGGCCCTTCCTTTCGATCTTGTCATCCGGAGACATTCATCATGGCAACCACTGTCGGCGATTTCCTGATCGACCGCCTGCATGCCTGGGGCGTGCGCCGCATGTACGGCTATCCCGGCGATGGCATCAATGGCGTGTTCGGCGCGCTCAATCGCGCGAACGGAAAAATCGAGTTCATTCAGGCGCGTCACGAAGAGATGGCCGCTTTCATGGCCTCCGCGCATGCCAAGTTCACCGGAGAGCTGGGCGTGTGCATCGCGACATCGGGGCCGGGCGCGGCGCACCTCGTCACGGGTCTCTACGACGCGCGCCTCGACCATATGCCCGTGCTCGCGATCGTGGGCCAGCAGGCGCGCGCGGCACTGGGCGGCCACTATCAGCAGGAGGTCGATCTCGTGGCGATGTTCAAGGACGTCGCGGGCGCCTTCGTGCAGCAGGCGTGCGTGCCGGCGCAGATCCGTCATCTCGTGGACCGCGCGGTGCGCATCGCACTATCGGAGCGCAAGGTGACGGCGCTCGTGCTGCCCAACGATCTGCAGGACCTCGAATACGAGCCGCCGGGCCGCAAGCATGGCACGCTGCATTCCGGCGTGGGTTATCGCGCGCCGAAGACCGTGCCCTATGCGGATGACCTGCAACGCGCCGCCGATGTCCTCAACGCCGGCAAGAAGGTCGCGATACTCGTCGGCGCGGGCGCGTTGCAGGCGACCGATGAAGTCATCGCCGTCGCCGACAAGCTTGGTGCGGGCGTCGCGAAGGCGCTGCTCGGCAAGGCCGCGCTGCCCGATGACCTGCCCTACGTCACCGGCTCCATCGGGCTGCTCGGCACCGAGCCGAGCTACAAGCTCATGAACGAATGCGACACGCTCTTCATGATCGGCTCGGGCTTTCCTTACTCCGAGTTCCTGCCGAAGGAAGGCGCGGCGCGCGGCGTGCAGATCGACATCAAGGCGGACATGCTGTCCATCCGCTATCCGATGGAAGTGAATCTCGTCGGCGACAGCGCCGAGACCTTGCGCGCGCTGCTGCCGCTGCTTCAACCGAAGACGGACCGTGCATGGCGCGCGGACATCGAAGGCTGGCTCGCGGACTGGTGGAAGAAGCTCGAGAAGCGCGCGATCGAGCCCGCGAAAGGCGGCGTGAATCCGCAGCGCACTGTGTGGGAGCTGTCGCCGCGCGTGCCCGCGAACGCGATCGTCACGAGCGATTCGGGGTCGGTCGCGAACTGGTATGCGCGCGATCTCAAGATCAGGCGCGGCATGATATGCTCGCTCTCGGGCGGCCTCGCATCGATGGGCGCGGCGGTCCCCTATGCAATCGCCGCGAAGTTCACGCATCCCGGGCGGCCCGTGATCGCGCTCGTCGGCGATGGCGCGATGCAGATGAACAACATGGCCGAGCTCATCACGGTCGCGAAGTACTGGAAACAATGGTCCGATCCGCGCTGGATCTGCATGGTGCTCAACAACGAGGATCTGAATCAGGTCACGTGGGAGCAGCGCGTGATGGAAGGCGATCCGAAGTTCGAGGCATCGCAGGATATTCCGTCCGTGCCTTATCACAAGTTCGCGGAGCTGATCGGGCTAAAGGGCTTTTATGTCGACGATGCCGAGCGCATGGCCGCCGTGTGGGATGAAGCGCTCGCGGCGGATCGTCCCGTCGTGATCGAGGTGAAGGCCGATCCGAACGTGCCGCCGCTGCCGCCGCATATCACGATGCAGCAGGCGAAGGCATTCGCGACCACGCTCATGAAGGGCGATCCGAGCCAGGGCCATATGATCGTCGATACGGCGAAGCAGGTGCTCGGCGCGGTGCTTCCGGGTCACAAGGACAGGTAACACGCGAAAGAGCCGCCATGCAGCTGTCCAAACGCGAGGCGCCCATCGAAGCGATTCGACGACGCGACGCTCGCGCCGACGTTGATCGGCGAGGACGCATGGAACATCGATGCGCTCTGGCAGCGCATGCAACGACGCGTGCGCAACATCGGCCGCTCGCGCTTCGCGGCCACCGCGATCTCCGTGCTCGACTGCGCGTTGTGGGACGTGAAAGCGCGTCTCTTGCTGCCGCCGATGCGCGGTTTTCCGCCCGCCGACGACCCGCGTATCGCCGCAACGGTCGACGCGATCGAGCGGCATCTCATGTACGACTGTCTCGTGTTCCGCTGTATCGACGAGCACGGCGCTCGTCCCGAGGGCGCGTTCCTCGCGTGAAGCTCCTGGCTCGCGCAGGTGATGCAGATGCAGGGACGCGAACATGAAGCGCACGCGTTGTTCGAGCGTGTGTTGTCGATACGGAACGACGTTGGCCTGATTGCGGAAGAGTTCGACACGGATAGAAAGCGTCAATGCGGAAATTTTCCGCAAGTGCTTTCTCATGTCGCGCTGATCAACACGGCGTGCTTCTTCCACGATGCGGAGCATTCGCTTCACGCGTTGTGATCGTGCGCGGTGATGCCGTAGGCAGGACCATGCTTGCGCAGCGCATTCTCGAAGAAGGCGAGCGGCATCGGTGCAGGCACAGCATATTGCGGCCCCAGTTCAGCGAGCGCGCGATCGAAGCGCACGAACGTCGCGAAGTCGCGCGGATAGCGCCGCGCATCGACGCCGAGAAAACGCCCTTCGCGCTTCGCCTTCCCAAGCAGCGAGCGCCATTGCGCGATGCTCGTCAATCCGACGCCTTCGGTTCCATGCGAAAACAACATCATGTCGATATCGTCGAAGGACGCGCCGTCGAGAAAACGGCGCAGCGTCTCGGAAGAAGGCTCCGTGCAGAACACGAGCCAGAACGGAATCGCGCGCAGACGCAAGGTCGTGTACGGGTCCATCAACAGAAACGAATCGACGACGAGCCGCTTCGCCTCGATGCCCATGCCGCGATACCACTCGCGATACAAGTCCGCCGTCGCGAAGCTGAACGCTTCCGGCTCCTCGAAGCGCCATTCAAGGACACGCCAGTTCTTCTCCTTCGCCAGCGCGACGATCGATTCCGTGAGCGCCACGTCATAGCCCCATTCGGCTTCGGGCGCGCGTTCCGTCGGCGGGGGCGGGTCCCATTTCGTGCGCCGCACGCCATAACGCGCGAGATAGCGCGCGACACGCGCGCCGCCGTTGAAGTACTCGTCCTCGGTCGCGCCGCCTAATGCGCCGAACTGATAGAACGACCGGTCGCCGGTTCGCGTGACAGGCCAGTCGCGCGTGCATCGGCTGATATGAATCGTCGCGTCCGGCGCGAGATTGCGCAGCAGGAACTCGCGATAAGCAAGCGGCAATGCGCGCAGCTTGAGCCGGAAATAGCTCATCGCGGAGAGCATCAGCCGATCCTGATTCGGGTCCTGCATGTGATGCACGGCAATGCGCGGATCGGCACGTAGCAGTGCATCGGTCACGGGCAGGCCGTCATCGAAGCCCTTGTGCGCATCGTCGGGATCGCTGAAAGGCGCGCGCAACGGGCATAGAAAAGTCTGCGGCAGCCACGGCACGCGGAGCGCTGCCGCCACATGCATGAGCGCGCCGTTCGACGAGCCAATGAACGCGGCATCGTACGCGCGCTGCGGGTAGAGTCCCGCGATCCATTCACCGACACCTTCCACATCGAGCCGCCGCGCCTGCCGTGCCGTGATGCCCTCCGACATGCCGCCCACCGTGTACACCCATTCGCGGGCGCGCTTCGGCAGCAGGTTGATCGGCGGCATGAGGCTGTCGAGCAACGGCGACTGGCTCGGACTGCTGAAGCGCTCGCCATGCAGACACGCCGCGAGCGCCTGCGCCATGCCTGCGGCCGAATCGAAGCGGGCAATGCCGCGCGGGGGTCTCGTCATGTCGATGCGCCACTCTGGAGAAGAAACGGCCGGATCGCCAGCGCGAAGCTATGCGGATAGACATAGTTGAGCGTGTGCGTGCCGCCGTCGATCGTCAGCAGCGCGCCGTTCGGCACGCGCGCCGCCACTTCGCCCGCCCACGCGAGCGGCGCGACCGGATCGCGCGAGCCCGCGACGACGAGCGTCGGCGCCGCGATGCGCGACAGCTTGCGCTCGATGCGATCGCGCATGAGCTCGCGCATTGTCGCGAGGGCGCGCAAAATGCCCGCCTTCGCATAGTCGATGCGCCCGATCGATGCCGACGAGCGCGCCTGTTCGAGCCGTCCGTTGCGCCAGTCGCGATGCATCTGCGCAATCAGCGAGCGTGCATTGCGATCGACGGTCGGTCCTTGCAGCACGAGCCGGTCGACCGACTCGGGATAGCGCGCGGCGAAATCCGCAAGGATCTGACAGCCGAACGAATTGCCTATGAACATCGCCCGCTCGATGCCGCGCGCACCGAGCCACAGGCGCAATGCATCGGCAAGCTCGGGCACGGATAACGTGGACCCGCGCATCGCGCTTTCGCCGAAGCCGGGAAGGTCGGGGGCGTGCACGTCGAAATCGCCGCGCAATGCGAGCGCGAGTGGCTCCATATAGCGGCTCGAGATCACGAGGCCATGCACGAGCACGACAGGCAAGCGCTGCGCATGACCGCCCGCGCATGCCGCATGGCGCGAGAACATGCGGTACGGCCCGGCCTGCGTATGGCGCACCGTGATGCCTGCGCGGGCGCTGTCGTCGCTCAGCGCGGGCGTGCGCTTCAGGCGTGTCCATTCGATCGCCGCCCACGCCGCGAGCGCGCACGCGCCGACGCCCGCGGCGGCGCGCAAGTAAGGCCGCGCGGCCCTCACGCGGCGGGGTCCAGAGCGACCTTGATCCATCCCGGCTGCCTCTGATCGAATGCCTTGTACGCCTCGATCACGTGCATCATCGGCTCGCGGTTAGAAAGCACGCGCAGCGGATCGAACGATCCGTTGCTCACGCGCTCGATGAGAGCCGGCGTGACCGCGCGATGATTGCAGTTGCCCATCTTGACGGTGAGATTCTTGTTCATCGCCACCCCGAGTGGAAAGAACCGGTCATTCGGCGGATACACGCCGATCACGCCCAGCGTGCCCGCCTTCGCCAATGAGGCGATGCCCCAGTCGAGCGCTTGCGTGGGCGCGTCGCCGGGAATCCAGTTGCCGTTGCGCTCGTTGCGCTCCGACGTGACCGCGCGGCTCTCCTGCTCACCCTGTTTCGCGCTGTCCTGCGACGCGGCGGGACCACCCTGCGCGTGAACGGCATCGACGCCGACGGCATCGATGACGCGATCCACACCGATGCCGCCCGTTAGCGCGAGGATCGTCGCGACGGGATCTTCCTCGTCGAAGTTCACCGCCTCCGCGCCTTGCGCGCTCGCCATGCCGAGACGATCGGCCAGACGGTCGACGACGATCACGCGACCCGCGCCGAGCATGAACGCACTCGCGACCGCGAACTGGCCGACCGGTCCCGCGCCGAACACGGCCACCGTGTCGCCCTCGCGCACTTCAGCGAGCTGCGCGCCAAAAAAGCCTGTCGGGAAGATATCGGACATCAGGATCGCGCGTTCATCATCGACATTCTCGGGCAATTTGATGAGGCTCGCATTCGCGAGCGGCGTGCGCGCGTATTCGGCCTGCAGCCCGTTGACCGGCCCGGTAGATTGCGGCCCGCCGAAAAATGCGGTGCCCGCCGCCGCGCCGTTCGGATTCGCCGAATCGCATTGCGCCGTGTAGCCCTTGCGGCAATAAGAACAGCAGCCGCAGGAAATCGTCGAAGGAATCAGCACGCGATCGCCTGCCTTCAGGTTGCGCACGCCACGGCCCACCTGCTCGATCACGCCGACGCCTTCATGACCCAGGATCGTCCCCGGTACCATGCCGGGCAGCGTGCCGCGCACCATGTGCAGATCCGTGCCGCAGATCGCGCTCGCCGTCAGGCGCACGATTGCATCCTGATCGTGCTGGATGGAAGGGTCCGGCACGTTATCGAGCGAGATATCGCCTACCCCATGAAACACTACCGCTTTCATCGCACACTCCTTGTCAAGCCGAAGTCCTGTGCGTTTTCAGCAATGGCTGCGCCCGCTTCATTTGCGTGCCGCATCGTGCGAGCTGCCACCACTGGTCGAGCGGAATCAGCGGCCATTCGAATGCGGGCAGCCCGCGCGGCACCTTGCCCACCGTCGAGACGCCCGCGCGCTCGCCGAGGTCCATCACCTTCACGAGCGCCGTCGCGAAGCCGACCGCGATCAGCACGCCCGGCATCTTCGGCCAGATGCGCTCGAAGAGCAGGATCGACACGAGCGCACCAATGCCGATGGCGAGCGCCGTCATGTTCACTTTCGACGCGGCGAGGCCACCGATCAGATCATGCACCTGCGCGATAAACGACTCGCCCTTGCCCTTGAAGCCGAGCAGCTTGGGCATCTGCCCGACGATGATCGTGAGGACAATGCCGTTGAGAAAGCCGTAGCGCAGGGGCAGCGACAACAACTCGGTGACGAAGCCGAGCTTCAAGAACCCGACCACGAGACAGATGCCGCCCGCCAGCACCGCGAGCGCGCCCGCCGCGACGATTGCGCGATGCGGGTCGCCCTGACTCAGCGGCATGACACTCACCGCGATGAGCGCGAAGAGCGCGACGAGCGCAGAATCCGGCCCGACGATGAGAAAGCGGCTCGGTCCGAAGACCGCATAGGCAAGCATCGCGGCGAAGGCGGCGTACAAGCCGTTCACCGCCGGAAGTCCCGCCGCTTCCGCATAGGCCATGCCGGCCGGAACCAGCACCGCGCTGACCGACAGCCCTGCGATGAAATCGTGCGCGAGCCACGGCGCCTTGTACGCCCGCAGCACCGCAAGCCCGTTGATCCAGCGAAGCGGGTTCATTGCGCGTCTGCGTGCCGCGTGGCCGTATTGCCCTGATTTGATGTCCATCGTCGCGCCCTTGTTTCTTGCCGGAAGCAAGCGCGGTTCCAGACCGGGAACGCGGTTTGCCTGACGTTCGATGCACGCACGTCGGGGCTTTTGTGAGGGACGGGTCATGAACACGCTGCGCATCGACAGACTGCACCCGACGCAAATGACACACGGCGAGCGCCAGATTCAGCAGAAGGTCGCGGCCTATCGCGCATTGAGCGCGCACGATCTGGAGATGGCCATCGCGGAGAAGCCGATCGCTGTCGTGCTCGGGCCGGGCGGCGAGCCGTACGTGATCGACCATCATCATGTGGCATGCGCGTTGGCGCGCATCCATGTGAAGGAAGCGCCGTACGTGTTGCTCAGGGACTTGTCTTCGCTATCGCGAGCCGGGTTCTGGCTCACGCTTGAAAACAGCGCGTGGGTGTATCCCTATGACGCGGACGGCCGTCGTGTCGCGTTCAAGGATATGCCCGTGCACATGTGGGACGCGGTGAACGACGAATTCCGCAGCCTCGCGGCCTTCGTGCGCAACGCCGGCGGCTATGAAAAAACCGATGTCCCGCTCGCCGATTTCCGCTGGGCGGACTTCTTTCGCGCGAATCTGCCGCGACCGGACGACGACGCCCAATTCGACGCATTGGTCGAACGCGCGCTCGATCTCGCCCGCGGCGATGCGGCCGCGGGCCTGCCTGGTTTCATCGGCGAACAGCCTTAGCGCGGATTCGTCGCGACGAAGTTCCTGACCGCCGTGTAGACCGGCTTCTTCGTCTGACCGTCGCTCAGCATGATGCCGTAAGGACCTTGTCCGGTGGGCGGATCGTCGTAGAGTTCATAGACCTGAAGCGACTGGATGTTGTACTGCGGCGCGATGGCGAGCAGCGCGCCCATCATGTTGGTCGCCATGTATGTCGCGGCCTGATCCGGCGTGCCGGGGAAGTACGGGCGCATGCCCACTTCGTTGATCCAGATCGGCTTGCCGAAGGCCTGAAGCGTGCCGATCACGTTGTAGCAGCCCGTTCCCCCGCACGCGTTGCGGATATCGCCCTGCTCCGAGTACCAGTGCCACGCGGTGATGTCCCACGTGACGACCGGATGACCGTTCGTGCCGTCCGGCTGCGTGCCGTTCGCGAGCATCACATCGAAGCCGTAATGCATCCACGTATTGCCGCCGATGATGATCTTGCCCTGAGGATCGACCGACTTGATGCCCGCGATCAGCCCGCGAATGGCGCCGCGCGCGAGTTGGAAGCAGTCGTTCCTGAAGTCGGTGCTGCGCACGCCGTCCACCCAGCCTACGAGACATTGCGCAGCGAGTTCGTTGGTCACTTCGTACCAGGCATAGCGCTGCACGTTGACGATCTGTTGGGCCAGCGTGAAGCTCGCCTGATAGGCCGAGTTCTCGTCGGCGAAGTTGAGTTGCTGCAGGATCACCGGATAAACCGTCACACCGGACTGGGCCATCATTTGCGCGATTTGCTTGAGCTTTACCGCATCCGCCACGCTGCCCACATCGTTGCGATAGAGCTTGACGTTGAGATCCTTCAATTGCGCGAGCTGCTGTTGCGGGCTCGAGATCGTATATGGGCCGACCCAATTGACATGACCGTTCATGCCGTAAAAGAAACTGCCCGAAGGCGCGATCACCGGCATCTCGGCGCCCGTGGTAATCGTTCCGCTGGCGGGCGCCGGGCTCGACGCGGCCTGAGGCGCTGAAGCGCCGCCGCCCGGCGACGCCGTGGTGCCGGATGAAGTCCCCGCGCCCGATGGACTTGCAGAGCTCGTCTGCGAATCGCCTGTCGTGCCCGTGCCGGCGTCGCCACCACCGGCGCCGCACGCCGCGAGCACGACGGCAGCCGCGAGCGCCGGCAACCTCGAAGCCCATTTCGCCGATATGAAACGGAGAAGCGTGCAGTTTTGCGCAAGGGCATACATTGAAATGATTTCGGTCATGGCCCACCCGAAGATTGAATTCGATACCAGACGCTCGGTTCATTGCCGAAAGAGAAATGCTCGACTAATGCAACGCACGCTGTCGCGAAGAAAGCGGGCTTTCGATGCAGGAAATGAAGGAAGCGCCCAATGAGCCGATGCGCGTAGTACGCGATGGCCGCCGTGCAACGCTTGCCGAATACGCCAATCAACGACAGCGCCGCGTTCTGACGCGGCGCCCATGAGAAGGACCAAAGCGGGTAGAAGATATGGTCGTTCAGTTCGCAGTGCATGGCCACGAATACGTTAGTACATCATAACTTCTGCGCACGGTTATTCAAGCTTCATGGTCTTTCTGGCGAATAGAGTTATCGATCTTCGCCCGTCTATTCGACTGATGAAAATCGATATTCGTAATGGCAACCCGCCGTAAGGGGATCGTTGGAAACGTAATTTGTTGCGCCCGACGCGGGGCGCGTGATGGGGCCCTGAGGATCGCGTTACGCTGCGGCACGGCATTGCGCTGCCCGTGAACTGAACAAGCACGCGATCCTGCTCGATACCGTCTTCAGTTGCGGCGCTGCGCTCGCCGCATCGCGGGACGCCGTCGTCTGCACGGTTTTCGCGGGCGCGCCGACTGACGTGCTCGTCACAGATTGGGACGCGCGGTGCGGCTTCGCGAACGCGCACGAAGCAATGCCAGCGCGCCACGCCGAAGATGCCGCCGCGTTCGATGTGCTTAGCGTGCGTCCGGTCCATCTGGGCTTTCTCGATGCGCATTATGCGGGCGATGCGAGCGCGACATCGGACGACATTGCATCCGCGCTTCTCGACGTGATGCGCGCGACGGCCTGCCGCACGCTTTACATACCGTTAGGTCTTTTTCATTCCGATCATCAGCCTAGCCGCACGCGTCTTCGGTGTAGGAAATCAACTCGCGTTGTACCATGTGTTATCGGCATGCATTTTCGCGCGCCCGATACCCCGAGCCGAACGATGGCCACCGATTCCCAGGCACGCACGAAAGCTTTAGACGAGCTCGAAAGGCTGGACAGGCATATCGTTGACTGCGGTAAGCGAATCGCCGAGCAGAGAAGGCGCCTCGAATCGCTGAAGTACAGCGGCCGAGACACCGAAGACTCGGAAAACCTGCTGAGAAATCTCGTCAGCAGTCTCCGCGTGCTCAATCAGCTTCGCAAGATGGTCGTGAGCGAAGTTCACGGCACGGACCGCTGAGGCCACATCTTTTTTTCATTGCAATCCTAAGCGTCATTCAAGACAGCGACGGCAATGCCCTCGAGCACGTGCTCGAACGGACGGGCGGCGAAGGCGCGGATCGCGGCTGCGAATGCGTCGGCTATCAGTGCACCTGTCAGGGCCACGAAGTGCCGAACCTGACGATGAACAATCTCGTGCAGTCGGTGCGCGCGACGGGCGGCATCGGCGTGGCGGGCGTGTTCGTCGCGGAAGATCCCGGCTCGCCGGACGATCTCATAAGGAAGGGGCAACTCGCGTTCGACTTCGGCACGTTCTGGACGAAAGGCCAGCACATGGCGACGGGCCGCGAGGCATAGCGAATGCTGTAGGTAAAGCATGAAGCGCTCCGCGCAGATCCGCGCGGAGTCAACGGTTGGAGAGGGCGACGAAAGCCCACGACATCATGCAAACCGACGTATTGAAAATGGCCCGCAAATCCGGGATGACGATTCTGCTCGACGGCAGGATCGGACAGGAAGCGTACACGAGCGTCAGCGGCTCGGCGGACGCGTTGCAACAGTTTGCACACGACGTGCGCGCCTCGCTGATGAAGCACGCGCGCCCCAAGGTGCGCGCGGCCCGCTCGCCCTGTGTGAATCCGCTTGTCACGGCGCGCATGCGCGAGCGCATTGCGGCTCCCGCGTATCGCGGTTCAGGCGCACGGCAGCCGCGTCGCGTTGCGCTCAGGCGTCGTTCCTCAGTTGCTCGACCCGCTCCACAATGAACTTGCGATGCGCCTCCAGGGCCCCGAGCGCTTCCTGAAAGGTCTGCAACAGCAGGACGGCGGTTTCGTAGTGAGGCCCCGAGGGAGCGAGCATGCCGACGATCTCCTTCTGCCGATCGATACGCACTTTCGCCGCATCAATATCGCGCTCGGCTTTCGCGAGCGTGAGGGTTTCCGTGATGAGATCCATCCGCGCCACCGCTCAGCCCTTCTCTTCCGCGAGCGACTTCGCCCGCATCGTCTCGCGCAGCAGCTCGGCGAGCTGCTCCGCTTCGTCGATGCGCGCCTGCTCGATATCGATCTGTTCCCGATTGCCCGAACGCTCGGCCCAGCGCTGCCGCTCCTTCGCGAAGATCACGCGTTCGTGCACCGCGCGGATCGCCGACCATACCGCCGCCTCCGAGCGCGATTCGATGCCCTCTTCCAGCGACAGCCCCGTGAACGCGTGCCCGGTATGACAGCGATAGCGCAACGGGTGATCGTCCCGGATGCGCCACAGCGAGCCGCCGCAATCGGGACAGGTGAGCGCCGAGCGCTCGCCGACTTCATCGAGCGTCTCGGGATCGGAAAGGCCGTTCGCGGCGATGCGCGCCTCTTGCTCGAACACTCGCTTGTTCATATGCGTTCCCTCGGAAGCCTCGTCCGACGATTTGCCTCGCACCGCAGCCTGAATGCAGCGCGCGAGTTCCTGTTCCATGCACAACAGGTCTGCGCCGCAGGAATCGAGCGCCGCACGGGGCATGCTCGTCGCTTCGCAATCGTCCGGATTCTGCACGATGGCGAAACCCCGCTGCGCGCGGATATTGGCAAGGCCCGCCGCGCCGTCGTCGAGATCGCCGCTCATCACCACGCCCACCACGCGTGGACCGTATTCCATCGCCGCGCTGCGAAAGAGCGGATCGGCGGCGGGGCGCGCGAAATTTTCCTTCGCGCCCTCGTTGAGCCACACGCGCCCTTCCGACAACACGAGATGCCGGTCCGGCGGCGCGACTCGGATGGCGCCGCGCTCGACCTTCTCGCCGTGCGTCGCGTAGCGCGCGGTCAGCGGGCCCCAGGCCGTGAGCAGATCGGGCAGCACGCTCGCGTGACGTCCGATATGCAGCACGATGAAAATGGCCGCGGGCAGGTCCCCCGGGAGCTGGCTGACGAGCACCTTCAGCCCCTGAAACCCGCCCCTCGACGCTCCTATCACTACGATGTCCCGTTCGCGCATAGTGCCTCCCTGGTCTTGTCAGGGCAGCAATCGTCGGGCCGGGTGCCGGGCGCTAGGCTTCGCCGCCCTCCTTGTGCCGCTCCGGGTCGAGCAGCATGTCGAGTGTATGAAGCAGCTCCGGAAAGTCGACCGGCTTGCTCAGGTGCGCGTCGAAGCCCGCATGACGCGCCGCGCGCTTGTCCTCTTCCCGGCCGAATGCCGTCACCGCCATCGCTTTCAGGCCGTTGAGCGCGGCATCCGCGCGCACGCTCCTGATGAGCTCGTAACCGTCGATGCCGGGCAGCTGGATGTCAGTGATGAGCGCATCCACCGGACCCTTGGCGAGCAGTTCGAGCGCCTGCTCCGCGCTCGATGCGACCTGCACGGACGCCCGCTCCAGCTCGAGCAGCGCGGCGAACGAAGCGGTCGCCTCGGAGTCGTTGTCGACGAGCAGCACGCGCGCCCCCGCGACAGGCCGCGCGCGTCCCTCGCTTCGCGCCGGCATGGCTTTTTGCGTGGCCGCCGCCGGCAGCCAGACCGACACGGTCGTGCCGCGGCCGAGTCCATCTGAGTGCGCCTGGATGCGCCCGCCGTGCATCTCGACGAGCTGCTTCGCGAGCGCGAGCCCGATGCCGAGACCGCCGGACGTCGGATTGCGCCCGCCTTGCCGGTACATGTCGAAGATATGCGGCAGCGCCGACGCCTCGATGCCCTGCCCCGTATCGACGACATCGATACGCACCATGCCGCCGTCGCGCGCGATCCGCAGATCGACCGAGCCGCCGCGTTCCGTGAACTTCAGCGCATTGGAGACGAGGTTCCAGATGATCTGTTCGCAGCGCACCGCGTCGGCGAATGCGTAGATCGGCTGGTCGAGATTGCTCGCGCGCAGCCCGATTTCGCGTTGCGCGGCTTCGCTTTCGCTGGCGTCGGCGATGCGCGCGAGCACGGCGACGACATCCACCGGCGCAATGCTCAACGAGAGCTTGCCGGTGCGCACGCGCGAGAGATCGAGCAGATCGTCGATGATCTGCGCCTGGCCGCGCACGGCCCGGCGGATCGAATCCGCGGTTTCCTGCACCACTTCGATCCCGCGCGTCTCCGGCAGACGCGGCAGGATTTCCGCCTTCATGCCGATGAGATTCAGCGGATGCTTGAGCTCGTGCGACAGCATCGCGATGAAGTCGTCCTTCAACTGGTTCGACAGCGACGCCTTCTCGCGCTCCGCGTGCTCGTGCGCGAGCGCCTCGCGGTTCGCGTCCTCGCGCTGCTTGCGCTCGGTCAGGTCACGCGCGATCTTCGCGAAACCGGTGAACGACGGATCGGAGATTGGCGTCACGACGCCGCTGCAATACACGCGGCGTTCGTCGCGCGTGACGTGCCAGCGTTCGTCGTCGGCGCGGCCCTCGCGCGCGGCGATCTCGCGCTCGCGCGCGGGCACGTGCGCTTCGCGGTCCTCCGGGCTGAAGATCAGCGCGATGTTCTTGCCGACCACCTCCTTCTCGTTAAAGCCGAAGATACGCTCCGCGCCCGCGTTCCACGTGACGATCACTCCGCTCGGGTCCTGCACGATGATCGCGTAGTCGTTGGTCGATTGCGCGACGAGCCGCAGACGCTGCTCGCCGATGCGCGCCAGTTCCTCGGCCATGTGCCGCGCCGTGATGTCGATGAGCGTGAGCACCGCGCCGTCGATGCGGTCATCGGCGGTGCGATACGGCAAGAGACGCATCAGATACCACTTGCCGTCCGAGCTTTCCACTTCGCGCTCGATGAGCTTCAGGGTCTCGAACGCCTGCTTCACGTCATCCGCCAGGGAGGAATAGCGCAGCGAATGCGTGATGTCGAAGAGCGAGCGGCCGATATCGACATCGATCAGCTTGAAGACGCGCGTCGCGCTGTTCGTGAAGCGCTTGACGCGGATCTGCTTGTCGACGAACACCGTGGCGATTTCCGTCGACGCGATGATGTTCTGCAGGTCGTCGTTCGCCTTCGCCGTGTCCTCGACACGCGCCTGCAATTCGGCGTTGACCGTGGTGAGCTCCTCGTTCACCGATTGCAGTTCTTCCTTGCTGCTTTCGAGCTCCTCGGTCGCGGAGCGCAGCTCTTCGTTGATGGCCTGCAGCTCCTCATTGGACGCCTTCAGCTCCTCGACCGTGGTCTCGTGCTGCTCGATGGTCGTCGCGAGCTGCTCGCGCGTGTGTTGCAGCTCGCGTTCGAGCTGCATGAGCAACGGGTCCTGGCCTCGCTCCTCGGGCAGTCCTTCGTCGGCCATGTGCTCCTGCACTTCATCGAACAACACGAGGAAGAAGTCGGCGTTCACGCCGGTATCGTGGAACGGGCGCACCGTCATGTTGACCCATACGCCACGGCCGTCCTGTGTGAGCTTGACGCGCCGCGCCTCGACGCTGCCGCCCGTCTGATGCGCGCGAAAGAGCGTCGTGCGCAGATCGAGCCGCAGTTCCGGCAGCACGAGCGCCATGATGTTCGATGACAGTTCGCCGCCGCCGTGGCGCAGGAAGCGTCCGGCGGTCGTCGAGAGATGCACGATGTTCGAATCGCGATCCACGACGACGCTCGGCGGCGCATATTCCTCCAGCACGCGCTGATGCAGCGCCGCGAAGGAAAAGCTGCGGCGCTCCGGCGTCTCCGGGCTCGTGGTCATCACCGGCACGACCGCGACCGTGAGGTCCTCGCGCGGCGCGACGCTCACGGGTCCGAGCGAAGGAAACGAGACCGGCGGCTTCACGCGGTTCAACACCGTGCGCGCGCGGTAGATGCGGCTCTTCTTATCGACGATGGTGAAGAGATCGTCGGCGGTATCGGCGGATTCGGCCGTGCCGAGAAAGAGATAGCCGCCCGCGCGCAACGCGAAGTGAAAGAGCTCGAGCACCTGCCGCTGCACGGCGCGATCGAGATAGATCAGCACGTTGCGGCACGAGATCAGGTCGAGATGCGAGAACGGCGGATCGCGCAGCAGGCTGTGCGCGGCGAACAGGATGCGCTCGCGCACCGACTTCACGATCTGATAGCGCCCGCCTTCCTGCTTGAAATAGCGGCGCAGGAGATCGGGGGGAATATCGCTCGCGATCGAGCCGAGATAGGAGCCCGCGCGCGCCTGCGCGATGGCGGGCTCGTCGATATCGGTGGCGAAGAGCTGATAGGTCGCCTCGAATCCGGCGGTCTCGCGCGCCTGCGCGAGCATGATGGCGAGCGAATACGCTTCCTCGCCCGTCGAGCAGCCGGGCACCCATACGCGGATCTGCGACTCGCCCTTGGTCGCATCGAGCAATTGCGGCACGACATCGCGCCGCAGCGCCTCGAACGCGTCGCGGTCGCGGAAGAACTGCGTCACGCCGATCAGCATGTCGGCAAGCAGGGATGTGGTTTCGTCCGGATTCGCGCGCAGGAAATCGCGATACGCGCCGATGTCGCGCAGCCCGTTGACCTGCATCCGCCGCTCGATGCGCCGCAGAATGGTCGCGCGCTTGTAGTGACGGAAGTCGTGCCCGGTGCGCACGCGCAGTTGCATGAGGATGTCGCCGAGCGCGCGCTCCGCGCCGCCCGCCGTGGGCGAGACCTCCTTCTCCGCCGACTCGCCGCTTTCGGAGATCGGCAGATGGATCTTCTTCGCGTTGGTCCAGAGATCGAGCAGCTTTTCCGGCATCTCCGCCGCGGGCAGGATGAAGTCGACCTGGCGCGTGGTGATGGCGTGCTGCGGCATCTCGGCGAAATGCGCGTCTTCGGGCTTCTGCGCAACGGTGATGCCGCCCATCTCCTTGATGCGCGAGAGGCCCGCGGCGCCATCCGAGCCGGAGCCCGACAGCACGATGCCGATCGAGCGTGTGCCGTGCGCGGTCGCGAGCGTCGCGAAGAAGTGGTCGATCGTCGCGGGCGAGCCGCTCGCGCCCGCGCGATCCACCGCATGGAGATAGCCCTCCGCCATCTCCAGGTGCTTGCCCGGCGCGTTGATGTAGATGTGGTTCTTCTCGATGGCCGTTGTCTTAGACACCTGCGTGACGGGCATGTCCGTCACGCGCTGCAGGACTTCGTCGGCGCGGCTCAGGTGATCCGCCGCCAGATGTACGATCACCACGAACGCCATGTCCATTTCGGACGGCGCATTTTCGAAGAAATTGAGCAACGCTTCAATGCCGCCCGCCGACGCGCCCATGCCGACCACGGCGAACGGCAACGGCTCGAAATTCTCGGAAGGCGGCGCCTTCGTACGACTGCTGGTCATGTCTCCGAGTCCTCCAGTTTCATCCACTCCTTCTGATCGCCGCGCATTTTGTTCGAGTTCACTCGTGATCCGCCGTGCCTGTCTTCTGACATCTTTGGTATTGGAATTGTTGCTCCAAGGAAAGGCACCGGCGACTGCCCGCGTGCCTCTTTTTAGACGGCATCGATTGTAGTGTACGCAACGGAACCGTTCGGGTGATGAATATCATCCGAACGGTTTCCGTGCGCGATTGATCGACACAAAGAGGCAAAAAAAATCGCTGCGCAGCGGCGCAGGAGGAAGACTTTTCGGAGGATTACGCCATCGGCCTTGCGCGCGATTCCGCTATTTCGAATCGTTGGCGGCGAGCGGCGCCGGCTGAATCTCGGGCTCGACGTCCGCTTCCGCGGGGCCGTCCGCCGGCTGCTGCGCATGCGTGTTGCGCAGGCGCATGATGGTCTGGCGGGACGTATTGAGCGAGCGCGCGATCTCGGTCACCGTGAGGCCGGCGCCGAGCGAGATCATCGCCTGGCGCTGCTGCGCCTGCGACAGCGAACTCGGGCGGCCCTGCGCGATGCCGCGTTCCTTCGCGGCGCTCGCCGCCTCGCGCGCGCGGCTGCGGCGCGTGACGCGCTCCAGTTCTTCGGCGAGCCGCAGCGCTTCGACGAAGGTTTCGCCTTCGCCCGAGCAAAGGTCTTTCCTGCCATAGGCGAGACATACCGTGGCGATGCCGCGCTTGCCGAGCAGGTCGATGCTCGCGACCACGTCCTGCACACTGTTTCCGAGGCACCAGAGCCTCGTCGTGATCAGCGTGTCACCGGGCTGCAGGCGCCGCAGCACGCGCTGAAAAGCCGGACGCGCGCTCGCGGACATCGTGCAACTGCAGCGCTCGACGAAGACCGCGCTCATATCGACGAAATAGCCCGCGGCGTCGATCTCGAACAAATCGCGTTCGTGTGTCGGGACACCCCTGCTTTCCTCGAAGACATACACGACGATTGCCATCGGCCTGACCTTTATCGAACCCGGAAAATGCGCGCCCTACCCGAGCCGGTTGAGACGAGGCGCACGCCTGGAGTATGACAGCGAGACCCTCGTGTTCAATGTACGTAAGCCTCATGTTTCGAACACGCTTCCACGCGGACGCGGTTTGATCGATGAGCCGGTAACGGCGCGCGCAGCGGCGTTTCAGGCGGCGGCGGTCGCGCGCCAGAGGCGCCCGTCCACTTCGTCCTTGCCGGCCATGAGCGCAAAGCCGCAGGCTTCTTCGGCGGACGCGAAATGTCCCAGCACGCCGCTCGCGCGCTGGAGCCCCTCGCCGTCGCAGATGATCATCATTGCCGCGTAGAGGCCGCCGTCGTAGGCGGCCATCGGCGTGATAATGAAGCCGCGATAGTTGACCTGACGCTGATTCATGGCGCGCCCTCTCTCTTTTATCCGATGACTGTTCTTGCTCTTGTCGGGCGGTGCGAGCCGCCGAAAGGCGTGCGCAGATTGTCCATCAGAAGAATAAGCCGGCGACTAGGGAAAACCATAAAGATGCCGTGTCCGAAAACTTCCCCTTGAGACTGACCGACCGGACGTTCAGAGTTCGGGCCGAGCCAGATCGGCTTCGACCACCTGGTCGCCGCGCTCGAGCGCGGCGGCGACCGCGGCGGCCTTGGTCGGAAACGGACCGATGTTGTCCGCGCCGTCGAACGGAAACAGCAGCCTGCCGTCGGTCTTTCGCACGACCTTCAGCGTGCCGAAAAAGCCGCTCGCAATGCTGCCCCTGTACGAGGCGTAGATCTGAAAATCGTCCACACCGGTTCCGGGCGTAGGCGCCACCATGCGCGTCGGAAACAGCACCAACTTGGGACGCTTGCCGCTCGATTGATTCACGGGAACCACCGCTCGTTGACTTTCGATGAATTCATTTTGCGTCACTGATCAAGCGAAGGCGCTGTACGTAAGCCGTCCCTTTCCCCGGCCCGATTCCTGCATACGCCGCCGCGCCAGACAGGTCCAAGGGCACAGCCATTGCTGCAGATTCCATCGATGTCCGCGCGGAGATGTCATGTCCAACCAACCCGTTCTTCCGCTTCAGTTCGACCCCGCATTCGAAGTAATTCCCGACGACGAAGCGCAGACCACGGTCGAGCTCGTGCAAACGATGCGCGCCATCGCCGAGACGAGCTACAGGCACTATGGATACGCCCTGCGCAGCGTACATGCGAAGAGCCACGGACTCGTCATCGGCGAAGTGCGCGTGCCCGGCGGCTTGCCCACGCCCTACGCGCAAGGCGTGTTCGCGCGGGAAGCGGTGATACCTGTTGTCATGCGTTTCTCCACCAATCCCGGCGATGTACTCGACGACAAGGTGTCGACGCCGCGCGGCCTCGCGCTCAAGCTGATCGGCGTGGAGGGCGAGCGCCTGCCCGGCAGCGAAGGCCATCGCACGCAGGACTTCGTCATGATCGACGCGCCCGCGTTCACCGCGAGCACGCCGAAGGCCTTTCTCGCCAACCTGAAACTGCTCGCCAAAACAACGGACAAGGCGCCCGGCCCGAAAGAGGTCTTTTCGGCGGTGCTGCGCGGCGCGGAAACGCTGGTCGAGAAGCTGGGCGGCGAGAGCGGCATGCTGAAGCGTCTCGGCGGTCATCCGAAGACGCATATCCTGGGCGAGACCTTCTATACGGCCGCGCCGCTGCTGTACGGCCCGTACTTCGCGAAGATGAGCGTCGCGCCGGTGTCGACGGAACTCACGGCGCTGACCGATGCCCAGGTCGATCTCGACGACCGGCCCAACGGCTTGCGCGATGCCGTGAGCGATTTCTTCGCGGCGCACGGCGGCGAATGGGAGTTGCGCGTGCAGCTCGCCACCGACATCGACACGATGCCGATCGAGGACGCCTCGGTGCGCTGGCCCGAGGATGAGAGCCCGTACGTGGCGGTGGCGCGCATCCGCGTGACGCCGCAGGCGAGCTGGAGCGCGGCGCGCGTCGCGGCGATCGACGAGTGCATGGCCTTCAGCCCTTGGCACGGCGTGCGCGCGCATCGGCCGCTGGGCGGTGTCATGCGAAGCCGCAAGCCGGCTTATGAGATGTCCGCGCATTTCAGGCGCGAGCGCAACGCCTGCCCGATGAACGAGCCGGCCGAAGCGCCGCAACCGGGGGACTGACTGCTCGACTGCCCGCTCGTGAAACGCCGCGTTGATTGCACCTGATCGCGAGCTTTGGACCGGCGCATGCTCGACGCAGATTATCGGGAAGTTCGAGAAGGCGGCCATGTATTCAATGGGCGCATATTTTCTGGAGATCTTTCCTCAACCGATTCCCAACGACGGCTGGACAGGTGACGCATGGCTTTCCCGCCGCAGCGATTATCGTAAGCACGCCGACGTTCCCAAGGTGTCTTTCGCGAGCCACGTCGTGAGGCCTGCCGCGGCATCGGCGGAGGCGGCCATCGCCGCATGGGCGCGGGACTTCGTCGCGACGAGCGGGGAGGTCGTGAAATCGTCGCTGCGGCTCGCGGAAGGCGCGTGAAATGGAGTAAGGCGAGCCGATCCCGCGAATCAACACCGCGCGAGCGCCGCATCGACGGCGGTCAGATGCCGCGCATATCCGGCCTGCATCAGCGCCTCCCGCACGCGCCGGAGTTCGCGCGCGATGGCTTCATCGTCGCGTCGTAGATGCGATGCCGCGAGCGCCCGCCCGCGCGCCGCGAACAATTGCGACCACGGCAGCGGCTCCGCGTGCGTGTATCGATCGAGCGCATCGGCGTGACGAAGCGCGAGCGCCGCGTCGCCGGCGGCGAGCCACGCATCGATGGCATCGCGATGAAACCACAGATGGTTGTGACCCACGGCGCCCAGCCGCAGCAGATCCGCGCCTTCTTCGATGAGACGCGCGCGCTCGGCGTCATCGTCGACGGCGAGACTGAGCGCGCCCAGCGTCTTCGGCGCGCTGAACTGCATGCCGACCTCCCGGCACAACGCAAGCGATGCGCGCAGCACGCGCACGGCTTCTTTGCGATCTCCGCCGTCGAGCAGCAGACGCCCTTGCAACTCCAGATTCTGCGCCTCGAAACGGCGCGCGCCCAATTGCCGGATGAGCGCGCGTTCCTGATCGAGATGACGCTGCATCGCGCGCGCATCGCCCAGTTCATGGCACGCGAACGCGCCGAGCGTCTCGCATAGCAGCTGCGCGCGCGCCTGTCCGACGAGCGCCGCCTCGCGCGAGCCTTCGACGGCATCCGCGAGCGCCTCGCGTGCTTCGTTGAGATACATGCGGCTGAAGCCGATCATCGAGCGATTCGCCACTTCGATTCGGCCGAAGCCGTGCTCGCGCGCAAGCGCGACAGCGCCGCTGAAATGCTCGAACGCGCTCTTCATGCGGCCCTGCGCGTAGGCGGCGTCGGCGAGACCGCCGAGCGCGCGCGCCTGCGCTTCCGGCGCGTTCAGACGCTTCGCATACGCGAGCCCGCGCTCGTGCTCGATCCTGCATTCGTCGATGCGTCCCAGCGGAAACAGGATATTGCCGCGCAGATGATGCAGCCGCGCGAGCTCGCTCACGCGTTCGTCGCGTTGCGCCGATTTCTGCGCGGCATCGATGAGCGCGAGCGCTTCCGCAAGGCCTTCGTTCACGCGCAGGCCTTCGGCGAGACCGAGTTGCGCGTCGCAGAGACTCTCGTCGTCGGGTGCGTGCGCGACGGCCGCGCGATACGTATCGATCGATGCCGCGATATCGCCCAGATCGCGCTGCAGCTCGCCCTTGAAGCACATGAGCGCATGACGCTCGCGCGCCGTGCGCGCGACATCGAGCCCACGCGCGACAAGCTGCAGCGCCGATTCGGTGAAGCGGCTCGCACGTTGCGCGATGGCCGCGTCGAGAAAGGCTTGCGGCGCGCGCTCGTCGTCCGCGCGATCCAGATGCTGCGCGTGCAGCACGGGATCGCTCTGTGCGAACCACTCGGCCGCGCGCCGATGCAAGTCGCGGCGCGGCCCGCGCAGCAGCGTCGAATAAGCGCTCTCCTGGATCAGCGCATGCGCGAACAGAAACTTGTCGCCTTCCGGGATGATCAGCGCATTCGCGACGAGCGCGCCGCAGTCGTAGCCGGGATCGTCGATCAGATGCCGCACGAGCGCGGCATCGAAACGCTGCCCGATCACCGACGCCGCGCGAAACGCCGTCCGGTCGCGCGGCGCGAGGCGGTCCATGCGCGCGAGCACGAGACTCTGGATCGACGGCGGAATCGTCTCGCCGCTGCCTTCCTCCACGTTGTGCAGCAACTGTTCGAGAAAGAGCGGATTGCCCGCCGCGCGTTCGATGCACGCGAGCGCGACGCGCTGGGTCGCATCGATGAAATGGCTCGCGAGCGAGAGCGATTCCTCGCGCCGCAGCGGGCCGAGATCGATCGTCGCGAGCGGCCGGCCGCGAAGGCGCGCGCGCCATGCGGCATCGAGCGGATCGCCTTCGATGCGCGATGTCATCACGAGCAGCCCCGCGCCGTGCGCGATGCCCGCTGCGAAGGCGGCGAGATAGCCGAGCAGTTGCGCATCGGCCCAGTGCAGGTCTTCCACGACGATCATCGCCGGCGCGCGGCGGCATGCATCCGATGTCAGCGCCGCGACGACAGCCTCTTTGCCGCGCTTGCGTGCGGCGTGATCCATCGCGTCGTAAAGGGAGCGCCATTCGCCCGCTTGCGGCAGATCGAGCAGATCGTGCAGAAACATGCGCGCTTCCGGCATGACGACGTGAGCGCTCACGAGACGATCGGCGGCGGCTTGCGCTTCGTCATCGCCGGCGGATGACGAAAGGCCGAGCAGACTGCCGATGATCGCGCGCACCGGGTCCTGCCCTTTGCCGACACCGAAATCGAGCACGAGCCCGCGATGCACCGTGAGGCCGAGCGTCTGCCCGAATGCGCGCATTTCCTCGACGAGACGCGTCTTGCCGATGCCCGCCGGACCGCGCACATAGATGACATGTCCCGCGCGCTGCCCGACGCACACGCGCGCGATCACGCGGAACTGTTCGAGTTCCGCCTGCCGTCCGACGAAGCGGCCGCGGTTGGCGTGACTGGGCTCGCGCATCGCGCTTTGCAGGCGCCAGACGCGCACGGGCGCATCGATGCCCTTGAAGCGCATTGCATCGGTCGAATCGCAGACCGCGTTGTCGCCGAGCGCGCGGCGTACGCCATCGGACAAGAGCGTCTCACCGGCGCCCGCCGCCGCGACGAGCCGCGCGGCGAGATTCACCGAATCGCCATGCACCGTGTAATCCCGCGCCCCCGCGCGGCCGATCGCGCCCGCCACCACTTCGCCGCTCGCAATGCCGATATGCGCCTTCAGCGGCCGCGCGTTCCTCGCGCTGAAGTCCGCAAGCGCCGCGTGAATATCGAGCGCGGCGCGGGCCGCGCGCAGCGGATCGGTCTCGTGCGCGCGCGGTGCGCCGAAGAGCGCCATCACGGCATCGCCGATGTGCTTGTCGACGGTGCCGCCATACGCGAGCACGATGCCGTCGACGATATCCGTGAAGCGGCCGATCAGCTCGCGCAGTTCTTCGGCGTCGATGGTCTGCGCAAGCGCCGTGTAGCCGCAGAGATCGGCGAAGAGGATGGTGACCTGCCTGCGTTCTTCGGCAGGCGCGGCTTCATCGGAACACGCGGCATTCGCGGCCGCGATCGCCGCGAGCAGACGCTTGCGATGCCCGAGCGACTGTACGCCGAGTTCCTTCAGGTCCGCGTCGGTCAGACCGGGCAGCATCGCGGCGTCGATATCGTTCTCTGCGAACGCCTGTGCGTATTGCCCGAGTCCCAGCCCGCCCAGCCATTGTGCGATGTCCATCGTCGTCGCGCCACGCCACGGTTTCTTCGATTCTAGTGCGCGTGGCGCGAAGCCGATGCACGCGTATCAGCGGCGCGCTTCGGTCGCCATTCTGACCGCGAGACCGGCGAGCACCGTGCCCATCAGCCAGCGTTGCATCAAAAGCCATGCGGGCTTGCGCGCGAGAAACACCGCGATCGATCCGGCCGTCATGGCGACCGTTGAATTGACGGTGATGCTCAGCATGATCTGCACGACGCCAAGCAGGAGCGACTGGCCGAGCACGCTGCCGTTCGCCGGATCGATGAACTGCGGCAGAAGCGACAGATACAGCACGGCGATCTTCGGATTCAGCAGGTTCGTGACGAAGCCCATCGTGAAGAGCTTTTGCGGGCTGTCGACCGGCAGGTCGCGCACCTGAAACGGCGAGCGCCCGCCGGGCTTCACGGCCTGCCACGCGAGATAAAGCAGATAGAGCGCGCCGCCGAAGCGCAGCGCGTCGTAAGCGAAGGGAATCGCAATGAGCAGCGCGGTGATGCCGAACGCCGCGCACAGCATGTAGAACACGAAGCCGAGCGCAACGCCGCCGAGCGAAATGAGGCCCGCTGTGCGGCCCTGGCAGATCGAACGCGAGATCAGATAGACCATGTTCGGCCCCGGCGTGAGCGCCATGCCGAGGGCGACGAGAGCGAATGCGAGCAGTTGCGGGGTGTGCGGCATCAGGCGGGCTCCGGCGAGAGAAGTCGATGCATTCTCTTGCCGGAAGCGCGGCTATGCCAGATACAAAACGGGCGCTGCGCGTCGATACACTTGATCGAAAGCGAAGAACGCGAGAGCGCCCTTCGCATCAACGCATGCCGCCGCTCGCGATCAGGCTCTCGCCCGTCATCCAGCGCGCATCGTCCGATGCGAGGAACACCGCGATCGATGCGATATCGTCCGGCTGGCCCAGACGTCCGAGCGGCGTTTGCGCGAGCGCGGCCGCATCGAAATCGGAGCCGATGATGCCCGCGCTGTGCGTGCCTTCGGTCACCACGACGCCCGGATTGATCGAGTTCACGCGGATCTTTTTCGCGCCGAGCTCGCGCGCGAGCACGCCCGTGATCGCATCGACGGCGCCTTTCGTGCCGCTATAGACCGCGCTCGCCGGCGGCGTGATGCGGGTCACGACCGAACTGACGTTGATGATGCTCGCGCCTTCGCCGAGATGCTTCGCGGCGGCCTGCGTCGTCAATAGCGTGCCGAGCACGTTGATATTGAACTGCTTATGGAAGTGCTCTTCGGTGATTTCCTCGAGCGGCGCGAACTCGTAGACGCCCGAGTTGTTGACGAGAATATCGAGGCGCCCATACGTTTCGACAGCGGCATTCACGATGCCCTGCGCATCCGCGGCCTTCGATACATCGCCGCCGACTGCAATCGCACGTCCATTCGCTTTCGAGATGTCCGCGACGACGGCATCCGCGCCCGCCTTGCTGCTCGCATAGTTGACGACGACTGCCGCGCCCTCTGCCGCGAGCGCCTTGGCGATAGCGGCTCCAATACCTTTCGATGCGCCCGTGACGACCGCCACCTTGCCTGCGAGTTTGCTCATGATTGGTTCCTTGAAGAGATTATTTAATGCGAGGATTGTCCGGTTGCGTTCGACAAAACCGGCGTGACAGCATTCACTGTAGACATCTCTTCGAGCGCGATAAAGCCGCGTAGAGTGAACAGACTTGCAGGCTCAGACGAATAATCCATTGCTGGAGGCCGCGCATGGACACGAACACGCTTCGCACCGACACGCGTTTCGCCGGTCAGATACCCGAGTTTTACGACCGGCTTCTCGTGCCGATGCTCTTCGAGCCCTACGCCGGCGATATCGCGAAGTGCGTGGTGGCGCTCGCGCCGTCGCGAGTACTGGAAACGGCGGCGGGCACCGGCGCCGTCACGCGCACGATGGCGCATGCGTTGTCCGCGCCCGTCGATATCGTCGCGACGGATCTGAATCAGGCGATGCTCGATCGCGCCGCGATGATCCCCATCGAGAAGCCCGTGACATGGCAACAGGCCGATGCATTGCAACTGCCTTTCGATGACGCGAGCTTCGATGTCGTCGTGTGTCAGTTCGGCGCGATGTTCTTTCCGGACAAAGCGGCTGCGTTTGCTGAGGCGCGCCGCGTGTTGCGCAACCGCGGCACGCTGCTGTTCAACGTGTGGGACCGTATCGAAGAAAACGAGCTTGCCGATGCGATAACCGGCGAACTCAGCCGCCTCTTTCCCGAGGATCCGCCGCTTTTCATGAAACGCACGCCGCACGGTTACTTCAATCAGGAAGCGATATCGCGCGATCTTTCAGCCGCGGGCTTTGATGCGAAGCCGCGCTTCGATACGGTGACGCATCGAAGCCGCGCGGCATCGGCGGACGTGGCCGCCATCGCGTATTGCCAGGGCACGCCCTTGCGCAACGAGATCGAATCACGCAGCGGTATGCGTCTCGACGAGGTGACATCGGCATGCGCCGCGGCCATTGCGGCGCGCTTCGGTTCCGGTCCCGTCGATGGCAAGATTCAGGCGCACGTGATCGCCGTGCAGCGCTGAGGCTAGCGCGCCGCCTTTCGACCCAACACGCGATGGAGCCATGCGATCAGCGCTTCCGATGAACAGGACGCGCTTCTATAGCCAATATGCCCGTCCGGCCGCACGGCCCACGCCATGCCGTTTTTCGCGCCGAACGCGTCGGCGAACGTGCCTTCGCTATCGCTCAGCGTTCGATACGCTTCCTGCGCGGGTTTGAACGCCGGCGCGGCGGCAACCTCCGGCGACACGATCAACACCGCGCTCGCCGCCGTGCCGAGTGACGCGCGCCACGCATCCACGGCCGCATCGAACGCGGCGATGCGCGCGCCGTCGGCATTGTCATCGATATAGCCGACGAGTGTGTGACGCCCGCGTCCGAGATGATCGCGCAGCCGCTGCGCATGCCCGACGAAGGCCTGCACGAGGCCGCCCGCTTCCGGCGCGCGATCGCCAGGCGCGGGCAATTCCGCGGCCATGTCAGCGCATTCGTCCGCGACGATCGGGCTGCCGCGATAACCCACGAGCAATTGCGTCTCACGCATCGCGGGCCTGATTTCGCCGTGCGCGAGGACCGTGTTCAACGCACGGCTCGTCGATTCGACGACATCGAGCCCGACCGGCCGCCGCTCCGCTTCGTAACTGTCGAGCAGCGATGCGCCCGCCGCACCGCGCGCCGCGAGCGCGAGCTTCCACGCGAGATTGTGCGCATCCTGCAAGCCGGTGTTCATGCCCTGCCCGCCGACGGGCGGATGAATATGCGCGGCATCGCCCGCGAGAAACACGCGTCCGCGCGCGTAGTTCCGCGCGATCCGATGGCTCACGCGATACACCGACGACCAGCGCATCGACGAGAGCCGCGTGTCCTTCGGCAGAATCGGCAGCATGATGCGCTCGATCTCGGCGAAGTCGGGCGTGGAGTTCAGCGTATGGCGGGCGGCATCATCGGGAAGGAGGACCATGGACAGCCGATAGCGGCGCGCCGAGCCGCGCACCGGCAGCGCGGCGAGCGAGGTCGATCCCGCGCCGCCCTCCCCCGTCACGTTGAAGCGATACATCCGGCCGCGCGGCAGACGCCAGTCGACATCGACATCCGCGAGCATGAAGGTCTGCGGATACTGATCGCCTTCGAAGGCCACGTCGAGCTGGCGCCGCACCGTGCTGCGCGCGCCGTCGCAACCGACGAGCCAGCGGCATCGAATGATGCGGCTCTCGCCGCAGGCGTCCTGGATGCGCGCGTCGATGGCATCGCCCGATTCCGTGAAATCGACGAGCGTCGCGCCGTATTCGACGTGCCCGCCGTTGCGCGCGAGCGCCGCCTCCAGAATGCGCTCGGTCTCGAACTGCGCGAGCGAGAGCGCGCCATACGGCAGCCCTTCGCGCGGAATCTCGGCGCTGAACGCGAGCGCGCCGTCCTGAAACGTGTCGGCGCCGGTGAGCCACACGCCCGCGTCGATCGCGTCGCGTGTCATGTCCAGGTCCTCGAATATCTCCAGCGTGCGCGCCGTGACGCCCAGCGCCTTCACGAAGAAGACGCGCTCGTCGTGCGCGTCGATCACGCGCACCTTCACGCCGTCGCGGCGCAGTTCAGCGGCGAGCATCAGGCCGACTGGGCCCGCACCGGCAACCAGCACATCTGTCGTATCGAGCATGATGCGATTTCTCCTGAAGAAACCGGGGATGCCTTGGCGCGTGACGAGGTTCGTCGTCGTGGGCCGGTGTCAGGGAGAATAACCGCTAAGGGTGGGATTGTGGCGCGGTCGTCGCGATTGACGAAGGATGCTTGTTTTCACCCTCCAAACGATTACGCCGGGACGGCTCATCGAGCCACCCCGGCGCATTGCTCAAATGCTATCGAACGCTTCGGCGAATCAGCTCTTCGCCTTCGGCATTTGCGAAACCAGCGACAAGCCGATATCCATGCCTTCCACCTGGAAGTGCGGCACGATGAAGAGCTTGATGCGGAAGAAGCCTGGATTGTCCTCGATGTCCTCGACCATCACCTTCGCCTCGCGCAGCGGATGCGACGCCTGCAGTTCATCGCCCGGATCTTTCATCTCGGTGACGAGGCCCTTGATCCAGTTGTTGAGCTCGAGCTCGAGCAGACGACGGTCCTTGGTCGTGCCGATGTTCTCGCGCTGAATCAGCTTCAGGTAGTGCGCAATGCGCGACAGCAGGAAGATGTACGGCAGACGCGCGTTGATGCGGCTGTTCGCGGTCGCTTCCTTGGTCTCGTAGAGCGCGGGCTTCTGCGTCGAGTTCGCCGAGAAGAAGCACGCGAAATCATGGTTCTTGTAGAACGAGAGCGGAATGAAGCCGAGGTTCGCGAACTCGAATTCGCGCGTTTCGGGAATCAGGACTTCGGTCGGGATCTTCGGCTGCACGCCGGTGCCGAGGTCATACAGATGCACGGGCAAATCTTCGACCTTGCCGCCTGCCTGCGGGCCGCGGATCTGCACGCACCAGCCGTTGTTCACGAAGCTGCGCGTCATGTTCGCCGCGAACGCGAACGACGCATTCACCCACAGATAGCGATCGTGGTCCGGGCCCTTGACCTGCTCCTCGTAGTTGAACGCGCGCACGGGCGTCGTGTCCTTTCCGTACGGCAGGCGGCCGAGCACGCGCGGCATCACGAGGCCGACGTAGCGCGCATCGTCCGTGTCGCGGAAGCTCTTCCACTTGATGTATTCGGCGCGGTCGAAGTAGTTGCCGATGTCCTGGATGGCCGCGACTTCTTCCATCGACTTCTTGCCGAAGAACGCCGCGCCCACCGAGCCGATGAACGGCATGTGCGCCGCCGCCGCGACCTTGGAGATGTTGCGCAGCAAGGCCACGTCCTGCGGCGAGTTGGCGAACTCGAAGTCGCTGACCAGCGCGCTGATCGGCTGGCCGCCCGGCGTATCGTATTCCTCGATGTAGGTCAGGCGATACAGGCCGCTCTGGATCAGCTCCGGCGCATCATCGAAGTCGCGGACCAGCGCGTCCTTCGAGACATCCAGCACTTCGATACGCGCGTTCTTGCGGAAATCCGTGCGCGACACGAGCATCTTGAGGCCGCGCCAGCGGCCTTCCAGCGCCTGGAACTCGGGGTTGTGCATGACCGCGTCGAGCTGCTGGCTGATCTGGCGATCGAGCTGTCCGATGAAGAAATCGAGCAGCGACTTGTCGAGGCGATCCACGGGCTTGCTCGTCTGCGCGACGAGATCGAGGAACGCACCCATGCCGCGCGCAAGGCGTTCGTCGGCGGACGCTTCGGACAGCATGTCGTTGTCACGGAATGCCTCGAGCGGACGCGCCTGCGACACCGTGTTCAGGTTGATCTTGTTGCACAGCGATTCATAGACGCTGTCGCCATGAGACGCTTGCGGGGCGTCGAGCACGACGGTCTCGCCTGCGGCGCTCGCACGGGCTTCTTTCTTGTTCATGTTCGGTCCTGTCTGGGATGCTTGCCGGATTGAGGCCTGCCGGGCTCAGGCGTTTCCTTCGGGTTGCGTCGCCGCCGTGGCGATCTGCGAAAGCTCGCCGCGCAGCTTGTCCGAGAGTTCCTTGCTCTTCAGGATTTTTTCGAACTCGCGCCGGAAGGTGCCGTTGAAGACCGATGCAGTTGCGAATCTGCTCGGGCGTCAATCTTCTCCCAAGAGAAGCCGTCAGTAGTCGGTAAGTCGACCGGTAGCGATGCGAGTCTGGATTCGCCTCGCCCCACGCGTAAAGTCGATTTGCAAAAGCTTCAGGGTCCTCAACGAACTGGAAGACCAAAGCGCGCGTTCTATGCAGTCGAGGTTTTAGCAGATACCAATCTCGACCGCGAGGGACTCGCGAGAGCAGCTTTGTCTCAGTAATCATAGTCGGCCGCCCGGGGTGGTCGATTAGCTCGACGTATCGCTTTATTACCTGCTGCGACATTTTGATGTCCAACAATCGGTCTCGCTCAAGCTGCTCTGCGGCTTGTTGAGGAGGCTGCAATCCGGGAGGCTTTTTGGGCAACTTCCTGCTGTACCACTCGGAGTCGTTCTCGATTAACCACCGTGAGGTACCTCGGGGATCGGCGCGGGCAATTCGGCCGGCGGCTCGGACGCGGCCAATCTGCTGAAGCCGGCGCTCGCGCGCGGCGAGCTGCGCACCATCGCGGCCACGACGTGGTCCGAGTACAAGGAATACTTCGAGCGCGACGCGGCGCTCGAACGGCGCTTCCAGATGGTCAAGGTCGAAGAGCCGGATGACGACGCGGCCTGCCTCATGCTGCGCGGACTCGCCACGCGCTACGCGAAGCACCACAACGTGCATATCCGCGACGAAGCGCTCGTCGCGGCCGTCAGGCTGTCGCGCCGCTATATCCCCGCGCGCCAGCTGCCGGACAAGGCCGTCGATCTGATCGACACCGCCGCCGCCCGCGTACGCATGGGGCTCGATACGCCGCCCGCCGAACTGCAGCGCGCCCGCGCGGCCGTGGCGGCGCTCGAACTCGAACGCGCGGGCATCGATGCGGACGAGCGCGCGGGCATCGACGATGCCGCCGCGCGTCGCCAGGCGCTCGAAGCGGCCATATCGCACGCGACTCAGGAGCTCGCCGGCATTCAGGCGCGCTACGAACGCGAGATGTCGCTGGTTCGCGCGCTGCTGGAACAACGCGGCGACGGCCACGCCAGGCCCGACGCAGAGGCCTTCGCCGCCGCGAAAAAAGCGCTCGCCGAAACACAAGGCAAGACGCCGCTCATCTTCGCCGATGTCGATGCGCAGGCCATCGCGCGCGTCGTCGCCGAATGGACCGGCGTGCCGGTGGGCAATCTCGTCGAAGACGAACTGCTCAACCTGCTCGCGCTCGAAGATCAGCTGCAAGAACGCGTGATCGCGCAGGACGATGCGCTCGGCATGCTCGCGCAAAGCCTGCGCACCGCGAAGGCGGGGCTCAAGAGCGAGCACGCGCCGCTCGGCGTCTTCCTGCTGACCGGCACCTCGGGCGTCGGCAAGACAGAGACGGCGCTCGCGCTCGCCGACGTGCTCTTCGGCGGCGAGGCCGCGCTCACGACGATCAACATGTCGGAGTATCAGGAGGCGCACACGGTCTCGCAATTGAAGGGCTCGCCGCCGGGCTACGTCGGATACGGACGCGGCGGCATCCTGACCGAAGCGGTGCGCCAGCGCCCCTACAGCGTCGTGTTGCTCGATGAAGTCGAGAAGGCGCATCGCGACGTGCTCGACATGTTCTATCAGGTATTCGACCGCGGCTCGATGCGCGATGGCGAGGGCCGCGAGATCGACTTCCGCAACTGCGTGATCCTGATGACATCGAACCTCGGCAGCGAACAGATTCACGACGCGACGATGGACACACCCGACATCGCGCATGCCGCGCTGCTCGACGCCATTCATGACCCGCTCGTGAAGCACTTCCAGCCCGCGCTGCTCGCGCGCTTCCAGACGCTCGTCTACCGTCCGCTGGATGTGAGCGCGCTCGGCAGCATCGTGCGGCTGAAGATCGCGAAAATCGCCGGCCGGCTAAAGCGCCAGCACGATGTGACGCTCGTCTGCGACGAATCGCTGATCGCATCGCTTGCCGGGTTGTGCTTGTCGCGCGAATCGGGCGCGCGCAACATCGACGCGTTCCTCGATCAGCGCATCCTGCCGACGGTCTCGCGCGAGCTGCTCACGCGCATGGCGAGCGGCGCAGCGCCCGCCGAGATTCGCCTCGCGAGTTCGGAAGAAGGCAATCTGACGATCGAGTTCGTCGATCGCGGCGAGACCGCGCACACGGGCGTTTGACAGCCCGGTCCGCAGGTTCGAGATGATCTGCCATCTGAAGCGCACGGACTCGTGCGCTTCAGATGGGCGCGCGTGAGGGGAAGCCGAGGTCATCCCCTCCGCCAACGGCGCACGCTACTCATGCCACTGCCCCGCCCCACCTGCGAACGCCGGCACGCCCATCTCCTCGCGACTCCTCGCCTCGCGGGCCTCGTCGGCCTCCACCGTCTTGCTCGTATCGATAAAGAGCGCCGCGACCGCGCCCACCGCGAGCAGCCCCGCCGAGATCGTGAACGGCACGTTATAGCTGCCCGTCTGCTGGATCAGATAGCCGAACGCCACCGGCGACACCATGCCCGCCACGCCGAAGCCCGTGTTCATCATGCCGCCCGCCGTGCCCGCATACTTGCCCGCGATATCGAGCGGCAAGGTCCACAACACCGGATTCGTGATCTCGAGGAAGAAGAACGAAGCGGTGAGGAACCACACGGCGGCGATCGGGCTCGGCGCATTGACCATCGGCAGGAGGAACGCGAGCGAGCCGCCCATGCCCACCACCAGAATGCTGCAACGCGCGAGACGCAGCCGCCCCGTCATCCTGTAGATGCGGTCCGAGAGCACGCCGCCGAGCGTATCGCCGATCACGCCCGCGAGCAGCGGCAACGCGGTGAACAGGGCGAGATGCTTCAGATCGAAGCCGCGCGACTCCTTCAGATACGAAGGCAGCCACGTCAGATACACCCACAGCAGCCAGCCATAGCAGAAGTCGACGAACGTCACGAGCCACATGCGGTGGATCAGCTTGCGCCACGGCGTCGGGTTCTTGCTCGCCCGCGCGCATTCCCCCGCGCGATAGCCGATTTCAGCAGTTTCCTCGGGCGTCACGCGACGGTTTTCATCGGGCGAATTGGTGAAGACGCAGAGATACAGCACCGTCCACGCGAGACTCGCGACGCCGAGCAGGATGAACGCCTCGCGCCAGCCCGCCGCCGCCACGACCGCGAGCACGAGCGGCGGCGTCACCGCGCCGCCGAGCCGCGCGAAGCTGTGCGTGATGCCCTGCGCGAAGCCGCGCTCGTGCACCGGCATCCAGAAGGTGAAGGCGCGCGTGGCGGTCGGGAACGCGCCGCCCTCGCCGATGCCGAGCGCGAGCCGCAGCAACACGAGCATCCCGATGCTGCCCGCGAAGCCCGTCGCGAGCGTCGCCGCGCCCCAGATCAGCGAGAGCACGGTGAGTACGAGCTTGGGGCCGAAGCGGTCGGCAAGCCATCCGCCGACGATCTGCATCACCGCATACGGATACGCAAACGCGGAAAACACGAGCCCGAGCTGCACGTTCGTCAAACCCATCTCCTGGCGAATCAACGGACCCGCCACGGCGATGTTCACCCGGTCGATGTACGAGATGAAGTACATCAGACACATCACGCCGAGAATGATATGGCGCGTTTTCACGCGCTGACGATGCCTGTTCATGCTGTCTCCTAAGTCCATCTTATGTGGAACGGTCGAGTCTTGCGAGTGAACCCGCGCACGCTTATCCGGCGGGCGGCGGGCCCTGCACGAGCTTCAGGCGCTGCACCTTGCCCGATGGTCCGCGCGGCAATGCATCGGTGAAGCGGAATTCGCGCGGTGTCTTGTAGCGGCCGAGTTCACGCAGGCAATGCGCGCGGAGATCGGCGACATCGAGCGAACCGGCGCCGCCGCTCGGCACGATGAACGCGACGATGTCCTGCCCGTACGCCGGATCCGGCACGCCGACAGCGGCCGCTTCGAGTACGCCCGGATGACGCAGGAGCGCCTCGTCGATCTCGCGCGGCGCGATGTTCTCGCCGCCTTTGATGATCAGTTCCTTCGCGCGTCCGTTGATGTAGAAAAAGCCCGCTTCGTCGCGATAGCCGAGATCGCCGGTGCGCAGCCATCCGTCGGCGGTGAAGGCGTTGCGGGTTTCGTCGGGACGCTTGTAATAGCCGCTCATCAGCTGCTCGCCGCGCAATACGAGCTCGCCGGTTTCGTGGGCCACGCACTCGCGTCCTTCGAGATCGACGATCTTCGCTTCGCCGCCCGATGGCAAGCCAATGCTGCCTATCCTTCTCATCGCCTGATCATACGGATTACTGAATGCTGGCGCGGCGGTCTCCGTCATTCCCATCGTTTCGATGACGCCGATGCCGAAGCGCTCCTCGAACGCGCGGTGATGATCCGCCGGCAACGCAGCCGATGCGCTGCGGCAGAACTTCAGCGCCGACAGATCGCAGCCCTGCGCGCCCTCGCCGTTCAGCAAGTAAGCGACGATAGTCGGCACCACGTTGATCCACGTGCATGCGTGTTGCGATGCCTCGCTCCAGAACGTGCGCGCGGAAAAGCGTGGCGTCATCACCGCCGAGCCGCCGTGATAAAGCGGCGTCAGCAGCGCGACGACGAGGCCGTTGATGTGATAGAGCGGCAACGACACGAGCACGCGATCGTCTTCCGTCAGGCGATGCTCCGCGCTGATGTTGCGCATGTTCGCGAGCAGGCTCCGATGACTCAGCAGCACGCCCTTGGGCGCGCCCGTCGTGCCCGATGTGTACATGAGCAGCGCGGTATCGCCGGCGTTCATCGCGCCTGAATCGCTTGCGACAATACGCGTGCCGGGCGCATCGTCGCGCACCAGCGGAATCGCGGGCGCGGGAAGCGTCGGGATATCGGGTAATGCACGCGAATCCGGCGATGTGCGCACCACCGCTATCTCTCGCTCCATGCCTTCGCCGCGCAACGCATCGATTGCTTCGACGATGATGTCGTGCGTATCGTCCGCGACGAAGATCGCGCGCGTATCCGAATGCTCGACGATGTAGCGCACCTGCGAAGGCTGGCACAACAGGTTCAGCGGATTCGCGACGAGGCCGCTGTACATCGCCGCGAGCAGCAGCCGCGCGGTCTGGATGCCGTTGCCCATGAAGACGGACACGACATCGCCCGGACGCAAACCCGCCGCCCTGAAGCGCGCTTCGAGCGCGATGCAATCGTCGCGCAATGCGCCGAACGTCAGCGCATCGTCCTGTGTTATGGAAAGCAGAAACGGCTTGTCGGGCGCGTGTGCGGCGCGCGCATCGATCAATGTGCGCAGAGTCGGCGCATCGAGCGGCACGCGGTCATGAGCAACGATTCGATCGGCGAGCGCGCTCATCGTCCGATTCTCCGGAAGTAATCGCCGAGCAATGTATCGACTTCGGGCACATGCTCCGCGATCGGATACGCGACGCGCGTGACGTTCAGGTATTGCCGATAACCGAGATTCGACGAGAAATTGTTGCCGCCCCAGGTGCCGCAGCCCATCGACAGCGAGAACGGCAGGCCGTTGTCGAAGTTGCCGCCGGTCGCGAGGCAATGCGCCTGATCGACGATCACGCGCGCCACCGGCAAGCGCGTGCCGAGCGTGACGGCGAGCGCGTCGTCGGCGCCATGCACGCCGACCGAGTGGCCCGCGCCCATGTAGCCATAGATGCCGCGCACGATACCGATTGCGGCCTCGGTGTCCTTTGCGCGATACACCGTCAGCACCGGAGAAAGCTTTTCGCCGGAGAACGGGTACTCGGACCCGTAGCCGCTCTCCTCGACCATCAGAAACTTCGGCTCGCGCGCGGCGATATCGTCGAGGCCCGCTTCACGCGCGATAGTCGCCGCCGAACGCGCGGTGCAGCGCGCCGAGAGCTTGCCCTCATGCCACATCGCCGCCTGCAATTGCGCCTTCTGCGCGGCATCCAGAAGCACGCCGCCTTGCTTCGTCAATGCATCGAGCATGCGCGTGTATATCGCGTCCTCGATCACCACGCTGTTCTCCGATGAACAGCTCGTCGCGTTATCGAATGTCTTGGACACGGCGATCTTGCGCGCCGCGTCATCGGGATTCGCGCGCGCCGTGACGATCGAAGCGACATTGCCCGCGCCCACGCCGAAAGCCGGCGTGCCGCTCGTATAGGCCATGCGGACGTTGCTTTGCGAACCGGTTGCGACGACGAGATCCGCGAGCTTCATCAGCGCGGCGGTCGCCGCCTTGCCGATCGGATGCGGCAACATCTGCACGAGATCGGCATCGAGACCCGCCTTTGCGAACTCCGCGTGAATGAACTCGATGAGCAGCGCGCACGACGAATAGCCCTTCGGCGAAGGCGCGACGATCACCGCATTGCCGCACTTGAGCGCGTTGATGATTTTGTTCGCGGGTGTCGCGGCCGGATTCGTGGATGGCGTGATCGCCGCCACCACGCCGGCCGCGCGCGCAATTTCCACGATTCCGTGTGCCTCGTCGCGCGCGATCACGCCGCACGTCGCGACGCCGTGCAGATCGCGCAGAAGGCCGAGCGTCTTGCGATGGTTCTTGCGGAACTTGTCGTCGGCATTGCCGAGGCCCGTGTCGCGTACGGCGAGTTCCGCGAGTTGCCGATTGCGCGCCGGCTCCATGATCGCCCATGCGGCGGCGGCCGCGGCGATATCGAGCGTCTCCTGCCCCGCCTGCTCGAAACGTTGCTGCGCGGCGCGCGCTCGCGCCACGAGCGCGGCGACGATGCGTTCGACATCGGGTTCTTGTGTATCCGGAGCATTGTCGCGGGGACGCGCGAGCGTTGCGCCGCTTGCCATGTGATTCATGCGATAGACCTCGGCTGTTGGAAGATTGGAGGTGCTATCCAATCTAGTCAGCCGTGTCGATCCCGCGGTCCCGTTTTCCGGGCTAACGCGTGCAGCGAAACCGCCAGCATCGGAAATTCAATTTTTCGGGACTTTCCAGAGTCCCGAAAACCGGTGTTTTCGACGCACAATGAAATACAAACGCAAAGTAGATAGACGGAGACAAGCAACGTGACGTCGAATCAATCGAATGCCGCCGCCGTGCGCGCGTTCCGCGTGCTCGAAACCCTTGCCGAGGCGAATCGGCCGTTATCGATGACCGAGCTCGTCGATGCGCTGGGCCTGCCTAAGCAGACAGTGCATCGCATCCTCGTGCAACTGATGGACGCATGGCTCATCACGCGCGGCGCGAGCGACAAGCTCTACGAATGCTCCGCGCGTGTGCGCACGCTCGCCATCAATGTGCTGATGCATGCGGGCCCCGCTGCGGCGCGTCATGCGCTGCTCGAACAGCTCGTCACCCGCGTCGGCGAAACCTGCAATCTGACGATGCTCGCGGGCAACGACGTCGTCTATGTGGATCGTGTCGAAACGGGCTGGCCGCTGCGCATGCACCTGCAGCCGGGCTCGCATGTGCCCTTGCATTGCTCGGCGAGCGGCAAGCTGCTGCTGAGCTTTCTGCCGAAGGAGCGGCGCGAGCGCATGATCGAGCGCCTGCCGCTGCGTTCGTACTCGGAACGCACCATCACGGATCGTGACGCATTGCGCCGCGAGCTTGCGTTGACGCGCCGCCGCATGCTGGCCATCAACAATCAGGAGCATTTGCAGGGACTCGTTGCGATCGCGGTGCCGGTGATGCTCGACCGCAATCGCGCTTGCGCGGCCATTGCGATTCAGGCGCCGGTGGGACGCGTCGCGCTCGAAGAACTGCTTGCCTTCGAGCCCGATCTGCGCCGCACCGCTGAAGAAACCGCCAAGACTTTCAGAGAATGAACAGCCGGTTTGCATCGCAGCAAACCGGCTGTGAACTTCAGTGCTTATCGCTCGATGGTTTGAAGATGCTGCGTCGAGTGTTCGTCTGATTCGATCTCGACTTCCTTGCGGCCGCGCTTGAACACCATATACGCGACGATCAGAATGCCGAGGCTCGCGACACCCAGCCACAGCGGCTTGCGTTGGTCAGGGATGAAGGCCATCGCCACGAGAATCGCCATCATCCCGAAGATCGCGAGCCACGTGAGATAGGGAAATCCCCACATACGCACGCGCAGGTCGTTCGCTTCGAAGCTCGTCATGCGGGCACGCAGACGCAGTTGCGAGAACGCGATCAGCAGGTACACGAAGAGCGCCACGGTGCCATACGAATTGACGAGGAAGGCGAACACCGTATCCGGCGAGATATACGACATGACCACCGACACATAGCCGAACACCGTGCCGAGCAGAATCGCGCGTGTCGGCACGCCGCGCTTGTTCACCTTCGCGAGACCGAGCGGCGCATCGCCGTGGCGCGTCAATGCGAACAGCATGCGCGAGGCGGCATACAGGCCCGAGTTCAGCGCGGACAGCACGGCGGTGAGCACGATCGCGTTCATCAGGTTGGCGGCGGCGGGCATGCCCATCACATTGAGCGCGCTCACGTAGGGCGTCGCCATCTGATGCGAATTCCAGGGCACGAGCGCCACGACCAGCGCGACCGAGCCGACATAGAACACCAGCACGCGCGTGATGACCGAATTGGTCGCCTTTGCGACAGCCTTCGCCGGTTCCTTCGCTTCAGCCGCCGCGATCGTGACGATCTCCGCGCCGAAGTAAAAGCCTGTCGCCGCCACCGCGCCTGTCATCACCGGTCCTATTCCGTTGGGCATGAAGCCGCCATGTCCGAGGAAGGTCGCGGCGACATCGGTGGTGTGCATCGACGCGGGCCACAAACCGCAGACGTACAGGCCGCCGAGGAACAGGAACACGATGATCGCGCCGACCTTGATCGACGAGAACCAGAACTCGAACTCGCCGTAGCTGGCGACCGATATCAGGTTGGTCAGCGTGAGCACGACGAGCAGCACGAGACTGATGATCCACGATGGGACATCGGGTATCCAGAACTGCACGAGTTTCGCGCCCGCGACCGCTTCGAGCGCGATCACGATGACCCAGAAGTACCAGTACATCCAGCCCGTGAGAAAGCCGGCAAGACGGCCCGGCCCACGCTGCGTCCGGAAAGCCAGCCGCGCATACTCGTAGAACGAGCCGACGGCGGGCATCGCGCAGGCCATCTCGCCGAGCATGCGCATGACGAGGACCACGAGGCCGCCTGTGATGAGAAAGGAGAGAATCGCGGCGGGACCGGCCTGCTGGATCACCACACCGCTGCCGACGAAAAGTCCGGCGCCTATGACGCCTCCCAATGCGATCATCGTCATGTGGCGCTGCTTGAGGCCGCATTTGAGATCGCTTTGCTCCGTACTCGATTGCATGTCGTCTCCTGAATTGCTCTAGTCGATGTGCGCCTTCGCCCGCGAGTTCAGTGCCAACGGGTCGAGGCGTTTCATTGCGTCACGTGGTGCCGGTCTCCTTCATGCTTCAAAGCGCCGGACGATCCTTGCGATAGGCGTTTTTCACCGCGATCTTGCCGTCCCTGAACGTGAAGACGTCCACCATGCGCGCCTCGATGCGCGAGCCGTCCGTCTTCGTCCCGCGAAACGTCGATTCCGACACGCCGCGCTCGCCGCTCACGAAGTGCTCGCCGTCCTTCCACGATGCGTCGGGGCACGTTTCCCATGCGAGCGTGAAGCCCTTGCGCACTTCATCGCGGCCCTTGAAGGTGCGGCCCAAAGCATCGGGCCCGGCCACGCCATGAAAAACGCATTCGTCCGCCATGCAGTTCATCAAAGCATCGATGTCGTGGCGGTTCCACGCATCGTTGAATGTTTCCAGCAGGCGGATGTAGTCCTGGTTCATTTGAGTGCTCATTTGAAGGGGTTTTCAGTACGTTGCGAAAGAATTCAAAGAGGGTTCAGCGCTTCTCGTCCTGCGCCAGATACTTGTGATACAGAAACCGTTGGCCGACACGGCGGAACGGCGCGAAGCCCTTCCACCGCACCATGCCCATCACGTTCGGATATTCGAGCGCGGTGTCGTAGATCGGCAGCTCGTCGCGCGTGTGCTGCCATTTCCCCGCGACGCGCTCGGCCATGCGCCGCCCCGCATGCGCGGAGAACGACACGCCGTTGCCGCCGTAACCCACCGCATAGAAGATGCTTTGCTGCGGATCGGGCTGCGCGACACGCGGCATCATGTCGTGGCTCACATCAACCCAGCCCCACCACGAGTAATCGATGCGAATGCCCTTCAACGAAGGAAACTTGCGGTGCAGCCCTTCGATCAGCACTTCCATGTGCCGGGGATTGGCCGCGTCCGCGCCGGTGATGGCGCTGCGGCTGCCGATCTGCACACGGTTATCCGGCAGCAGGCGATAGTAGAAACGCAGCGTGCGCGTATCGGTGATGACCTGGCGCGTGCGAAAGCCCGTCGAAGCCAGCTCCTCCTGCGTGAGCGGCCGCGTGACGAGCGAGTTCGAAAGAATCGGCATGATCTTCGCGGAGAGCGCGCGATGCATGTCGTTGCGCGTATAGCCGCCGGTCGCGAACGCGACCGCTTTCGCGCGAATCACGCCGCGCGGCGTGCGCACGTGATGCACGCCGCGGATCGTTTCGACGTTCAGCACGGGCGTGCTCGGATGCACCTTCACGCCGAGCGAGCGCGCCATGCGCAGGTAGCCGAACGCGAGCTTGAGCGGATGCACGCCGATGCCATCGGGCTCGAGCAGCGCCCCGCAGCTTTCGCGATCGTCGACATATGACTGCGCGACTTCCTTCGCGCTCAGCATGCGCGTGTCGTAGCCGAAGACATCGCGCATCACCTTGCATTCGTTGGCGAGGAAGTCCATCTTGCGCGCGCGATGCGCGATGTAGAGATGACCGCCCGGCTGCGGATCGCAGGCAAATTCGCCGATCAGCTGCTTGAACGTGTCGAAGCCTTCGCGGATTTCGGCATCGAGCTTGAGCGCCGTTTCCTTGCCCCAGCGCTCGATCCATTGCGAGCGATAGAGACGGCCGCTCGCGTTCTGCCCTTGCCCGCCGTTGCGGCTCGTGCAGCCCCACGCGGTGCGATTCGCATCGACGATGGTCGCGCGGATGCCGTGCTCGCGCGCCAGAAAGAGCGCGGTGGAAAGGCCGGTGAAGCCAGCGCCGACGATCAGCACATCGACATCGGCATCGCCGGGCAAGGGACCGTCGTCTGCGGGCGGCTCGCCAGCGGTCGCAACCCAGTAGGTGGGCGCATAGTCCATCGCCTGGCGGCTGATGGGCGAGACGAGCGGATCGTAGAGCGGATCGTATGGGGCGCACGCGTCGTTGTGGGCCGGTGCAACGTAGTCGAGAGTAGCCACCGATGACTCCTTGGAAAGTACCCTCATACTGCACCGAACTTTTTTTGCCTCTTAGTACCAGGCCAAAACCTTCGTTGGTGCCAGGGACACATGAGTCAGCGCGGTCCTTGCGGGGCGTGTTTGCGCGGCGCTGCTGGCCTCAACGATGGGTGTTTTCTGGCGCTATGCCATTGTTCGGCGGATTGCCATGGCGCGACGTGCGCGCGTGATGGAAATCACGCGACGCGCATCGTGTTTGAAGGAGATCGGGAGAAAGGTGCGTGGTGCTGCGATATTCAAGTGCTGCTTCGACGCCGCGCACCGAGCCATGCGGCGAGCTTCGCGAAGAGTGTCATATCGGGCGGCACGGAAAGATCGACCGCGAAGTGATGCCGGTAATACGGGCTCAGATCGAGCCCCACGCCGAGCCCGAGCACTTCCACCTTCCGCGCCGCCTCATGCTTCGCGACGACCTCGCGCAAGTGCTGATCGAGATAGTTCGGATCGTTGGCCTGCGCGGTGGCGCTGTCCATCGGGCTGCCATCGGAGATCACGACGAGAATGCGCCGCGTTTCATCTCGTGCGATAAGCCGCGCGCACGCCCAGTCCACCGCTTCTCCGTCGATGCCTTCGCGGAACAGATCGGCCTTGAAAAGCGCCGCGATATCGCCACGCGCCGCGCGCCAGCTCGCATCGCCTTCCTTGAAGATCATGTGGCACGCTTCGTTGAGCCGCCCCGGATACTTCGGCCTGCCCTTCGCGAGCCAGTCGAGCTTCGCGCGCCCGCCGTTCCATGCACCGGTCGTGAAGCCGAGCACTTCCGTCGCGACGCCCGCCATGCCGAGCGCGCGCACGAGCACGTCGATCATCGCCGCGACGGGCTCGATGCTCGCCTTCATCGACCCCGAACAGTCGATGAGAAAGCTCACCGCGCAATCGGCATGCGGCCGCTCGCGCTCGCGTCTGAACACGCGCCGTTCATCCGGCGATGCGACCACCTGCGCGAGCCGGCGCCCGTCGATGCGCCCTTCCTCCTCACCGAACGACCAGCCGTCGCGACGCGGCACGGTAATCGACGCCTGCAGCATGCGCGCGAGACGCGGCACATTGATATGGCGCGCGGCGATCAGATCGTCCAGCCGTTCGCGATATTCACGCAACAACGCGGCGCGAATCAACGTAGCCGGGCGAATGGTCTTGTCATGGCACGCGGTGAAGATGCGATAGTCCTCACCCGACGCCTCGCGCGCGCTGCTGTCACCGCTCACGGCAAGCGCGAGCCGTTCGATGTCGCCGTCTTCATCGTCGATATCGAACCATGTGCCGAGCATGGTGCGCGCGGCTTCCTCCTTCTCGTCATCGGGCGATGCATTGCTTTCGACGAACGCATGCCGCACGTCGCGCACCATCGCCCCAATCCGCCGTGCGATATCGAGCGCATGCACCGCATAAGCCCGCTGATCCGCGCCATGCCGCCGCAGTCCCGCGAGCGCGTTGCCGAGCGATGGGGCGAGCGCCGCGCGCGTCGCTTCGATGATCCCTTCCGTGGCTTCGAGCACGGCGCGGCCGGAAAGACGCGATTCGGCCATCTGCGCGACCGTATAGATCAACAGGCCGATATCGCTGTCGAGCAAGCCATGTTCGTAACACGCAAGCGACCATGCATCGAAACGATGCCGTACGTTGCGTGTCACGCCTTCCATGCCGGCGGGCACGCGCATTTCGCAACGCAACTGTTCAAGCATGTCGAAGACGACGTGCTCGACGGGATCATCGGGCGCGAGTGCGCGATGCAGCACCGCATCCGAATGCGCGATGCGCAGCGCGGACGCATCCGCCGCGCCGCGTGTCGATGCGAAATCCTCTTCGTCCCTGCGATCGCCGCGCAAATGGGGCGCATGCAGCGGCACAGGCCGCAAATGGCGATACAACTTGCCGCCGCGATAATGCAACGCTTCGTCGCCCGTCAGCGCGCGCACGGCCGCCGCGCACAGCGCGTCGCGTTGCGCGAGTTCACGCGAGTCGCTCATTTTGCCGGCTCGTCGTGCCACTGCGACGGCGTATCGAGTTCCTCGCCGAACGCGCGCTGAAAATATTCCGCGACGATCGGCCGTTCCGCTTCGTCGCATTTGTTCAGGAAAGTGAGACGCAGCGCGAGCTTCGGATCGCGGAAAACCTCGCAGTTTTCCGCCCAGCTGATCACGGTGCGCGGCGACATCAGCGTTGAAAGATCGCCGGCCTGAAAGCCGCGTCGCGTGAGGCCCGCCATGCTCACCATCGAATCGACGAGCGCGCGGCCAGCGTCGTGATCGAGCTGCGGCACGCGCGCGAGCACAATGCTCGCCTCTTCCTCGCGCGACAGATAGTTCAGCGTCGCGACCACGTTCCATCGATCGATCTGCGCATGATTCAGCATCTGCGTGCCGTGATACATGCCGTTCAGGTTTCCGAGGCCGATGGTGTTGGTCGTCGCGAACAGGCGAAAGAAGCGATGCGGCTGGATCACGCGGTTCTGGTCGAGCAGCGTGAAGCTGCCGTCGCGCTCCAGAATGCGCTGAATGACGAACATCACGTCGGGGCGGCCGGCGTCGTATTCGTCGAACACCAGCGCGACGGGCCGCTGCAGCGCCCACGGCACGATGCCTTCCTGAAACTCGGTGACCTGCACGTCATCGCGCACGACGATCGCATCCTTGCCGACGAGATCGAGACGGCTCACGTGGCCGTCGAGATTCACGCGCATGCACGGCCAGTTCAGGCGCGCAGCCACCTGCTCGATGTGCGTCGACTTGCCCGTGCCGTGCAGGCCCTGGACCATCACGCGCCGGTTGAACGCGAAGCCCGCCAGGATCGCCAGCGTGACCTCGGGATTGAACCGATACGCCTCGTCGATTTCCGGAACGTGCGGATCGCGCGTGCCGAACGCCGGTACCTTCAGATCCGTGTCGATGCCGAAAAGCGTGCGCACGGACACGCTCCGGTCCGGCTCGTCCAACCATGTATCGCGCATCATGATGCCTCGTCTCCGCTTCGTCGTCCGTCGAGGCCTCAGCATAGCAATTATATTTTTATGGAACAATTCATTTCGTTTATTTTTATCCGTTCGACCTATGGGGCGCTGATCGGCACCTCATTTAAAATAATGTCGAACAAATTCACCTGGAAACATGCCGATGGACAAGCCCGACACGCCCACGCTGCGAGCCTTCGCGCTGCTGGAATATCTGGTCCAGGCGGGCAATCCCGTATCGCTGACGGACATGGCCGAGGACATCGGCATGCCGAAGCCTTCGCTGCACCGGATGCTCGCGTCGCTCGAAGCGGGCGGTCTCGTGATTCGCGAGCCCGGCGACAAGAACGCGTACGTGGTCGGGCCGCGGCTCGCGCAACTCGGTCTCAATGTGATGACGCACGCGGGCGCGCGGCGGCTGCGCCATGCCATCCTCACGCGGCTCGTCTCCGATCTCGGTGAAACCTGCAATCTCACGATGCTGCACGAGAACGAAGTGCTGTATCTGGACCGCGTGGAAGCGCCGTGGCCGCTGCGGCTCGATCTGAAACCCGGCTCGCATGTGCCCATCTGGTGCAGCGCGAGCGGCAAGCTGCTGCTCGCGTCACAGCCGCGCGCGGAACGCAATGCGCTCGTGCGCGCAATGAAGCTCGAGCGCTACACCGCTAACACAATCACCGACACCGAGATGCTGGAGGCGGAGCTCGACCGCATCGCGAAGAAAGGCGTCGCGATCGACAACGAGGAGTTCGTGCAAGGCATCGTGTGCGCGGCGGCGCCGATCGTCGATGCGAGCGGCACGACCATCGCGGCGATCGCGGTTCATGCGCCGGTGTCGCGCACGCCGCTTTCCCGCGCCCTGGAAATGGTGCCGCGCCTCAAGGAAGCAGCGGCGGAACTCGGCAAGACGTTTTGAGCGGAACACTGCGTTCACAATAAAACTGCAACCGCCTGTTCCGAAAACTGTGGCGCGATGGGCCGAAATGGGCGTAAAGTACGCCGTAATCTGAAACCATACGTTCCATTTCCGGTTCATGCGCGACGCCAATCACAACGATCCCGCCGAGCCAGCCGGCGATGAGGCACGGACGCTCCGTCCGCTCGCCGTGCTCGAACAACTCGCGTCGGCCGGCCACACCTACACGCTGTCGCAACTCGCGGCGCGCGTGCGCATCCCCAAGGCGACGCTGCTGCGGCTGATCGATTCGCTCGAAGCGCAAGGCTACGTCACGCACATCCCCGACTCGCGCGGCACCGATCGCGGCATCGCGCTCGGGCCCCGCGCCGCCCAGCTCGCGCTCGCGACGCTTGCCAACAACGCGTTCACGCGGGCATGCCGCTCGATCCTGCGCTCTCTCGTCGACGTGATCGGCGAAAGCTGCAATCTCACCGCGCTCGACGGCGATACAGTGCTTTATATCGAGCGCGTCGAAACGGCCGAGCCGTTGCGTCTGCATATGCAGGCCGGCATGCGCGTGCCGCTGCATTGCACGGCGAGCGGCAAGCTGTTCCTTTCGCACATGCCGCTCGCCGAGCGCCGCCAGATCCTCGGCCGGCTCACGCTCACGAAACGGACCCATCGCACGCTGACAGACCAGGCGCTGCTCGAGGCCGAACTGGACCGGCTCGCCGCGCGCGGCATCGGTATCGACAACGAGGAGTTCGTGCTCGGCATGGTGGCGGTTGCGGTGCCCATCACCGATGCCGCCACCGGGCGCGTGCTCGCGTGCCTCGCCGCGCATGCGCCGACCGCTCGCGCCAATCTCAACGACCTTTTAAAAGCCGTCCCGCAACTGCGCGAAACCGCAGTGAAGCTCGCGACACTCATCGACGCGTCCGATGGATTGACGCTGATGGCGCGCCAACGTCCCGCCGCGCGCTAGCTCCCTCTTTCTCCCGAACTTCCCGCCGACGCCCGCCACACGGGCTTCGGCGGCGGTCCGGCATCGCCGGGCAGCCCACTATTCCGAATTTTTTAGAGACAAAACATTCCATTTATTTGAAAAAGAGGTTGACGCCGAAAACGACCCGTCCTACGATGTGTTCACGATACATATTTCGGAACCAAATGTTCCGTTTTATTTAACCCCGGAGACACTCATGAGCGAGCACGACCAAGCCCGTCCTTCCCAGACCACCCTCGCCGCCACCAGCGCGGCGCCCACCGGTCCGCAGGCGATGACCCCGTCCGAAGCCTTCGTCGAAACGCTCGCCGCCAATGGCGTGACCGAGATGTTCGGCATCATGGGTTCGGCGTTCATGGACGCGATGGACATCTTCGCGCCCGCCGGCATCCGCCTCATTCCCGTCGTGCATGAACAAGGCGCGGGCCACATGGCCGACGGCTATTCGCGCGTGTCGGGCCGCCACGGCGTCGTGATCGGCCAGAACGGCCCGGGCATCAGCAATTGCGTGACGTCCATCGCGGCGGCGTACTGGGCGCACAGCCCGGTCGTGATCGTCACGCCTGAAGCGGGCACGACGGGCATCGGCCTCGGCGGCTTCCAGGAAGCGAAGCAGCTCCCGATGTTCCAGGAATTCACGAAGTATCAGGGGCACGTCACGCATCCGGCGCGCATGGCCGAATTCACCGCGCGGTGCTTCGATCGCGCGATGTCGGAAATGGGCCCGACGCAGCTCAACATCCCGCGCGATTACTTCTACGGCCAGGTCAAGGTCGAGATTCCGAAGCCGCAGCGTCTGGATCGCGGTCCCGGCGGCGATCAAAGCCTGAATGAAGCGGCGGATCTGCTCGCCGAAGCGAAATTCCCCGTGATCATCTCGGGCGGCGGCGTCGTGATGTCCGACGCCATCGAGGAATGCAAGGCGCTCGCCGAGCGTCTCGGCGCGCCGGTCGTGAACAGCTATCTGCACAACGACTCGTTCCCGGCCAATCATCCGCTGTGGTGCGGTCCGCTCGGGTATCAAGGCTCGAAGGCCGCGATGAAGCTGCTCAGTCAGGCCGATGTCGTGATCGCGCTCGGCTCGCGTCTGGGGCCGTTCGGCACGCTGCCGCAGCACGGTCTCGACTATTGGCCGAAGGAAGCGAAGGTCATCCAGATCGATGCCGATCACAAGATGCTCGGCCTCGTGAAGAAGATCTCCGTCGGCATCTGCGGCGATGCGAAGGCGTCCGCCATCGCGCTCACGCAACGTCTCGCGAATCGCAAACTCGACTGCGACGCGACGAAGGACGCCCGCGCGAAAACCATCGCTACCGAGAAGGCCGCGTGGGAGAAAGAGCTCGACGAGTGGACCCACGAGCGCGACCCGTACAGCCTCGACATGATCGAGGAGCAGAAGAACGAGAAGCCGTTCAGCGGCGGCCAGTATCTGCATCCGCGTCAGGTGTTGCGCGAGCTGGAAAAGGCGATGCCGGAAGACGTGATGGTCTCGACCGACATCGGCAATATCAACTCGGTCGCGAACAGCTATCTGCGCTTCAACAAGCCGCGCAGCTTCTTCGCGGCGATGAGCTGGGGCAATTGCGGCTATGCGTTCCCGACGATCATCGGCGCGAAGGTTGCGGCGCCGCACCGGCCGGCCGTGTCGTATGCGGGCGATGGCGCGTGGGGCATGAGCCTGATGGAAACCATGACCTGCGTGCGCCACAACATTCCGGTGACGGCTGTCGTGTTCCATAACCGTCAATGGGGCGCGGAGAAGAAGAATCAGGTGGACTTCTACAACCGCCGCTTCGTCGCGGGCGAGCTCGACAACCAGAGCTTCGCGGAAATCGCGAAGGCAATGGGCGCGGAAGGTATCGTCGTCGACAAGCTGGAGGATGTGGGACCGGCACTGAAGAAGGCCATCGATCTGCAGATGAATCACGGCAAGACGACGATCATCGAGATCATGTGCACGCGCGAACTCGGCGATCCGTTCCGCCGCGACGCGCTTGCGAAACCGGTGCGCATGCTCGACAAGTACAAGGACTACGTCTAAGTCCTGCGCCACGCCGCTCCGCGCCCCGGAGCGGCGTTTTCTTCCCAAACATGATGAGCCCGCCATGAAAGCCATGCACCGCATCATCGATCAGGCGCGCGACCTGCCGATGCGCATCGTCCTCTCCGAAGCCGAAGACACGCGCGTGCTTCAGGCGGCGGCACGCGCGCACGAGGAAGGCATCGCGCGCATCGTGCTCGTGGGCGCGCGAGCGCGGGCGTATCAGGTCGCGGACGGGGCGGGCATCGATCTCGAAGGCATCGACGTGATCGATCCTTCACAGTCACCGCTTCGCGAACGCTTCGCGGAAGAACTCTTCGCGTTGCGCGCGAAGAAAGGCATGACGTCCGATCAGGCGCGCGCCGCCGCGCTCGATCCACTGTGCTTCGCGAACCTCATGGTGCGGCTCGGCGAGGCGGACGGCTCCGTCTCCGGCGCGGTGAACACAACCGCGGACGTCGTGCGTAACGCGATCCAGATCATCGGCGTGCGTCCTTCGTTCAAGCTCGTGTCCAGCTTCTTCCTGATGATGCTGTGCGAGCCTTTTCATACGATGAAAGGCGGCCTGATCTTCTCCGACTGCGCGCTTGTCGTTGAGCCGAATGCCGAGCAGCTAGCGGAAATAGCGATGGCCGCCGCCGACAGCGCGCGCAGCCTGCTGATGGAAGACCCGCGCGTCGCGATGTTGTCGTTCTCGACGAGCGGCAGCGCGCATCATGCGGCCGTCGACAAGGTGATCGACGCGACGCGGCGCGTGAAGGAAGCACGCCCCGGCCTCGCGATCGACGGCGACGTGCAGCTCGATGCCGCGATCGTCGCGGAAATCGCGATGCGCAAGGTGCAGCACTCGCAGATCGAAGGGCACGCGAACACGCTGATCTTCCCGAGTCTCGAAGCGGGCAACATCGGCTATAAGCTCGCGGAGCGGATCGGCGGCGCGAAGGCCATCGGGCCATTGCTGCAAGGGCTCGCGAAGCCCGCCAACGATCTGTCGCGCGGCTGCAGCGCGGACGATATCTATCACGTGATCGCCGTGACCTGCGTGCAGGCGCAAGCGGCGCGGCATCAGACGTCGTGAGTTCGCATCATGGATACGCGAGCCGAAACCGAGGCATTCGTTCAGCCTGAATCGACAGAAAGCGCGCCGCTCATCGACAATGCCGCGCGCGCGGATACGCCCACGCTGCGCGCATTCAGCGTGCTCGAACATCTCGTCGCGGCGAAGGGCGCGTTGTCGCTCGCGGAACTCGCGAACATCATCGAGCAGCCGAAGGCTTCGCTGCATCGCATGCTGCAATCGCTCGAGGCGGGCGGCTTCGTCGCGCGCGAGCCGGGCCAGAAGAACGCGTACGTGATCGGCCCGCGGCTGGAGCGGCTCGGCGTCGACGTGATGATGCACAGCGGCGCGCGACGCCAACGCCACGCGATTCTCGAGCGCCTCGTCGCCGATCTCGGCGAAACCTGCAACCTGAGCATGCTGCACGACACGCAAGTGCTCTATCTCGACCGCTGCGAATCGCCGTGGGCGCTGCGGCTGGAACTCAAGCCCGGATCGCACGTGCCCGCGCATTGCAGCGCGAGCGGCAAGCTGCTTCTTTCGATGATGCCGCGCGATGAACGATCCGCGCTCATCCGCGCGATGCGCCTCGAACGCTTCACACCCAACACGCTCGACGACCCGAACCTGCTCGAAGCCGAGCTGGATCGCATCGCGCACAAAGGCATTGCCGTCGACAACGAGGAATTCGTGCTGGGTATCGCGTGCGTCGCCGTGCCGATATGCGATTCGCGCGGCAAATGCATCGCGGCCATCGCGGTGCATGGCCCGGTGTCGCGCATGACGCTGTCGCGCGCGCTCACGTTCGTGCCGCGCCTGCAGGAAGCCGCCGACGAACTCACGGCTACTTTCTGACGCACCGCAGCATCTTTGATTCGGATACCGAATCATCATCCTGGCAGTTCACTTCTGAATCGGATTTCGCATTTTCCGTTTCACTTTCGCGTCCTTCCGCGTTTTTCTCTTGGCATCGTCGCCGGCTTCTTCCACATTGAACGTACGACAAGCGAAACGATTCGTTCAATAAGAAGACTTCAGGAGACGAGTGTCATGCAGCAGGAAGTCGATTACGTCATCGTCGGTGCTGGCTCGGCGGGATGCGTGCTCGCCAATCGGCTCAGCGCCGATCCGGGCAACACGGTGCTGCTTCTGGAAGCGGGCGGACCCGATACGAGCCCGTGGATTCATATTCCCGTCGGCTACTTCAAGACGATGCACGATCCCGAGCTCGACTGGTGCTATCGCACCGAGCCGGACGAGGCCGTCGCCGGGCGCAGCATCGACTGGCCGCGCGGCAAGGTGCTCGGCGGCTGCAGTTCGCTCAACGGGCTGCTCTATGTGCGCGGCCAGCACGAGGACTACGACCGCTGGGCCGAGCTCGGCAATACGGGATGGAGCTTCCGGGACGTCCTGCCCTACTTCAGGAAGTCGGAAGATCAGGAGCACGGCGCGAGCGAATATCATGGCGCCGGCGGGCCTTTGAAGGTCTCTGACCTGCGCTTGCGTCGCCCTATCGCGGATCATTTCATCGCGGCTGCGCAAGAGATCGGCATTCCGTTCAACGAGGACTACAACGGCGCGACGCAAGAGGGCGTCGGCTATTTTCAGCAGACGGCCTACAAGGGCTTTCGCTGGAGCACTGCGAAGGGCTTTCTCAAGCCGGTGCGCGAGCGGCGCAATCTGATCGTGCAGACGCGCGCGCAGACCCGCAAGGTGGTCTTCAACGGCAAGGAAGCTGTGGGCATCGAGTATGTGCATGAAGGCGTCGTGAAGACGGTTCATGCGCGCGTCGAGGTGATTCTGGCGGCCGGAGCGATCGGCTCGCCGCAGATTCTGCAGAACTCGGGTGTCGGCCCAGCGAACGTGCTCAACGACGCGGGCGTGCAAATCAAACATGAACTGGCGGGCGTCGGCAGGAACCTGCAGGATCATCTGCAAGTGCGGCTCGTCTTCAAGACGCGCGAGCGCACGCTCAACGACGAGGTCAACAATCCGCTGAGGAAGGCGCTCATCGGCCTGCAATACGCGATCTCGCGCACGGGTCCGCTTACGCTCGCGGCGAGCCAGGTTGCGATCTTCACGCGCTCGTCGCCGGATGTCGCGCGCCCGGACATCCAGTTTCACATGCAACCCCTTTCCGCCGACAAACCCGGTCAGGGCGCGCATCCGTTCTCCGCGTTCACGTCCTCCGTTTGCCAGTTGCGGCCGTATAGCCGCGGCAGCGTGGAGATCCGCTCGAACAATCCGCTGCAATATCCGGCCATTCACGCAAACTATCTTTCCGACGAACGCGATCATCCCGTGGTGATCGGCGGCATCAAGGTTGCGCGCCGCATCGCCGCCGCGCCTTCGCTCGCGAAGCACATCGCGTCGGAGTTCATTCCCGGTTCGGGCTATCAGTCCGATGCCGAACTGCTCGATGTTGCGCGCAAGTTCAGCCAGTCGATCTATCACCCCGCGGGGACCTGCAAGATGGGCAGCGATGCGCTCGCGGTCGTCGACGAGCGCCTGAAGGTGCGCGGCATCGGCCGGCTGCGCGTGGTCGATGCCTCGATCATGCCGGAGCTCGTATCGGGCAACACGAATGCGCCCGTCATCATGATCGCGGAGAAAGCCGCCGACATGATTCTCGAAGATCAGCGCTATCAGCACGTCACGCGCGTGGAAGACATGCAGGAAGCCGTTGTGAACATGCCCATTGCCCATGCAGGCCAGAGAGACTGAACACAAGTCTCACACATCATCAGGAGACAAACCATGAATGCACTGCCCAGAACGGATGGCAAGCAGATGAGAAAGGTCGTCGTCGCCAGTTTGATAGGCGCGACGATCGAGTGGTACGACTTCTTTCTATACGGCGTGGTCGCCGGCATCGTCTTCAACAAGCTGTATTTTCCGAGCGGCGACCCGCTCATCTCGACGATGCTCGCATACGGCACCTTCGCCGTCGGCTTTCTGAGCCGTCCGCTGGGCGGCGTGATCTTCGGCCATTTCGGCGACAGAGTCGGCAGAAAGAGCATGCTCGTGATGACACTCTCGATCATGGGTGTCGCGACGGTGTTGATCGGCATGGTGCCGACCTACGCGCAGATCGGCATCTGGGCGCCTTCGCTCCTGCTGTTCCTGCGCGTGCTGCAAGGCATCGGGTTGGGCGGCGAATGGGGCGGCGCGGTGCTGATGGCGTTCGAATACGCACCCGAGAACAAGCGCGGCTATTACGCGAGCATTCCGCAGATCGGCCTTGCGCTCGGGCTGTGTCTGTCGTCGGGCGTGGTCGCGACGCTTTCGCTCACACTGACCGATGCGCAGTTTCTCGCGTGGGGCTGGCGTCTCGCGTTCTTCCTCTCCTTCGCGCTCGTTGCGATCGGTATGTATATACGCCTGAACGTGATGGAGACGCCGGAGTTCGCGCGCATCCAGAAGACCGGAAGCGAGGCGCGCATGCCGATCGTCGACGTGATCTCGAAGTATCCCGGCAACACGATTGCAGGCATGGGCGCGCGTTTCATCGACGGCGTGTTCTTCAACGTGTTCGGCGTGTTCTCGATTTCATATCTGACAGGCACGCTGCATCTGCAACGCACCGATGCGCTGCTCGGCGTGATGGTCGCCGCATTCGTGATGATCTTCACGATTCCGTTCTTCGGCCGGCTTTCGGATCGTGTCGGACGTGCGCGCATCTACTTCTGGGGATCGCTGGCGACGGGGCTTTCGGCGTTCTTCGGCTTCTGGCTCATGAAGCATAGCGGCGGCAACACGATGCTCGCGTGGCTCGCCGTGGTGATTCCGCTCGGCGTGGTGTATGCGTCGATCTATGGGCCCGAGGCGGCACTCTTCTCCGAACTCTTCGATGCGAAAGTGCGTTATTCGGGCATCTCGTTCGTGTATCAGTTCTCGGGCATCTTCGCGAGCGGCATCAGCCCGATCATCGCGACGTGGCTCCTGCAACGCAATGGCGGCGACCCGTGGATGATCGCGGGATATTGCCTCGGGGCGGGCGTGATCAGCGCGCTCTCGGCGGCATGGGTGGGGATGCGGCAGCGGCGCGAGCTGGCGTTTTCGGTGGGTGGGGCGAGTTGAGGATCGTCTCGATGTGACCACGTTTTGCGTAGAGCAGTGCTTCGCTCGGAGATTCGACAAGTCAGGCGGCACGTTGCAACAAAAGACGACAATGAAGGCATCCCCTTCACTTCGTTGTCTGAAATAATGCCTGCGGTCAAATTCTCCGAGCGTTGCATTGTTCGATAACAACCCGCGCATAGCGCATCCCAGGTTTCTTCAGTCCGTCGATACGCCGTTCTCGAAGGAAATCCGCGAATCGGCCCGCGAATATCTGGAATGCCGCCGCGATCATCGACACGGCAATATTGGAACGGCGCTAAAGGCCGCCGTTCTTTTTCTCTGCACCGCATCGCTCTTCTGGCTGGCGATGCACGCGACTCGAGCGATCGTCTTCATCCCGATGTACGTGATCGCACAGACGGCCGCCGTGATGTTGTCGGTCAACACCATGCATGATGCATCGCACGGCACGTTATGCCGCTCGCGAACGCTGAATGCCATCGTGGCGCGCATTATCGCGTTGCCGCTCGGGATAGAACCGGTGTATTGGCAAGTGCGTCATGTGCGCTATCACCATCCATACGCCAACATCGAGCATCATGATCTCGATACCGCCGCCAATCGCTTCCTGCGGCAAACGCCCTTTCAGCCATGGCATCCGCACCAGCGCTTCCAGCATGTGTACTGGCCGATCATCGCGGCCTTGTCGATGCCGTACATCGGCCTCGTCTATGACTGGTCCGATCGTCTCGGTCTGACACCGCTCAAGTCGGAGCGCCTGCTTCCGGGCGCGCGGGGATGGGCGCTCTTCGTGCTCACGAAAGCGCTTCACGTCGGCGGGTTTCTCGTCGCTCCGCTCGTTCTGCGTGGCCCCGTCATCGGTTACGGCGCGGTTGTCGGTGGCTACGTGCTCGCCCAACTGGCTGCCTCGTTTTTTGTCCTCATCCTTTTGCTCGGCACGCATTGGGCCGATACACAATTCTTCGACGTGAGCGATGGCCAGCCGCTGCCGCACACGCGAGAGAAGCATGCGTTCTTGACGTGCTGTGACTGGACGGCGCGCCCGCGAATGCTCAATGCTCTGCTCGGAGGGCTCAACCATCACCTCACGCATCACCTCTTTCCCGATTATGGTCATCGCCACTACGGCGCGCTCGCGAGGATCGTCGAGCAGGCGGCGCGGCGGCACGGTCTGCCTTATCGCTGTCTGACGCATCGGGAACTGTGGCAGGCGCAGCAGCGCTTTCTCAAGTCATTGGGCCAGCGCCCCGACACTGACCACGTATGACCAGGCCATGATTCCGCTCAGCATTCTATCCACGGGCAAGGCATTGCCATCCTGCCGGATCACGTCGGCGCAACTCGACGTGGCGCTCGGGAAGCCATCGGGCTATGTCGAAAAGCGTTCGGGCATCGTGTGCCGGCATCACGCTGCGTTGCACGAGAGTCAATCGGAGCTGGCCGTGATGGCGTTGCGGGACGCGCTCGAGCGCGGCTCGATCCCGCCCGACTCGATCGATCTTCTGCTCTCCGCTTCCGGCGTGCAGGAACAGGCGCTGCCGTCGACCGCCTGCAGAATTCTCGACACGGCGGGCTTGCGGCCCGGCACGCCCGGCTTCGATATCAACGCGAGCTGTTTCAGCTTTCCGGTGGCGCTTCATGTCGCGGCGGGACTGCTCAATGCGGGCGCCTATCGGCGCATCGCGGTCGTCGCGTCCGATCTCGCGTCGCGCGGCATCGATTGGGAATCGCCCGAAGCATCGCTCATCTTTGGCGACGGCGCGGCAGCCGCGATCGTGGAGCGCGGCGATGGCACGCGAGGCGTCGAGGGCTACGTTCTGCGCAGCTATCCCAACGGCAAAACGTTCTGTGAGATCCGCGCGGGCGGCACACGGCGCAATCCCCGCGTGGGCATGGACGCAGCTGATTTTCTGTTTCACATGGACGGCAAGCGCGTGTTCAAGCTGAGCGTGCAAGTGATCGATGGCCTGCTCGCCAATCTCCTGGCGGATGCCGGGGTCACGCTCAATCAGATCGACACGATCGTGCCACATCAGGCCAGCCATCTCGGGATGCGTCACGCCGCCGAACGGTTGAGCGTCACGCCGGAACGTATCGTCGATATCTACGCCACGCATGGCAACCAGGTCGCCGCGTCGATTCCCACTGCATTGCACGAAGCATTCATTACGGCTCGCGCGCAAAGCGGTCAACGGTTGATGCTGATTGGAACCGCGGCAGGTCTCACTGTAGGCGGGATGATCCTCAAGCTATGACCACGCTCGTCACCGGCGCGACCAGCGGGCTCGGCCGCAACGCTGTCGAATATCTTCGCGCTCGCGGCCTGCCGGTTCGGGCGACGGGCCGCAATGCTCGCGTGGGGGCCGAGTTCATGGCTGAAGGTATCGACTTCATTGCTTGCGATCTGGTCACTGTCAGTGTTGACGCGTTGAACGCTCTGCTCGATGGCGTGAACGCAGTATGGCATTGCGCCGCGCTGTCGTCGCCATGGGGACGCCAGCGTGACTTCGATGCGATCAACGTGCACGCCACGCAGTGCCTTTCTCAGGCCGCGGCCGAACGCGGTGTGCGCCGCTTCGTTCATGTCTCGACGCCATCGATCTACTTCGATTACGCGCATCGCCGCAACATCAGTGAAGCCTTCCGCCCCGCGCGCTTCGTCAATCACTATGCGCGTTCAAAGGCCGAAGCAGAAGATGTCATTCGCGGCATGGCCGCGCGCTATCCCGGCACGACGTTCACCATGCTGCGGCCGCGAGGCATCTTCGGTCCTCATGATGCAGTGCTGCTTCCACGCATCATCGCACTGCTGCGCGAGCGTCGGCACCACTTGCCGCTGCCACGCGGCGGCACCGCGTTGCTGGATCTCACATATGCGGAAAACGTCGTACACGCGATGCATCTCGCCACATGCCAGCCGGACTTGCCGTCGGGCGAAGCGTTCAACATCACGAACGGCGAACCGATTACATTGAGGCGTATGCTCGACGCGGTCCTGCCCGCGCTCGGCATACCGTTTCGCATCGCCGCTGCGCCTTATCCACTTCTCGATCTCGCCGCGCGCGCGATGGAGGCCTGGTCCCGTGTGAACGCACGCGAGCCGCTCTTCACGCGTTACAGCATCGGCGTGCTTCAGTACGACATGACGCTCGACATCGGCAAGGCGCAACGCATGATGGGCTATCAGCCGATCGTGCCGCTCGCCCAGGCAATCGACGCCACTCAACGCTGGATCCGATCTCATGGCGACGATTACGGTCTTTGAAGCCGGCTATTGCACGCACACCGCATGCATGGCGCTGAAAGGCGCGGGACTCGCGACGTGCCGGTTTCCGTCGCGCGCGTATCTTATCGAGAATGCGCGCGGCCGATGGCTGTGGGACACCGGCTATGCATCGCACTTCATCGACAGCACGAGCAGCGGTTTGTTCGCATGGTATCGCCGCGTGACCCCGGTTCATTTCGATGCGAGTGAATCGGTCGCGCGTCAACTGCACGGCGCCGGCATCAGGACGAGTGATCTCGATGCCGTGATCCTGTCGCACTTCCACGGCGATCACATCGCAGGATTGAAGGATTTTCTGCACGTTCCCACGTGGCTGTCGGGCGAAGGCTGGGACAGGACGCGCTTGCTGCGCGGCTTCCATGCATTGCGCAAGGGCTTCGTGCCGGGCCTCATTCCGGCCGGCTTCGAAGCGCGCGTCACCGCGGTCGAGACATTCGAGAAGGTCGCGCTGCCCGGCGAGTTGAGCCCTTTCACACATGCCTATGCCGCGCCGGGCGCATGCGGCGAGTTGCTGATCGTCGACTTGCCGGGTCATGCGGCCGGACATCTCGGCGCATTCGTCTCGACCGACGACGGCTGGGTGCTGCTCGCATCGGACGCCGCATGGTCGCCCACGAGCTATCGCGAGCTTGTGGGACCGTCGCGCCTGTCGCACATCATCATGGACGATCCGCATCGCTATCACGAAACGCTGCGCATGTTGCATGCGCTGCATTCGAGCGCTCAGGTTCGTATCTGCCTCACGCATGAGGGTGCCGTATGACGCGGCTCGCGCACATTCTGTGGTCATACCTTCGCGCCCGGCAGTTGAGATTCGACGACCGCGCGGACCTGGAGCGTCATCAGCAAGAACGGCTGCGGAGATTCGCCGCACGACGACTCTCGCGAAGTCCATACTTCGCGCCCTATCGTTCGCAACCTCTGTCGGCGTGGCCCATTATGACCAAGGCCACGATGATGGAGCACTTCGACACGATGAACACCGCAGGCCTCAAGCTCGATGAAGTGCGCAATTGCGCGCTGCGCGCCGAGCATTCACGCGACTTTTCGGCGACCATCGGCGATTACAGTGTCGGGCTTTCCTCGGGCACGTCGGGATCGCGAGGGGTTTTCGTCGTGAGCTCGCGCGAGCAATGGACGTGGGCCGGCGTGCTCCTCGCGAAGCTGCTGCCGCGCGGACTGTTCGCTGGAGAACGCGTCGCGCTCTTTCTGCGTGCGAACAACAACCTCTATACCGCCGTTCGCAGCCCCCGGCTCTCATTCGAGTTCTTCGATCTTCTGGAGCCGTTCGAGCAGCATTTCGCGCGCATCGAGCGCTACGCGCCGACGATCGTCGTCGGTCCTGCTCAGGTGCTGCGCGCGCTTGCTCGAGCCAGAGTAAGCGGACAGCTCGCGATCCATCCACACAAGGTGATTTCAGGCGCCGAAGTACTCGAGAGTTTTGATCGCGCCTACCTGAAGCAGGCCTTCGGTGATGTCGGCGAGGTCTATCAGGCAACCGAAGGCTTTCTGGGCGCGACCTGCGCGCACGGCACGCTGCATCTGAACGACGCACATGTCCATATCGAACCGCAGTGGATCGATGAGCGCCGTTTCACACCCATCGTCACCGATTTCTCGCGCTATACGCAACCGATCATCCGCTATCGTCTGGATGATATTCTCGTGAAGCGTGAATCGCCCTGTCCATGCGGCAGTCACGAGATGGCGCTCGCGGGTATCGAGGGCCGTTGCGACGATCTGCTGAAGCTGCCCGGCCGTGACGATTCCATCGTCGATGTCTTCGCGGATGGCATCTCGCGCGTCATCGCGCAAAGCCTGCCGTTCGAGGCCGACTATCGGCTGATTCAGGACGGCGAGACACGACTGTCATTGCACGTCGAAGCATCGTCCGCGTGCATCGATACATGCCGTGAACGCCTCGCCGCGCATCTCATGCGTCAAGGCGTGGATGGCTCACGGCTAGAATGGCGCGTGCACAATTCGCTGCCACCCGTCGATTTATCGGTCAAGCGCAGGCGCATCGTGCGCAAGATCGTGGGGAACGCATGAAGCCGCATCCGGACGCGTCCCTCTTCGCGAGGCTGATGATGATGGTTGCCGGCTGGGGCACCGTCGGCCTGTGCTATTCCATTGGACGGCTATCGTCGCGTCCCGAATATCTCATCCATGAAAATGCGCTGGACCGGCTCGTTCCATTCGACGCGTCCGCGATCTGGTTATATCTGTCCTTCTTCGCGTTCGTGCCGATGTCCTATCTCTGCGCGCCGGCCCCGCGTCTCAGGCTGCTGATGCGCGCCACCCAACTTTGCGCGGTGATCGCCGCGATCGCATTCGTGCTCTGGCCGACGACGCTCGTCTATCCGCCGAGCCCTTTCGGTTCACGCGCTGCCGATGCATGGCGATTCCTTGCCGAATTCGATTCGCCGCATAACTGTCTTCCGTCCCTGCATGGCGCGCTGACGGCGCTCTCTGTCGCCGCGCTGTGGCAACGCGAACGCCCGTTTCGCACCGCATTCACGCTGATCTGGGGGCTTGGCATTACCTGGTCGGTCTTGGAGGCGCGGCGTCATCTCGCCGTCGATCTCGCTGCGGGAATCGCGCTCGGTCTGAGCTGTGCCTGCGCCGTATGGGGCATGGTGCCGTCGTATCGCAGGAAAGCTGTCGCGTCCCGACTCAATTCGCCGCTGGAGCACCGCTCTTGAACTCAATGGCACTTCCCTTGCTCGGCATGGTCGTGTGTGTGCTTGCCGAGTTGTATTTCACCCACTACCGAAACGGCAGGGCGATCCCGTGGCGCGACGTGGTGCTCAATCTCGATTCCGGACATATCCTGATGTGGATCCTGCGCGGCGTAGAGGTCGCAGTGTTCGCTTGGGTGCTGCGGCACATGAATCTGCATTGGGTGAGCGGCTGGCATCGCGCGGCCTTATGGTTCTTCGCGCTTCTGGCCTGGGATCTCGGCTTCTACTGGATGCACCGCATTCATCACACGCTCGCAGCGCTGTGGGCCGTCCATGTCGTGCATCACGAAGGCGAGCACTTCAACCTGTCGCTCGGCATCCGCAACGCGTGGCTTTCCTCGCTCACGACACTGCCCTTCACGACGATCCCGCTCGCGCTTGCCGGTGTCCCGCTCGATGTCTTCATCGCGGTGTCCACGCTGCACTACACGGTTCAGTTCTACAACCACAACGGCATCGTCGGGCGCTCGGGCTGGCTCGACCATGTTCTCGTCACGCCTGCGCATCATCGCGTGCATCATGGACAGAATAGTGAGTACCGCGACCGCAATTTCGGCGGCACATTCCTCTTCTGGGACAAGCTCTTCGGCTCATTCCAGCCCGAGCTGGCTGACGTGCCGGTACGACTCGGCGTGGCGAGGCCCACGGCATCGACCAATCCGTTCTGGGCGAACGTGGCTCCGCTCATGCGCTATGCGGGCCTGCGCGCCCCCACGTTCAGCGAAACCCGCCACGCGGTATCGTCGTTCGCGATCGGCACGGGTGGACTGGCTCTCTTCTGCGCCGTCGCGTATTTCGTTCATCGCGACGGCACGTGGCCCGGACAGCAGCAATGGGTCTTCTTCGCTTTCGTTTTCGCGGGCACGCTGGCGCTCGGCGGCATGTCCGATGGCCGCGCATGGGGCGTGCCCGCGTGGCTCGCGATCGGCTGCGCTCAACTCTTCGTGCTCGTAGCGATGTTCGGTATGCGCGATATCGTCGGCATACTAGCGATTGCCGGAATTCCACTTCATGGTCTCGCGACCGTTTTCGCGAGTCGCATTCGCGCGCCGAAAAAGACCGGTTCTTCACAGCAATGATCGAAGGTCTGACTCGCGCCACGCCGCTGCAGCGACGCAACATCCGCTTCAGCCTGGAAGCACCGATTCCACGCTTCTGGCTCGGCGCGGATTGTCATCGCACGCGTTTCTACGATGCAATGTCCATTATCTTTCCGGAAGGCGAGCGGGCTTTCATCGAGACGGTCCGGATGCATCGAAGCTGCGTACGCGGCAATGCCTCGCTGGAGCATGACGTCGTCGAGTTCATCGCGCAAGAATCGCTGCACAGCCGCGAGCATGCCCGCTATAACGAAAGACTCCGCGCTCAGGGAATGCCCGTGACAGAACTCGACCGGCGCGTCGCGGCGCAGCAGCAGTTCGCGCGACGCTTCCTGTCGCCGGAGATGCGCCTCGTCTTCACCGTCTGCCTGGAACACTTCACCGCGATGTTCGCCAATGGCCTGTTATGCGAGCCACGCGTCCTCGCCGGAGCGGATCCGCGCATGCGTGACCTCTGGCACTGGCATGCGCTCGAGGAGATCGAGCACAAGGCCGTAGCTTTCGATGTGTTCACGAACGCCGTGAAAGGGCCGGTGCGTCGTTACGTTATGCGCTGCGTCGCGATGCTCGTCGTCACCCTGGTCTTCTCGAGCCTGCTATGGCGCACTACCTTCGACTTGATTCGGCACGATGGACAAGCATCCGACGTGAAGGGCTGGTTACGGCTGCTCCGCGAGCAGTTCGTGAAGCCAGGCGCGCTCACTCGAATGGCGCCGGCATGGTTCGCGTGGTTCTCGCCGCGCTTTCATCCCTGGCGCCATGACAACCGCGCGTTGATTGCCCGTTTCGCCGCACGCTTCGATGCGTTGAGCCGCTCACCCGCCCCTCGATCCCCCGAACCCATGCTCACCGCCGCCGCTCGACGTGAACCCTCCGCGCGAGATGGCGCGGCTCTCTGACCAGGAGACGGAGCGCGGCGTGCGGCTGAAGGCGCTCGGGTCCGAGCTCAACGAACTGCTGCGCATCGAGAGGGATGTGGTGTTGCCGCGCGGCGTCGGGGGCACGCTGCCCGTGGTTTGCACGCCGTTGTTGTGATAGATGACGCCGTCGCGCGTGTAGTAGGGTCCATACCAGCCGCCGGCCGCGTGACTCGTGCTGTGATAGTGGTATGTGCTCGAAGAACTCGATGAGCCATGCGATCCCGAGTCGTAGGTTCCCGGGTCCGCTTGCGCGACGGACACGTCCGACGCATCCGCTGCCATGCTCTCCCACGCGCCGCCATCGACGAACTGGCAGTCCGCCGCATTATTCCAGTCAGCGATGCATTCCTCCTGCGTGGCGTAGCGCGTGCGCTCGACATCCACGACAGGATCGTCCGGTGCAGTGTCATTCGCTCCGATCACGATCGCCGCGACGGACGCCCCGACAATGCCGGTCAGCACCAGCAAGGGCTTTTTGCTGTTCTTCCGCTTCGGCTCCGGCTCGGCCGGTTTCACTTCAGGCGCATGTGTCTGCCCGCCAAGCAATATCCCATAGTCCTGAACCCGCTTATTCTTCTTCGACATCGTGCTTCAGGTCCGAGTGAAATAGTGGGGAACGAAATTGGATGTGTTCGTCGCAATGGGACCGGACTGTTCGCGAACGCATAAACCCGCGGGGGCGTCGTCGACGATCCACGCGCCCAGCGTGACGAATCGATCGCCGAATCGCGGTGTCGGCGCCCATGCCTGATAGATAAATCCTTCCTCGCCGTACTCGCCGCCGTTCTCGAAGCGCCCGTCGGGCGTGACGAGTGTCACGTTCGCGCCTTCCCGCGACAACAACGGCTTCCTCGCATAAGCACGTCGGCTGAAATGGGCTTCATGAAACGAGGCTTCGAGAAGGTTCGGATGACCCGGAAACAGCTCCCAAAGGATTGGCAGGATGCCCTTGTTCGACAGCACCGCCTTCCAGGGCGGCTCCACCCAGCGGCAACGATCGCTGAACAGATCGGTGGCATACGCCGACGTGGCCATCCACTCCCATGGAAAGAGCTTGAACATCAGTTCGATCTCCACATCCTGAAGATCGAAGAATGCACCTCGTCCATCACTGCCGATATCGGTCATGTCTATCAGCTTGACCGCCCAGCCCGCCTGCACGGCCGTGTCCATCAGATATTCGACGTTGCATATGTCTTCCTGACTGTCGAACATGCACGCGAAATGCAACAGCTTCCTGTCCGCATAGTGCGCGCGCAGCCAGCGCCAGCGTTCGATCAGCGATTCATGCAGGCTGTTGAACTGATCCTCGCGCGGATGCATGTCTTCCTTCCAGAACCACTGCGCGAGACTCGCCTCGATGATCGAGGTCGGTGTATCGGCATTGAACTCGTACATCTTCGGCGCCCCGTCCGCGCCGATCGTGAAGTCGAACCGGCCAAAGAGTGTGGGATCGTCCCGCTCCCACGATGCGCGGATCCACTGCGCGAACCGCGATGAAATGCCGAGCTTATGAAACAGATTGCTATTGATCACATGCTCGACGGCGTCGAGGCAGCGTTGGTTCAGTTCCAGAGCGGCCGCATAGATACGTTCGATCTCCGCTTCGGAAAACCGATACGCAATATCCTCTCGCCAATAGACGAATGTGTGCTGATCCACTGGTTGCGGGACGTTGTTCTCATCGAGCGAATGAAAATGGAATCCGATCGATTCGAGTCGTTGCGGCCAGTCCGGCCGCGGAGATTGCGGAACACGTTCCATGATGTGCTGCGATGCCTTATGCAGGATGCGTCGACGCGCCTTCACTCTCGAGAACCCTTTCGAGCGAGGTGCCCGCTTGCAGGAATTCGTCGAACGTGAGCTTGTGACGCAGAGGATCGGGGCGCCAGTTCGTGTAGCGGCGTTGAATCGGCTCCCAGAAGCGCGCAACCGAATCGAAGAGCGCGGCGTGATCGAGTTCATCCGATTCGACGACGCCTTCATCGGGATGATCGAGCATCCACTTGATGCCGCCGATGATGCTCGACACCACTTGCAGACTCGTCGCATTGTTCAACGGCGCGAGCGTTCGCGTGCGCTGTATCGATAGCGCGGACCCGAGCCACAGCGACGCGCCCCGGCCGCTCATGAGCAGGACGCCGAGTTCATCGATGCCATCGACGAGTTCATCCTTCAGTACGCGCTGTTCGCTGGGCCGATCGAGCAGCGCGAGCGATTCGATGGCTGCATCCACGGGCCTGTACGCGTAATAGACGGTTGGCCGATACACCGGCTCGCCGCAATCACCGAGTGTGAGGAAGTCCGCAATCGAGATCGATTCGTTATGCGTCAGGACGCAGCCGGACGTTTCACCGCGTTGCGGCATCCAGGTCTTCACGATGGTTTCGTGGCCGCGGGTGGCGAGTCGAATGGCCGCGCGACAGCCGTCGGGGTGTACATGCGCACCATCCGGCAATGCGCCTTCATGCGCGCCCCATCCGAGCTCCGTCTCCTGGCGGCACTCCGCGATGAAGCCATCCACCGACCACGTGTTCACGAAGGTATCGGCATCACGCGTGAGCAAGGCGCGTTGCGTATCGCATTCCGCGATCTGAATCACGCGCACATCGAGATCGGCGGCGAGACGCGCCCAGTCGGCGCGTGAAGCCGGCTTTATCGTGCCAGCGCGCTCGGGCCAGACGACGCTTGCCATATCCAGCAGCGCCACTTTCACCAGCACCGAAACGAAGCCCGGGTTTGCGCCATGCGCAACAAGCGCAGTGGTACGTCCCGCGCTCTTTCGCTTTAGTTCGAGCACACGCTCGCGCAGCGCGTAGTTGGATGTATCGGAGCCGGCGCTGAACTGGTATTGCCAGGGTTCGATGCCAGTATCGAGATAATGCGCGCCCGCTTGCTGCGCATAGCGGATAAGGGCGCACGAGCTCACCGCATGCGCCAGATTGAGCAGGACGCCGCCTTCCTGGATGAGCGGTTGCAGCACGGCCGCGAAGTTCGCTTCACTGACGCGGCATTCGATGAACGTGATGCCGAGACGGCCTGCGAGTCTCGTTCGTACTTCATCGCCGTACTGGTCGATGACCGTGACCGGCCATTCGGGAAATGCGTCGCGAAGCAAGGGAATCAAGGCTTGGCCGATATTCCCGAACCCTACGACAACGACCGTGCGCTTCTTGTTCATTCGGCTGATCGCGCGTCTTGTTGTCACTCAAGGCGTGAGAATACGCCCGAATTCGATGAATCGCTGTCAAAACTCGTTGCACCGCGGGGCGTCACGGGTCGCCATCGATCGCGTCGCATTGCGCGGTCCAATGCCGTTATCCGGACTTCGAAAAAAGCTTCAACAGGAACAGAACCGGCCTGAACGAAACCGGTCTCGCATCGGTATCTAGCGTGAGCCGAATGAAATACACGGCGTATGCGGGCACTTCGCGCCAGCTCGAATAGACGTCCATCGGCCGGAATCGATGCGGATAAGCGCCGAGCACGACAGGCGCCCCTGTCCGCTCGAATGCGAGCCTCGCCCTGGCGAGATGGTAGTACTGCGTGACGAGCATGACGCGCGTCATTCCATGAACGCGCATGAACTCGCCGGCATTGCGCGCCGAAGCGAGCGTGTTGTCGCCGTGTTCATCGACGACGATGGCGTCCTGCGCCACGCCATGATCGATCAGCCACGTCCGCATCGCCGTCGCTTCATTGAGACCCGGACCGTCGATGCTTCCGCTCACGAAAAGCACCGGGCAATGACCCGCAAGATGGCATTGCAAGGCGGTGTCGAGCCGTGCCGCAAGATTGGACTTCGGTCTTCCATCTGCCTTGACGGCGTTGCCGAAGATCACGGCGACATCGGCGTCTCCATAAGGCATGGTGAGACCTCGCAGGCAAATCAGAACCGCAGCGAGAAGCCAGCACAGCGCGACCGCTGCGCCAATACCCAGCGCCATTCGCCTCAGTCTCGTAGACATGATCGCCTCACGCATGAACCGCCGCGACGCCGACCTGCCGTCTCAGCCATTCGATATCCACTCGTTCGAGATAGCTTTTGATGTTCGCCCAGACGGGATGAAAGCCATAACCGCCATGCAATAGCTCATCTTCGGCCTGCTGCTTCGTCCATCCCTGATACACGACGCGGTACAGCGCCGACACGAGTCCCGTTCGATCTGCGCCATGCTGGCAGTGGATGAGCACGGGACCATCGCGATTGATATCGCGCAGCGCCTTGAGCGCGGCGATCATGTCTTCGTCCCGGATGTTCCATGTATTGATACGAATGCGCTCCAGCACGATGCCGCTTCCCGCGAGCACGTCCTCATCCGAATGAAACGAGCGGAAGCTGACGATCTTGCGAATGCCCAACGCGCGCAACTGCGGGAGGTCGTTCGCCGAGATTTGCGCGCTGCGATAGAGCGACGGCGTGATGCGATGCAGATTGTCAACGCCCGTGTACATCATCGGTTCCGCCCAGTTGAGCGAGCGCGTGACCCTCACCGCTGTGGACGTGTCCGTGGTCTGCGACGCGCGCGGCGCACTCACCACATTCGACGCAACGGCATACGCCACGACCGCGAACCCCGCGCCGTAGAAGAGCACATTGAACGGCTTACTCATGCGACGATCGCCTTGACCCCGATGCGCCCTCACGCGATATGGCGAACAGCACGAGCGCAACCGCGCTCATGGTCCAGTAATCGGTGGGTGCGAATCCGATCCAGTGGATATGCCACGGCACGTGAACGGGATCGAAGCGCGCGATGCCGTACGCTGGATTGAGAACAAACCAGAGGAAGTCCTCGACGAGCCAGAACGTCATGATGCAAGCGATGATGCGCGCCTCGATACGCCACGACCATCGGCCGAAAAAAATCGCGGGCAGATGAAAGAACAGCGCGACGAAGGGAAATACCCATGCGTGGTATCCCGTCATGGGTCTGCCGCCCCAGAAGATGTCGAGCAGCCAGTGGTGCTCGATGCGCCATGTGGGCAGATTCGCGGCCCAGCCCGCGCTGCCCTCGATCTGAATCTCGACGTTGGCGAAGAAGAAACCCAGCAGGACGACCCACGCGACGAGCGCCACCGTGCGCCCACCCGGAACAAGAACGCGCGCGCTCATGCCGCCGCCCTCGTGGCCGGGTTGTCGAGCGCGTCGAGCACCGTGTCGAGTACGAACCGTCCCGCGTATGGACGCGCGAGCGCTGCAATTCTGCCGCGCATTGCCTCCAGTCGGGCCGGTTCGTCCAGCAACGCGCGGACCCGGTATTCGAGCGCCACCGGATCGACAGCCTTCAGCGCGACGCCTTGTTCCAGCAGGTAATCGGCGTTGCGCTCCTCCTGGCCGGGAATCGGCGAGGTGACGATCATCGGCAACTGCATCGCGAGACACTCAGACGTGGTCAGCCCGCCAGGCTTCGTGATGACGACATCGGAGCAGGCCATCAGGCGCTCCACATTCGGCGTGAATCCCGACGCAACCATGCGGCCCGGATGCGCCTCGCCCAGCTTATGCAGCGCCGCGAGCATCGCTTCGTTTCGCCCCGCCAGGGCGATCAGTTGAAAATCGCCGTCCATTCGGAGCAGGCGGGCCGCGAGCGCGTCGAGTTCGCCGAGACCCGCGCCGCCCGACATCATGAGGAACGTCGTCCGCGCGGGATCGAGGCCATGCTCGAGAGCGCACGCGGCGCGGTCGAAACGCTCGCTGAAGGCGGGCATCACGGGGATGCCGCCGACGTGAACCGATGTTGTCGGAATGCCCCGGTTGACCATGCGCCATGCGACCTCGTCGTTCGCGGCGAAATAGCCTTCCATGCCCGGCACGACCCACATGCGATGAAGATCGAAGTCCGTGACCTGAACCCAGACCGGCGTGCGAACGTTACCGATGCGCCGCTCGCGTGACAGCAACTCGGCCGGCAGGAAGTGCGTGCAGATGATGGCATCGGCGCGATGCCGCCCGATTTCCGCCATCAGCGCCCGGCAGTTCAGCCGCTCGACGGCGCGCCGGATCCGCTCGCCAAAGGATCGCGGCGAAACGTTGTCGGTCTTCTGGTAGAGGTAACTCCAGAGCGCGGGCTGACGCGCAACCAGCTTGATATAGAACTCCGCATAGAGCGCCTTGAAGCTCGCGGGAACGAAGTCCATGACATCGAGATGCACGGCCTCGATGCCTGCCCGATGAGTTTTCGCATAAGCACACAGGGCTTCTGCGGCGCGCACGTGACCGGCGCCCGCGCTGACGCTGAGAATAAGGATTTTGGGCATTTCGGGGGCTTATTGAGGAAGGGTCGCAATCCGATACGCATGCGTTCGTTATCCTTCTCAATTCACTCCTGTTCGACAACAGGCGCTCGTCGGCATGCGAGATCGCGATTATCCCCTCGGGCTTTCCGGTCAACGCCGCGATATCCCCAATTCCGCAAAATTATTACAACCCGGCCGGGTTGCGTGCCTTCACCAAACCGGCCACGATCGCACAGTTTTTTTCAACTGGCGCACGCAGCGAGCCGCACGTAAGATCGAACAATCACCAGAACCATGACAGGAGACATGCATGCCGACCCGCCCAACCGCCACGCTTTGGGCGCAGCTCTTCGAGCGCTCGCGGGTCTCGGGGATGAGCTTGCAGAACCAGATCCGCCAGATGATCGTCAATGCGATCCTGAGCGGCCATATCGCGCCCGATTCCGCGTTGCCCTCGAGCCGCGAGCTCGCCGATCAGCTCAACGTGTCGCGCAATACGGTCGTGCTCGCGTATCAGCAACTCGTCGAGGAAGGCTATCTCGTGTCGCGCGAGCGCAGCGGTCATTTCGTGAATCCGGCGACGGACGAACTGCAGCGCGGCTTCACCGCGACGGGCGTAGCCGACGCGCCCGCCATTCCGACGCAACAAGGGCATCCCGACTGGGCCGCGCGAATCCGGCATGCGCCGTCGAATCAACGCAACATCGTCAAGCCGTCTAACTGGCAGAGCTATGAGTATCCGTTCATCTACGGCCAGTTCGATACCGAGCTCTTTCCCACGAGCGACTGGCGCGAGAGCTGCATGCACGGCCTCTCGGTGATGGAAATCCGCAACTGGGCGCCCGACCTGATCGAACGTGATGACGAGACGCTCGTCGAGCAGATTCGCACGCGCGTGCTGCCGCGCCGCGGCGTGTTCGCGATGCCCGAAGAGATCGTCGTGACGAACGGTTGTCAGCAGGCGCTCTATCTGATCGGCGATCTGCTGTGCGGAACACAAACGAAAGTCGGCATGGAGAACCCGGGCTATCCCGATGCGCGCAATATTTTCCAGCATCACAACGCGCAGATCGTGCCGCTCGATGTGGATGAAGAAGGCGCGGTCATCGACGATGAAAGCGTGATCGCGCCGTGCGACTATGTGTACGTGACGCCGAGCCATCAATGCCCCACGACCGTGACAATGCCGATCGAGCGGCGGCGCAGGCTGCTCGATCTTTCGGTGAAGCATGATTTCATCGTCATCGAAGACGACTACGAAAGCGAGAACTCGTTCTCCGGCACGCCGCATCCGGCATTGAAGAGCCTCGATACGGCGGAGCGCGTCGTGTATATCGGCTCGTTGTCGAAGACGCTCGCGCCCGGTCTGCGGCTCGGCTATGTTGTCGCGCCGCGCACGCTGATACGCGAATTGCGCGCGCTGCGCCGCCTGATGATCCGGCATCCGGCCGCGTACATTCAGCGGGCGTTCGCCACCTTTCTCGCGCTCGGTCACCACGATACGCTGTTGCGCAAGCTCGGGCGCGTCTACAAGGAACGCGCCGAAGTGCTGATGGACGCGCTCGGCAAGCATCTGCCGGAGTTGCGCGCATCGAAGGTGACGGGCGGCGCGTCGTGCTGGGTCGAAGGGCCGCCGTGGCTCGACGCGACGCGCCTCGCGAAAGATGCGCAGGCGCTCGGTGTGCTGATCGAGCCCGGCAGCGTGTTCTTCGCCGATCCCGCCGATGGTCAGCGGTGCTTTCGCATGGGCTTTTCAGCGATACGCGCGGAGTTGATCGAGCCGGGCGTGCGGGCGCTCGCGCAAGTCGTGCAGCAGCGGCGCCCTTGACTCGACACGCCTACTTCCACGGCGCCATCGCGTGAAAGACGCCGTCGCGCCGCACGAGCGCATGAAACAACGCCGCCGCGAGATGCACGACGATCAACGCGAAGAAACACAACGCGAGAAACCGATGCGCATTCCAGAGCATCGTGTGCAGCGAATTGCTATGCGGCAACAGCGAAGGCACGCGCACGCCCAGCAGGACGATTGGATAATCCGCCGCGGACAACATGCCATAGCCGAGCAACGGCAGCGCGATCATCAGCGCATAGAACGCATAGTGCGACAGGTACGCGGCGAGCTTCATCGGCTCGGGCATGTTCGCGGGCAGCGGCGGCGCGCCGCGCGTGATCCTCACCGCGAGACGAATCAGCGCGAGTACGAGTATCGCGACGCCGAGCGGCTTGTGTATCGATACGAGCGTGAGGTAATCCGGCCTCACCGTCGACACCATGCCGACACCGATGAACAGCATCGCGAGAATGCATATCGCCATGATCCAGTGCAGGGCGCGTTGCAGCGGCGAGAACCGCGCGTTGATCTCGTTCATCGCGTGGCTCCTTGCGCGGGCGTGTGCGGATAGTCCTTGTCCTCGGCGCTGCGCCGATTGAACGAGACGGAGTAAGCAGCCGAGCGCGCGGCGGGGAACGGATCGTCGGAAACACGCATGCCCGATGGGAGAATCGTAGGGTCGAAGTTGAGATCGCGGCATGGCCCATCCGGCTCGGGTTCGATCGCCCTGACGACGAGCGTGCCCACTTCGACCGTGTGGCGGTCTTCGGGCCAGGCCTTGCTCGGGTCGGCGGTGGGATCGCCGGGATTCGCGACCGTGACGACCATCGCCCAGCGTTGCGGCGCGCGCAGCACGCGCTCGGTGATCTCCGCATCGAGAAAGTTCGCGCCCTTCTGCTTCAGTTCATCGGGTGACAGGCTCTCGACCTTCGCAGCCGGAACGAAGGACCAGCGCACCGTTTGAGCTTGTCCTTCCGCATTCGTGAAGATGAAGCTGTTGAGGCTGTTATAGCGCTCTTCGGCATATGAGCCCGTCCATGGCGCGCTGCCCGCCCATGCACCGAACGCGCTGATCTCCGGGTGCGCCGCCGCGAATTTCTGCATGGACTCGGGATCGTTCTTGTTCGCGAGCGCCCGTTGCAGTTCGAAGAAGGCTTGCGGGGTCGCGACCGGGAAGAACGGGGCATCGATCATCGCGGAGCGCCACTCGCTGGCGTCGGGCATCACGACGCGCAGGCTGAGGCCGCGCACGCGCGCCATCGCATCCGATGCTTTCGGATCCGGCGTCGCGAGGTTGAAGCGTCCCGTGACGGGATAGGTGCCGGGCCGGAACATCACGGCTTTCGAGAGCGCCGCGCCCGAGCCGTTGGATTCGAAGTCGCCGGTGAAGCAGATGCCTTTCGCATGATTTCGCCTGAAGCCGGGCACCGCGCCGCCAGGCGGCGCGAGACTGCCGACGATCTTCGCCGGCGTGAGGCGATGCGGCGTGAGCCAGCCTGCCGTGTAGGCGAACGCCGCGACCAGCGCGGCGACGATGGCCGCGATGATAAAGAGCGCAGGAAGGGGCGAACGCGGGGAAGCGTGTTTGTCAGTCATCGTAGTCTCTCGATCAACGATTCTGCTGCACGGGTAATCTAGCAGCGTGACCGGAATCGTGCCAGCAACGCGCAAAATTCGCAGATACCCCCTTCGCGCTCTCAGAACAGGTCTTTTACCGTAGCCTCCTACAAGTCGTCGCATCAGCGATCCCATCTTCCACGGTACGATGGCCTTCGTTACGCGCGGCGCGCTACCGATCGAGGCAACTGACAATGAGCCGTCTCACCCCCAGTTGCGCGCCATGCCTCTTCATTGCCGTGAGACTTCTGTCATCGGCAACTCCGGTATCCGGACAGGAACTGGAGCCACGAACCTATTCGGCGTCGCCGGTCGGCACCAACTTCATCGTCGTCGGGTACACGTATCTGACCGGCAGCGTTCTGACCGACCCGTCGTTGCCCGTCACCAATGTTCAGGCCCGGATCAACGCCTTCTCAGCCGGTTATGAGCACACGTTCGGGCTTGCGGGCCACACTGCATCGATAGCGTTCCTGATTCCGTACACGAGCGGCAACCTCAGCGGCGACGTGATAGACGCTCCGACCGAGGTTCACCGGGCCGGCATGGGGGATCTGCGCCTGCGCTTCGCAGTCAGTCTGATCGGCAACCGGGCGATGTCTCCAGAGGAATTCGCGGGTCACGCTCCCTCGGGCTCGTTCGGTCTCAGCCTGACGATGTCCGCGCCCACCGGGCAATACGTTCCGTCGCGGCTCGTCAACATAGGTGCCAACCGCTGGGCGTTCAAGCCGGAGATCGGTATCTCGCAGCCCGTGGGAAACTGGTTCTTCGAGGCCACCGCCGGCACCTGGTTCTTTACCACCAACAACAGCTTCTTCCGTGGCAACACGCGTAGTCAGAATCCACTTCTGACGCTCCAGTTGCATGGCGGCTATGGATTCAGCCAGGGGCGCTGGATCGCCGCGGACATCGGCTACGCCGCCGGCGGCAGCACCAGTGTGAACGGCGGCCCCGATAAGGACCGGCAGTCCAACATACGCTACGGACTGACCTTCGCTGCGCCCTTCGCCCGCAACTGGGCCGCCAAGCTTGCGCTGTCAAACGGATTCGTGACGCGCGCGGGCGGCAATTACAAGGAAATTTCCTTCGCGCTGCAATATCGCTGGTTCGATCGCTGATTGCGAATCTCGCCTCGCGAATTCAGTGTGTAGTTACGTAGTGAATTTGGATTGAGGAATCCAAACTTTATTGGTTACATATTGACTTGGGTCAATGAGCAGCCACCTGCGAGTTGTAACCTTTCGGAAAACCTTACGCAGCATTGAAGTCCGAAGCGGCAACTTACATCTGACCCGATTGCGTGTAGAGGAGCGGGTCAATGCCGACTTAACTATGTAGCGAATAATCGAGGGAGGACATTATGCGTAAGACGATTCGCGCCGCGGCGGTTGCGGCCGCAGTAACGCTCGTTGCGGGATGTGCGAGTAACAATACGCCCACGCAATCCGAGTACTCAGGCTTCCTTAAAGACTACTCGAACCTTCAGCAGACCCAGGATCCCAACGGGGAGACGTTCCTGCGGTACGTCAATCCAAAGCTCAGTCCCGCGAACTACAGCGCTGTCATGGTCGAGCCAATCACGATGTACCCGAAAGCCGAACCGAGCGATCAGCTCAGTCAGGCGACCATCGATCAGATAAGGGGCTACGGCACGACCTGCCTGAGACAGGCGATAGCGTCGAGAACGCGCGTCGTGGAAACACCCGGCCCAGGCGTGGTCAAGCTACAGGTGGCCATAACCGGGGTCGCCAGCACGGCGGAAGGCCTCAAGCCCTATCAGGTCGTACCCATGGCCTTTGTCGCAACGATGGCGGTCAATACCGTCGCGGGCGCGCCGCAGCAGGCGAAGTTGCTGGTCGAGGCACTTGCCACGGACAGCCTGTCCGGGGACGTGTTGTCCAAGGTCGTGCGCACGCATACCGGCGAGCGTTTGCAGCGCGTCTCATCGAATATGCCGGTGATTACATTCGAGTCGGTCAAACCGATCATGGACGACTGGTGCGACTCGGTATCGAAGTCTGTCTCGCAGTTCGTGAGGCCTCGATAGCAGGCGAAATGCGGACCGGGTCCGGATCTGCCTGTCATCGCGCGAGCACCGGTTCCAGGCCGGTGCTCGATCGATTCTCATCGAAACGGGGCTGCCTGCGAAACCGGGCATCGCGCGCAGATGCGATCGACACGCGCAGCACGTCAGGTGCGGCGCCGCCGCTACGAAGCGACGGAGGATCGAACAATGAACCATCTGATCGTCGCCCTGATCATATTCGTCTGTGTCTTTTGTAGCGCACTTCTGGGTTTGTATCTGCGCACCCTGCTGCCGGCGCACCATCTCGACGACGACTCGATCGGTGTAGTCAAGCTCGCGACGGGCCTGATTGCCACGATGGCCGCGCTGGTGCTCGGGCTGCTGATTTCGTCGGCGAAAAGCTCATTCGATACGGTGAATGCCAGCGTGACGCGCGATGCCGTCAATATCATCCTGCTCGATCGCATGCTCGCGCAATACGGGCCGCAGACCCAGGAGATCCGCGGCACGCTGAAACAGATCGTCAGCGTGGCGGTTCAGGAGGTGGCGTCAGGCGACCCGGCACAGCAGGCAAGGCTGCGCAAACCCGAGGCACTCGAACGCGCGGAAGATCTGGAGCGCAGGATCGAGGAGCTCTCGCCGCAAAACGACAAGCAGCGGCGCTTACAGGCGCGCGCGATCGAGCTGACCGACGAGGCACTGGCCGTGCGCGAACTGGGCCTGTTGCAGGCGGCGGGCTCGACTCCTACCGCGCTGTTGATCACGCTCGTGATTTGGCTGTGCATTATCTTTGGCGCGTTTGGCGTGTTCACGCCGGCGAATGCGACGGTCACCATCGCGTTGTTCCTGGGCGCGCTGTGCACGTCCATCGCAATCTTCCTGATTCTGGAAATGAATACGCCGCTCGACGGGATGGTGACCGTATCGATGTCGCCAATGCACGAAGCGCTCGCGGTCATTGGCCATTGACGCGCTATTGAAGATGCAGAACCGCGCTTTCGTCTCGCCGCAGGCAGGCGCGCCGCCACGGAGGAAAGCATGGGCCCTGTGATCGTCGATACGGCAGAAGAAAAACGCCTGAACGATGCGCGCGTTGCGCAGGTGCCGTGGAAGAAGTGGGGGCCGTACCTCAGCGAACGCCAGTGGGGGACGGTCCGCGAGGACTACAGCGACAACGGCGACGCCTGGAACTACTTCCCCCATGATCATTCCCGCTCGCGCGCCTACAGATGGGGAGAAGACGGCCTCGGCGGCTTGTGCGACGACCGGCAGCAGTTGTGCTTCGCGCTCGCGTTATGGAACGGGCGCGACGCGATTCTGAAGGAGCGTCTCTTCGGCTTGACGAATAGCGAGGGCAATCATGGCGAGGACGTGAAGGAGTATTACTTCTATCTCGACAGCACACCCACGCATTCGTACATGAAGTATCTGTACAAGTATCCGCAGCGCGAATATCCGTACCGCGATCTGGTCGAGACCAACCGGAAGCGATCGCGAGACGAACTCGAGTATGAACTGCTCGATACCGGCGCCTTTGAAGACGACCGGTATTTCGATGTCTTCGTCGAATACGCGAAGGCAGGCCCCGAAGATATCTTCGTGCGCATTTCGGTGCACAACCGCGCGCGGCAAGACGCGCGGCTACAGGTCCTGCCAACGATATGGTTTCGCAATACGTGGTCGTGGGGCCACGACGATCGCAGGCCATCGCTATGCGAAGAGCGTTCAGGCGTCGTTCGTGCGACGCATCATGATCTCGGCGAGTACTGGCTCTATTGCGACGCCGCCACCGAACTGCTCTTCACCGAGAACGAAAGCAACGCGCAGCGTCTGTGGAATCAACCGAACGCGTCGCCCTACGTGAAAGACGCCTTCCACGCGTATGTCATCTCCGGGCAGCGCGATGCTGTCAATCCGGCCGGGTCGGGAACGAAGGCCGCGGCGCGCTACGTGTGCGAAGTATCCGGCGAAGGTAGCGCGACCATCCGGCTACGCCTTAGCTCAGCGAAGTTGGACAGTCCCTTCGATAACTTCGAGAACACCTTCAATGACCGCATTGCCGATGCGGACGCGTTCTACGAGCACGTGACGCCGAAGTCGCTGAGCGAAGACAAGCGCCGGGTGCATCGCCAGGCTTTGGCCGGCATGTTGTGGGGCAAGCAGTACTACTACTTCGATCTCGAGCGTTGGCTGCGCGAGCACCGGAGTCATCCATTGCTCGAATCCGCCCGGCGCGATGTGCGCAACACCGAGTGGTTTCACATGCTGAATGCCGACGTGATCTCGATGCCGGACAAGTGGGAGTATCCGTGGTACGCGGCCTGGGACCTGGCCTTCCATACGATCTCCCTGGCGCTCGTCGATTTCGATTTCGCCAAGGAGCAGTTGCTTCTGATGCTGCGCATTCTGTATGTCCATCCGAGCGGCCAGATACCCGCCTACGAATGGAACTTCAGCGACGTGAATCCGCCGGTTCATGCCGCCGCCACGCTCTGGCTCTACAAGTACGAAAAAGCGCTGGGACGCGCCGATCCGCGCTTTCTCGAACGCTCGTTTCAGGGCTTGATGCTCAACTTCAACTGGTGGGTGAACCGCAAGGACCCTTCGGGCCGCAACGCATTCGCCGGCGGCTTTCTCGGGCTGGACAACATCGGCGTGTTCGACCGCAGCGCGCAGCTTCCGACGGGCGGAACACTCGAACAGGCCGACGGAACCGCGTGGATGGCGTTCTATTGCCAGAGCATGCTGGAGATGGCGATCATCCTGACCGAGTATGACCCGCTGTACGAGGAGATCGCCTTCAAGTTCGTGCAGCACTTCATGTGGATCGCCTACGCGATGGACCGGCTTGGCGACCATAACGACGAGATGTGGGACGAGCAGGACGGATTTTTCTACGATCTGCTGCGGCTTCCCGATGGCCGGACCATGCGCCTGAAGGTGAGGTCGATGGTGGGCTTGCTGCCGCTGTGTGCGTCGACCGTTTTCGAAGCCGATTACGTCTCGCGCTGTCCGAAGCTGCTGGAACTGATCGCGCAGTTTCGAAGCCGCTACCCCGAACTGCTCGCCCACGTGGCGCCGACCGATGCCGGCTTCATCGGCTATAAGGAAAGGAGGCTATTGTCGATCCTGAACAGGCGGAAGCTCGAGCGCGTCCTCGGATATCTGCTCGACGAGAATGAGTTCCTTGGGCCGCACGGCATTCGTTCGCTCTCTCGCTATCATCTGGACCATCCGTACGTGCTCAATGTCGGCGGCCTCGATTACGAGGTGCGGTATCTGCCCGCCGAATCGAATACCGGTATGTTCGGTGGAAACTCGAACTGGCGCGGCCCGGTCTGGATGCCGGTGAACCTTTTGATCGTCAGGGCGCTGATGAATCTCTACGGCTTCTTCGGTGACGAGTTCAAGGTTCAATGCCCGACCGGGTCCGGCACGCACATGACGCTCTTCGAGGTGGCGCAGGAGATCGTCCGTAGGCTGACGGGTACGTTTCTGCGCGGCGAGGATGGCAGACGCCCCGTCTACGGCGGCACCCGCAAGTTCCAGGATGATCCGCACTGGCGCGACCTGATCCTGTTCTACGAGTACTTTCACGGCGACAACGGCGCGGGGCTTGGCGCCAGTCATCAGACGGGCTGGACGGGTCTCGTCGCACCGCTCCTGGACCTGTTCGGACGCATCGACGCCCGGACCGTTCTGGAAAGCGAGCGCTGGCGCATCATGGCCGGAGTCGTCGGGCAGGAAGCGGGCGGTGGACATGGCAACGGAACGTGAGGACCACGCCGGCGTTCTGGCGCTGTGGGCGAGCCGGCTCGAAAATGATCTTTCCATTCACGATACTTATCAATACGATAATTGAATGACCTCCTCGGCAGCGTTCATATCACGCCTGCCCCGCCGCGAATTCATCGCTCGGCTCGTCCTCTTCCTCCCCGAATCAACCTAAAGATTCCTCATCCGATGCCGATAACGCTTTTAAGCGTTCGCATCATGCATGTCGGCCATCAGCAGGAAAAAAGGTGGCAGTAGTGGCATTCGAACAAAGAACAAGAGTTGGGCCATGTCACGAGGGGTAGCGGCAGTTCGCGGATCGCAAGATGCCAGCGGCAGCGTTTCTTTCCCTCTGGCGCGAGAGGCGAAAGAGAATGCAGAGCACAAACAACACGTGGAGTTTGCCTTCGGGCGTCTGGGAGACGTCCGACCAGGGCTACACGCTCGTCGACACTCCACTGGGCGGCAAACGAGCATCGGAACTCGCTTCAACCGATATCGCGCTGCTCTTTCGGATGTCGGTCGAAAGCGATCACCGCGATACGCGATATCCGCCCGAGTTTCGCTATTCCCCGATGACGGGCAAGCCGCTGTCGGTCGCGACGGACACGTCGGCCTCGACATGGCTCCCGCCGTTCGGCGAGGCGCTCTTCGACACATCGGCGGTCACCGACGCTCGCGGCCTGCGTCAGACGTCGAGCGCGCTGAATCTGGCCAAAGCCCGATCGCGCGGCGCGGAGGACGCGTCCGATGCGACGATGCCCTTGCCGCCCGCAGGCGACTATCACTTTCTGTCCGGCTGCTTCGGCACGCGCGCGCCGGCGCTGGTCGCATTCGATGCCGCGCAAGGCAGGCTGCACGCGCATCTGCCGGCATCGAACGAATGGATGCCCATGCGCGGACCCGGGAAGACCTCCGTCGATCTATGCCGCATCGACTCGGCGGCCTGGCGCGCCGAGTTCGCGCGATCGGCCGAACAGGGAAGCACGCTCGTCCACGTGCCGACCGACTCCGGGCTCTGCACGCTGCGTCTCGACGTAGCGGCGCTCACGTACGAATTCTCGTATGCAGGCGGCGCGCCGGTGACCGGTTCGCCCATCGCGCTGGAACACCTCGTCTGGGCGGTGACCACGGATAGCGCCGGCGCCATCGCGTTCATCGGCATCGACGGAGAAGGCAAAGCCGTCGCGGGCGCATCGCTCGACGAGCCGGCGGATACGGGCGAGATCGGCTTGCCGGTCTCCAATGCACGCAACGTCCTGTGGCCGTGCGCGAACGGCGTGCTGCGCCTGCAGAAGCTGGCCAGCGGAGACTTCAAGGCGTCTTTCTCGGCATGGCCCGTCCGGATCAGACCGGAATTCGGCTTCGGCAGCGCCTACCTGTCCGGCACGGGAGAACTGTGGCAGCTCTGCTTCGACGCGGCGCAGGAGATATACGTCTACGTCCGCATCGATTCCTCCCGCTTCGAGTGTCAGGAAGTGTCGGCTCCGCGCACCTGCTCGGGCCGCATCAACTTCCGCTTCTCGACCAAATCGACGAGACCGCCCTGGGAAGAGCCCGAGCACGGCGACGACAGTTCGACGGACGACTTCATCGTGCCGCTTCTCGAATCTCACAAAGGCGCCTGCGTCGTGGGCCTGCGCCTGCACGCGAAGAGCGGCGCCGGCATAGCGGATGTGCTTCGCTCGAAGGACCGGCTCACTGGCGCGCTCTGGCTCGACGGCCACGACAACGAAATCGCCTTTCACACGCTGAGCCTGTCGGAGCCGTGGCGCGTCCGCCTCTTCGTCCACGAAAACAGGCTATGGGCCTGGCACCCGGAAATGCGTCGCATCGAAGGCTGGAGTCTCGCATGAAGCACCTGATCCGAACGTGCCTCGCCATGCTGTGTTTCGCATGCGCGGGCAGCGCCGGCGCGGCGGGCATCCAGCAGGCCTTTCTCGTGCAGAACTCGGGATGGATGGAGCCGTTCTACGCCGATCCGCAATCGAGGCTCAAGCCCCTGGTCGCGGCCGTCGCGCAGGCGGTCACCGACAAGGACGATCCGGTGTTTCTGCTGGCGTTCAACCAGAACACCGCAGGCAACGTCTCGCCGAAACTCCTGAGCCGGCAGACAGGCGCGGCGTCCCTGCCCTTGAGCCAGCTCGACGTGGCGCGCAAGGCGTCCGGCCCGGCGCTCGCCGACACGGACTTCCGCGAGGCGGTGACGAAGACCATCATCGGTCCGTTCAGGTCGACGCCCGGCATCGTCTGGATCTTCACGAACAACCGGAACAGCCCGGGTAACGATCCCGCCACGGCCGAACGCAACCGCGATTTCTACCGGCTCGTTCACCTCGATCCGTCGATCACGAAGACCGTCGTGTTTCCGCTGAGCATGCCGGTGAAGGGCAAGCTCTATTCGGCGCAGGGCTTGATGGTCTACGCCCTCGCCTACGGTGAGCCCGCCGGCGCCGCGCTCGACCGCATTCTCGGCGATGGCCGGCTGTCGCGCGTGCTCACGCGCCCGCCGGCACGGCTCAAGCCGCTCGATGTCGACGGCCTGCGGCTCGTTCCCGAGAGTGTGAAGGACATGCCGGACGTGCGCCCGAGCCTCGGCGACGACCGCAAAACGTTGGTCCTCGATATCGATGCGAAGAGCGTCGTTCCGACTTTCGTGCTGCGGGCGTCGCTCGAGAACCTCTTCTATCCCTACGTCATTCAGCAAGCGCAGGTGCACGCCACGCTCGAGCGCGACGGCCAGCGCACGGATGTGCAGGTGTCGCCGGCAACGGTCGCGAATCTCGCGCCCGGCGAGCGGCAGGTCGTGGAAGTGCGGTTCCAGTTGCCCGTCGAGAAGGTGCCGTCGCCTTGGTCGGCACAGGCGCTCGCCGCGATGGGCAAGCGCGTCGTCGTGCCGATGTCCGTCAGTCTCAGCCTGAGCGGACAGCAGCTCGCGCTGTCGGACGATTTCGCCGCGCAACTGCGCAAGGATTTTCCCGGCGACCCCATCTCCGAGATCTTCCTCGCGCCGAAGAGCGTTCACACGTCGCTCGCCATCGTGCCGGTCTTGCTGCGCATCCAGTATCCGCTGCTGCCGGTCGTGGCCGCGCTCCTCGGGGTTCTCGCGCTCGTGGGCGCGGCGGCGGGCCTCGCTTTCGCATTCGGGAAAAGCGCGCGCTATTCGATCCTCGTCGATCAGAGCCGCCGCAACGTGATGCTCAAGCCCTTCGCCAGCGTCGAGATCAAGGACGAGCACGGGAAGGTCATCGGGACCATCGCGCGCAAGCTGGGTAAGCCTATCCCCTCCAATATCGCCAGCGGTCACACGCTCGCGGTGCTTTAACGCCTTTCTTTTCAAACATCGCCCATTCGAGGCTCAGGAGATTCAACGTGGCACAAGATCGTAAGGACAATCCCGGCTTCGCATTGCCCGCGCCGCAGACCGCCGCAGCGAGCGAGCCGGGCACGACCACGACCACCACCAGCGTCAGCTCGGTTTCAGGCACGACCGAAGTATCCAGCCACACGACGGTCATCAACGCGGATCTGTCCTCACGCGATCTGCTGGTCGGCGGCGCGATCCTGCTCGTGCTCTTCATCGCGTTCCTGTTCGCGCGCGGCGCCTACGCGAACATGCTCGTCGGCAAGCGCGTGCCGCCCACCCGCGCCAACGCGTCGGGCTGGTGGCTGTTCGTCTTCCTCGCGAGCCTCGCGACGGGTGTGGTGCTCGTCGGCGTGAGCTCGGCGAAATTCCTGAACGGTTTCGTCGTCGGCCCGGTCAGCGCGATCGCCGTGGTCGCGCTCCTTCTCACGTTCGTGTCGGGACGCAAGTAATCGGTCGATCGACGCAGCCCGCCTCCAAGCACACGCCATCTGAAGACTGACCAAAAAGACATGCAAGGAAACATCAATCAAACCATTGGCACCGATCCCGCGAAGAAGCAGGAACAGAGCATCGAGTTGCGTCCTACGCTGTTCATCGGTGTCGGCGGAACAGGGATGGAAGTGCTGTTGCGGGTGCGCCGCCGCATTCTGAACTCGCTGTGGGGCGGCGAACGCGGCCGGCACCGGCTCGAAAGTCTCACCGCTTTTCCGGTTGCGCAATTCATCCAGTTCGACCTCGACAGCGGCGCCGTGGTCGAGAGCGGACGGGCGCAGGCGGACGATCTGCAGTTTCCGCTCGTGCAGTTCACGGACGACGAGAAGATCGTCGAGCCGTTCGACATGGACAAGTACAGCCGTGACGACGACGCGCTCGAGAAGTATCCGCACGTCAAGGAATGGCTGTCGCTCACGCCGAAGAAGATCAGGGAACTGGGCATCGATCCGGCGAAGGGCGCGGGACAGGTGCGCGCCGTGTCGCGCCTCTATCTCTTCGACAAGTACGCGAAGCTCCGGGACAAGATCCGCGCGAAGCTCAAGATGCTTCAGTCCGGGCTGTCGCACGAGAAGCAGCTCGTCGAACTCGGCCTGCGCATGGAATCGAAGAAATTCCGGATCGTCGTCGTCGGGTCCGTGGCGGGCGGAACGGGTTCGGGCGCGTTTCTCGACATGGGCCTCCTCGCACGCTGGCTCGCGAAGACCGGCGTGGGCCAGGCCGACGTCGAACTGATGCTGTTCCTGCCTACCGGCTATGCGGCGCAGAACAAGGACCGCACCGAGGCGAACGGCTACGCGGCGCTGATGGAGCTCGAATCCGCGATGATGGGCAACAAGGGCTATGTCGGCCGCTGGGACGCCGTCGACCAGCCCGAATTGCCGCGCGAGCCGTACAACGAGGTCTATCTGATCGATTCGGGCAACCTCGCGCAACAGCACACCAAGGACATCCAGGATGTCTACAGCATGGTGGCCGACGCGTTGTTCGAGGACTTCGCCTCGGGCGACTTCGCGCGCCGCAAGCGTTCGGTCGCGGTCAATCAGGCCCAGCACAAGAACTTCCTGCACGACGCGCTCGTGCCGCGCAACCGCTTCGCGGACATGCGCCTCTCCTATTCGAAGCGCTACTCCGCGTTCGGGCAGTCCGTGCTCGACACGCGCCAGGAAGCCTTGCGCGACGAGCGCACGCATCGCTGGGCGGGCGAGATGCTCAAGGCGTTCTTCGGCGTCGGCGGCACGGACTTCGGCGCCAATCGCGCGACCGACAAGCAGCGCGACGATTTCATGGCCGCGCATGCCGCTCTGAGCGCGATGCCGTTCAGCGACTTTCCGGAGTTCTCCGACAAGACCGTCGAGCTGAAGCGATCGAGCGGCGAGTTCGTCGACTATGCGATCACCGAGGATCTGCTGCAGGACAAGCAGGGCTTGCTGCTTGCGGGTATCGAGCAACGCGTGGCCACGCGCATCGACGGAATCCGCACCGGATTCATGCGCGACGAGTGGCCCACGCAGATCCGCGAGGCGATGAAGCAGCTGGAGCGCGACGCCGTGCGCGACCAGGACTCCACCGCCGACACCACCGAAGACCGCGTCATCAAGCGTCGTCAGGAAGTGCTGGAGCGCATCAAGCGCGCGATCCGCGACCAGCTGTACGCCTATCTCGACAACAAGGAGTATGGCGGCCTCGAATATGTGCTCTCGCTCGTCGAGCAGATCAAGGACCGGCTCGAAGCGCCCGGCACGGGCCTCATCTCCGCGCTTCAGTTGAACGCGGACCGTTATCGCGAGATCAAGGAAGCGGTCCGCACGCGCGAATACGAACGCCTGCTCGACAACCTCGCGCAGACGAAGCGGCGCTTCTCGCTCGGCAGCAGCGAGAAACAGGCATCGCTCATCCTCGATCATCTGCGCACAGAAATCGCCAACGCGCTCAAGTTCCATCTGCGCGCGAAAGCCGCGGCGGAGGCAGCCGTGCTCATGGGCGACCTTTCGGCGTGGCTCGGCTCGAAAGTGGGCATCGATTCGCACGGCCGGGCGGTGTGGAACGGTCTCGTCGGCGAATTGCAGGACGGGCGCAATCACGTGATCGAGATGCTGCATCAGCTCAACCATGCGAATGCAATCCTCGTCAACGATCTGAACAACCGCTACAGCACGCTCATCACGGTCGCCGCCGAGCGCCGCGATGTGCCGCTGCCGGATTCGGCGCGCCTGCGCGAATGGGCGGACGAGGCATTCAAGGATCTGGGCGGCTCGCAACACCTGTTTCCGATGCTGAACGACTCGGAGCAGCGCATCGAGATCCTCACCAAGGTCAAGCGCATGGCCGAGCGTCAGCTCACACGGCTGATGGCGAGCGAATCCGCCGACGACAGCGATCCGCTCGCCGCCGCGCTCGAGCAGATGCCAGTCGCGCAGCGCGCCGAGGTCTTCCGCAAGATGCTGGCGTGCGCGATGCCGTGGATCGATGGCAACGTCACCGGCGACTTCACCGTGAACGCCGACCAGTACAAGTGCTTCATCGGCGTGTATCGCGCGGATGAGTTCGATCGCCGTTTCGGCGCGGAGATCGATGCATGCGTGCCGACGCATGCGGGCATCACGCCGGCGCAGATTTCGATCGTGGAGACGGGCAAGCCGGGACGCGCCGTGTGTTATTGCGAACTCTCCGGCGTGCCGATGACGATCCTGCGCGGCATGGAGAGCTGGCGCACGAGCTATCGCAAGGAGTATGAGAAGAGCCCGACGCATACGCACATCGACTCGACGCAGTTCAGTCATCCGATGGCGCCCACGACCGATGAAATCAACCGTCTGGCCGAGGACTTCAGGCAGTTCATCCTCGCGATCATGCTGGGCGTGCTCACGCGCGCGACGCAGCGCGTGACGCCGCCGGGCCAGTATCAGTTCGCGGTGGCGCGCGGCGACATCCGCCGTATCGGCAACGAGCGCGCGATCCGTCAGAACGGCTTGCCCGTCACCTACCGGGGCGCGATCGTCTCGCGCGTGCAGGAAAGACTCGCGGAGCTCGACGGGTTGCAGACCGTGGCGTTGTCGGCGCTGTGCAGCTTCTATGAAAAGCGGGTCTATACGCCGAAGCTCGTCGCCGACGCCAACGGCGCGCAGCAGGAGCGCAAGGGCTTTGCGAGCGCCATCGCCGCCGAAGCCAGGCGCGAATTGCGCGAAAGCGCGCGCCGCAAGGGCATCGCGGAGAAGGACGCGGACCGTCACGAGCACCACCTGCTGGACGAACTCGCGACGTGGACGACCCTCATCGGCGAGTCCGACGCCGATGCCTACGAATGGGAAGTCCGCGAGCCCGGCGACGACGAGCTGCCGCGTCTCAAGTACGCGCTGAAGCCGGAGATGCTGACGCCCGGCGCCTTCGATGCGCTGCTGCGTTCGTCCGGGCCGATCGTAGCCGACGCAGTGCTTGCGCAGGAGCCGAAAGCCGCCGCATGGGGCGCTGCCCCCGACGCGCCTCCGCCGCTCGCGCCCGCCGCGCCGCCCGGCTTCGCGCCGCCGCCCGTCGCCGCGCAGTATTTCCTCGGCGTAAACGGCCAGCAGTACGGTCCTTACAGCGCTGCGCAGATCGCGCAGTTCGTGCAGGCGGGGCAAGTAGCGCCGGCATCGACCAAGGTATGGCGGCAGGGACTCGCCGAGTGGACGGATCTCATGGCGCTGCAGGAACTCGCCGGCAGTCTGCAACTGACAGTTCCGCCGCTCGTCGCTCAGGCGCCGCCGCTCTCGATGTAGGAAACGTGACGTGGAAAAGTGCACTTCATGCAAGCAACGTCTCTTTACGAGCGTCGCTTATTGCCCTTACTGCGGGACGGCGACCGGCGTCGTGATCGCCGGCCGCGCGGCCGCGCCGCAAGAGTCGCAGAAGCCGGCTGCGCGCGCCGTGCCGGAAGCGCCGGCGCAGGCGAAGCCCGCGCCCGTGCAAACGCCCGCCAGCGACCGCACGGCTGCCGCGCCGCGAGCGCCGGAGCCGCCGAAGCCCGCGCGCCGGATCGAACGCGTGCCCAAACGCGCGCCAGATGCGCCCGTGCCCGAGCAGCCGCGGCGCGAACCGGAGTTGCGGGCAACGGCGCAGGCGAAAGACGCAGGCGGTGGGGACGCCGCTGGCCCATCGGCGCGGACGGCTCCGACGCCCAAGCGCGGCAAGGGCTTGCGCAACGTCGCGCTCGGCGTGGCTGGTGTCATCGCCGTCGCTGCCTTTTTGAACCGCGGCCCGGACAAGGAAACGGTGCAATGCAACCAGGCCGTCGAGCAAGGCCTCAACCTCGTCAAGAGCGGCGATCTGAAGGGGGCACAGGAACAGGGCAAGGCGGCAGGCGCCGTCTGCAAGGGTGAACTCGCGCAGAAGGCAAGCGATCTGGAAACGATGATCGCGGAGGCGCAGGCAACTCGCCGCGAATGCACGAAGGCGCTGCGAGCGGTGGCCATCCGCCTGAACGAGAAGCGGCTGGATGCCGCCGACAACGCATTCGGCAATCTGTCTCCGGGATGCGCCGCGCTCAACGATGCCGAGTCCCTCAAGGAGCGGTTGGAGCAGGCGAAGGCCGCGGCGAAGGCCGTCGAACAGAAGGCAAGCGATGCGCTCGATGCCAGCAACGTCATGCTGGCGAACGCCGCGCTGACGGAGCTCTACAAGCTCGATCACGAGCACGAAGGCATGTCCGATATGCACGCGCGGCTGGAGATGCTGCGCGCGGCGGATGCCGCGTCGGCCGCACAGGCGGTGCAGGCGGCGCAGGCTGCGCAGGCAGCGCAGGCTGCGGCGGCACAGGCTACGGCGGCACAGGCACAGGCACAATCCGCGCCGCCATTGCAGCCTGCCGCCTACGCGCCGGCGCAGAACGCGGGAGCCTCGCAGGCGGGCGCGGCGCGCCAGTTTCTCAGGGATGCCGAGAAGGCCCTCGGTGAAAACCGCTTCGACGTCGCGAGGACGTACGTGGAAAGCGCGCGACGCATGGATCCGACCAATCCGCACATCGACGCGCTCGCCCGGATCGTCTCCGAAAGAGAACATCAGGTTCTCGCGGAACAGACCACGCTCAAATAAAAGGTACGGGGAATGCAGGCCAGAAACGTCAACAACATGAAGAAGTCCGCGATCGCGGTCCTTGCGATATCGCTGCTCGCGGGCTGCGCGGCGCCTCCGCAGCCGGGACCCGGCGCGGCCCCGGCGGGCAGCACGGCGGCGGCGCAGGATCCCTGCTCGATGACCGGCACGGTGGTCGCCGGAGCGGCGATCGGCGCGCTCATCGGTGCGCTGGCCGGTGGCGGCAAGGGCGCCATGATCGGCGCCGCCGCGGGCGGTGCGCTGGGCGGCGCGGGCTGCTGGGCGGTCAATGTGCGCTCGCGTCAGATCAAGACGGCGGCACAGGCGGACCGCGACTATATCCGCGCGCGCGGCGAGCTTCCGCCCGAGCCGCAGGTGGTCGCTTACGACGTCAAGACGAACGGCGTCGCGAGGCGCGGAAAGCCGGTGCTCATCAACACGACGGTCGAGCTGGTGAACGGCCGCGAGCAGCCAGTGCAGACGGTGAAGGAACGCCTCGTCGTCACGAGTCCGGACGGCACGCCGTTCAAGCAGGGATCGAAGCCGTTGGAGACGCAGAACGCGTCGAGCGGGCGCTTCGAGAATACGTTCGAATTGACCGTGCCGCCGGGCGTGACCCAGGGCGTCTATCCGATGAAAGCGGAGCTTTATGTCAACGATCGCCTGATCGCCACGCGCGATTTGCAGACGCGCCTCGTGCTGGAGGATGGAGCGATGGAGATCGTAGCGGCGCGTTGAGAGCCAGCCGCGAGGGCCGTCACGACCGCTTCACCCGGCCCTCGATACTGCGCCCCTACCCCGCCTTCAGCACCCGCAGCGCCACGGCGCCCGCCGCCTCGCTTTCCTCCGTCTGCTGCGCCTCGCGCATCGACAGATAGCGCAGACAGCACACGCGAAGGAACGAGGCGAAGTTGGTCGGCACCTCGCCGCGCAGCGCGATGAGTTCATCGTAGAGCTTGACGGCGAACTGGCTCGTCGTCAGGTTCTCGCGCCCGGCGATTTCCTGCAGCACGTCCCAGAAGAGATTTTCCAGCCGCACCGTGGTGATCACGCCATGAATGCGCAGCGACCGCGTGCGTGATTCATAGAGGATCGGATCCGCGTTGATGTACACCCGACACATGACGATAGCCTCCGGAAAACCGGCCGTCATGCTCGCGCACGACGGCCAACTCAACAAGCTACTCCCCCGCGTTTCTACCGGCAATCGCGTCAAACCCTGCGCTGCTTCATCTGATTCGCGATGTAATCCGCCTGGCGAATCGCGAGCGTGACGATCGTGAGCGTCGGGTTTTCCGCGGCGCCCGTCGTGAACTGGCTGCCATCGGAGATGAACAGATTCGCCACTTCGTGCGTCTGGCCGTGCGGATTGCAAACGCCGTCGTCGGCTTTCGCGCTCATGCGCGCGGTGCCGAGATTGTGCGTCGACGGATACGGCGGCACGTTATACGTCGACTTCGCGCCCGCCGCCTCATACACCGCGCTGCCCTGCTTGTACGCGTGCTGACGCATCGCTTCGTCGTTCGGGTGATCGTCGAAGTGCACGTTCGGCACCGGCAGGCCGTACTGATCCTTCACGTTCGTATTGAGCGTCACGCGGTTCGACTCGCGCGGCATGTCCTCGCCGACGATCCACATGCCCGCCGTGTAGGCATATTCGTCCATCGCCTGGGCGAAGTTCGGCCCCCAGCCACCCGGATCGAGGAACGCCGCATAGAAGGGAAGCCCGAGCGAGAGCGTCTCCAGATGGTAGCCGCCCGCGAAGCCGCGCTTCGGCTCGAACACCGCTTCGTCCTCGATGAGACCGGCCATCGTCGTGCCCTTGAACATCTCGACCTTGTCGTTGAACACACCGTAGACGGAGCCGGTCGTGTGCCGCATGTAGTTGCGGCCCACCTGGCCAGAGCCGTTCGCGAGGCCGTCCGGGAACTTGCTCGACTGTGAGTTCAGCAACAGGCGCGGCGTCTCGATCGCATTGCCCGCCACCGCGACGATGCGCGCCCGCTGCCGCTGCAGCTTGCCGTCCGCGTCGTAATACACGACACCCGTCGCCTTGCCGCGCGCATCGTGCTCGATCTTCACGACGTGCGCCCCGGTGCGCAGCTCCATGTGGCCCGTCGCCTGCGCGCGCGGCAGTTCGGTATAGAGCGTCGACCACTTCGCGCCCGTGCGGCAGCCCTGGAAGCAGAAGCCGCGCTGGAAGCAGTGCGTGCGGTTGTCACGCACGGTGCTGTTGATCGCCATGTGGCCGGTGTTGCACTCCTTGTAGCCGACCTTCGCCGCGCCCGCCGACATCACCTTGAAGTTGTTGTTGCCCGGCAGGCCCGGCAGGCCGTTCGTGCGCGTCACGCCCATCTTCTTTTCGGCGCGGTCGTAGTACGGGTCGAGCTCCGCGCGCGTGAGCGGCCAGTCGAGCAGGCTCGCGCCCTGGATCTCGCCGTAGGTGGTCTTCGCCTTGAACTCGTGCGGCTGAATGCGCAGGCTCGCGCCCGCCCAGTGCACGGTTGTGCCGCCGACCGTCTTGCAGATCCACGTCGGCAGATTGGGAAAGTCCTTCGCGACGCGCCACGTGCCGGATGTCGTGCGATTGTCCAGCCATGAAAGCATCTTGAAGGACTCCCACTCGGAGGTGGAGAAATCCCCCTGCGTATGCAGCTTGCCCGCTTCGAGCACGACCACGTCGATGCCCTTTTGCGCGAGCTCATTCGCGAGCGTGCCGCCGCCCGCACCCGATCCGATGATGACGACGACATTGCCGTCGCTGTGCTTGAACTGCACCTTGTTACCCTGATCCATGTCGGTCTCCGCTTGTCGCTTGATAGGCACGCTCTTCAACTGTCGGTCGGGATTGGGCCGCTCGCGCTCGCGGGCGGATCGGGCAGCCATGAGAGATTGTTGAAGCCCTGATGCAGATAACCGCCATCGCCCTTCGACGCGCCATAGCCGAAGTGCGCGTAGGCCATCGGGTTGCTGTACAGCGAAACCACCGCGGTGCTGCGGACCGTGCTGAAGAACGGCGTGCCCGCGAGCGCGGCCACGTCCTGTGCCTTGTCGTTCGCGCCGCGCTTGGTCCAGTCGGAGCCGGCTTTGGCATCGAGCTGCGCGACGCCATCGGCGAGTTGCTGACGCACCGCGGGATCGGCTTTCGCCTTGGCGTCGAGATCCTTCACGACGAGCGCATAGACGGCGTCATCGAGCGTCGCATGCGGATAGATCTGCCGCGTGACCTGCAGCAGCACTTCGCCCTGATGCGTGCTCAAGCCCTGCATTTCGAGCGCCCAGACGCGGCTCGGCGCGAGGCTCGCGAAGATCGACGTAGCGGCGATCGTGCCGACGAGCACGCCGGAGCCGCGCAGGAATTCACGCCGCGTCAGCGCGATCCCGGGCGGGGCGGCGGCGATTTCATCATGGTCGTGATGATGTCCATCATCGTGCGCGCGCCGCTGCGCGACGATCGGAATGATCGTGTCTCGCATGTCTCTCTCCTTGTGGGGTGCTGCAACAGCTTATTTATGTGGTCCGGCGTGGTGCCGCCTTGTGCCGCCGTGCTTACTCGTAATGTCCGTGACGTTCGAGGACTTCGATCTTGTAGCCGTCGGGGTCCTGAATGAAGAAGTAACGCGCGATCAGCGAGCCGTCGTCGTTCTTGAACTCGCGCACATCGTTGGGCGTGAGGCCGAGGCCGATCAGACGCTCGCGCTCGGCCTTCACATCGGGCACGCTCACCGCGACGTGGCCGTAGCCGTCGCCATGCGTATACGGCTCGGTGCGCCCCTTGTTCCAGGTGAGCTCGAGCTCGGCATGCGTTTCGTCGTTGCGCAGATACGCGAGCGTGAAGTCCGGAAAGTCCAGCCGATGCGCGACGCCGAGGTCGAATGCCTTCCGATAGAAATCGAGCGAGCGTTGCAGGTCCTGCACGCGAATCATCGTGTGAATGAGCTTTGACATGGGCGCCTCCTCCTTTTGAGAGAAGTGTAGGAAGCCGCGCGCGCAAAGGGTAATGGCCGGTTAAATCCTAGGAGTTGTCCTTAGGGCACGTCCTCCCGGCGCGCCGATGCGCGAAAACGAACATTCAGACGCGAGAACGAAATTATTTGGTTGGCGATTCGCGGAACGGAACGCCACCGTCGGGGCCTTCGCAGTTCGTCGCGATGGTCGGCATCCGGCACGCGTTCTGATGCGGTTGCGGCCGGCGAAGCGCGGTTCGCGCCCTGCCGGCGCTATCGCAGCATCCAGGTTCTCGCGAACGCGTCGAAGCGCGCGGCCTCTTCAGATTGCCACTGCGCGGATTTCCCGAGTTCCTCCGCGATGATCCGCGCGACCTCCGGCGCGGCGCCGCGTGCGGCGGCGGCGTCCAGAAACAGCGCGCGATTGCGCCGCGCCAGCACATCTTCCACACAGCGCGCGAGCTCGGCCCGCACCGCGAAGCGCGTCTGCGCCTCGGTGAGCCCGCTCGCACGCACGAGCACGTTCTCCGCGCCCGGCAACCGTTCGATGAGCGGGGCATCCGAACCGTAATGGCCGTGTTGCTCGGCCGTCGATCCATGCAGCGGCAACGAAGCCGTGCGGCACGGCGCAGCGGGCAGCAGCCGCTTCGTCACGGCGAGATCGATCACCTGCTGCGCCATCAGCCGGTACGTCGTCCACTTGCCGCCCGTCACGGTGATCATGCCGGTCGGATTCATTTCGATCGTATGCTCGCGCGACAGCGACGCGGTCGATGCGCTGCCGTCGCTCTTCACGAGCGGACGAAGGCCGGCCCATACGCTCAGGACATCGTCGCGCGTCGGCTTGACGGACAGATAATCCGCGGCCGTCGCGAGGATGAAGTCGATATCCTCGTCGCTCGCGCGCGGGTCGAGCGGCAGGTCGTCGCGCGGCGTGTCCGTCGTGCCGACGATCGTATGCCCGTGCCACGGCACCACGAAGAGCACGCGGCCGTCCGCCGTCTTCGGCACGAGAATCGCGCTTTCGCTGCGCAGGAAGCGGCCCGGCAAAGTCAGATGCACGCCCTGGCTCGGCGCGACGATCGGGCGGGCGCCCGGCTCGGCCATCGCGCGGATCGAATCGACCCAGACGCCCGTCGCATTGACGACGCAGCGCGCGCTCACCGTGAAGCGGTCGCCGGTTTCGGCGTCTTCCACCATGAGCCGATGATGTCCCGTTGCGCGATCGAGCCCGACGCCGCGCACGACGGCATTGTTCAGCGCGACGCCGCCGAGATCGAACAGCGTGCGCATCAGCGCGATGGCGAGGCGCGCGTCGTCGAACTGGCCGTCGAAATAGAGCGTGCCGCCGCGCAATGCGTGCCCGTGCAGGCTCTCGGCGAGCATCGGCGACCTCGCCCGCGTTTCCGCCAGGCCGAGGCTGCGGCTCGCGCTCAGGTTCAGCGAACCCGCGAGCCAGTCATATAACTTGAGCCCCGCGCCGTACATCAGCTTGTCGCCCAACTTGTAGGCCGGGACGATGAAGCCGAGCGCACGCACCAGATGCGACGCGTTGCGCGCGAGCAGGCCGCGCTCGCGCAGCGCCTCGCGAACGAGCGGGATATTGCCCTGCGCGAGATAGCGCACGCCGCCGTGCACGAGCTTGGTCGCCTTGCTCGACGTGCCCTTCGCGAAGTCGCGGGCCTCCAGCAGCAGGGTTCGATAGCCGCGCGACGCGGCATCGACGGCCGTGCCGAGGCCGCTCGCGCCGCCGCCGATCACGACGACATCGAAGAGCGGCGTCTGATCGACTTCGCGCAGCAGCGCCGCTCGGTGAGGTGGTGTTCTCGTTTGCATGTCAGTCCGTGCAGACAGCGTGATCGGCGGGGCGTTCCCACGCGCGGGTGCGATCGATCGCGCGATGCCATCGCTCGATGTGGGCTTCGCGTTCGTCACGCGGCGTCGCCAGTTCGAAGCGCCGCGCGGGTGGCCATGCGCCCGTGATTTCGTCACGGCTCGACCAGAAGCCCGCTCCGAGCCCCGCGAGACACGCCGCGCCGAGCGCGGTCGTTTCCGTGACCAGCGGGCGCACGACGGGCCGATCGAGCAGGTCGGCCTGGATCTGCATCAGCAGATCGCTCTGCGACGCAATGCCGTCGGTGCGAAGCTCGCTCACGGCGACGCCCGCATCGGCTTCCATCGCATCGAGCGCATCGACCATCTGCAGCGCGATGGCTTCGAGCGCGGCCCTCGCGATATGCGCGCGGTTCGTGCCGCGCGTCATGCCGAGCAGCGTGCCGCGCGCGTACGGGTCCCAATACGGCGCGCCCGGCCCGGCAAATGCGGGCGCGAGCACCACGCCTTCGCTGGATTCGCATTGCGCGGCGAGCGCGTTGATCTGCGCCGCGCTTTCGATGATGCCGAGGCCGTCGCGCAGCCATTGAATGATCGCGCGGCCGCGCGCACCGCGCTCTTCGACATTCGCGCCTGCGAGTGGGACGACGAACTGCTCGCGCTCTTCGATATCCCGCGCGCCGTGCTGCCGGAAGTCGTGCCGTCGAGCGGGGCGATCGCGCATACGGATGCCGCGCTCTTCGGCGCCGCGATACCGTTTACGGGCGTCGCCGGCGATCAGCAGGCCGCGACCTTCGGCCAGGGATGCTTCGAGCCGGGGCTCGTGAAGAACACCTACCTGTTCGACCCAGCCGGGCGACGGATAATGCTGCGCGAACCCCCGCTGCGCGCTGGCGATCACGCTGCCCGAACGGGTGAAGAGCATCGCGCGGGAGCTGGTCGTTTCCTGGTCGAGGGCAAGGATAAAACGTCGCTGGCTCATGCCGCCACTCCGGACAGCCGGTTCAAGTTATGTTCGAAAACGAATCTCGATATTCGTTTTCAATCATCCTAACACCGCGTGCCGATGGCGCAAAGATGGCGGCGATGCCGCCTGCAGTGGCTGCATGAAAGGCGGCGGCGTCGGTCGGGGGCATGTTTTCGTCGTACACTGCGCGCATCGGCAATTTTTTCATTTTTTTGCGATTTCGCTCAACTCGATGACATCCGACCACGCACTCAACGGCAGGCAGCGGGCGCTGCTCGACCGCGTCGCCCGCGACGGCTTCGCGACCATCGACGATCTCGCCGCGCAGTTCCAGGTCACGCCGCAGACCATTCGGCGCGACGTCAACTGGCTGTCCGATCAGAACCTGCTGCGCCGCTACCACGGCGGCGCGAGCGCGCTGACGAGTTCCGAGAACGCCGCCTATGCCGCGCGGCAACAGATGTTTCTCGACGAGAAGCGGCGTATCGCGAAGCTCGTCGCGTCCGAGATTCCGAATCACGCGACGCTCTTCATCAATCTGGGCACGACGACGGAGGAGGTCGCGCGCGCGTTGCGTCAGCACGCGGGGCTGCGCGTCATCACGAACAACCTGAACGTGGCGGCCATTCTCGCGGACGAGTCGGATGCGGAGCTGATGGTCGCGGGCGGCAAGGTGCGCGCGCGGGACAAGGGCGTCGTGGGCGAGCAGGCCGTCGACTTCATCCGGATGTTCAAGGTGGACTTCGGGATCATCGGCATTTCGAGCATCGAGGAGGACGGCACGCTCAGGGATTTCGATATCGCCGAAGTGCGCGTGGCGCAGGCGATCATCGAGCAGTCGCGCACCGTGTTTCTGGTCGCGGATCATTCGAAGTTCGGCCGCGCCGCGCTCGTGAAGCTCGGGCATCTCAGTCAGATCGATGCGCTTTTTACCGATGCGGCGCCGCCGGAGTGGATGGCTGAGGGTCTTGCCGCGGCTGATGTTGCGGTGCGGGTGGCGGGGTAGGGCGCGGAGTTGGAGGCGAAGAGCGTCAGCCGAGGTCGACAAAGCAAAATTCCGATCACGGCAGCGCGTCAACGCGTCGCTACTGAACAAGAGCCTCAGCAAGCTCCATTTCTAAAATCAGCATATGCATAAAAATATTGAAGGCTCCTCCCCAAACATAACGCACCGTTTATTCACATCTTTTATAGATAAAATGAAATCATGGATCAAATCGCCAGGAATTCTATCAAATTCATTGATTTCTAGAATTAAGCTTTCGTCTGGGCAAAGATGAATTGATGTCATTCCGTCTTCCGGGATCCTCAAGCTAGTAAGACAATCCACCAAAGCATTGAAATTATTTCCACAAAAATCCGGGAGGCCGAACAACTCTTTCATCTTTACGTGAAAATCATCCGCCGAGTCGACCCCGGAAAAATCCAAACATAATTTAATAGCATTCCTTATTTCCAACCCGCCAAATCTACTTCCATAAAAGATTGGCAGTGGTCGTGACTGTAATACGCTTTGGCGATGCTCTTGTCTACAACAATACGACATTCGCCGCGGTTTCCTACGCCAGGCGTTCTGACTGTCCACTCTTCGTATAGACCACCTCGATTATTAAGACGTTGATCGTCTGGTGAATTTCTAAAATCAATCTGATGGCCCTATTTATCCTTAATAGCCGCAAATGCCTCTTGCGGAGTCTTGGCGTGATGCGTACATTTCAGTCCGAGCGGATCAGCCCATCAGAATACTTTCGGCGCAAATGATTATTACCGCTGAATGAAACACGGGGCCGCACCAGCGGCTCCGTGTTTCATTCGATCAGCAAGCGACAATATTGAGCACAGACGGGCAACAAATACTGTTGAATGAATTCATTCAACATCAATCTATGTTTTTACCATCTAGATTCCTCTCCATCCTCATCGGAAATAAGTATTTTCGTTTGAGATCGCACCCAATTAAATAGCGACCTCAAATCCATTTCAATACTTGCAGGATGAGCGCTAATTTCAAAAAAAATAAATGTCGCTTTAAAAAATATTCGAACGTCATACTCCCATCGCCCGCGACTATCTTCCTCAATACCACACATGCGATATGCAAGATCCTTCTTATCAAGGAATGTGGGAAGAGATTGAATTTTAGATTCGATCTCATTTTTATTTTGAGCGTACCAATGCACATCAGAAAAATTCAAAATGAATTCAGCAGACATGGCTAATCTCCATGATTTCTCCCTGAAACGGCTGGAAAATCTTTTGGATTTCGAATCCCTATATGGGCCGCGTCTGAGTATTGTGATACAACCGTCACACCATCATCCGCAAGTTCACTAGTTCCTGGCTCCCCATGTTTTCCCACGGATTTGTGTACATGGGCATTATTGACAGCCTTATGCGGTCCAGCATTCTTATTTCCATAGGCATGGATCTGGACCTCTGAACCATCGCCATGCTTCCAACGCTGATTCCTCGGATTTGCCGGGTTTGTCCGCTCAAATCCAGCATCCTTCAATATTTTTTCTATTTCCCCTACTGACTTTCCTTTCAGTGAAGGAAGGTCTCTAACTGCGTCACCGCAAGCAAGCCCAAGAGGATCAGCCCAGCCAAGCGTATTCGGCGCAAACTGATACGGATTGAGGCCTCCGGCGAGTCCAATCGGGTCTTGGCTGATGAAGTTTCCAGTTTGCGGATCGAAGTACCGATGCCGGTTGTAGTGCAGGTTCGACTCATAGTCGTGATACTGCCCCTGCAGCCGAATCGGCTGTTCGATCCCGTGCGCCTCAGCATGGTCAATCCCGCCCGTGACGCCATAGTGTACTTCCCACACGATGTCGCCGTTTTGATCGCGCAGTCGCACCGGCGCGCCGTTTGGATCGTTCTGGTAGTAGTACAGGCGCTTCGCGGTCTCGTTACCCTCTGACGTGGCGATCTGCATCGCCAGTGGCTCGAAGCTGCCCGAGTGATAAGCATAGAACCGCGCGCTGCGTTGCTCATGCGATGCCTGCCGCACCTCACCGGCCATCGCATCGCCATCCCACAGGAACCACGTCCGTGCGCCTTCCTGACGGTGCCGCTTACCTTCGATCCTCACCTCGCCGGCCTGTTTGCCGATACGCCGCCCCAACGCGTCATAACGGTAAGTCCACTGCTCGTTGGACGTGTTCTCGAATCGGCTCAGACGCCCGAATGCGTCCCACGTGAACCGCTGCACGCCAAGTTCGCGATCATGCCGCTCGATGAGTTGCCCCGCCGCATCCAGCCACCAGTGCGCACCCTCCGCGTGCTGCAACTCGCGCCCTTGCGCATGGTCGTGGATAAGCTTGAAGCGATCCCCATGCGCATCGTAGGTCAAGCGCTTCAGGCGCCCGAGCGGATCGGTATGCGCGATGATCCGCCCCAACGGATCGTAGCGGAACCGATCCGCGCCCAAACGGCTGTCACTGCGCTCGATCAGATTGCCGCTCACGTCATAGCGGAAACTGGTCTCATCATCGCGATGGCCCGCACGACGCGTCGCGTGACGGCTCAAGCGGCCCGCGCGATCGTATTCGTATGCGTGTTCGAGGTGGTCGGTGAACTGCGTACCCCTCAAGCGCCCGGCGATGTCCCGCGTGAAGCGGATCGGTTCGTGATCGTCGATCGTGAGCGTTTGCGGCTGGCCCAGCGCGTCGTAGGCATACGCGAGCGTCTGCTCGAAGGCGCTGCCGTCGGCGCGCAGCGTGCGCTTCTGTTCGCTCAGACGGCCCACTGCGTCATAGGCATATGCCAGCGTGCCGGTGGCGTCGTCGTGCTGTTGCGTCTCGGCCGTCAGGCGTCCATCGGCGTCGTAAGCGCGCTCGACCGTGCTGTGCATGTTGCGCGCCTCGGTCAGCTGGCCGCGCTTGTTATAGGCGAACGCTTCGCTTTCGCCGGTGCCTTCGACGGTGCGGCTCGTGATACGTCCGAGCGGATCGCACGTCACCGCCAGCACGTTGCCCAACGGATCGATGCTGCGTGTGAGATGGCCCGCCGGGTTGTACGCATAGCGGCGCGAGCGTCCGTCATAGCCCACTTCTTCAACGAGTCGTCCAGCCGCATCGCGTTTCAGATGCCATGTCTGTCCGAGCGCATTCGTCACGCCGATCAGCCGCTCTTCGGTGTCGTATCGGTAGCGGGTGACGCTGCCGTCCGCCTCAGTCCGGCTCGCCAGGTGGCCTTGGCCGTAGTAGGTGAAACGCGTGACGTGGCCGGCTTCGTCCGTGTATTCGGTGAGGTTGTCTTCGGCGTCGTAGGCGCAGCGCACGTCGCGCGCGCCGGGTAGTATGCAGCTCACGAGCCGACTCTTCGCATCCCAGCGATAAATGGCCGATTCCTCGCCGGGTGCGCGGCGCTCGATCAGATCGCCGCGCGTATTGTGCTTCAGGCGAGTGGCACGTCCCAGCAAATCGGTCACGCCAACGAGATAGCCCAACGCGTCATAGTCGAGCGTGGTGCGTTGCTGCGCCGCATCGCGCACCTGCACGAGCTGACCGCGCGCGTCATAACCGAATTCGGTGACGATGCCCGCAGGCGTCGTCTGCCCGATCAGATTGCCGCGCGCATCCCACGCCTGCCGCCACTGGCCGCCTGCAGGATCGGTGATCACCAGGGGCCGCTGATCGTCGTCGTATTCGGTCGAGACTTCGCTTCGATCCGGCAGTGTCTGCGACACGACGTTGCCGAAGACATCGTAGGTCCACGTTGTCCTGTTGCGTGCCGGATCGACGGCCGAAATGGTGCGACCCAGTCCGTCGTAATGGAAACTCGACGTGCCGCCCAGCGGATCGATCAGCATCACGGGCAGACCGCGTTCATCGGCTTGTAGAAGCGTCACGCCGCCGAGCGAATCGGTGATGCGGGTTTCGTGATGCGTCAGGTCATACTCGAAACGATAGTCGTACAGCCCGCCATCGCCCCACGCATGATCGACGCGCCAAACGCCATCCTCATGCCGCGTGTGGTTGTAGTAGAACGACAGCCCGTTACGGTCCGTGTGACGCACCATCACGTGACTGCCCGCGTACTCGAAGCAGTACGGCACATCGAGCGCATCGTGAACCACGGCCAGACCGCCCTCGTGGTTCTGCACATAACGCACGAGCGGATACTGTTGACCTTGACCGTCGTGCAACGTGATCTCGCCCAGACGGCCTTCGATGCTGCCGACTGTGCAATGCACGACTCGGCCCGTCGGTTGCTCGCCCGCATACTCGATGAACCGCAGCAGCGGCTCGCGAGATGCGCGGTAATAGTCGCTCGCCTGCCACTGAACGCGCCACGCGTTGCCGTTCAGATCGCTGAACCGTTCGAGCCACAGCGCGAGCGGACGTTGCGGGTCGGCGGCCTGCGCGCGCTGCCGCCAATGCGCGGGCAACGGAAAGCGATATTCGATTCCCTCACGCGTGCGCACGACAAACCGTTCGCCGTCACGATACAGCGCATGCCCGCCGATTCCTTCGACGATGCGCGCCAGCCATCCTTCATCGAGCGGTATCTGATCGAAGGCGACCAGCGTATCGGGAAAGCGGACGATGCCACCGAGTGCATCATCGTGTTCGAACAGATCGAGCCGGATGTCGGCGGGCGTGCGCCAGCCATGTCCGGCTAGTCCCGCCTGCATGTCATGGCTCGCGTAGAAGCGATTCCATACCAACGGCAAGCGTCCGCTGACCGTGAAATCGTGCTGCTCAACGATGACTTCACCGGTCACGCCATCGACGGGTTCGCCAAAGGCGCGCTGACAGACGCCTTTGAGAAACTTGCCCCACTTGCCATTGCCGAGGCGATCCTGAATCGCCTTCGATACCTTGCAGAACTTCGGCGGCTTCGACATCGCATGGGCGTTTGCGTGGCGCATGGCCATGCCCGCGAGCGCGGCGATGCTCGGCACCGGCGCGCCGCCGACCAATACCGGACGCGATGCGGGAATCGGCAGCATCAGCGAAGTTGGCAGTGAAGCCGATTTGCGCTTCGTGTGCGCGCTGTTATGCGAGAGTGAGAGCATGCCCGCGAACCAGCAGCTCAGGGCGGGCAGCAACGCGTAGGTCATCGGATCGCCGTTGGCGCGTACGCTGAGGCTGCCGAGAAACGATTCGCTGTCGCCGGAGGGCTTGGGCGCGTCCGGGCCCGTGAACACGCCGCCAATCGGAAAATGCAGGCCGGGCAGATGCAGGGTTTGCGTGCCGGCGGTGGTGCGCATCAGGCCGTTCACATAGATGGGACCGCCACCGCCGCCCGCGGCCATCGAGACAGCCATCGCGCCTGCGCCCACCGCTGCGGCGCCAAGGCTGCGCATGCCCATCTTGATGATGGAGGCCGCGCCCATCGCCATCATGCCCATCGAGACCATGCTGCCGACGCCCTCGGGCAACAGGCTCAGATACTCCGCGGGATCGAGCACCATCCCGACATGCGGATGCGGCAAGGGCAGCGTGATGCCGGCGGGCGTCTGGATCAGGTGAACATCGATGCCGATGACCGGCGTGAGGTGATTTACCGCGAGCAGGGCCATTACGCGTGACGCCTTTGCTCGTCAGCGAAGCGCTGCGTCACTTCTTCGGCAGGTAAGGGTTTGATCGTGTCGGGCCAGTCGTCGCCATAGAGTGCGGTCAGACGTGAGGTCAGTTCGCTTCGCCGCCGATGCAGGATGCCCACATGCCCCAGCATGCGTTGCGCGACCATTTGCAGGTTGCAATTGGCACGCATCGGCGAGGGAATCCACGCGCCTGCATCGAGTGCGCGCAGGCCCGCGTCGATCGTCGGCTCGGCCCGGCTCAGTTGCGCGAAGCATTCGCTGCACATGCGCCAGCCTTCGACGGCGAGCAGGCCATCCTGATCGGTCTCGGCCAGTTGCGCGGCTTCGGTATAGCGTTCGGCTGCGCGGCGAAAGTCGCCTTGCATCCAGTGAACGGAGGCTTCGCCGAACAGACCGTTTATGACGAGCTTGGTGCCTGCGGGATGTTCCACCTGTAGCGCTTGTCGACCGGCTTGCGTGGCGGCTTCATAGGCGGATAGGGCGCGCGCAGAGTCATTCCAATTCAGATAGGCCGCGCCCGCCAGCAGGTGCACGACCACGCTCTGATCGAACCATGCATGCCGTTGCGTGACGGCGAGCGCTTGCGTGCGCAGCGTTTCCAGTCGCGCGGGCGTGCCGTTCGTGATGGTGTCGTTGAGCGCGACGAACAAGCGCCGGAAATCGGCTTCGGGGCCGCGCTCATCGGATTCGGCCACGAGTTCACGCGGCAACGATTCCATGTGATAGCGCGCATGCAGCACGCTCACTTGATGAGGACGCTGCTTCGCCAGCCACGGCAGCGGCTCCGTTTCGGTGCCGATGAGCACGATGCGCAGACGTTCGGCTTGCCATGCATCGCACTCGATCATGCCGAGCAACTGATCGAGCCAGCGCTCGAACTGCGCGGGCTTGCGAATGGATTCAGGTTCGAGGATCAGCACCAGTTCCGGCAACACGTCCGGATGATGGCGCATCAGACTGGCGGTCAGCGCGAGCAGATCGGCTGTCGGGGTTTGGCCTTGGACATCCGGCGCGATGCGCGTTTCGCGTGCGGCCGGGTAGAAGGCAGCGATCTCTTGCGCAAGTGCTAAAGGATATTGATCCGCGTCATCGAAGCGAGATGTCAGTTGCAACACCGCGTTCGACAACTTGTGTTGTCTTTGAATGTAAGCAGCGAGGATGCGCTGATCAGCCTCATTCACTCGCCAGAAAAGTAAGTTGGCCCGTGAATCGCTGCGAAAGCGCAGCCAATCATCATGCACCGCCATCAGGCGACGTTCGACCGGATTGCTGGGATGCCACGACTGCATATCGCTCCTGACGCCTTGCAAGATGAAGGCTCAAGAGCTTGCCGGTCATACGCGCGTCATGGAATGATTAAGTTCTGAAAGACTCAAGGGCTATCGCCGCGGCTCGACAATCGTCAACGTCGAATGCGACACAGTATCTCCAGCACCGCAGCAGATCGATCTAAGGCATCGCAGGCTCACGTGGTCGCCACGAGCAATTCTTCCGCATTCCCCGGCGGACGCAGCCCATCGGTGCGATCGGCGAAGTAGCGTTGCGTCAGATCCGCCGCCGAAACATGGCGCGCTTCCTTGAAGCCCGCATCGAGCGCCAGCGCCTGAATCTCCGCGGGCCTGAAAAAGCTGATGAACGGCGTGCCGCTCGCACGCGCGCCCTTCTCCGCCACCTCCAGTCCGGGACGCACTTCAGGGTCCGCGAGTTCGAGCGGAAGCAGAAACGTCATCGCGAAGATCGATCCCGACGCAAAGCGCGCGACTTCGCGCAACGTGGCCGCGTTCGCTTCCTTCGTGAGATACATGCTGACACCTGTCGAGACCACGATCGCGGGCTTGCTTTCATCGAAGCCATTCATCACGAGTTTCTCGCGCCATGATTCGCCTGCTTCGAAATCCACCGGCACGAAGCGCAGCCAGTCCGGCACGCCATACCCGAGCTCGATGAGACGCCGGCGCTTCCATGCCTGCGGCCCCGGCGGATCGACTTCGAAGATCGTCAGGCGCGATGCGATCTCCGGCCTGCGTTGCGCGAAGCTGTCGAGACCCGCGCCGAGGATGACATATTGCGCCACGCCGCGATCGAGCTGCTCCACGACGAGATCTTCGATGAAGCGCGCCCGCGCAACGATCGATGCACGAAACGGCCGCGTGAACTGCGGGTCCATGTCACCGCGCTCGCGCCAGTTCGCCTCGGGCGCGAGCAACTGGAGACCAATGCTGTCTTCCAGCACATGCGGCGATGCATCGGCTTCGACGTGCAACGCGCGCCACATCGCGACACGCGCGGCCGTGCTGTCGGGTACTGCATTCGTCTTGTCGTTCATGAATCAATGTCCAGGCTAAATCCGGCAATGTCTCACACTTCGTCAAGCTCGTCCCGAACACTACAATCAGGTACTTTCGCTGCACAAGCCAACGAACAGGCAAACGAGCACGAGGACGCGAACATGGCGCAAGCGCCGCACATCGACCGCAACGAACAAGAAGGCAAAAGCGAACGACGCTGGCTCACGACCGGCGGCCCTTTCGTGTTTCTGCTGCTCTGGTCCGCAGGGTTTCCGATAGCGAAGACCGGGCTGCACTACGCATCGCCGCTCACGTTTCTGTCGATACGCTTCGCATTGAGCGTCGGCGTGCTGCTTGCCGTGTGCGTGGTCAAGCGCCCGCAATGGCCGCGCAATGCGCGCGCATGGCTTCATCTCGTCGTCGTCGGCTTTCTCGTGCAGGTGATGTACTTCGGGCTCAGCTATCTGTCGATGACCGCGGGCATCGCCACGTCCGTGCTCGCGTTGATCGTCTCCCTGCAGCCGATTCTCGTCGGCGTGCTCGCGCCGAAGTTCATCGGCGAGCGGATCGGCGCGCGGCGCTGGACCGGCCTGCTGCTGGGTCTCGCGGGCGCGGCGGGCGTGATCGTCGCGCGCGGGCCGCTGCATGCCGAGTCGCTCGGGCCGGTGTTGCTCGCGATCGGCGCGCTCATCGGCATCACGGGCGCGATGCTCTATGAAAAGCGTCTGGGCACGGCGCAAGACCCGCTGACATCGAATCTCGTGCAATACAGTGTCGGCTTCGTGTTCTGCGCGCCGATGGCGCTGCTCTTCGAGCACACGCAAGTGCAATGGACGCCGACGCTCATCGCGACGCTCGCGTATCTTGTCATCGGCAATTCGCTGATCGCCATCACGCTGCTGCTCGCCATGACGCGCGCGGGGAAGGTGTCGCAAGTGGCGTCGCTGTTCTTCTTCGTGCCGCCCGCGGCCGCCGTGCTGTCCTACGTGTTCCTTGGCGAAGTGCTGCCGGCAGCCGCATGGTGGGCGATGGGCGTCGCGGTGCTCGGCGTCGCGATCGCCACGTGGACGCCGCGCAAATGATGCGTCAATGCGAATGCTTTGGCACGTCCGCGCCGCGGCAGCCGACGAGAAAGTCGAAGTCGCATCCTTCATCGGCTTGCAGAACGTGCTCGACATAGAGCTTGCGATAGCCAGTGCGATCCTCGGGAATCTCGGTGCGCGCCTCGGCCCATGCATCGAGGCGCGCGCGAATTTCATCGTCGCCGATATCGATGCGCAGCAAGCCCTTGTCGCAATCGAGCTCGATCCAGTCGCCATCGCGCACGATCGCAAGCGGCCCGCCCGCGCGCGCCTCGGGCGCGACATGCAGCACGACGGTGCCATACGCCGTGCCGCTCATGCGCGCATCCGACACGCGCACCATGTCCGTCACGCCTTGCGCGAGCAGCTTCGGCGGCAGGCCCATGTTGCCGACTTCCGCCATGCCCGGATAACCTTTCGGCCCGCAGTTCTTCATCACGAGCACGGAGTCCTTCGTGACATCGAGATCGGGATCGCCGATGCGTTGCTTGTAGTCGTCGAAGTTCTCGAAGACGACCGCGCGGCCGCGATGCTTCAAAAGCGCCGCCGTCGCCGCCGACGGCTTCAGCACCGCGCCGCTGGGCGCGAGATTGCCGCGAAGCACGCACAATCCGCCATCCGCGACGAGCGGCTTCTCGATCGGGCGGATCACTTCGTCGTTATAAAGCGGCGCGTCCTTCACGTTGTCCCAGAGCGTGCGGCCGTTGGCGGTGAGCGCATCCGGATGCGGGATCAGGTTCGCTTCGCCGAGACGCCGCAGCACCGCGGGCAAGCCGCCTGCGTAGTAAAACTCTTCCATCAGGAAGCGCCCGGAAGGTTGCAGGTCGACGAGCGTCGGCGTGCCACGTCCGATGCGCGTCCAGTCGTCGAGTTCGAGCTTCACGCCAATGCGCCCCGCGATCGCCTTCAGATGGATCGCCGCATTGGTCGAGCCGCCGATCGCCGCGTTGGTGCGGATCGCATTCTCGAACGCCTCGCGCGTGAGCAGCTTCGATAGACGCAGGTCTTCCAGCGCCATCTCGACGATGCGCATGCCCGACAGATGCGCGAGCACGTAACGGCGCGAATCGACGGCGGGAATCGCCGCATTGTGCGGCAGCGTGACGCCGAGCGATTCGGCCATGCACGCCATCGTCGATGCGGTGCCCATCGTGTTGCAGGTGCCCGTCGAGCGCGACATGCCCGCTTCCGCCGACATGAACTCATGTATCGAGATCTTGCCCGCCTTCACCTGCTCGCTCAGTTGCCACACGACCGTGCCCGAGCCGATGTCGCGCCCTTCGTGCTTGCCGTTCAGCATCGGACCGCCGGAGACGACAATCGCCGGCACATCGCAGCTCGCCGCGCCCATCAGGAGCGCGGGCGTGGTCTTGTCGCAACCGACGAGCAGCACGACCGCATCGACGGGATTGCCGCGTATCGCTTCCTCGACGTCCATGCTCGCGAGATTGCGCGTGAACATCGCGGTGGGCCGCAGGTTCGACTCGCCGTTCGAGAACACAGGGAACTCCACCGGAAATCCGCCCGCTTCGAACACGCCGCGCTTCACGTGCTCGGCGAGCTTGCGGAAGTGCGAATTGCACGGCGTTAGTTCGGACCACGTATTACATATGCCGATGACCGGCTTGCCCGCGAACTCATGGTCCGGAATGCCCTGATTCTTCATCCAGCTTCGATACATGAAGCCGTTCTTGTCGGCGGTGCCGAACCATGCAGCCGAACGAAGCTTGCGTTTGGATTCAGGAGCGCTCATGGCTTTGCTCACTGTGTGAGAAAAACCTATAAATAGCATGACTATATGGAGGGCACGTACCGGGAAAACGCTAATCGAAACGTCAAAACGTCATGCATATAGTTTGTCTATTGAAGTCGACGCGCGGACTTCGCATATCCCAATTACTAGTTCAAAACGCCGCGCTTTCGAATCGCCCCTCTCGCACACTGCTCGCATCGTCATCTGTCGCGCCTGCTTCTTTCGTTCAGGAAAGCCGCGTGAGAATGACGTGCCGTGAAAACCCAGTATCTGAACGTGATCGACGACGAGTCGACCCCATCGACCAACGAAGAAGAGACCGGAGGAAGACATGGCGCAGAATCGGGATGACGATGCAAAAGACGGCGGCAGCCTCATCAGTTCGGGCCGGCGCGGCCTCATGCAGGGCGCGGGGCTGGGCGCCGCACTGTCGCTCCTGGGCGGCGTGGCGGGCGGAGGCGGCCTGATCTCGACCGCGCAGGCGGCCGAAGCGGCGTTTCCGCAGCACAAGAAATGGAAGATCGTCTTCGTCAATCACGTAACGACGAATCCGTTCTTCGTGCCGACGCAATACGGCATTCAGGACGCGTGCGCGATGTTCGGCATGGACTATCAATGGACCGGCTCGGCCACGTCCGATGCGGGCGAAATGGTGCGCGCGGTGAACTCCGCGATCGCCGCGAAAGCCGATGCGATCGCCGTGCCGATAGTCGATCCGAACGCGTTCGACAAGCCGATTCAGGCCGCGCTCGACGCGGGCATCCCGGTATTCGCTTACAACGCGGACGCGCCGCGCGGCAAGAGCAATCCGCGGCTCGCGTATATCGGCCAGGATTTGTATCTGTCGGGCTATCAGATGGGCGAGCGCATCGCGAGCCTGATCGACAGCGGCATGGTCGCGCTTTTCATCGCGACGCCGGGGCAGTTGAACATCCAGCCGCGTCTCGACGGCGCGAGCGATGCGATCAAGAAGTCGGGCAAGAAGATCGACATTCAGACCGTGGCGACCGGCGCGACCGTCAACGAAGAGCTTTCGAAGATCAAGTCGTTCTATCTCGGCCATCAGGACCTGAAAGGCATGTTCGCCGTCGATGCGGGCAGCACGCAGGGCGTCGCGCAGGTAATGAAGGAATCGAACCTGCCGTCCAAGGGCGTGCACGGAGGCGGCTTCGATCTGCTGCCGCAGACCATCCAGCTCATTCACGAAGGTTTCCTCGATTTCACCATAGACCAGCAGCCGTACGTGCAGGGCTTCTACACGGTGATGGAGGCGTTCGTGTTTCTCGCGTCGGGCGGGCTCGTCGGGCCGGCGAACATCAACACGGGTCTCAAGTTCGTGACGAAGGAGACCGTCGAGCCCTACCTCAATACATCGACGCGTTATGAAGGCAAGACCACCAAGCCGCAAATCGTGCCGATGAAAGGCGCGATCAAGTCCTGATGAACACGGTGAACGAACCTCGTAAAGCAGCGGCGCCCGCGCGGATCGACAATCCGCGCGGCGCGTGGGTGTCGCACTGGGCGCCGGAGTTGCGCATCCTGCTCGTCGCCGTGCTGCTCGCGGCGTACTTTCAGTTCGTCAATCACGACTTCCTGCTCAGCAACGCGAGCCTCGTCAATCTCTCTCAGTACGTCGCGCCGGTCGCGATCATCGCGTTCGGCGAGATCATGCTGATGATCGGTGGCGATATCGATCTGTCGGCGGGCATGGTGTTCGCGTTCGCGCCGTTCATGATGGTGTTCGCGAACGATGCGGGCGCGCCGATGTGGCTCGCAGTGGTCGCGGGACTCGTCGCCGCCGCGATCATCGGCTTCGTGAACGGGGCGGTGACGGTGTACTTGCGTCTGCCGTCCTTCGTGACGACGCTCGGCACGCTCTTTCTCATCAACGGCATCACGCTGACCGTCTCGCGCGGCACACCCGCCGCGACGCCCGGCTCGCCCGGGTTCGCGGCGGTGATGGGCTCCTGGGGCTACAGTGAAATCATCTGGACGGTGGCGATCGCGTTCGTGATGCACGTGCTGTTACGGCACACGCGCTGGGGCCTGCATACGCAGGCGGCGGGCGCGAACCCGCTCGGCGCGAGTGAAGCGGGCATCCACGTGAACCGGCTGCGGCTCGGCAACTTCGTTCTCGCCGCCGTGCTCGCGGGCTTCACCGGCATACTCGAAAGCTTTCGCATCACGTCGATCGATCCGCAAGCGGGCGGTAACCAGATCATGTTCCTCGCCGTCGCCGCCGCCGTGATCGGCGGCACGCCGTTGACGGGCGGCTCGGGCACGATCGTCGGCGGCTTGCTCGGCGCGGCGGTGCTCGGCATTCTGAGCGACGGCTTCACGCTCATTGGCATCAACGCGTTCACGTTCAATATCATTCTCGGCGCCGCGATTCTCGCCGCGATGATCTTCAATATCCATGTTGGGCGCATTCGCCGCCGGGGAGCACGGTGATGAACGATCTCGCTCTACGCGGCGACAACCTCGTGAAGCGTTTCGGCGCCGTGACCGCGCTCGATGGCGTCTCGCTCACGCTCGGCAAAGGCGAGATTCTCGGCATTCTCGGCGACAACGGCGCGGGCAAATCGACGCTCGTGAAAATCCTCACGGGCTTTCATCAGCAGACGAGCGGCACGCTGCGCGTGCACGGCGAGGAGACGCTCCTCAAGTCGGTCGATCATGCGCGCGCGCTCGGCATCGAATGCGTGTATCAGGATCTCGCGCTCGCGAATTCGCTGTCGATCTATCACAACATGTTTCTCAATCGCGAGATCGTGCGGCGCGGGCCCGCCCGCCTATTGCGGCTCGTCGATCACAAGCAGATGCGCGAGCGCGCCGCGCAATGTCTCGACGATATCGGCGTGCACGTGCCTTCGGTCGATCTTCCCGTCGAGCGTTTATCGGGCGGGCAGCGTCAGGCCATCGCGGTCGCGCGCGCGGTGCATTCGAATGCGAAGATCCTGCTGCTCGACGAACCGCTCGCCGCGATGGGCGCGCGCGAGGCCGCGCTCATCATCGATCTCGTGATGCGCCTGAAGGAGAAAGGCGGGCTCTCGATCATCATGATCATGCACAACTATGCGCAAACGCTCGATATCGCGGATCGCATCATGTTGATGCAGCGCGGCCGCGTGACGTACGAGCAGCGCAGCGCGAATACGTCGGTCGCGGAGTTGATGGATATCGTGAGGCGGGAATATCGGGCGATGCGCGCGACGACCGCAAACTAGACGTCGTTCGAGCCGCATCATGGATTACCGCAACCCCAGGCAACGCAAGAGCATGCACGGACGCATCGTGCAGGAGCTCGGCATGCGGATCGTGAGCGGCGGCATCAGGCCGGGCGAGCGTCTGCCCGCCGAACCCACGCTCTGCGAAACCTATGGCGTGAGCCGTCCGGTGCTGCGCGAAGCGACGCGCGTGCTCGCCGCGAAGGGGCTCGTCGTGTCGAAGCCGCGCGTGGGCAGCGTCGTGCGCGCGCGCGACGAATGGCACATGCTCGACCCCGATGTGCTCGTGTGGACCATCAGCCATCTTCCCGAAGGCGAGTTCTTCCGCTCGCTGATGACGGTGCGCCAGATCATCGAGCCCGCCGCCGCCGCGCTCGCGGCCATCTCCGCCAGCGACGAGGACATCGCGCGCATCGGCGCCGCCTATGAACGCATGGAAAGCGCGAAAACCGCCGCCGATCTGCTCGACCCCGATCTGGCGTTTCATCGCGCGATCATGACGGCGACGCACAACGACATGCTCGCGTATATCGGCAACATGCTGTCGCTCGCACTTACCGAATCGATCAAGCTCACGAGCCGTCATCCGAACACGCACGCGCTGTCGCTGCCGCGTCACAAGGCGATCTTCACGGCGATCGCGAACCGCGACGCGCTCGCGGCGCGTCAGGCGAGTGTCGTGCAGCTCGACAACGCGCGCGCCGACGCCAACTCGATCCTCGGCGGCGCCGCGCTGGAGCCGGATCGGCCGCTTTCGGGGTAAGAATTCCCGAATCGCCCCACTGGTAACGTTTGCTCGCGCAAGAAGCGCTCAAGTCCCGCCCCTCCCTGCCGTAAACCCTATTGAGACCGGCTTCCACGCGGTCTTCTCTTCACCCCTTGCCTCCGGCGGCACCGTCCTCTGCACGGCTCACGGGGTTCTTTCGACGAGCATTCCACACGTCCTTGCGCTTTTCGCGGGATGAAGGTCCGTCATCGGTCCGCCCGTCTTCCTCGGGTGACTCGCGGAACGTGCGCCTACTTCGTGGACTTGAAAATTTAGCCATTTAGTAGTGCGCATCGACATGATGAACCTGAGTCGCGCCGGCAAGCCGGCTTTCCAACTTTCGCGTTCCTTCAAGGCCGCCATGCTTGCGGCCTCGATGAGCGTCTTGCTTGCGGCATGCGGCGGCGGTGGCGGTGGCAGTGACGGAGCGAGCAGCGGATCGTCCACCGACGCCGCGCGTAACGGCAGCGCATCCGCTTCCGCCGTGTCCGTTACGACGACGACTTCTCCCACGTCCGACAACGGAACTTCGAAGACGACGACGAGCCCCGCTTCTTCCGACACCGGCCTTGTGAGCGTACCGTCGAACAGTGCGAACAGTGCGAACAGCCCGGTCATCAACGCCGGCAACTCCGCACCGGCAAGCGGCGCGTCCACGCCCGCCGCCGGCACGATCGCCCCGTCTCAGCCTGCGCGGCTCTTCTACGGCGTGAACGGCCACAACAACGAAGGCGGCGCCTACGACATCTCCAGTCCCGTCCTGCAGCTTTCGCAATTGCAGGATCTCGGCGCGAAGCTCTATCGCAATGAGGTGTATAGCGCGGGCACCGCCAACAAGCTCGCGGGCATCGCGCAGACAATGGCGGCCGGCGGCGTCACCGTGTATCCGGTGATGCTCATGAACATCGACACGTTCAACGACGAAACCGACGGCTATAACGCCGGCTTCGCGCTCGGGCAACAGACCGCGACCTCGCGGCGCTATCCGTATTACGAGGTCACGAACGAGATGGAATCGGAGATACTCACCGGCAATGTCGACGGCGTCTATCCGCAGCAATACGATCTCATGAAGTTCAGGATCTTGCGCGGCGTGATTCGCGGCATGATCGCGGGCATCAAGTCCGTCGATACGTCGGGCAAGATCATCATGGGCGGCGGAACGTGGCTGCATTACGGCTTCGCGCAGATGCTCGCGGCGGGCATGGAGCCGGACAGCAGCATCGGTCATCCGGTCGTCGACTGGGACATCACCGCGTGGCACTGGTACTCGGAACAGGGCGACATCACGAATGCGTGCGGCGGCACCGGATGTCATAACGTCCTCGCCGCGCTCCACGCGCTCGGCAAGCCGATCTGGATCAACGAGTTCGGCGTGCGCCCGAACTACGGCACCGATCAGCAGATCGCGGCGTATCTCGTCGGCAACACGATGATGGCGCAGTTCGTCGCGCTCGCATCGACGTATGACATCGAGTCGATTCAGGCTTACGAGCTTTACGACGACGATCCCGTCCACGGCGAAGGCGCATTCGGCCTTCTGAAATTCGACGGCCTCACGCCGAAGCCCGCATACAGCGCGTTCAAGAGCTTCGTCGCGGCGCATCCGATGTAAGCGGCAACGGCGGGGAGATGCTCAGGCAATGTCTTCCTCGATCACCACCCTGCCGTTTTCGATGCGGATCGGAATGCGTCGGAGGCTCGCGCCGAGACAAGGTCCATCGACGCAAACGCCGTCCTCGAAGCGAAACATCGCGCTGTGATGCGCACACATCAGCAGTCCGCCTCCGTAGGTCCAGAAGGCGTCCGGCTCGTAGTTGAGCGGAATCGAGAAGTGCGGACATACATTGCGATACGCCCACGCATCGCGGCCGCGCCGCAGCACGAGAACCGATGGCGCCGCTTCGAGGCCGCCGCCGTCGGGCACGTCATCGAGCGTGCAGATCGCGTTCACGCACGCCCCTTCGCGATCAGCGTGAAATCGCGCGCCACGTCGTAGCCGCTTGCCTTCGGCACGTAATCGATGACGAGCGAAGGCTTCACGCCGAACACCGCATCGGAGCTCACATAGGGATCGTCCGATGAATACAGCGCGGTCGTCAGCGGCTCATGGCCCGGCGCATCGATACGAAAGTGGATATGCGCGGGCCGCATCGGATGACGGCCCGTCGCGACGAGCATCTTGCCGACAGGGCCATCGGTGGGGATCGGATAGCTCGTCGGCTTGATCGAATGAAACGCGTATTCGCCGTCCGCGTTCGTGCGGAACCGGCCGCGCAGATTGCCTTCCGGCTGCTCCGGGTCCTGCCCTTCGTACATGCCGTTCGGCGCGGTCTGCCAGACTTCGATCAGCGCGCCCGCGACAGGCTTGCCGCTCACATCGCGGACGGCGCCATGAAAGAACACCGGCTCGCCTTCGCTCTGCGCGATGTTCGCGCCGAACGCCGATTCCTTCACGCCATCGCGATAGAACGGCCCGAGCAGGCTGCTTTCGGTCGCGGCTTCGTCGTGATGCTGGTTGATGTCGTCGAGGACGATGGACAGCCCCAGCGTATCCGACAACAGAATGAATTCCTGCCGTATGCCGTCGCACTTCTTGCCGGTCGCGGTGAGGAATTCGATACCGCGTCGCCATTCATCGTTCGTGAGATTCACTTCGCGCGCGAACGCGTGCAGATGCCGCACGAGCGCGGTGACGATTTCCTTCGTGCGCGCATCGGCGCAATGGCCAAAGGCTTCGGTGACGTTGTGCGTGAGTGACTCGTTCATGGTCGTCGTCCTTCATAGGCCGCTTCCAGCAACGCACGCAATGGCGCGCGTTCGACCGGCCGCGGATTCCAGTACGGGCTCTTCAATGCGACATCGACCGCGATATCGATATCGCTTTCCTTCATGCCGATGTCCTTCAGCGCGGTCGGCGCGCCGTTCGCGCGCGCGAGCTCGAATGCGCCTTGGGCGGCATCGTCGGAGCCGAACGCGCGGGCGATGCGCTTCATCGCGTCGGGCGTCGCATCCCGGTTATAGGCGAGCGCGTGCGGCAGCACGATCGTATGCGTTTCCGCGTGCGGCAAATTGAACGTGCCGCCGAGCGTGTGGCACAGCTTGTGATGCAGCGACATGCCAACGCTCCCGAGCACCGCGCCGCACAGCCACGCGCCATAGAGACAGTCGCCGCGCGCATCGAGATCGTCGGGCTTCGCGACCACCTTGCCGATGCCTTCTGCGAGCGCGCGAATGCCCTCTTCCGCCATCAGGCTCACCACGGGATTCGCGTCCTGCGCGTAGAGCCCTTCGGCCGCGTGCGCGATCGCGTTGATGCCGCTCGTCACGGAAAGCGACGCGGGCAGCGATACCGTGAGCTCCGGATCGTAAATAACCGTTTTCGGCAGCACGCGCATATCGCGGCCGGTCTTCTTCAGGCCCGCTTCGGTGAGACCGTAGATGGGCGTCATCTCCGAGCCGGCATAGGTGGTCGGCACGGCGAGTATCGGCAGCGACGATGTCAACGCGATCGCCTTGCCCAGTCCCGTTGTCGAGCCGCCGCCGATGGCAATCGCGCAGTCCGCGCCAATGCGCCGCGCATACTCGCGTGCCTCGCGCGCGGTCTCGACGGGCACATGCATCACCGCTTTGGCGAACACGCCCGCCGCGCGACAACCGATGCGTTCGGCGAGCGCTTCGGCCTGATCGCGCTGCGGCGGCGTCGAAAGAATGAGCGCGCGCTGCGCGCCCAGAAGCTCGATCTCGCGTTCGATATGTTCGATGCTGCCCGCGCCGAACACCACACGCGAAGGCATGCCCTGATAGATGAACGATTGCATGATTCCCGATGCGCTCAGCGCGGATAGTAAGGCGGAATATTGGCGTCGACATTCACCCACACCGACTTGGCCTGAGTATATTCGCGCATCACTTCGAAGCCCATCTCGCGTCCGTATCCGCTCGCGCCGACGCCGCCGAAGGGCGATCCGGGGCTCACGCGCTTGTAGCAGTTGATCCACACCATGCCGCTTTTCAGTTGCCGCGCGAAGAGATGCGCGCGTTGCAGGTCGCGCGTCCACAGTCCCGCGCCGAGGCCGTATTCGGTGCCGTTCGCGATGGCGAGCGCTTCTGCATCCGAGCCGAACGTGCTGACCGTGACGAACGGGCCGAACACTTCTTCCTGCGCCACGCGATCCGTCGGCTTCGCCTGCACGATGGTCGGCTCGACATAGCAGCCGTTCGCGAGCGCCGATGCATCCGGCGCCTTGCCGCCCGCGAGCACGCGTCCGCCCTGCTCGCGCGCGACATCGACATACGACAGCACGCGGTCGCGATGCATCTGCGACGTGAGCGGCCCCATTTCCGTCGACGGATCCAGCGGATCGCCGATGCGGATCGAGCGCGCGAGCGACGTGAAGCGCTCGAGCAGTTCATCAGCGATGGACTCGTGCACGATGAGACGCGATGCCGCGATACACGCCTGCCCCTGGTTATGAAAGATGCCGAATGCAGAGCCTTGCACGACGGCATCGAGATTGGCGTCGCCGAACACGACGTTCGCGCCTTTGCCGCCGAGTTCGAGCTGCACTTTCTTCAGATTGCCGCTCGATGCCTGCACGATCTTGCGGCCGACCGCCGTCGATCCGGTGAACGCGACCTTGCCGATCTCCGGATGCTCCGCGATGTATTGGCCCGCGACGTGTCCCAAACCCGGCAGCACGTTCACGACGCCCGCGGGAAACCCGACTTCGGCCATCAGTTCGGCGATGGCGAGGCTCGACAAGGGCGTCAGTTCAGCAGGCTTCATCACGACGCAATTGCCCGCCGCGAGCGCGGGCGCCATCTTCCAGCTCGTGAACATCAGCGGGAAATTCCACGGCACCACTTGCCCGACGATGCCAACCGGCTCGCGCGTCAGATAGTTGAGAAAGCCCGCTTCGACCGGAATCACCGAGCCTTCGAACTTGTCCGCCATGCCGCCGAAATAGCGGAATGTCGCGGCCGTGCGCGGCACGTCGAGATTGCGCGTATCGCGGATCGGGTGGCCCGTGTCCATCGATTCGAGACGCGCGAGCGCATCGGCGTTGGCTTCGATCGCATCGGCGAGCTTGAGCAACAGGCGTCCGCGATCGGCGGCCGCCATCGCGCTCCACGCCGGGAATGCCTTTTTCGCGGCCTGAACCGCGCGATCGATGTCCTCGCGGCCAGCCATCGAGACTTGCGCGATCACGCTGTTATCGTGCGGATTCAGGGTCGCGAGCGTTTCGCCGGAAAGGGCAGGCACGAAGCGGCCATCGATGAAGAGTTGCGTTTGCATGTCTTGCTCGTGTCGAAGATTGAAGACGAAGCGTTCCCCGCGGCGCCTTTTTTCAAGGCGCCGTCGTGAAGCGGAAGAGCGTAGGGGATTTAAAGCGCGACCGGATACGGCGGAAGCTCGCCGCTTTCGTAGCGCTTGGGCAGATCCGGCGTCGCGTTCTCCCAGACGAGCAGCATCGAGCGCTTCTGCGAATAGCCCTTGTGACGAATGTCGGCGGGCATCGCGGCGATATCACCCGCATTCATCGTGATGCGCGCGCGTGGTTCGCCCGTGTCTTTATCGGCGACATCCCAGATGATCTGATCCGACAGTTGCAGGAACCATTCGACGCGGTCATTGCCATGAAATACCGGCAGCACGAATTCCTCGGTCGTCGGGCAGAACAGGCTTTGCTTGCAGACGGACGTGACCGAAGGATTCCACGTCACATCCGAGCGCGACAGATACTTGAAGAGACTGAACGCATGCAATTGCCCTTCGAAGCCCGGTTCGGCGTGAATCTCCGGCTCGTCCTGCGACACATCCGCGAACTGGCGATTCACCGGGAAGTCGTCGCGCAAGGGCGAATCGCCTTCGAGGCCCGGCATGCGCTTCGTCGCGATGCGCGTGCGGTCGATCGCCGCGATATTGTCACCGTGCTTCGCGCCGAATGCCGACCCCGTTTCTTCGGGCGCGGCGAACGGATCGAAGCCTTCGTTGACCCAGTCCTTCAGAATCGCCTTGAAGGTCGCCATGATGACCGGGGTCTCGAACTGCTGCGTGTAATCGACACCCGCCTCGCGAAAGCTCGCGTTATAGGCGCCAGCGTACATGTCGACCTTGCCGTAGTGATTGCGCGTGCCGATCACTTCGTCGAAGTTGACCCAGCCGTAGAAAAAGCCCCACGCGACATCGCGCATCATCGCGCGCAGGAAGTCGTCGGCGTGCATCTGATGCGAGCGCGTCTGCCCTTGCGCGGGCCACTTCACCGTGACGAAATATGCGTCGCGGCTGAACTCGAAATCGCCGAGTTTGAAGGTGCGATAGCCGGTGTTGGCATCGGGGTCGGTCGCGACGACGCTTTGCAAGAAAACGGTTTGATCCATGATGTTGTGCTCCGAAAGATGTCGGTTACTGAATGCAGATATCGGCCCACTTCTCGACGGATTGCGCGCCGAGAATCGTCTGCACGAGCAGCACGCCGGTCTTTCTCGCTTCGAAGCGATACGCCGCGCCCGCGGGCAGCAATGCCTGATGACCGCGACGCAAACGCACGAAGCCCATCTTCTGGCCCGAGGGCTCGCCTTCGAGCTTCACCGTGCCCTCGATATCTTCGCTGACGAGCGCGCCATCCGACGGCTTGATGAAGTGCACGTCGATTTCTCCATCGAGCGCGACCACGAATTCATCGTGCGACGCGCTGAACCACGACGACACGCCTTCCGCGCGCAGCGTCTCGATCACGTACTTGAGGTTCTTGCCCACGACTACTTTTTCATACGGCGCGGCATGGCTCGCGACTTCGAACACGTTGGACATCACGTAATGCGAAGCCTTGCCCTTGATGATTTCGATCGAGCCTTTGCGATAGTTTTCGAGGCTGCCGAGAACGGTCTGTTGCATGTCTGTCTCCATGTCTTCGTCGATCCTTCGCGGCGAATTTCAGTGCCGCGCTGGAATCAAGATTAGGGCTGCGGAGCGCGCGAGGCAATGAATCGAGGTTCGTGTTTGCCGAACGATGCGTGCTCGATCGCCGCCCTAGGGAAACTACTTACTGTTGTGCGTGCTTGTCCGCCAGCCACGGATAGCGCTGCGTATCCGCGCCCTCGTAGTCGGGATCGAGATAGATGAAGCAGCGCTGAATCTTGAAGTCGCGGATTTCGAACACATCGGTCCAGCGGCCCGCATGCGTGACGCCCGCGCGCCAGTCGACACCGCTCTTCGTCGTGCCGTAGCTCGTGCCTTCGACGACCACCGTATCGCCCTGCTGGATCACGTTCAGATACGCAAGGTCGTGCTTGAACTTCGCGACGATCGAGCCCAGGTCCGCAAAAAGCTGTTCGAAGGCTGCGCGGCCCGTCGCGATGCCCCACTTCGGGAAATAGACCTCGGCGTTGTCGTCGAACAGATCGAAGAACGGTGCGCCGCGATCGAGCCTGCGCAGATACTCGAGCGCAATGGTCTTGCGCTGTTCGTCGGTCATGGTGATGGGGTTCATGCTTTCGTCTCCTGATGTGAGTTCAATGCAGCGTGCGCAGATAAGCGATGATCTTTTGACGCCGCGCTTCATCGCCTTCGAAATAGGTCATCGCGTTGCCGGGCGCGACAGATTGCGTATCGGTGAGCCAGGCATCGAGCAGCTTTTCGTCCCAGACCTTGCCCGATGCCGCCGCCTTCATGCCCGCCGAATACTTGAAGCCCGACTCGGACGCCAGCGGCCTGCCTACGATCCCGAAGAGATTCGGCCCTTGTCCGTTCGGTTCGCCCTTGCCGAAGGTGTGACACACGGCGCAGTTGTTGGTCGTGAGCTTCTTGCCTAGCGCGACCGGATCTTGTTGCGCATGCGCCGTGGCGCTCACGAAAGCGAGCATGGCGATTAAATTAGCCATCCGAATCATGATTGACCTCTATTAGCGGATTGCGCGGCGCGATAAGCAAACGCGATGATCGGCCCGAGCGTTCCGCCACCCGCCCAATAAGCCCGCGCCGATGCCGACGCGACGCAATTGCCGACGCCGTACAAGCCCTTGATCGGCTCGCCGCGCGTATTGAGCACCTGCGCGTGCGAGTTGGTTTTCGGCCCGCCCTTGGTATCGAGATTTCCGGCGACGATGAGCGCCGCGTAATACGGCCCTTTCGCGGACAGCGGGTACATCGTCTCGTTCTTCTGATCCGCCTTCTTCGATACAGGCCCGTTGAACAGCTTCTCGACGATGCGCTCACCGCGATGAAAGTCCTGATCGACGCCCGTCTTCGCGAAGCCGTTGAAGCGTTTGATGCTCGCGTCCAGGTTGCGCACGAAGTCGCTGGAGAGATCCGCGCTGCCGAGCGCGCTCTTGTACTTCGCCATGCGTTCGCGAATGGCGCTTTCAAGCTCGGCAAGCGTATTGCCGCGCAGCACGTGCCGGTCGTTCGATCCCTTCGGTACGATGAAGCTGCCGTAGTCATCGCTTGCGCAATGGTCCTGCGCTTGCTGGTCCCAGATCGCAATGAGCGCGAGATTCGGATACTCGCCCTTCGCGCCGTCCCATTCGGAGAACGTCGCGCAGACTTCGTTGTAGGCGAGCTTCTCGTTGACGACGCGCTTGCCGTACTTGTTCACGTAGATCATCGAATCGCCCGTCGGCGTGAAGATACCGGAGAGCGAACCATCTTTCGCGATCGCTTTGTCGAGCGATATCGGCGCCATCCACGAGTAATTCATGTTGCGCAATTGCACGTCGAGCGCGCTCGAGATGCGCACGAAATCGCCTTCGTTGGTCGGCGCAGCGCAGCCGCCGTACACCGCGCCGTGCAGGAAGTTCTTGCGCAACTCGGGATCGTGCGTGAAGCCGCCGGTCGCGAAGATGACCGCCTTTTTCGCGCGCACGCGGAAGACCGTGTCCTCTTCAGTCAGCGATTCGACGCCGATCACCGCGCCCGCTTCATCGACGAGCACCTTCTGCACGCGATAACCCGTCTTCACGTCGATGCCGTCGCGCCGTGCCGCCGCGCTCATCGTGCGGATCGCGACGCGTCCGCCATCGGACATGCTCGGCAGGCCGTCCTTCGGAAACAGCACACGGCCGCGCGGCGCCTTGTCTTCGGGCAGTTCGGCCCAGTAATCCGGCACCGCCGCCTCATGCCGGTAAGGCAGCGCGCCCTTGCTCGCGAGCAGTTCCGCCGCCGGCGATGCGCTGTCGTAGATCGCCTCGCACATCTCGTATTCCCAGTCGGAAAGGCCGAGCTTGGGCAGTGACGGATCGTATTGCTCGGGCCGAGAAAGACGCGCGACATAGCGCATGTAATCGGGCTTCGGATCGGCAATGCCCGCGCGGCGCATCGGCTCGTTGTTCGGCACCCAGTACCAGAACGCAGCCTTCGCGGCGGTGCCGCCGACACTGCCCGCCTTTTCCAGTATCACGACGCGATTGCCCAGCCAGCGCGAAAAGAGCGCTGCGGGCAAACCGCCGCCACCGCCGCCGCACACGACAATGTCGTATTCCGCGTCGAACTTGATCTCGCTCGCGGCGCGCGCGGAGAGCGACACCGCGCCGAATGCGGCGGCGGCCGTTCCCGCTCCCGCGGCCTTGATGAAGTTGCGCCGTGACGCGGCGGGTGGTCTTTGCATATCGTTCATGTTCGTCTCCTTGAGATTCATCGCCTATCACCAGTAGTGCCACGCCTGCACGAGGATTCCGTTCGTGAGCGTCGTGTTGCGGCCCGAAACCGAGTGCTGGTACTGGATGGAAAGCTGGTCGTACATCTTCTGGTGCAGGAACGGCAGGCTGTTCGGCTTGAACTGGAACAGCACGCCGATGCCCACGGTCGTTTCGCGGCTCGCGCTGTTCGCCACGGGCATCGCGGCGGTCTGATCGAACGTGCCGCCGCTCGTCTGGTAGTCGAGACCGACGAAGGGAATCGCGAACGGGCTGTCGGGCGGCGAGATGCTGTAGCCGACACGCAGGTTCAGATGGAAGGTGTTGCCCGGGCTCAGATCGTCGTGGCCCGAGCGCAGCGTGCGTCCGCGCACGATGCCGCCCATGAGCAGATCGACGTTCAGGTGTCCGTACCAGTCGTCATAGAAGACGGACGGCCAGAAGGACCACGTATTCGTCGATACTGCGTCCTGCCCGATCGGCACCTGCACGTAGGCCTGAAAGCCGAGCGTCGTCGCGGGCGCGGGGTTATACCAGACGAGCCCGCCGACGAGCGGATCGCCAATGCCGCTCGCCGCGTATTGCGAGCCTTGTGTGCGGATCGCGGGCAGCGTGATGCTCGCGTTGAAGCCCATATGCGGCAGCGACGGCACTTTCCAGTAGTGAATGAACGTCGATAACCCGACGAAGGTGTTGGTGCCCGGGCCCGCGACCTGATTGCCCTGCGAATCGAATGCGCGGCTGTCGTGATTCCATTCGAGGTTCTGGCCGAAGGAATCATAGGTGCCTTCGAAGTCGCTGCTGAACTGCCAGGTTTGCGGGCGGTCGGTCGCGAAGGGAATGCCCGCGGCGAGCGCGTCGGCCGCTGGCGTCATCGCGCAGGTTGCGCCGAGCATGGCGAGCGCGCATGCGTGGCGTCTTCGTATCGTTGATCTCGGGTGCCGCGTTTGCATCGTCGTCTCCGGGTCGTTCGTGTCGTATGAGCGAACGTTACGAAGACGCCACGCGCCGGTCTTTCAGGTTTCGCGGATTACAGATTCCGGGCGAACCGCTAACGAAGGCCGCGAGTTCGATACGGGTTAACACCGGGACGCAAAGCGCGCACGCGGCGTTCGCGAATGGCGACCCATCGCGCGTGCAGGCGCTTCGCGGGCGCATCTATACTCGCGTGAACAGCGGCGTTCATCGGCAAGCCGCGATTAAAACGGAGACACGACCATGAGCGCCCCTGCCGTGGCCGCCCGCATCGATCGCTTCAGCGCGGTCTCGGGCGTGCCCGGACTCGAGTACTGCATCTCGGGCCCGCGCCCCTATTCGCTGGAGTTGAGCAATTCGTCGGACATGATCTGCCTTCTGCTCGGCACGATCGTCTCCGACACGCGCTACGACGACGGCCCCGCCGCGCCCTTCACGTTTCGCGCGGAAACGGCCGCCTATCATCCGCGCGGCGAAAGCATGCGCATCGACGCGCACGACGTGCGGCACGGCTTCATCGCGTTTCGTTATGCGGATGCCTTCGTGAATCGCATCGGCGAGCAGAGCGCGGAACCGTTGCGCCGCGCGGGCAGCCGCAGCAATCTCGGCGCCGACTCGATCCGGCATCTCGTGCGCTATGCGCGGCAAAAGGCGCACGCCGACACGCGGCGGATCGATCCGTGGGAAATGCAATGCGTTGCCACGCTCGCGTGGATAGAAACGACGCGGCATCTCGAACGCGCCGCGCGCGAGCGCAAGTCCGCGCTCACCGATGCCGGCTTCGCGATGCTCGAAGCGTATGTTGCGGATAACATCGACCAGAGTCTTTCCTGCGCCGATATCGCCACCGAACTCGATCTGCCCGTGCGCGTCGTCTTCGACGGCGTGAAGGCGCGCACCGGGCATTCGCTCTATCGCTATGTGCTGGAAAAGCGCATCGACGCCGCCGCGCGGATGCTGCGCTCAGGTCACGCGCCGCTCGTGGATGTCGCCGCCGCATGCGGGTTTTCATCGCAGCAGCATATGACGGCGCTCTTTTCCGGGCGGCTCGGCACGACGCCGCTGCGCTACCGCAAGAGCGCGGCGTAGCGCCGGGAAACAGGAGACAGCATGGATCTCTTCATGTCGATGGAAGCCTTCGTTCGCGCAGCCGAAGCGCAGAGCTTCGCGAGCGCGGCGCGGCAGCTCGGCGTGGCGAAATCGGTCGTCACGTCGCGCGTGAAGCAGCTCGAGGAGCATTTCGGCGTCGCGCTGTTTCATCGCTCGACGCGTGCGGTGCGTCTCTCCGAAGTCGGCGAATCCTACTATCGCGATTGCCTGCTGCTCGTCTCGAAGGTGCGCGAGTTGTCCGGGCGCGCCAGCGCGGAAACGCAATCGCTGTCGGGCACGCTCAACGTCCATGTGCTTCCGGGCTTCGCGCTCGGTCACTTCTCGCAGGCGCTGATCGCGTTCCGAGAGGCGCATCCGCGCATCGAGTTCGTCGTGACGGTGAACGATCGCGTGATCGATCCCGTTCAGGAAGGCTTCGATCTCGCGTTGCAAATCTATCCGCCCGCTTCGAATCTGCTCGTCGAGCGCAAGCTCTTTCCGGTGCGCGGCGTGCTGTGCGCGACGCCCGCGTATCTCAAGGACGAGCCCGCCATCGAGACGCCGCTCGATCTGCTGCGCCACGATTTCGCGCGTTACGCGCACTATCCGTGGGGCGACAACTGGCCGCTCATGAGAGGCAACGAGTGTTATGAAATCGCGCTCAACCCCGTGTTGAAGACGAACAGCGTGCACCTGCTGCTCGAATTCGCGCGCGCGGGCGCGGGTGTCGTCTATCTGCCGACGATGGTCGCCGCGAGCGATCTGCTCGAACGACGCCTCGTGCGTGTGCTGCCCGAATACGCGGCGCCGCCGCTGTGGCTGTCGGCGGTGTATCCGACTTCGCATCGATCGACGAGCAAGGTGAAGGCGTTCGTCGATTTCCTGCGCGAGCGCTATCTGCGCGAGCCGCAGTGGGACAAGGCGCTCGGCATTTCGCCGCCCGACGACGAAGAGCGCAATGTCGACGAGGAACTCGGCGACTCGTAAAGCGCGTCAGAGAATATAGAGCCACGCGAGCAAGGTGACGATCGAGAAAAGCGTGGTCATCGAGATGACTGCGCCGACCACGGTTTTCTCGATGTCGTACTCGGACGCGAGCACGTACGCGCTTTTCGCCGTCGGCACGGCGGCGCAGACGACCGCCGCGATGGTCGCGGTGCGGCTCAGTCCCGTCGCGAGGCACAGCACGTACACGACGAGCGGCACGATCACGAGCTTGAGCGCCGCCAGAAGCGCGTAGAGATTCAGGCGCCCGCGCAATTCGCTCAGCGTCAGATCGAGACCGATCGCAAAGAGCGCGCACGGCGTGAGCGCTTCGCCGAGAATCGTCAGAAAGGATGCGACCGGCGCCGGCAGCGTCAGGCCGATGACCGACCACAGCAATCCGCAGATCGTCGCGAGAATGACGGGGTTCGTCGCGATCTGGCGAATCAGCGCAGCCATGTCCATTTTGCGCGACGTGTCGTATCGGCTGATTTCCAGCAGCACGACGAGCACCGGAAACATGACCGCGCCGATGAACACCGTCGCCACGGCTGCCGCGAGCACGCCGGGCTTGCCGTACAGCGTCTTCAGGATCGGCAGCGCGACGAAACCGGTGTTGGTCATCGAGACGGCGGCGGCGAGCATCGCGCTCGGGCCGAGACCTTCGCGACGCACGATGCGCACGGCCAGCAGCATGAGCGCGAAGCAGATCATCGAGCCGCCGCCGAACGCCGCGAGAAAACCCCATTCGAGCAGCGCGCGCAGGGATTCGTCGGCGATGGTCAGGAACACCAGCGCGGGCATCGCGACGTAGTACGCGAAGCGCATCAGCGACGGCGCCAGCGCGTGCGGCATGTAGCCCGAGACGCGCGCCACCCATCCGGTCAGGATGATGGCGAAGATCGGAAGGATCATGCCGGCGAGATGCATGGCGGGCTCCGATGTCGATGGAACGCGAAAGGCGCAGTTGCCTGTTCCTGAATGCGTTCCATTATCGGAGAAAAGCGTCGCGCGACGCGCAATATTGCGCAGTCGCGCGATGGCGGCGTTCAGCGCGCGCTCAGCAACATGCGCGCTTCCTCGCTCGACAGCACGCCGCGGCCCTTGCGATTCGCGGCGCTCGCGGCATAGACATCCTTGCGCGCGTGCGTGATGCCCAGCGGCGCGAAGCCGTTGCCCGGATTGAACGCGAGCTGGTCGATGCGGGTCTCATCCTCGCGCGATGGCGGCGCATCGATTTCGAGCTCGCCAATCGTCACCACATCCGATTTCCACGCGACCGATGCATCATTGACCGGCGTCGCTTCTTCATCGACGAAGAATTGCAGGCCGAGCCGCCACTTCACCGGGCCTTGCTCCAGACGGTTGAATATGTCCGCGCGCAGATAATTGTCGCCGTGGCGTTCGGCTCTCGTACCCGGGGACGTCGAAGGATGCGGATGAAGCGAGTACTTGATCGCCGCGCGGCCCAGTTGCACGACCGATCCCCAGTAGTCTTCCGTCGTCACGCTTTCGACATGATGCGCCCTGGTTTCCTTGAAGAGGATCGCCAGGATGCGCGCGGCCTCGACGGGCCCGAGCTTGGCCATCATCATTTCGCGCAAGCCCTGCGCGATGCCGCTCACCGGCCCCTCGGCGAGCAGCGCGACGATGATATCCGCGACCGCCATGAACTGGACCGCGTTGCGCGCATGCGAGCGCCCGCCTTCGTTCGTCATCAGCAGATCGGTTTCGGCGCCCTCGTCCGTGAAGAACTTGATCGCGATGCCGCGCACATCGGATGCCGTGTCGGCCTGCGGGCACGGCTGTCCGTTGGAAATGCGGCATGCGACGCGATACGACATCGGTTCGGCCTCGGCGCCGCGCTTTGCGAACGGGCCGAATCGCGCGATGTCGGGAATGTCGTCTGCAATGCGAAGCGTCCCGAACGCACCGAGCAACTGCTTCTGATGCTGCGCGCGATCGGCCTGTCCGTTCAGGCCCGTATGGCGGCTCGCCGCAAGCTTCGTCTGTTGCGCTCCGATCTCCCTGACGAGCATCGCGAGCGTGGTCGCGTCGTCGAGCTTGTCGGTCCAGCCGGTGCCGTCGCTCACTGATTGAGTGGAGTTCATGATTAATCTCCGTTCGCGCTTACTGACATGCGCGCTATTGAAGTCTGGTTGCTTTGGTCGAGATGTAAAGAGATTCATCGATCACACTCACTCGCGACGCGGCATCGTGCCCGCGAAGTAGTCGTATATCGCGTCGATGCGGCTCTCGATCGACGGAATGCCACGGTAGGCGGGCATGCCCATCGGCGGATTGCCGTCGAGCACCGCGGCGATGAAACGCTCGCGGCTTTGCGTGCGCGCAAAGCCGACGATCGACGGGGCGGCCAGTCCGTCGTAATCCTTGCCGTGACAGCGCGCGCAGTCGGCGACGCGCACCGCGCGCCGCGCATCGGCGAGCGACGCATCGGCGGGGTCGGGCGCCTGCGCATGCGCGGCGAGCGACACGCCGAGCAGCGCCGCGACCAGGCAGGAGCGCGACTGGCGTATCACGAACTTGCTCAGCGCTTGCGGTCGGAGAGCCGGCCGACGTACTTCCATCCCTGATCGCGCGTCCATACGTAGGTAAAGCCCGTGGGGCCGTCGATGAAGACGGTCATCGGCCGCTCGCCGGCGGACGCTTCCTTTTGCGGTTCCGTCGACGCGGGCGTGATGCGCCCCTCCGCGGGCTTGAGTCGTGCATCGCGTTCGTCGAGGCGCCAGCCGTCGGTATCGACATAGGTCAGGCGCGACGTTCCGCCCGCGGGCGTCTGAACGTTCAACGTGAGCGATCCGCCGTCGATCGGGCGTGCGTCGGCGCTTTCCGTCGCGTTCGCGGCGAGCGTCGTATCGCGTGCCGCGCCGAACGTCAGAAGGGCAATCGCCACGAACATCGCGCGCTTCGTTTGATGGGATCTCATTTCGGTACCTCCTTGCTGGCCGCGTGATGCGGCTGTCCAGATGTGCTCATGCAGAGAAGACGAACGTAGCCTCGACGAATGTGAGGCCGAGAGATCCGCGAGCGCCAGCGATATGATTTCGCCACCGAATCAGGAGCGTCGCGCATGCCGCGCGTTGTAGCCTGTTGCCGCAGATGTGTGCTTGTCGTGTGGAGCCACCGCCACGCGTGGCCGAAGAGGCCGTCTTGTGATGAGCGTTACTATCGGCCGAACGTTCGCCGGGGAAAACCACGCATTCGGAGGGACATCACCCCGCCATCGTGGGACTGCGTGATGGCGGGCGATCGACTGGACGAAGAATGAGACCGATGCCTTTCGGCAGGGCCCTACCGTCGAGCTGACTCACTGACCACTATATATATTGCAGCTGAGGCCCGGCGTGCAGAGCTGATTCGTGCTGGTCGTGCCGTCGCGCGAGGGGCTGCCGGACTTGCTCGTCGACATCGCTCCGCCGTAGCTTGAATCGTTCGTTGTCGCGCCCTGCGCGCTTTGCTGCGCGGCGCCGCCCTGTGCCGGCGACATCTGCGTGTCTTGCGCCTGCGCGACGGCGCTCATCGCGAACAAGCTTGCAGCCGTTGCTGCCAATACAAAAGTTGCTCTCATTGCATCACCTCTTGAATCAAGTAACCGAATGGAGAACTGTGCGCCCGCGACGTGGCCTGCGAGCGCGCATGCAAAGACCCGGTTGCCGGCGTAAAGGACGATTGCCTTCCGGGCTTCTGATTGAACGGAGATCTGTGGAAGCGTGAAGCCTGTAGGCTTCGAAAGCGCGTAGCGGCAGTACGCACTCCCACGGTATACCGCGCACGCGGAAAGTAAATTCCCGATCGGCCGGCACCACCGCCTGAGCCCGTGACAGACATGTTGCCAACGCGCTTGCTTAAGCAGGCTATGACATCGGGCCTTACATGGAGCTTGTGCGGCAGCACGTTTCCGAGCCGGTCCGGCGGTTTTGCTATATTGGTTTTCCCGCCCGGGAGTTTCTGGCAATGCGTGTCGGCCGACCTGTCAAACCTCTACCCCATCCGAATTGCGATTACTGCGGCGCCCCCGCGTCCCTCGCGCGCGCGGGCGACGAAGCCTATCCTTACCGCGACGATCACGGGCCGCTGTGGATGTGCGCGAACTGCCAGGCGTGGATCGGCATCTTTCCGCGCAGCACGCGCAACGTTCCGCTCGGCCGGCTCGCCGATGCCCGCCTGCGCGATCTGAAAGTGAAGCTGCATGCGGTGCTCGAGCCGCTCGTGCAGGCGAAGGTCCGGCGCGACGGCTGCAATGTCTTCGAGGCGCGGTCCAAGGGAATGAAGTGGCTCGCGCAGTCGATCGGCGTCGAGCCGGACAAGTGCAGCATCCACACGCTCGACGCGGACGAATGCGAACGGGCGATCGCGGTCGTCGAACATTTCGAGCAGGAACGCGGGCATCACCCTTCAGATTCGGCGATCGATGAACGTTAACCTGAAAAGGTCAACCATCGATCCTCGTATGTCACGCACTATTCCATTTCAGCGCTCGCCTCAGGCGACGCGCGCGCGGTTCAGCAAGGCGCAACTGCTTCCTATCCCGCGCGCGGTGGCGGACGAACTCGCGCTCGCGGCGCATATGTCGCTGGCGGCGTTGCGTTCGGGCTCGCCGGACATCGCGCCCGCGCAGCACATCACCGAGGCGATGTATCTCGCCAAGTTCCTTGCCGAAGCCGGACACGGCGACTTCTCGCACGACGAGCTGATTCGCGCGGACCGGACGATGAGCGCCGTGTTCGACACCGGGCGGACGTCCGGTTGCTGGGCACTCGCGGCGGAAGACTTCGACCGGCTCTCGGCGATCGTGTCGCTCTACGATCATCAGTTGCGGCGCGCATCGCTCGGCGCACTGTCGGTCGCCAGCGAGCGGCTCGAGCGCTTCAAGGGCGGGGAGGTTTATCAGCCGATGCATGCGAGGGGGTCGGGGGCGGTCTGATGGGGACGGTCGTTATTTGGATGCGGGGGCGGAGATGCTGGGCGGGTTGGAAACTCCGCCTGCATGGCTTCCGCCGGCTGTTTGTCATACCGGCATGTCTGTAGTGAACTTTTCGGTGCATCGGTGACGGCCCGAAGGTCCTCTTCGGAGCCGAAGGGCGTAGAGTTTGTCGTCTGCGGTTTGGCCGCCTATTGATTGATCAGCCGGCACGGGGGACGCGTCTGGCTCAACTGCGCGCCTATAGCGCCCGCTAGTCCTGCGCCGCAGCTTGATTGTGTCTTCGCCGCGTGGGAACGCTTGTGCCGGCACTTCTTCACGGGCGATTCGTTCGATGGCCTACGCCCTAGGGGTATTTCAGGCGTCTGCAGGCTAATACGAGAATCGTATTGTTCGATACAACACAGAAAGTGTTGTATCGCTTGTCCCCGCGAATGGCCAACTTGCTCGAGGTTGATGGGCGATTGAGTCTTATGCGCACCTCATTTCGTGAAACAAGTTTTGTTTGTCAACATAACATATTGATTATAAACGATATTTTCTATACATAGAATCGTTCATAATTGTTTCACGGGCATTCGAGATGGATTGCTGCCTATTGGCGCTCGACTCATGAGCGCTCAGCGCTTGTCAGATTTTTATGCCGGTTTTAAGAGCCAGATTGCCGGCCCGGTCGTGCAGTGCTGTGCTGTGCTCGAACCACGCGAAGCTATGGTTCGACCCAAATACGGGTTGTTTTGACAGCTATCCAACGTGAAGCCATACAGGCGCTTTATTGACGTTCGATCGAAGCGATGGCGATCTCAGCCGAGTACGGAGAGTTCCATGTTGCCCACCCATGCTTGTGCGTTCGCGCAGGCGTGGACGCGTAAAAGTGGTCGCGTCTAAACCCGAATACTGGTTTCGGAACCAAGCCAAGGGAAGCAGCAGCGGCGCCGACGATATGCGCACATTCTTCCTTCAGAGGTCCCAGATTTCCTCCACTGCTCGTGCTCGACGGGGTGGATGTTCACAAACTCCGCGACCGTCTCAATCTCCTCATGTGCCTAAACTTCGACTCGAGTGAAACGGGCCAGCGGCAGATATCGAATGTGGATCTGCTTTGAGTCGCGCCTTAACTGTTGCGCCATCATAGTTTGCTTCCTCGCATTTCACGACTCTGCGGCTGCCCGCTCATAAATCGTTCGGAGATCCACATCCAATAGCGGGCGAATTCCGCGCGCTCGGTTGGTGTAACACCGCTTTATATAGCGCTGTATCGTTCAGGCGAGCTTGCGCCCGGACTGAAAAACTCTGGCCGACGTGAACCGGGATACACCGATCGAGTGTCCGAATTCGAACACCTCGCTTGGAAGCCACTTTGCGCGTGTTTGAATTCAGCCGTGTGTCGGAGGGTTGCGCGTCGATCGAGTGAACTGTCCGAATTCGGACAGTTTGTGATCGTGAATTGGCGATGCATATCTGAAGGCAGGCGAAGACCGGCGCGAGGTCGGAACCTGCGGGTTCTCTTATAAACCGTGCAAGGTTTGAATTGCCCGCGCTCGGGGCAATTTCTGATCGCTCCTGACATGGGCAGCGCCGACCAAGTGTCCGAATTCGGACACCTCTCTGGGCCGCCACTCTGCGTACGGACCGAAGGGCTCTCCCTTTGCGGAGGCGGGCCTTCGTCGATTGTCGTGTCCGAATTCGGACAGTCTGAACTAGTGAAAGAACGCCGAGAGAGATGCGCGCGGCGCAAGCCGGATTTGATGATGTCCAGGAGATCCTGCCGAAATGGTGGGCGCCTAGACGTGTTCGCTTACGCATACCTCGCGTACAGACTGCAACCTGCGCAAAGTAGAAGATCCCGCGGCGCAAACAATCCCGTATCAACCAAGGACTCCATGCGGCACGACGCGCGCCGATGCGCCTCAAACGTCTCCTCCCTTCATACCACGCAGGTGTCCGGATTCGGACACTGCCCCGCAGGAGAATCACGAGGCTCCAGCGAAGGACATAAAAAAACCCGCCGAAGCGGGCTTTCCTCGCGGTCACTCAGACTGTATCGAAAACATCTTTCCTATATGCTCTCGCAGTTGATTCTCTTGTTCCTCAGTCATCACGCCGGCCTTGAACTTGAACGTCAATCCCTTGACGTCCTTCGTGATGCTTCCCGCCTGCACCTTTCCTGCGAATATCTTCAAAATACTGCGGCCTCCGGAATCAGTCGCGGATTCTCCGCGGCTCGCCTGAGCGCTTAAGCTCGCCGCGACCTTGGTCTGTACGAGATCACCCGATAGAACCTGTGGCCAAAGTTCTTGAAGCGCTTTGAGTCCCTGCTCGCCGGACTTTTTCAGCGCGTTGGCAATATCCTGCGCCGACGACGCACCCAGCACCGACGGATTCAAATCAAGATCCCGCTTCACAAAATCCGGAAGGGCGTCGTACGCAAGAAACCGATAGAGGTCGCTACGCGTGATGCCCATCGCTTCGGCAAGACGAGTACGATTTGGAAACTCCGCTTCGGCTCGACGAATAGCAATCGCGATCTCGTAATCGGAAAGATCGTCGCGCGTCACGTTTTCCATCAAAGCCAACGCCGCCATATCCTGATCGGTGCATTCGATCACCACAGCGCGAATCGTCGGCTTATTGATGAGTTTATGCGCCCGCCAGCGACGTTCCCCCGCGACGAGTTGAAACCCGTCTCCGAGGCGGCGAACTGTCACCGCCTGGAGCAATCCCACCTCGCCGATCGATCGCGCCAACTCGGAGAGCTTGCTCTCGCTGAATTGGCGACGCGGTTGCCATGGATTCGGCACAATGCCGTCGACGGAAATTTCCGTCTCCACGCCTCTAGACTCGAGTTCCTGGATTCGTAGCTGAGCCGCTGCCAACGCACTCGTGATCCCCGGCATCGTCTGCGGCCCGCGGTTCGTCTTGTCCTTCTTGTTCTCACCTTTAAAATCAGCCGGCTTGGGCAAGTTGGCCGTCTTGGCCATCAGTTGCTCTCTAATGTTATTGCTCATGCCGACTCCTTCCACGATTTGACGAACATATCATCCAGCCACTTGGCATATTGCATCATGGGCTGTCGCACTCGTTGAAGCGATTTCGCCGTGGAGTGTGTACTGACGACATCGAGCGCAGTCGAGAAAGAAAGTGCCCCGCCACTCATCACCGAACTCGAAGGAATCTCAAAAGGATCGAGCCACCGGCCATACGCACTTTGCGCCCACTGACGGACTACCGGCGCCGAGGACGTCTTCCCGTAATCGACCTTCGACAGCAAGATGGAGATGAAGTCGTATACCTTGTCCTCCTCGTAGGGGAGGAAGTCTTCCGCGACATCCGAAAACAGCCGCCAAAACGCCAACGAACTAATGAAGTCGAGATTCTCGGGAATCATCGGCATGACCAATGCGTCTGCTGCAAGCAGCGCATTGAGATTCATATAGGACAGCGACGGCGACGTATCGATCAAGATGTAGTCGTATTGCGAACGCAGGGGTTCGAGCCCCTCACGCAAGACGGCCCAGAATCGATATCCCTGAATCGTCTTCTGACGAGCGGGCAACAGAAACTCCGCTCCATATAAGAATGTGTGACCCGGGATGATGTCGAGTCCGTCCCAATACGTCGACTGCACGCTCGCGCCCAAGCCACCTTCTACATTCTGGTCGTAGATGTACGGCAACACCGTATCGTCACCGGAGATTTCCTTCTCGGCATAGAGGCCGCACAACTCCGATGCTGAGGCTTGCGGATCGAGATCGATGAGCAGCACCTTGCGGCCAAGGAGCGTCAGTGCTTGCGCCAGGCAAACGGTCGTCGTGGTCTTCGCCGACCCGCCTTTCAATTGAGCAGTCGTCAGCACCTTGCCCCGGAAGGTGCTTTCGCCGTCGTCCAGACGCGTCTGATAAATGTCCGACGCCAACTTCACCCACATCCGAACCTCAGGCAAAGTAAACGTCCGGCTGCGACCACTGCCATTCAATGTGCCTGCAGGTAGGCCTCCCTCGCCCTTGGTCACCAGATACTGAATCTGCTGCCGCGTCAGATTGCACATCTCGGCCAGCTCACTGATCGTATAAAACGGCGCGAGCTTGCGCGGGCGAGGAGCGAGGATCTGCTCCCGAAGGTTGTCCGAAAAGGGTTCCAGGTTATCCGCGAACTCTGCCACTTCGCGAAGCGTGACCTTCCGGTCTTCCATAGGTAGGGTGCCTACGTTTGCCATTCTGCGCTTTCTCCTTGTATTGACGCTGAAGCGCAGAATACACGAATACGCGTAAACAAGGGTGCATTGCGCGGACATTTAACCGCTCGGCCAATGGTCAGCACGCATTTCCTTGATTTTGAAGCGTTTTTTCGGCCTCTAGAACCACAGAACCGCGGTTTTCTCCGTCTCCCGTCCATTATCCGCTTCCGTCGCCGTTCGATGACTCGTGCACGCACAAAAACCGCCCCAGGGGTGCTTTTTGTGCAAGACCGCTTTCCCTTGTTTTTTCAAGCACTTAGCGAGCGTGAGGCGGCGTTTCGCCCGTAAACTTTCAATCTGGTTCGTTTTGTTTTTTGTAAACCTAGACCCACCCACTAACAAACAGAGCCACCATTTTTCCTTTTAAATCAAGCGCCAACCCTGTGGATAGGGACGCTTTTTGTGAAGCGCGGGGTGGTTTTTGTGAGTGGCCAGGCGCAAATTGGGCAGGAAGGGGCGGAAATTGTGGCGACCGGGGCGGTAATTGTGATCGTCCTGCGCGGCCGGGACGGTTTTTGTGCGGATAACGTGTCAAAGAGCCGGGGTGGTTTTTGTGTTGACACCCCTTGCTCGCCTGATAGAGTGCCGGGGATCGAAGCCGAATCGGACGCATGGAAAACCCAGATTTCACTGTCACCCCGCAGCAGTTGGCGCTGGACATCTACGAAGATATGTCCGGACAGGGCTCGGCCATCTGCGAATCGACGAGGGACATCGGTTTCCTGCGCAACAACATCTTCACGCGCGTCGGCGGCCTTGGCATTGCCGCGCGGCGGGTGCTGGATGCGGCGTACTTCATCGTCGCGACGAAGGCGCCCGAGGAACTGATCGACGACAAGGTCTACACGTTCAGCGCCGACATCAACTACTTCAAGTGGCTGATGCGCTACGACAGCCGCAATCACAGTCACCTCATCGCGCAGATGAGAGCCGCGGCGCGCGCGCGCGTCGAAATAATGACCGCGCCCTCGATCGAGGAACTGACGGAGAAGGACTCGTGGGGAACGATCAGCCTGCTGGGTGACTGCTACATTGAGCGCAATGTCGTTTGCATCCTGCTGGCCGGACGTGTGATCAAGTATCTGATCAGCCCGTACAAAGCGCACTGGTTGAGTCTGCGCGCATCGACGGCTTTTTCGCTGTCTCTCGCCCGCGCCATTTACGACCGCCTCATTCCGTGCCAAGGCCACGGCGTGACCGAGTGGTTCCCGTATGAAGACGTGCTGGAGTGGCCGGGCAAGGTCGGCGAGTCGCGCAAGGAAGTGAAGGAGTTCAAGAAGCGCTTCCTCGAGCCCGCGATCGACCAGCTCAACGAAGTCTCGGATTTCGACGTCAGTTGGGAGCCCAATGCCGAGCGAGTCGCGCCTGAGAAGCTGAAAATCCGCTTTCGCTTCACGAAGAAGCAGGGCGTTGATGCGGCGCGCGCCGGCATTCAGGATTCGATGTATCTCATGCTGCACAACGAATTCGCCTTCGATACGCCCGACTTCGAGCGCCTCGCCAAGCGCCGCGACATCTGGACGGACGAGCGGCTCGAGCAGGCGATCGAATACACGCGTTTCAAGCTCAACGAAGGCAAGGTGACGGTCAGCCCGCGCGGCTATCTGTTCAAGGCGCTCGAGGGCAATTACCGGATCGGCGAAGCGGACCGGAAGATGGCGTCCATCAAGGCCCGGCAACTCGAGGACGACAAAAAGGAGCGTCGCTCGCGAGACAGCGCGCAGGCGCATCTCGAAGCCAGCATCCAGGCTCAGAACGATACGGCGAAAGCCAAGATGAGCGAAGAGATCCGCGCGGGCCGCGACTACTTCGAGTCAGTCGACGCGCCGGCGCGCAAGGATCTGTGCCACTCGTTCGTGAGCCAGCTGATTCCGCAGCGGCTCATCGAGAAGCAGGGGCTTTTACGCGAGAGCCTGAGCGCGGATAACATCCTGACGGTCAATCGCGTGGTCGCCGACGCGTTCTGTTCTCACGTCTACGTGAAGATGAAAAAGGCGCGCGCAGGCAGCCCGCTCTGATCTTCGGCGAACGATACGAATTCGTTCGGAATCCTGCTCACTCCCATCATCCCGGTTGCGCGACCGCGTTCAACGGCTTCTGACAGCCCGCGAGCAACGCGCCCGCCGCCAGCACCAGCGCGGAATAGACGAGACCGCGCGTCAGCCCCGCGCTGTCCGACACCCGTCCGATCACCACCGGACCGACGATCTGCCCGAACGCGAACACGATCGTGAAGGCGTTGATGCCGCCCGGCCACTGAGTCGCCGGCAAATTGTGCCGCACGAAGGCCGTCGTCGAGGCCACCGCGGAGAGGAACGTCGCGCCGAACAGCGTACCCGAAACGAACGCCGCGAGCGGATGCGCGATCATCGCGGGAATGACGGTCGCGGCCGCGAGCAGGGCGTTGAGGATCGCGAGCGCCTGTCCTCCGCGCATGCGATCCAGAAGCCCCGACCACATTCGCGCCGAGACGACCGTCGCCACGCCAAGAAGGATATAGAAGCCGCTCACCACGGCCGGGCTCATCCCCGCGTTGCGAAGCAGCGCGACGATGAAGGTCATGTAGCCGATATAGCCGATGCCGAAGCAGCCATACCCGGCAAGCGCGAGCGCGAAGCGGCGCCGTCGCAGGGGGCCGATGGAAGCGCGCGCGCCGTGACGCGTGGAGGAAAGCGGCTGCGCGGTTTCGATCCGCCGCGTGGCCCACACGGCGATGCCCGAAAACGCGGCGCAGGCCGCGGCGAGCGCGAACCACGCGAAACGCCATCCGTGCGCGACGGGCAGCACCGCGAGCGGAACGAGTATCGATGAAATCACGATGCCCCAGCCCGTGCCGCCGTAATAGAGGCCGATCACGAGTCCCGCATCGCGCGGAGACAGCGACGCGAGCCGCGCCGCAAGCACACCGCCGCTCACGAAGATGAGCGCGCTGCCGATGCCCGTCGCGACGCGCAGCATGAGCAGGGCATCGGTATCGGTCGTCGTTCCGCTCGCCGCCATCAACAGCGCCGTCAGCGCGCAGCCCGCGACGAACATCGAGCGCGCGGCGAAGCGCATCGACAATCGGGAGAAGACGAGCGCGCCGAGCAGATAGCCGAAGGCGTTCGCCGTGTTCATCGCGCCGGCTTGCGCGAAGTTCCACGCGAGATCGAGCCGCATTGGCGGAAGAAGCAGCGCGTAGGAGAAGCGCGCGAGCCCGAGCGCAATGGCGCTGCCGAGCGACAACGCCACCGCGAGCAGGAGCGCTTGCCTGCGATTGGTCTCGTCCATGTTCGCGCGGAACGAAGCAGCGCTGGTTTCGAAAGGGTCTCCATCTGCATCGTTACGCTCTATCACGCTCTTGTCGTCCTTATATGTCGTCGATCTGCCGGCCTATGGTATCGCGGACCGGTCACATTGCTTACACAAGCGGTGGCTAAGCTTCGCAGCGCTGCGTCGATCCGCACGACCGAAGCCGGAGATTCCCGATGTCGACTGTTCCAGGCCGCCACGTCATCGTGGCGCGATTCATCCTTTGCGGTTGCGCAATCGTTTGCGCTTGTAGCAAGCCGGACGTGGACGCCTCATCATCGGTCGCCGCGGCGCGCAGCGAGCCGTCCGCACTACCCGCAACAAGCGCAACGAGCGAGCTCCAGAACTGGGCGAAGCAAGCCACAGGCGGCGCATCCGATCAGGCCGCGCGGCCCGCCATGGCACGGGGCGCGTCGGAGCCGCTCGCGACACCGGTGATTCACACGGTGGACTGACCCTTCCTACTCACTTCCCCGCGAAACGCATGAAAAACAAGAACCGTCGTGACTTTCTGCGCGCGGCCGTAGAGGCCGCAGGTGCGACCGCCGCGCTCAACGTGATGCCGCTCGGCATTCGCCAGGCGCTCGCGATTCCGGCGAACAGCCGTCATGGATCGATCGAGGATATCGAGCATATCGTCGTGCTCATGCAGGAGAATCGCTCGTTCGATCACTACTTCGGCACCTTGCGCGGCGTGCGCGGCTTCGGCGACAGGAGCGCCGTGACGCTGCCCAATGGCAAGCCGGTCTTCAACCAGCCGATCGCGGCGGGCGCGGGCGAAGTGCTGCCGTTTCATCCGGGCGCGTCGAATCTCGGCCTGCAGTTTCTGCAAGACCTGCCGCACGGCTGGAAAGACGGGCAGGGCGCGTTCCACGGCGGCCTGTACGACCAGTGGGTGCCGTTCAAAGGCACGACGACGATGGCGTACCTGCAACGCGACGACATCCCGTTCCACTATCAGCTCGCCGATGCCTTCACGATCTGTGATGCCTATCACTGCTCGACCAACACATCGACCGATCCGAACCGCTACTACATGTGGACGGGCTATGTCGGCAACGACGGCACCGGCGGCGGCCCGGTCGTCGACAACGCGGAGGCCGGCTACGGCTGGTCGACGTTTCCCGAAGTGCTGGAGCGCGCGGGCATCTCCTGGAAGATCTATCAGGACACGGGCAGCGGGCTCGACGCGAAGAACTCGTGGGGCTGGACCGACGACGCCTACATCGGCAACTACGGCGACAACTCGCTGCTCTACTTCAAGCAGTATCAGAACGCGCAGCCGGGCAGTCCGCTCTACGAAAAAGCGCGGCGCGGCACGAACGCTGCAGCCGGCGACGACTACTTCGCGATCCTCAAGCGCGATGTCGCGGCCGGCACGCTGCCGCAAGTCTCGTGGATCGTCGCGCCCGAGGCGTTCTCCGAGCATCCGAACTGGCCCGCGAACTATGGCGCCTGGTATATCGATCAGGTGCTGCAAGTGCTGACATCGAACCCGGATGTCTGGAGCAAGACCGCGCTCCTCATCAACTACGACGAGAACGACGGCTTCTTCGATCATGTTGTTCCGCCGTTCCCGCCGACCTCGGACACGAACGGCCTCTCGACCGTCGATACGAGCGCGGAGATCTATCCGGGCAGCGCGGAGTACGCGAGCGGCCCCTATGGTCTCGGTGCGCGCGTGCCGATGCTCGTCGTATCGCCATGGTCGAAAGGTGGCTGGGTGTGCTCCGAGACCTTCGACCATACCTCGGTGATCCGCTTCATCCAGAAGCGCTTCGGCCGCGCGCACGGTCTCGACGAGCCGAACATCTCGCCGTGGCGCCGCGCGATCTGCGGCGACCTGACATCGGCATTCGATTTCCGCAATCCGAACAGCGCGATGCCCACGCTGCCGGGCACGAGCGCGTACGTTCCGGCCGACAAGCTGCGTCATCCGGACTACGTGCCCGTGCCGCCCGCCACGCAGACGATGCCAAAGCAGGAGGCCGGCGTGCGTGCCGCGCGCGCATTGCCTTACGAGCTCTTCGTGCGCACGCGGGCGGATGCGTCGAAGGACGCCGTCTCGTTCGACTTCGTCAACACGGGCAGCGCGGGCGCCGTCTTTCTGCTCTATCGCAATGCAAGCACCGACGCACCGCGCACGTACACCGTCGAGGCGCGCAAGCGTCTCGCGGATCGCGTCGCGGCGAATCCGGACGGCAGTTTCGATTTCGTCGTGCATGGCCCGAACGGCTTCCTTCGGCGGATCGCAGGCAAGACTGGCACGCAGCACGGCTGGTGGTCGCGCGAACAGGCGGCGCCGGAAGTCGCGGAAGGCTATGACGTCGCGAACGGAAATCTGCAATTGAGGCTCGTGAATCGCGGAACGGCGGCCTGCACGTTCCGCGTGACCAACGCCTACGATCCGTCGACGACCATCAGCCGGCGCGTGCGCGGCGGCGACACCGCGCAGGTCTATCTCGATCTGCGCGACGCGCATGGTTGGTATGACGTCGAAATCAAGGTCGACACGGATCGCGCATTCTTGCGACGTCTCGCGGGGCACGTCGAGACCGGACGCAGCAGCATGAGCGATCCCGCGCTCGGCGAATGACGCTTCACGCAGCGAAAGCTCCGCTGTAGGCATCGCCGGCCGCGTGCCAGCACGCGGCCGGCGCGGTTCATCGCATCTTTCTCTCTGCGCGAATCCAGCGGAACGGAGCCGGACAGACTCACTCCGCCGAAGCCGCGCGTTCCGACATCGGCCGGCAATTTTTGCTGCTTCTGGGCCGCAATGGGTGTGGTATTACCCACGTACGTGGGACATCACGCATTGCGCAGCGCGGCAAGGACTGTGAAGATCGAGTGTGCACACCGGTTCACCCAGCATCCGAGCGCCTGCGAATATATAAAAATGGCACGCCGCAGCGCCGGATCGCGCCGTCAATCCAATAACGAACCGGGGTGCGATACCGGAGACGGGGATGAGAGAACGAGCGACTGTACTGCTGGTTCGTCACCAGTCAGTACTCTTGGTTCGCGAACGCGGCGGTCCGTGGCTGCTGCCGGGTGGGACTGTGGGATATGACGAATTGACTATCGTTGCGGCAATCCGAGCGCTGCACGAAGATACGGGTCTCGAAGCGAGCGCGGCGGCCTTTCTGTTTCAACAGGTTTCCGCGCATCACTTGCATCACGTTTTTCGCATCGCGATACCGGATGACGTGCATCCGCGACCCGAAGCCGGAGGCAAACTCGATGAGCTGCTGTGGGTGGAGCCGTCGCGCGTCGGTCATGTGAGCATCACGCCGGGCACGCGGGCGATCCTGAATCGCGCGATGGGTCAGGGCTACGAGACGACGAGGTCCGCATGGCAGGGCGACAGCGTCAGAGCGGGTGCGGGCGCGGGCTTCGGCAGGCGCGGCCGCTAGCGCAATCTCGGGCGCCGTTGTCACCGCTGACGATCGTTTAACGTTTGCGTTTCTCGCGTAGGCGCATCTTCGCCGCAGAATGAATAATTTTTCGGCGAAGATGCGCCTATGCTACCGTCTGTGACGGCTGTCGGCGCTCGTTAGGCGGTACAACGAGCGCCGAAGCCTCGCTCTCGTTTGGCGGAGGAAACCATGAAACTCGTCAGCATGTTCGCCGGCACTGTCGGATTTGTCGCCGTGGTGGGGTTCTCGTTGCTGGCGGTGGCGGACATACTCTTGATGCCGTCGGACAGACCGATGGAGAAAGAGCGGCTCGCGTGAAAGCGCGGGCCTTGTCTCGCGGGTAACGAATAAATTGTCGGGTGAATAGGGCGACCGCTGCGAGCGAAAATCAAAGATCCGACGAAACTATTCGATTCGCGCAATGGTTTCTTTCAAAATCCCGATGCGGGCAGTTTAATTGCCTTACCGGCCTCTTTCCTGCTGCAAGTGTTCTGCACGCGCCCGCGTTCCTTCCGTGGCATGGAGTTCCCTCAAAGGCTGACCTACTGTGCCGCTGCGACCCTCGACGGGACGAACAGAGCCGGTTTCCCCCATCTGTTCAGCAATTTGCATTGGTGAGTTTCGTTGGAAAATCTTACTCACTGGTTGTCGAATTAAATCGCCCGATCGCCATGTGATAGAATTAGGAATAAATAGAAACTCATTCCGTCAAAACTTTCCACAGCGTGGTTTATCAAATGCTTGATTCAACGCGGATGAGCGCGGAGGAAGCATGACTGTCGTCGGTGTAATAGGCGCAATTGTTTTTTTCGCAATAATCGGCCTGGCTTTGCTGGCGGTGATCGATATTATTTTTTCGCCTTCGGCCGGCCAAGGGGCCGATCAAAAGAGCGGGCCTGCCCATAGGCGCCATACGTGGTATCGCAAATGGCGCGAGGTCGCTGTGCGCCGTGACGAGGCGCCTTGATCCACAAGGGTTCGCCAGCACCACCAAAGCAACTGCAATCACGTCTTCCTCACGATCGGCGATGCCCCATGCCACGCACGCCGACCGACACCCCGGCCAAGCGCTTCAGCACAGCCGTTCAAATCCCCTCCATTAATTAGCTCTGGGAACAGTGTGCGACAGCGCACCGCAAGCATTTTCCCCAGACCTTAGTCTTTCCTCGCCGCCAGTGGCGTCGAATGGACTGATGCTCGCTTCAAAAGCGCCAGCCATAGCGCAAAAAGACAGTTAAGCGTTTAGCTACGGACGGCTAATTCAGCCGACTTGAATATCTGCTGCTGCAACGAGAAAAAACATGGCGCAATCCACATTTCCTTCCGTGCTTCAGTGGTGGACGAACATCGAAAAGCGTCTCTATCGCGACGAGCCCGGCCACGCGCTCGAGCCCGGCGTTTCCGCCCGCGCGCCGCTCGTCGTGCTGTACGACGGTTACGAGAACATCGAAGCGCTGTGGAAGGCGCTGCTGCAATGCCGGACCCCGCATCTCCAGGTCGTATGGAAATCGCCCGATACTGGCGAAATGCGCCTGCTCGCGGAGTCGTATTTGGCCATACCGGAGAAGCTCTTCTTCCTGAAGTCGCTTCAGACGAGTCTCCTGCGTGTGGCCGTGCTCGTCGAGCGGGCGCAGAAGCGTCTGGACGCCGCTGCTTCTCCGCATGACTTTCCGCTCGTCAGAAGCGAGGCACAGCCGGCCCGCCTCTCGGCCTTCACGTCGGCATGCTTCGCGCTGCGGCATCTCGGCCGCAAGGTGCTGAACCAGCCGCTCAAGCTGCTCGTGCAGCGCGGACATTGGGTGCTGGCTTACCGGCGCACCGACTCGCCGCCCGAGCTGCGCGCCGAAAGCGGCATCGAGGGCGACGCGGGCCGCAACTGGATCACGCTGCCCGGCATGCCGACGCAGTTCCATGCCGATCCCTTCCTGTGGCGCGGCAAGAACGGCGACTATCACCTGTTCTTCGAAAGTCTTCCCTACGATACCAACCGCGGCACGATCAGCCATATCGCGTTCGATTCGGCCACGCAGTCGTGGCAGGAAACGCCGCGCGTGGTGCTCGATTGCAACTATCACCTGTCGTATCCGTTTCTGTTCGAGCATGAGGGCGAGATCTTCATGATTCCGGAGACCTGCGGCAACCGCACGATCGAGATGTACCGGGCGGCCACGTTCCCGACCGAATGGGTGCTGCACAAGGTGATCATGCGCGACGTCGTCGCGGCGGACACCACGCTTCATCACGACGGCAAAACCTGGTGGATGTTCACGAGCATCACCGAAGACGGCGGATCGAACTGGGACGAGCTGTCGATCTTCCACTCGGACAGCCCGTTCGGCGAATGGACCGCGCATCCGATGAATCCGGTCGTCTCCGACTGCCGCCTCGCGCGGATGGCCGGCAATCTCTTCAAGGACGCGCAGAACCGCCTGATCCGCCCCGCCCAGAACTGCGAGCGCGAATACGGCGCGGCGCTGACGTTTCGCGAGATCACCGAGCTCACGACCACGACCTATGCCGAACGGACGATGTCCGTGCGCAATCCGCCGCGCGGCCATCAGGGGCTGCATACGTGGAATGCGGTTGGCGGGATTACCGTCATCGATCTGAAGACGCAGCTTCGCAAGTGGAGTCCGTGGCGCGCCGGGATGAGGCGCGCATGAAGCGCAGGTCGCCCGGCGCCGGGCGCGCGCCGGCAAGGAATCCGGCGTGTGGCGCGTCGCACAGAGCGTGCGGCCGGCGCCGACATACATTGATGGTTCACCGGAGACCGAAACCCGCATCGCGCAGTGCCTCGCGCGTGCCTCGCACGAGTCCTTCGGCAAGGCAGCTCATCAACATAAAGCACACCCGTCAGCACGAGCATTGCCGCCCGCCACGCGCGCCGCGGTTGCCAGCGGACGGGCCCTTCGTAAAAAAACGGCAGCCGGGACCATGAAGCTTCTCCATGTCATCGTTGCGCTCAATGCGGACGGCGCTGAACGCATGCTTCAGCGCCTCATCGAGTCGCACATCGAAGATCCGCGGTTTCGTCACGTCGTGTGCTCGCTCACCACGACCGGCAAGATCGGCGAGGAGCTCGCCGCGCGCGGCATCGACGTGCATAGCCTCGGCATGCGCTCGCCGCTCGGGTTTCCGCGCGCGCTCCTGTGTCTCGTGAAGCTGATCCGCGAGGTGCGGCCCGACATTATCCAGACGTGGATGTATCACGCCGACTTCCTCGGCGGCCTGGCGGGGCGTCTCGCGGCGCACAAGCGCATCGTGTGGGGCGTGCGGACCACCGACGTCAGATCGGGCGGCTCGCGCGTCACCGTGCTGCTGCGCAAGATCTGCGCGTGGCTCTCTTACTACGTGCCGCAGACGATCGTCTGCGCGGCCGAGGCGTCGCGCCGGGCGCACGTTTCCGTCGGTTATGACGCGAGCCGCATGATGGTGGTGCCGAACGGCTTCGACGTGGCGCGTCTCTCGGCCACGCCCGAGCAACGCCGCGCGATCCGCGAGCAGTGCGGATTCGACGACAGGACGATCGTCGTCGGCGTTCTGGGGCGCTTTCATCCGGTGAAGGATCATCAGAATTTCGTGCGCGCGGCGGGCATGCTGGCCGCGCGCCATCCCGACGTGCGCTTCATGCTGGTCGGCCGTGATCTCGATGCGAACAATCGCGAGCTCGCCGACTGGATCGCGCAGACGGGATTCGCATCGCGCTTCGTGCTGGTCGGCGAGCGGCGCGACGTGCCCGCGTGCCTGTCGGCGATGGACGTGTTTTGCCTGTCCTCGCGCACCGAGGGATTCCCGAACGTGGTCGGCGAAGCGATGGCGATGGCGCTGCCATGTGTCGTCACCGACGTCGGCGATGCGGCCATGCTCGTCGCGAACACGGGCGTCGTCGTCGAAAAGGAAAACAGCGACGCACTCGCGGCGGGTCTGTCCCGCGTGGTCGACATGACATCCGACGAGCGCGTGCGTCTCGGTCAGATGGCGAAGGCGCGCATTCACGCCGAATTCACGATGATGCGCGCGCGGGAGCGTTTCGAAGATATCTACCTGCGGCTCGTCGCAGAAAAGTGAGCATCGCTTAAAGCGTGGCCTCTGGCCGCATTCGAAGGAGAACGAACATGTGCGGTATCGTCGGCTTTCTGGGTGGTCGCGGCATCGGACCCGGCGACTCGAAGACAACGGTCCGGAAGATGGCGCTCGCCATCGCCTATCGCGGACCCGACGACGCGGGCGACTGGACCGATGACCTGCGCGGCATCGCGCTGGGACATCGCCGGCTGGCGATTCAGGATCTCTCGGCGGCGGGGCATCAGCCGATGGCGTCGGCCAGCGGGCGTTATGTCATCGTTTTCAATGGCGAGATCTACAACCACTTCGATCTGCGCGAGCAGCTCGAGGACGCGCAACGCGCGCCCCAGTGGCGCGGCAGCTCCGACACCGAAACGCTGATGGCCGGCTTCGACGCATGGGGCATCCAGGCGACGATCGAGCGCGCGGTCGGCATGTTCGCGTTCGCCGTGTGGGACAGGCAGGAATGCCAGCTCACGCTCGCCCGCGACCGCATTGGCGAGAAGCCGCTCTACTACGGCTGGCAGGGCCACGGCGACGAAGCCGCGTTCGTGTTCGGCTCCGAGCTGAAAGCGCTGCGCGAGCATCCCGCGTTCGAGAACAACGTCGATCGCGGCGCGCTCACGCTGCAAATTCGCCACGGCTGCGTGAGCGCGCCGTATTCGATTTTCGAGGGTATCTACAAGCTCGAGCCGGGCAAGATGCTGTCCGTCTCGATGGAGCGGCGCGAGCCGCGCGTCTGGTCGTACTGGTCCGGCGTCGAGGCGGCCGTCAACGGGGCCGCGCGCGGTTTTGCGGGCAGCGCGGAAGACGCCGTAGACGAGCTGGAGCACCTGCTCAAGGACGCGATCCGCCAGCAGATGCTTTCCGATGTGCCGCTCGGCGCGTTTCTGTCGGGCGGCGTGGATTCGTCGACGATCGTCGCGCTGATGCAGACGCAGTCGTCGCGTCCGGTCAAGACGTTCACGATCGGCTTCAACGAAAGCGACTTCGATGAAGCGAAGCTCGCGAAGGCCGTCTCCGCGCATCTCGGCACCGAGCACACGGAGCTGTACGTGACGGCGCGCCAGGCGCTCGACGTGATCCCGCGCCTGCCCGAGCTTTACGACGAGCCTTTCGCCGATTCATCGCAGGTGCCGACCTTCCTCGTATCGCAACTGGCGAGGCAGCACGTGACCGTCTCGCTGTCCGGCGACGCCGGCGACGAGCTCTTCTGCGGCTATCAGCGCTATCGGACCGCGCCCGGCATGTGGGACAAGATGACCGTGCTGCCGGCGCCGCTGCGCAAGCTGGCGGCATCGGGCATCGTCGGGATTTCGCCCAAGCGCTGGAACAGCATGGCGGGGTTCATGGAGCCGATTTTGCCGTCGTCGCTGCGCGGCGTGAAGGTCGGCGACAAGCTGCACAAGGGCGCGCAACTGCTGTCGTGCAAGACGCGCGACGAGGTGTATCTGCATCTCATGTCGCAATGGAACGACCCGGCGGCGCTCGTGATCGGCGGCCGCCAGCCGCCCACGCTGATGACCGGCAACGCGCCGGCCTTCACCGGCCTCGACGACGTCCAGCGCATGATGGCGCTCGACATGATCACCTATCTGCCCGACGACATCCTCACGAAGGTCGATCGCGCCGCGATGGGCGTGTCGCTCGAAACGCGCGTGCCGTTCCTCGATCATCGCGTCGTGGAGTTCGCATGGCGGCTGCCGCAATCGATGAAGGTGCGCGACGGGCAAACCAAATGGGCGCTGCGCCAGGTGCTCTACCGGCATGTGCCGCGTGCAATGATCGAGCGGCCCAAGCAGGGCTTCGGCGTGCCGATCACGCACTGGCTGCGCGGCGAACTCCGCGACTGGGCGGAAGCCTTGCTCGATGCGTCGCGGCTGCGCCGCGAGGGCTTCTTCGACGCGGATATCGTGCGCGCGAAGTGGCAGCAGCATCTGTCGGGCGAGCAGAACTGGCATCGGCAGCTGTGGAACGTGCTGATGTTCCAGTTGTGGCTGGAGCATCAGCAGGCTTCGTCGATTCCTTTGTTCACGTCCCGCACGGCCGATCTCGCGGGCGTGGCGAGCTGAGACGCCGCACGCTACGAATCAAGCAGGAAAACGAAGGCCCTGGTCGATCAGACCAGGGCCTTTTGTCTTGTCTCGTGCGCCGTTTGCGGCGATTCGTCACGCGATGCTCGATGCACGTCGAAGCGGCTTGCTCACATCGAGATACAAAAAGGCCTTGATCGATCGTGAACCAGGCCATTCATTCATCGCCGACGCATTGTCGTGTATCGCGCCGGATTCGGATCGCTTTCTCCCGCTGTAAATGCAGAGCCCATATTGGCGCACATAACCACACACGCAAAAGACAAAGGCCCTGGTCGCGTGAACTGCACCCCAAAAGTTGGACACCCGTTCAACGATTTGGGGTGTTTTTTCATGAGCAAGTACAGCGCACGACTCAAGCGCAGAGTCGTTCAAGACTATTTGTCAGGCGAGCGCGGTGGTTTCGCAGAGGTGGGGCGTCAACATGGCGTGGGCCATGGCACGGTGCGTAAATGGGTGGCGGCGTGGCGGGCGCATGGCGAGGCGGCGCTTAAGAGGAAGTACAGTTTCTACGACGGCCCATTCAAACTGAAGGTGCTGCAGTTCATGCACACCAAGGCCCTGTCGTGCCGAGAGACGGCCGCGATCTTCGATATCCGCAATCCGAGCGCGATTAATGTCTGGAAGCGCCGGTATGATTCGGGAGGTATGCAGGCCCTTGAGCCGCGCCCCCGAGGACGCTCCGTGAAGCAACCCAAGTCATCTGCGCCAGCTGTTTCGTCCAAACCCGACGAGGCCCGCACGAAGGAAGAGCTCCTGAAGGAGCTGAACTATCTGCGCATGGAGAATGCGTACCTAAAAAAACTCGATGCCTTGATCCGCTCGGAAAGCCCTACAGCGCAGCGCAAAAAGCGCAAGTAGTGGCCGGGTTGAGGCATGAGTTTGCGCTCGACGGCCTGCTGAAAGTGGCCGGCCTGGCGCGCAGCACGTTCTACTACCAATGCAAGGCTTCACGCAAGGCGGACAAACACGCGCAGCTCAAGGCGCGTATTCGTTCTGTCTTCGAGCAGCACAAAGGGCGTTATGGCTATCGACGCATTACTCACGCAGTCCGGCATTTGGGCACGGTTGTGAATCACAAGACCGTCCAGCGGTTGATGCACCTCATGAAACTGAAGTCGCTGGTGCGCCCGAAGAAGTTTCAGGCCTTCCGCGGGACGGTGGGACGGGTTGCGCCGAACGTGCTGCAAAGACAGTTCGATGCCGCGGGGCCGAACCAGAAGTGGGTCACCGATATCACTGAATTCCGGGTGGGCGAGCGAAAGCTTTATCTATCGCCGGTGCTGGATCTGTATAACGGCGAGATCATCGCCTACGAGACGGCCACTCGTCCGGCATTCGCGATGGTCGCCAACATGATCAAAAAGGCGTTCAGAAGGCTGGAAGTCGATGATCGCCCCTTGGTGCACTCGGATCAAGGCTGGCACTATCAGATGGGCGCTTACCAGGCGTTGCTCTCGCAACGAGCCCTGACGCAAAGCATGTCGCGCAAGGGCAACTGCCACGACAACGCCACCATGGAAAGCTTCTTCGGCACTTTGAAGTCGGAGTTCTTCTACCCCAACCACTTCGAGAGCATCGAAGCCCTTCAGGCCGGAATCAGACGCTACATTCACTACTACAATCACCACCGCATCAAGCTGAAGCTGAAAGGGCTGAGTCCTGTGATGTACAGAACTCAGCCCTTAGCGGCCTAGCCCAAAACTGTCCAACTTTGCGGGGTCAGTTCAGCGCCGACCAGGGCCTCTTTTCGGGTTTTACCAGTCACCGGCGCGCGCCGCGCCGGAATTACGACCTTTCGGATTGCTTGTGATGCGTCTGCTCGGGAACGGCGCCGGCGCCGGTGACGATGCCCTGACTGCTGACCAGCCAGCGCGGCGTCCTGAACCGCACGATCGCCGTGTACAGCCAGACGTACGCGACGACGAACACGACGGCCGTGACCGCGAGCACCACCGGGTTGTGCCAGAAGAGCGAGGCGGGCACGATGCCGATCATGCTCAGCACCCACAGATACGGCGACGTGCGCGCGTTTCTGCGCTGCCGCTGACGGGGGTCCGTGCCCTTGCGCACGACGCGCTTGAAGATCAGCGTGTGAAGATGGATGCCGTCGGGCGCACCGACCGGCCGGCCCCGCACGATCCTGCGTCGATAGATCGAGAACAGCGTCTCGAAGGCCGGATAAATGGCGACGACGATCGCATACCACGCGCAGATGTTCGGGTGCCTCGCCACGAGCAGCACCAGCAGTTCAGCGATCGTGAAGCCGATGAAATAGGCACCGCCGTCGCCGAGGAAAATGGACGCGGCGGGGTAGTTCCAGATCGCGAAGCCGCCGATCGCGCCGATCATCGTGAGCGCGACGCTCATCACGAGCCAGTCTCCGACCTCGTGCGCGACATAACCGATCGAGCCGAAGATCAGGATCGAAACGACCGCGGCGAGCCCGTTGAAACCATCGATGATATTGACCGCGTTAGTGAGCCCCGCGACGGCGAGCACCGTCAGACCGATCGCGATGGGCGCGACGGAGAGGATCGGATCGACGAGCGGCAGGTCCACGCGACCGATCACGCCGTTGAGCAGGAAAACACCCACGAGCGCCGCCAGCATCGCGCTCAGAAGGCGCGCTCTGACGCTCACGCGCTTGGTCAGGTCCTCGATCACGCCGCTCGCGAACGCGGGCGCCGCGCAGAGCAGCAGCAGCATGGATTCGCCGAGCGGATTTCCGTCGAAGACCGTGCCGCCGAGCGTAAAGGTCACGCAGGCCGCGACCATCAATGCAATACCGCCGATTCTCGGAACCGGATAGGAATGGTTCTTTTGAACACCTTTCAAGTCATGATCCAGGGAGAGCGCCCCGTAGCGTCCCCCGAATCGAACAATAAGTAGCGTCATGCAGAAAGAACTGATGAAGCCAAGCGCAAGGTTTAACATTTTTTTCACTCACGAAGAGGGCGCATCTCTTTTCGAATATCAAAACCCGAAAACGTATGTTAGGTACAACCCCAGTCATTGTCCACGGGTTTATAGCGCTTTAATGTGTGAAACCGAGCCAACTATGATTATATTGGGATTTCCCCCGATTATTCATACAAACCGGTTTTTAAAATCAAAGAGAAATACCGGTTTGGCAAAGAGTTTTAGAAAATCGGAATTGATAAATCGTGATTCGTCGGTGCGCAAACACACCTTCGTATGCATTTTGGTGGAGGTCGGTACGTTCTGCTTCACGAGCGGGGTCGTGAGCCTCTTTTCTACCGCCAGCAAGGGCTAGAGGCCTGCTGATTGTCAGCGAAAAAATGTCCGGAAACCGCCTGCAGGCTGAACCGGTTTTCTTCTTATAATTAGCAGACCGGTTAACAGCGATTATATGTGCGGTGCCGCGCATACAACAAGGTGCGCTGTGATAATTTTCGATCTGGTCAAATGGCCCGCATACTCAAAAAATTCTTAAAAATGCGCGAATGAACACTTGGCCGCGGTGAAAGGTTCGTTAAACAACAAAAATCGTCTGGTGGTATTTCTCTTTTTTTGAGTCGTGTGTTTCAATACGACTGCAATGCCGGGGCGGGATTTTAACGGCCTCGAATGGCAGGTCAGAAGTCATCAATACATATTGGGTTTGCGTCCTTTTGAAGGGCGCGCTGATGGTGTTTCGATCCGCATCCGGTGTGCACTCCGCGCGCCGGTCCCATAAGAGCCAGTAACGAGACGTTCCATGAAAGTTAAAAATCAGGCGTCAGTCTTAACGGCCGAGACCGACAACGAGATCGAGCTCACCTCGATCCTCGAAACGCTGGGCCGTCACTGGAAGATGATCGCGGCGACCGTGGCGATCGTTTTCACCCTCGGGGTGGTGTATGCATTCTTCTCATCACCGATTTATCAGGCGGGCATGCTCGTCAAGGTCGACGAGTCGACCGCCGCGCCGCAGGGCGATCCGCGCGACATGGTGAGGACAGCCGCGTCGATGTTCGATCAGCGGGCGACGGCCGAAGGCGAGATCCAGGTCATCGGCTCGAAGTTCGTGCTCGGCCCCGTCGTCGATGCGCTCAAGCTCTATATCCAGGCCGCGCCGCATCGCTTCCCGATCGTCGGCGGCATGATCGCGCGCATGAGCGACGAAACGTCGACGCCGGGCCTCTTCGGCCGCGGCGGCTACGCGTGGGGCGCCGAGTCGATCGACGTTTCCGCGTTCGACGTGCCGCGCAAATATGAAGGCAAGGAGTACACGCTCCGCTATCTCGGCAACGGCCAGTATCAGGTGCGCGGCCCGGGCGTCGAGACGGGTGTCGGCGGCCAGGTCGGCGCCGTGCAGCGCTTCGACACCGATGCGGGCCCGATCTCGCTGCTCGTGAGCTTCATCCACGGCGAGAAGGGTGTCGAGTTCGATCTCACGCGCAACTCGCGCACGTCCGCTATCGACCGGCTGCAGAACACGCTGCTGATCGCCGAGCAGGGCAACAAGTCGGGCGTGATCAGCACGACGCTCGAGGGCAAGGACCCGGTGCTCGTGGCGGCGACGATCAACGAGCTGTCGCGCATGTACGTCAAGCAGAACGCCGACCGCCGCGGGATCAACGCCGAGAAGTCGCTCGAGTATCTTGAGCAGCAGCTTCCGGACGCCAAGCGTCAGATGGAAACGGCGGAGGACAACTACAACGCCTACCGTAACAGCCGCACGCTGTTCAACCCGGACGAGGAAGGCCGCATTGTCATGCAGCAGGCCTCCCAGGCGGATGCCCAGTTGCTCGACCTCAAGCGCCGTCGTTCGGACCTGGCGATCCACTTTTCGGCGGCTCACCCGAGCGTCGTGGTGATCGACCAGCAGATCGCGGCGACCGAGAAGTACATCAACGACCTCGCGGCGCGCGTCAAGGCGATGCCGGCGGCCGAGCAGGGCGCGCTTCGCCTGCAGCGCGATGTGCGCGTGACCACCGACGTGTATTCGGCTCTGCGCAACAACATCGAGACGATGCGTCTCATCAAGGCAGGCCGCGTGCCCACGGTGGAACTGCTCGACCGCGCCGAAGTGCCCGAGCGTCCCGTCAAGCCGGTCAAGGCGCTCGTGCTCGTGATGGCGGCTGGCATCGGCCTCTTCCTCGGCATCGTGCTGGCTTTCGCGCGCGACTTCCTGTTCAAGGGCGTGCTGGATCCGAAGGAACTGGAATCGAAGACGGGTCTTTCGGTGTTCGCGACCATTCCGGACAGCGAGCGCCAGAAAGAGCTGGCGAAGCGCATCGCCGACAAGGCGCCGGAGCAGCTCGCACTCGCCTCGCGGTATCCGACCGACCCGGCCGTCGAAGGGCTGCGCATGATGCGCTCCTCCCTGCACCACGCGCTGATGGACGCGCCGAACAACGTCGTGATGCTGGCCGGCCCGCTGCCGGGCATCGGCAAGTCGTTCGTGTCGGCGAACCTGGCGACCCTGCTGGCGGCCGGCGGCAAGCGCGTGCTGCTCGTCGATTGCGATCTGCGCCGTGGCCACCTGAACCAGTACTTCGGCCTGCCGCGCGGCAAGGGCCTCGTGGATATCGTCAACGGCTCGAGCACGCTCGAAGAGACCGTGCATCGTTCGGTGCTGAACAACCTCGACTTCGTCCAGGCCGGCTTCTATCCGCCGGACCCGGCCGAGCTGCTCCTGTCGAATGCGTTCACGGAATCGGTGAGCCGCGCATCGGAGGACTACGACATCGTGTTGCTCGACGCACCGGCGATCCTGGCTGTGTCGGACACGGCGATCATGGCGCCCGTCGCGGGCTCGATCTTCCTCGTCGCGCGTTATGGGGATACGCGCTCCGGGGAAATCTCGGAGTCCGTGAAGCGGTTGGAACAGTCGGGCGCGAGCGTCACCGGCGTGCTGCTCAACGGCTTCAAGGTGCATTACGGCAACTACGCCCAGGCGCGCCAATACGGCGGCTACGCCTACGCTGCCTACAAGGCCGACAAGGAAGACTAGAGGCTGACTCATCGGGCATCCGCTCCTGTTGGACTCTGAATCAAAAAGTACTACTAATCAAACCAAACGTCCTGAGTGTGTAAAACGAGGAGAAGTGAATATGTTCTCGCCGCATGAGTTGAAACTCGGCATTGTGGGTCTGGGCTACGTGGGCCTGCCGCTCGCCGTGGAATTTGGCAAGCGTCATCCTGTCGTCGGATTCGATATCAACCGCGCGCGCATCAACGCGCTGCGCGAAGGCCGCGATGTCACGCTCGAAGTCGACGATGCCGAACTGGCCTCGGCCACCTTCATGCAATACAGCGCGGATGTCGAGGATCTGCGCAGCTGCACCGTCTTCATCGCCACCGTGCCGACGCCGATCGACCACTACAAGCGTCCGGATCTCTCGCCGCTGATCGGCGCGTCGACGACCATCGGCAGCGTGCTGAAGAAGGGCGACGTCGTCATCTATGAATCGACGGTTTATCCGGGCGCGACCGAAGAAGAGTGCGTGCCGGTGCTCGAAAAGATGTCGGGCCTCAAGTTCAACGAGGACTTCTTCGTCGGCTATAGCCCGGAGCGCATCAACCCGGGCGACAAGTCGCACCGTCTGCCGGACATCAAGAAGGTGACGTCCGGATCGACGCCCGAAGTGGCCGATTTCGTCGACGAGTTGTATCGCGGAATCATCGCGGCGGGCACGCACAAGGCGAGCAGCATTCGCGTGGCGGAAGCGGCCAAGGTGATCGAGAACACGCAGCGCGACGTCAACATCGCGCTCATCAACGAACTCTCGATCATCTTCAACAAGATGAATATCGATACCGAGTCCGTGCTGCTCGCGGCGGGCACGAAGTGGAACTTCATCCCGTTCCGTCCGGGCCTCGTGGGCGGCCACTGCATCGGCGTGGACCCGTACTACCTGACGCACAAGGCGCAGGCGATCGGCTATCACCCGGAGATCATCCTCGCCGGGCGCCGCCTGAACGACAGCATGGGCAACTATGTGGTCTCGCAGCTCGTGAAGACCATGACCAAGCGCGATATCGCCATCTCGGGCGCGCGCGTGCTCATCATGGGCCTCACCTTCAAGGAGAACTGCCCCGACCTGCGCAACACGCGCGTGGTCGACATCATCGCCGACCTCAAGGAATACGGCGTCCAGGTGGACGTGTACGACCCGTGGGTGTCGAAGGAAGAGGCGCATCACGAGTACGGCATCGATCCGATCGACCAGCCGGCCAAGGGCATCTACGACGCGATCGTGCTCGCCGTGGCACACCGCCAGTTCGCCGATGAAGGCGCGGAAGGCATTCACGCCTACGGCAAGGCGCAGCACGTCCTGTGCGACCTCAAATACGTCCTGCCGCCCGAGGCGAGCGACATGCGTCTCTGAGGCTGGAGCGTCATCGGAAGACGGGCGAGGCCAGGGAATGAGGGCCACGTCCGCATCGGCCGATGCACCCCGTCGCACAACATCGCCGCGGTTCGGCCCTCGACGTTCGGGGGTTGCCCGCGGCGATGTCCACCGGACGTTCGGAGTCTGCAATGAAGATGCCCAAGGTAGTTCTGTACGCCAACACCGATTGGTATCTATATAACTTTCGTCTTTCGTTCGCTCGCAAACTGCGCGACGCGGGTTTCGAGGTCATTCTGTTGTCACCGGACGGCGAATACGGCCCGAAGCTGCGCGATCTGGGCTTTCGCTGGCATGCGGTGCCGATGAACCGCCGCAGCCTGAATCCGCTGCGCGAGCTCGCGCTCGTGCTGTGGCTCGCGCGCTTTTTCCGCCGCGAAAAGCCGCAGCTCGTGCACGGCTTCACGATCAAGAGCGCGGTGTACGGCTCGTTCGCGAGCAAGCTGGCCGGCGTGCCGGCGCGCGTGAACGCGGTGGCGGGCATGGGCTACGTCTTCACGAGCCGCGACCTCAAGGCGCGGCTCCTGAAGCCGGTCGTGCGCTCGGTGATGCGCTCGGCGCTGAACGGCCGCGACAGCATTCTCGTCCTGCAGAATCCGGACGACATCAAGCTGTTCGAGGCCGCGCGCATCGTCGAGAAGAATGGAATCCGGCTCATCAAGGGGTCGGGCGTCGATCTGACGCGCTTCAAGGTGCGCGAGGAATCGCCGGAAGACGCGACGAGGCCGCTGCGCGTGCTGCTGGCGGCGCGGCTCGTGTGGGACAAGGGCATCGAGGAATATGTGGAGGCCGCGCGCATGCTGCGGCGCGAGAACCGCACCGTGCGCTTCCTGCTCGCGGGCTCGCCCGATGACGGCAATCCGGCGTCGGTGAGCACGGCGATGGTGCAGGGCTGGGTGAAGGAAGGGCTCGTCGAATGGCTCGGCCACGTGAGCGACATGCCGAAGCTGTTCAAGGAAGTGGATGTGATGGCGCTGCCGAGCTATCGCGAAGGGCTGCCGAAAGCGTTGATCGAAGCCGCCGGTTGCGCATTGCCGCTGATCACGACGGATGCGCCGGGCTGCCGCGAAGTGGTGAGCGAGTCGGGCGTCGACGGTTTGCAGGTGCCGGTGCGCGACGCCGGCGCGCTCGCCGATGCGATCCGCACGCTCGACGACGATCGCGCGCTCGCGAGAAAGCTCGGCCTCGCCGCGCGCGAAAAGGCGCTCAAGAATTTCGACGAACGCATCGTGATCGAGAAGACGCTCGCCGTGTATCGCGAGCTGGTGCCCTCGATCGTGATTGAAGGCGAGCGCCGCGAGCATGCCGCGCCCGTCGGTCAATTTGGAGACTTTCATGTCTGATCGTTACGAATCGGTCCGTGAACAACTGAAGAGCCACCCGCAGAAGTGGCTGATCACCGGTGTCGCCGGCTTCATCGGCTCGAACCTGCTCGAAGCGCTGCTCAAGCTGGATCAGGAAGTCGTCGGGCTCGACAACTTCGCGACCGGCCATCAGCGCAATCTGGACGAGGTGCGCTCGCTCGTGACGCCCGCGCAATGGAGCCACTTCCGCTTCATCGAGGGCGACATCCGCAATCTCGACGACTGCCGCGCCGCGGTGAAGGGCGCCGCGCACGTGCTGCACGAAGCCGCGCTCGGCTCGGTGCCGCGCTCGGTGAACGACCCGATCACGACGCACGAAGTCAACATCAGCGGCTTTCTGAACATGCTCGTCGCCGCGCGCGACGCGAAAGTGGAAAGCTTCACGTACGCGGCGTCCAGCTCGACCTATGGCGACCATCCTGGCCTGCCGAAGGTCGAGGACCGCATCGGCCAGCCGCTTTCGCCGTATGCGGTGACGAAGTATGCGAACGAGCTGTACGCATCGGTGTTCGCGCGCACCTACGGCCTGAACGCCATCGGCCTGCGTTATTTCAACGTGTTCGGCAAGCGCCAGGACCCGGACGGCGCGTATGCGGCCGTGATCCCGAAGTGGACCGCCGCGCTCATCGACGACGAGCAGGTGACCATCAACGGCGATGGCGAAACGAGCCGCGATTTCTGCTTCATCGACAACGTGGTGCAGATGAACATCCTCGCGGCAACATCCGGCGCCGACGCGCGCAACCAGGTCTACAACGTCGCGGTCGGCGACCGCACGACACTCAATCAGCTATACGATGGCCTGAAGCGCGTGCTCGCCGATAACGGCGTGGTGAATGACGGCAGCGCGGTGTACGCGCCGTTCCGCGCCGGCGACGTGCGCCATTCGCAGGCCAATGTCGACAAGGCCGCGCAACTGCTCGGCTATGCGAACGCGATTCCGCTCGCCGACGGTCTCGCGATCGCGATGCCCTGGTACATCCGCTTCCTTTCCGGGCGGCGCGTGCCGGCCGAAGCCGACATGGCGACGAGGACCGCATGAAGATCGTCGTTTTCATCTACTCGATGCACGGCGGCGGCGCGGAGCGCGTCACCGCGAATCTCGCGAACGAGTGGGCGGCGCTCGGCTGGGACGTGACCGTCGTCACGCTGACGGCCGGTGAAGGCGATGTCTATCCGTTCCATCCGGGCGTGAAGCGCATCGAGCTGGGTCTCGCGGGCGGCGTGGAAGGCGGCGGCTTCGTGCGCACGCTGATGTCGAACGTGAAGCGCGTGCTGGCCTTCCGCAAGGTGCTGCGCGAGACCAAGCCGACCGTTGCGCTCGGCGTCATGGCAACCGCCAACGTGCTCGCCGTGCTCGCGGGCATCGGCCTGCCGTACAAGATCATCGCGAGCGAGCACACGCATCCGCCGCGGGCGCCGCTCACGCCGTTCTGGGAGCGCCTGCGCCGCCTGACATACCGCTTCGCGGACAAGGTCGTCGCGCTCACCGACGAAACCCGGCAATGGATCGAGACATATTGCGGCTGCACCGACGTGAAGGTGATTCCGCCGCCGTTCACGCTGCCGATCGCGCGCACGAACCCGATCATCGAGCCGAAGAGCGTCGTGCGCGATGACCGGCGCGTGCTGCTCGCGGTCGGCCGGCTGTCGCCGGAAAAGGGCTTCGACAGTCTCATCGACGCGTTCAGGAAGATCGCCGGCGCGCTGCCGCAATGGGACCTCGTGATCGTCGGCGAAGGCCAGGCGCGCGCGAGCCTCGAGCGCCGCGTCGACGAGGCGAAGCTGCATGGCCGCGTGTTCCTGCCGGGCCGCGCGGGCAACGTCGCGGACTGGTACGAGCGCGCGGATCTCTACGTGCTGAGCTCGCGCTTCGAAGGCTTTTCGATGACGCTCGTCGAAGCCATGGCGAGCGGCTGCGCCGCGGTCAGTTACGACTGCGATTCCGGGCCGCGCGTGATCGTCACGCCCGGCACGAACGGCCTGCTCGTGAAGCCGGTCGGCGATGCGAACGCGCTCGCCGAAGCGCTCGAAACGCTGATGAACGACGACGCCGAACGGCATCGCATGGCGCTCTGCGCAACCTCCGTCAACGAGACCTTCGCGCTGCCGAAGACCATCGCGCTGTGGCAGGAAGTATTCGAAGCGTCCGGCGTGGCGGTTCCGCGGCGCGCGAGCCTGCGCGTTCCCGGCAAAGCATGAGGAGCCGCAGCCGATGAAAATCATGCTGGTGGTCAGTTCGATGGGAAGCGGCGGCGCGGAGCGCGTCGCGGCATCGCTCGTCAATGCGTGGGCGCAGCGCGGCGATACCGTGACGCTCGTCATCACGTACAGCGGCCGCGGCGCGTGCTTCTATCCGCTCCATGAGAACGTGCGCTGCATCTTTCTCGCGGATCGCGTGAAGGCCGGCGCGCGCATGCTGCAGTATCCCGCGCGTTTTCGGGCGCTGCGCGCGCTGATTCGCGAGAGCGCGCCGGACGTGGTCGTGTCGTTTCTCTCGAACGTGAACATCACGACGATTCTCGCCACGCGCGGGCTCGGCATTCCGGTGATCGCGAGCGAGCATATCGATCCGTCCGCCGACGGCCGCTCGCAGCTCATGAGCCGGATGTGCCGCTTCGTCTATCCGAGCGCGGACTTGCTCACGCTGCTCACGGACAACATGGAGGCGTCGTTCCGGAAGATGGTGCCGCGCGTGAAGGGCATCGAGGTGGTGCCCAATCCGCTGCCGGACGAACTGCTTCTGCTGCGCCCCGAGACCGTCGAAAAGAGCGCGCGCAGGCGGCTCGTCGCGGTGGGGCGTCTGAATACGCAGAAGCAGTTCGATTTGCTGATCGACGTATTCGCGACGCTCGCGCCGGAGTTCCCGGACTGGGACTTGTGGATCTGGGGCGAAGGCCCGGAGCGCGCGGTGCTGGAAGCGCAGGTCGCGCAGCTGAAGATGAGCGAACGCGTGCTGATGCCCGGCAAGACGACGACGCCCTGGGAAGAGATGGCGCGTTCCGATGCCTTCGTGCTGTCGTCGCGCTACGAAGGCCTGCCGATGGCGATGCTCGAAGGCATGGCGCTCGGTCTCGCGACGGTCGCGTTCGACTGCAAGAGCGGCCCGCGCGAACTGACGCGCGACGGCGAAGACGGCGTGCTCGTGCCGCCCGGCGACAAGGCGGCGCTCATCGATGCGCTGCGCCGCGTGATGTCGGACGAAGCGCTGCGCGCCGAGCTCGGACGCAAGGCGGCGGCCTCGGTGCGGCAACGCTACTCGTCGCCGGCGATCCTGCGCCAGTGGGACGGCATCTTCGCGCGGCTCGGCGCGCGCGCACGCGGCGACGAAGGCAAGAGCGCGGCTTACCCGCGCACGGTCACGGGAGAAAAGGCGTAATGGTCGACAGGCGGCGCGTGATCCACTCTCTGCTGATGGGAGCCGTGGCCGGCAGTGCGGGCGCGCTGGGACTCGACGCGCGCGCGGCGCTGAAGCGCGATGTCGTCACCGACAAGTCGTTCGGCGTGAAGGGCGATGGCAGGACCAACGACCGCGTCGCGCTGCAGACGGCCATCGACCGGTCGGTGGATCAGACGCTTTTGATCACCGGTAAATGCCGCATCGACGCAAAAGGACTGGATCTGCGCCGCGACAGCCATGTGCGCTTCGCGCCGGGCGCGTCGATCAAGCTGCTGCCGCACGACACGTCGTTCTACTCGATGTTGCGCATCTGGGACGTGAGCAACGTGTTCGTCGAGAACGCGGTGCTCGACGGCAGCAAGGAGCTGAACGCCGCCAAGCCGGAGTTGCGCGAGAACGGCCACGGCATGGGTTTTTCGATAGCGGGCAGCACGGAGGTGACGCTGATTGCGCCGAAGACGGTCGGCTGCTGGGGCGACGGCATCTATATCGCCAACAGCTACAACGTCGCGCACAAGTACAGCAGCGGCATCCGCGTGGTGAAGCATCATGCGGACCGCTGCCGCCGCCAGGGCGTGTCGATCATCAGCGGGCGCAATATCGTGTTCGAGAATCCGCTGTGGGAGAACATCGGCGGCACGCAGCCGGAAGCGGGCCTGGACGCGGAGCCGAACAGCAACGCCGACATTCTCGAGAACATTCGCATCGTCAATCCGACGACGCGCAACTGCCGGTACGGGATCATCGTCTGGCTGGAAGAGATCGTGGGGCCGGTGCCCAAGCATATCGACATCGACATCACGAATCATCGCGACGAAGGCGCGAGCGATGCCGCGTTCGCCGTGTCGTCGCTCAAGCTGAACGGGCGCATGGTGTCGGGGAAGATCGCGAGCCATTCGCCGACGTGGGTGAGCCCGCGGCTCACGACTGTCGAGAGCATCGACTATGACAAGGCGGGACCGAAGATCGTCGTCAACAACCTGAGGCTCGTGCCATGAAAGCCGCGCCTGCACACAATAACTAAAGCGGAAAAAGGCCAAAACGATGCAAGCAACGACCATGGACAACACCGCGCAGCAACGCGCACCCGCGAGGCGAGTGACCGGATTCGCGTACTTCATGACGCCCTCGGGATGGGCGTTCCTCGTGCTCGCGGCCACCGCGATTTCGATCGTCGCGTTCCGCGAGCGCAGCGTCGGGCTGATCTTCGACCAGGAAGCGTACATCCAGTACTTCCGCTCGACGGACTGGCACTGGCTCGTGCAGTTCTATCGCAACCGCGAGTCGGACTTCGGCTTTCTCGTCAGCCTCATCACCGAGGAATTGGGCTGGCGCTCGTGGGTCATTCTGCTGAATTCGTTCGGCGTGACGCCCGAGGGCGGCATCCGCACCACGGTGATCCTGCTCAATCTCATCGTGATGTATTCGCTGCTGCAGACGCGCCGCCCGCTCGTGGGGCTCGTGCTGTGGCTCGTGATTCCGTATGCGCTCGCCACGGTCGGCCTGTTTCAGATCCGCCAGGGCTTCGGGCTCGCGCTCGCGATGCTGTTCGCATTCCGCTTCAACCGGCCCACGCTCGGCATGGGACTCGCGAGCTTCGTGCACACGACCTTCGCGGTGCCCACGGCGTTCCTGCTGACCGCGAGTTTCTTCGGCGAGAAGAAGGGGCGGGCGCTCGTCGCGGTCAGCGTGGCGGCGGTCGTGCTGGCATCCGCGGCGCGGTTCCTGTTCGCGACCTACGGCGGGCGGCGCATCGACGAGTACACCGGCTATCAGGAAAACTTCACGATCAAGCTGCTCGCGCTCTTGTTCTTCTACACGATGGCGTCCGTGATGGTGCTCTACTCGACGTGGCGCTCGCCGGACACGAAGGAACAGAGCAGCCTCACGCGCCTGTCGATCATGCATGTCGGCCTGTTCGTGTATCTCATCGTCGCCTTCTTCGTGTTTCCGTTCGCGAAGGGCCGCGTCTGGTATTGCGTGCCCTTGCTGCTGCCGTTCCTCGCCCCGCAGATCAAGTTCAAGAACGCGATTGTGCTCGCGATCACCGTTGGCGTGTACGTGGCGGTCGCCGCCGACGCCACGAAGAGTTATTTCGAAGGCGTCTACCACTACTTCCTGATGCCCTGACGACGATGTCCTACTTCCTGATTTCGCTCGATTTCGAACTGATGTGGGGCGTGCGCGACCATCGCACGATCGCCACATATGGAAAGAACATCCTCGGCGTGCGCGAGGCGATTCCCGCCATGCTCGCGATGTTCACGAAGTATCGCGTGAAGGCGACGTGGGCGACGGTCGGCATGCTGCTCTTCGATAACAAGAAGGACCTGCTCGCGAACCTGCCCGACATCCGGCCGACCTACACCGATGCGAAGCTGAGCCCGTACGTGAACGGCTATATCGATTCGATCGGCGAAAACGAGAAGAGCGATCCGTACCACTACGGGCTGTCGCTCGCGCGCCAGATCGTCGACACCGAAGGCAGCGAGCTCGCGAGCCATACCTTCTGCCATTACTACTGTCTCGAAGCGGGGCAGGACAAGGCGCAATTCGCGGCGGACATGGAAGCCTCGGTCGCGTCGATCCGGCGTCTCGCCGATCCGCCCGCGAGCATCGTGTTTCCGCGCAATCAGGTGAACAACGCGTATCTCTCGGTCTGCGCGGCGCAGGGGCTCGTCGCATACCGGGGCACCGAGCGCAGCTGGATGTACCGCGAAACATCGCGCGCCGATGAAGCCGCGTTGCGGCGCGCCGCGCGTCTCGCCGATGCCTATGTCAATCTCTCGGGCGATCACGCCTTCGATCCGCGCCCTTCACGCGGCCTCGTGGACGTGCGTTCGAGCCGCTTTCTGCGCCCGTACGCGCGCAACAAGCGCGCGCTGGAGTGGCTGCGGATCCATCGGATCAAGCAGTCGATGACTTCGGCGGCGCGTACCGGAAAGTCGTTTCACCTGTGGTGGCATCCGCATAACTTCGGCGCCAATCTCGCCGAGAATCTCGCCGTGCTCGAAGCGGTGCTCAGGCACCACGCTCATCTGAGAGACACATACGGCGTGCAGCCCGCGACCATGGCAGAAGTCGCGCGGGCCACGCAGTCCGAAGAGAGCCGGCTTGCGGAGATGGAGTTCGGTCTGTTCGTTTGAAAGAAAGTTGACTCACGCGGTACGACGCGATGGCGAACGCCATCGCGGCGGGCCGTCACGCGCGCGGCACGCACGAAAAGGAGAAAGGTCGCGATGAACTTTCGTAACGATATCAACGGACTGCGCGCGTTCGCAGTCCTCGCTGTGGTCCTCTTTCACTTCGACGTGCCCGGCTTCAAGGGCGGCTTTCTCGGCGTCGACGTGTTCTTCGTGATCTCCGGCTACCTGATGACGGACATCATTTTCAGGCGGATCGCGAAGGGCAGATTCTCGGTGATCGAGTTCTACGCGGACCGCGCGAGACGCATCATCCCGGCGCTCGCGTTTCTTTGCTTCGCGCTCACGGTGTTCGGCTGGATCGTGCTTCTGCCCTCCGAGTTCCGTGCGTTCGGCAAGGCAGCGGGATCGAGCCTCGGGTTCTTCTCCAATATCGTCTACTGGCGCGAAGCGGGCTACTTCGATGTCCGCTCGCACCTGAAGTGGCTGCTGCACACGTGGTCGCTTTCGGTCGAGTGGCAGTTCTATCTGCTGTATCCGCTCGCCATTCTGCTCGTGCGCAAGCTGTTCGGGCAGCGCGGGACGGTAGTCGCGCTGATCGGCGCGGCGCTCGTGTCGTTCGCGCTGTGCGCCTATCTCTCCGATCCGACCAAGTGGCCGACGGCTGCATTCTTCCTGCTGCCGACGCGCGCCTGGGAGATGCTCGCGGGCGGTCTCGTCTGTCTGTTCCCGATTCGGCCCGGCCGGCCCGTTCGCCGGGCGATGGAGTTCGCCGGGCTCGCGATGATCATGTACGGCGCGCTCACCTTCAACGAAGACAATGCGTGGCCGGGCATGCTCGCGCTCGTGCCGGTACTGGGCACGGCGCTCGTGCTGCTCGCGGCGCGCGGCAGGTCGATCTTCACGGGCAACCGGTTCGCGCAGTTCATCGGCAGGATTTCGTATTCGGTTTATCTGTGGCACTGGCCGTTCGTCGTCGCGCTCACGTACTTCGACAAGGACGGCTCGCTGCCGTGGCGCGTGGGCGCCATCGCGGGCGGCTTCGTGATGGGCTGGCTCTCGTATGCGCTCATCGAATCGAAGACGAGAAAGCCGGCGGGCGGCGAGACGCGCGCGTTCCCGAGATTCATCACGCTGCGCCCGATGCTCGTGTTCGCGACGCTGCTCGCGATCGGCGGCGGCAGCATCTACGCGAGCCAGGGCGTGCCGGAGCGCTTCGACCGCTCGGTGTTCGTCGCCGACAGCGAGACCTACGACACGAATCCGCACCGCACGAAGTGCCACATGATGATCGATCCGTGCGATGTCGCGAGCAAGCAGAAGCAGAGCCGCGTGGTCGTGCTCGGCGACAGTCACGCGGAGGCGATCGCCGAAGCGGTCGTTGCGGCGGTGCCCAAGGGCAAGGACGGCGACGTCCTGCTGATCACGATCGAGGGCTGCCCGACGATCTACGGCATCCGCCGCGGCAACGGAGACTGCTTCGATCAGGACCGCAAGTACATCGATATCCTGAGCCGCGACGAGACGGCGAAGACGCCGGTCATCATCGCGAATCACTGGTCGCAATACTGGTCGAGCCCGGGCATGGCGGATTTCTCGTTCGTCAACCTCGACCGGCCCGGACAGATGCCCGCGCCGTTCTCGACCGAGCGTTATCGCGATCATTTGCTCTCGACCGTGTGCCGCATCGCGAAGATTCGTCCCGTCTATCTGGTGGAGCCGATTCCCGAATTCGACTTCAATGTGCCGCTGACGCTCGCGCACGAGAAAGTGAAGGACCCGAAGGCGCCGGATCTGTCGATCACGCTTTCCGATTACGTCGCGCGCAACGGCGCCTTGCTTCAGGCGATGGATCAGGCGCACGAGCAATGCGGCATCCATCTGCTCGACCCGCGCCCTTATCTGTGCCCGGACGGCAAATGCATGGGCTCGCACGATGGCCGGCCGCTCTATTCCGACTTTCATCACATGAGCGAATACGGCAATCGCTTCCTCGTGCCGATGTTCAGGCGGGTCTTCGATCAGAGCCTGGCGGGCTCGTAGCCTTCGGCTGGTGAGATTGCAAAGTGCGCGGCCTCCTTCGGGAGGCCGTGTTCGTTTTATGGGGCGTTTGAGGTCATTCGAGTTCGGCGTCGAGGAAAGGCGGCGTGGTTGCGCGTTAAACGAGGATGTTCAGGTCATTCGGATTCGGCGTCGAGGAGAGGCGGCGTGGTTGCGCGTTAGACGAGGATGTTCAGGTCGTTAGGATTCGACGTCGAGGAGAGGCGGCGTGGTTGCGCGTTAGACGAGGCTGTTCAGGTCGTTAGGATTCGGCGTCGAAGAAAGGCGGCGTGGTTGCGCGTTAGACGAGGATGTTCAGGTCGTTCGGGTTCGGCGTCGAGGAAAGGCGGACTGGTTGCGCGTTAGACGAGGCTGTTCAGGTCGTTCGGATTCAGCGTCGAGGAAAGGTGGACTGCGCGCGGATTAGACGAGGCCGTTCGGCTCGTTCGAGTTCGGTTTCGGACCAGGGAGAAAACGGCGCAACGCGCGATGAGCGAACCTCGCAAACACCGTGCGGGTGGTGAAGAGAACAGCCGGACGGGCACACCGCCCGTCCGCGCACAGGCCACGCTTACAGCGGCGTGTCCGCTCCGGCGTTCGGACCGGCGCCCGTGAAGGGCGGCGCGAAGCGCGTCCAGAAGATGTAGGACGCGAGCACGGCGATCGCGCCGATGCCGGTCGCGAGCAGCACGCCCTGCGCGCCGTAGAAGCGCACCAGGACGACGTTGCCGATGACCTTGGTCCCGAAGCCGATCAGCGAGATGACGGAGATGGCGCGATAGCGCGTCTCGCTCGCGAACAACTGCACGAGCACGCACATGCCGAAGTAGAACGGCACCTGCAGCAACCCGTAGCGGAAGAGCGTCGTGACGGCAAGGGTGTCGTCCGCCGTGAACGCGCCCTTCTGGAAGAGCAGCTTCACGACATAAGGCGCGAGCACATACGCGATGATGCTGCCGACGAGGCCGACCGTCGCCATCACGCCCGACCATTTCAGGGCCGTGCTGCGCGCGCGGGCATGATCGCCGCGATGGAGAATCTCCGCGAGGATCGGCAAGGTCGCGCGCGTGATGGCGAGCGCGCCCATGCTGAGCACGAGCGAGAGCAGACGGCTCGCGTAGCCGAGCGTCGCGATGGCGCCGTCGCCCTGCTGCGCCATGAAGTACTGGTCGAGCGGAAGCCAGAGACTCGCGACGACCGCGCCGACCGTCAGCGTGCCCATCGAGCGGATCGTCTCCGGCCACTGCTTCGCGCGCACCGAGACGCGCGGCACCGCCGACATGGTGTCGGCGCGTTTCGCCAGCACGCGCAGCCACGCGGCCTGCACCACGAAGCCGAGCGACGTGCCCACGACGAGCGGCATGATCGACGTGTCGTCGCGCGCGGCGAGCACGAAGACGAGCAGGCCGATGGCCGGCACGCATTCGAGCAACGTGTTGATGTGCCTGCCCGAAGCCTGCAGCCGCGACGACGATATGCAAATGGTGAAGGTCAGCACGCCCACCGGCGTCATGCTGATGATCATCTCGCGGCACATGTCGCGCGTCGATTCCGCGAGACTGCCCGCGACGACGTCCGCCAGATACGGCCAGAAGAGCCAGAGCAGAAGGCAGAACGCGAGACCGATGACGAGCCCCACGCCCTCCAGCTCGCCGAGAAAGCCGTTCTGCTGGGTCTTGTCTTCCCTGAGCGACACGAGCGCGGGAACGAGCAGCACGCTCAGCACGTTCGTCAGCATTGTGGGCAGCCAGGTGACGAGCGTGAGCGCGAACTGATAGGCGTCGACGGTGCCGCTGATCCCGTAGCGATACGCGATCGCCATTTCCTTCGATGCGCCGATGCACTTCCCGGCGATCACGAAGATCAGCAGAACGACGGCGCTTCTCGCGATTCGCTTGTGATCCTGATGCACGCCGCCGAAACGTCGTCTTACCGATTGCACCGCTGCGCTCAGCACTGTACTCCTCCTGCGTGGGAGCCTTACGTCGCGTGGCCCGACGTCAGGACGAACTCGTCATGCAACTCAATGCCGCGAAGGCCTGGGAGGTCTTCGCAAGTGAAGGAGCATGCATCAAAGCGGGCGGCGCGAATGTTGGCAAGGGCACCCGTCGTCTCCGATAGCGCCGCGCGTGTCACGGGCGGTCCGGATCAGCGCTCCGGAAGTCGGAATTGGAACAAATGACCGATTCCTGCGGCATGAATTTCCGCAACGGCCGTTATTCGTCTGCGGATTATCTCTTAATGTTTTGATCTGATTATTAGCAATTCCCGCGAACGCTTGTCGCAGCGTGGATGGGGAGAAAGTCTGGACACGCCTCGTATAAACCCGATAAGGGTAACCACTGTAGGGTTTTTACTTTATTCCCTGAAAAAAGTTTTAGTGCGGCACTTACAAAATCTGATTCATCGGGCGAAAGCGAGTGAAAAGATTCTCATTGGCGGTTTGCGCGAATGCAGGACCGTACAAAATGCGGAAATACCGCGTTTCGTAATAAGAATGATGAAAGAGAAAATCGTGTTATTAAATGAAATGATCGGAACGTTTGTAATCATTTCGACAGGCGGCCGCCTTGCCAGCCAAGCCTTGCGGGGCGATGCGCAGCGATCCGACACGATATTTTTGCCCGCGCTTTTTTATTCCGCGCCGCGTTTCGTCATATGAATTATTAATCGTCGTATAGAATGCTTATTCACTGCGCTTCATCCGGTTTCATATTAACAATGAACGCGGCGTAGATTATTTCACTCACGGTTTATTAAAGCGGAAAATGCAACGCTAAAAAAAGCCAAAAACGAAAAATGAAAAGTTACAAGCGTACATTCTGTAACAAGTGCGCGGTAGAAACACCTCGTAACGTTCTGTAGTATAAATAAAAGACGGTAATAACTGCCGTCGAAACCGGTTGTCTCATCGGTCCGTTCGCGGGCCCATCGAGGCACGGGGTAAATGAGTTCTTCCGGAATATCTGGTTCCTCCAATCCCGAAGTTCGTCTGTATTCGCCGAGATGCCTGTCGGAGTCGTCATGCGCGACTGCCGAGCGCTGAGCGGTGCGATCGTTTGCACCTGCTTTTTATGCGTCGGGCATCTCATCGCCCATAAAGAAACGTCGCGTGCGGCCGATGTCGCAGGAACGGGTTCACCCGTCGAAATCGCCACGACCCATTGGAAAGAATAATGTTTCCGAACAACAACCAGGCAGAAAACACCGTAGTCGACGCTCCCCTCGCAACCCGTCGCAAGCTGCTGACCTCGCTCATCGCGGGCGGCGGTGCGCTCGTGCTCGCCGCATGCGGCGGCGGCGGCGACGGTGCGACGCCTGATTCCGTCGCAGATCGCTGGAGACGACGCAACCACACGAGCGCCGATTCGACGGCTGCCGCGAGCGACGCCGCACCGGCCTCGTCGGCCAGCGCCACGACCACCGCGAGCGCGCCCGCTGCGGCGAGCTCGACCACCTCTGCCGCGGCCGACAACACCGCAGGCACCGTTTCCGCTTCGTCGTTCGGCGTGAAGGCCGACGGCAAGACCAATGACCGCGCCGCGCTGCAGGCCGCCATCGACGGCACCGTCGGCCAGATCCTCCTGATCTCGGGCCAGGTCCGCATCGACACGACCGGTCTCACGCTGCGCTCGAACAGCCACATCCGCTTCGCATCGGGCGCTTCCATCAAGCTGCTGGCGCACAACGCGGACATCTACCAGATGATTCGTATCGTCGACGTGAGCAACGTCACGGTCGAAAACGCCTACCTCGACGGCAGCAAGGAGCTGAACTCGGCGTCGGGCGGCGAGCACGGCATGGGCTTCACGATCATGGGCGCGACGAACGTGACGCTCACGTCGCCGACCACGATCAACACGTGGGGCGATGGCATCTACATCAACGACAGCCAGACGAAGAAGGGCACGCCGACGTACAACCTGCGCGTCGACAACCACAAGGCCGACGGTTGCCGCCGTCAGGGCGTGTCGATCATCTCGGGCGACACGATCACGTTCAACAGCCCGACCTGGCAAAACATCAACGGCACGGCGCCGGCGTGCGGTCTCGACTTCGAGCCGAACGACAACTCGGCCGTGTTCAAGAACATCACGATCAACAGCCCGACGACGGCGAACTGCAAGGGCGGCGGTATCAACGTGTGGTTCGGCTCGCTGGCGGGTCCGCAGCCCAAGACTGTCACCATCGCGATCACCAACCACGTCGACACGACGAGCCCGGGCGGTTCGTTCGCGGTTCAGGGTCTGTTCCTGGACGGTTACACCGTGAACGGCCAGATCAGCAGCTCGAACCCGAAGTGGAAGTACCCGCTGATCGTCGAGCAGTGGGACAACGGTGGCCCGAGCATCAACGTCACCAACCCGACGATCGTCAAGTCGTAATCGGCGACGCCATGAAAAACGCCATGCGGGAAACATTTCCGCATGGCGTTTTTTTGCTTTCTCGCGGCGCTTACTTGAACCAGTCGAGCTTCACGGAATTGGCGATGGCCTGCAGTCCCGCCTGATTCGGATGCAGATGGTCGCCGCTGTCGTACGCGCCGCGCATCGTGGCCGGGTTGGCCGGATCCCCGAGCGCCGCGGCCTGATCGAGCACGGCGTCGCATCCGCTGTCGGACGTGGCGACGAACGCGTTGACCGATTCGCGCGACGCCTCGATGTCCGGCGTCCACGAATCCACGCCCCGAAACGGCGTGAGCGTCGAGCAGATCACGCCCACGCCCGCCGCATGCGCGCTCCGGACCAGCTCGGCGAGCGCGTTGTTGAGACGGTCCGCCGACGGCGGCGCGCCGCCGATGAGGTTGTTGACCGCGTCGTCGGAAATGATCACCCACTTCACGTTGTACTGATCCAGCACGTCGCGCTTGAAGCGCCCGAGGCCCGACTCGCCCGAATCGTTCGTGAAGAAGTCGTTGCCGGAAATGCCCTGGTTCAGCACGCCGACTGTCATGCCGGACGCCTGCAGGCGCTTCGCCAGCAGGTTCGGCCAGCGGCCGTTCGTGTTCGGCGCGGATGCGGAGCCGTCCGTGATGGACGCGCCGAACGCGACCACCGCGCCCGTCGCACTGGCGTTCTGCACGACGACGTCGGTGAGGAAGTAATACGACTGCGCGCCGAGCGCGTTGACGGCGCCGCCCTTGAACTCCGGATCGGTGCTGACATCGCCCGGGGCGATATACACGTCCTGAAAGCCTTCGGCGTGACCGGTCGTTTCCATCGGCGTCTGTTGCGGCAGATAGGCGCTGACGACGATGTCCGCGAGCGCCGGCACCTGGAACGCGACAGGATCGCTCATCTCCGAGCGGCCCGGCGCGATCGTGACGAAGGTTTGCCCGTTGAAGGTGACGGGCCGGTCGCTGCCGGGCACGGTGCGCTGGCCGCTATCGCGCAACGCGACATGCACGTCGCCGATCACGAGCGGCTTGTTGCCGTACAGGTTGGAAAACTGCACGCCGGCCGCCGTGCCGCCGATGCTCGTGTGCACGATCTGCCGGATCGTCTGATTATTGAAGCCGCCGTCGCCGGTGATCATCGGCGCGGCGGACCATGTGCCGGTCCACGGCAGGGTAGCGCTGACGCTCTGCCCGAAGCTAGACGATGCGAAGGGTAGTGCGAGTGCGGTGGCCACGAGGGCTCGCCTGAGGCGAGGAAATCGCTTGTTCACTTCGTTCTCCGATACCAGCCGGGTATTGATCGGACGTTACGCAACACGCCGCGTGCGTCCTCAGGATTGGAAACTCAGCAGAACCGGCTCTTGTCCGGTTTGACTGGCGCGTGTGGCCACAGCGCGCCGGCGGGTGCGGCGAAATCTTGGGTCAGCTCGTTTCGCCTAATCGAATCGAACCATCGTTGCGGCGCGCGTTATGTGCGCGGGCGCTCATATCGGAGGAAAGGCGGGAATAGGACGGTCGTGCGGCGGCGCCATGCGGCCAGCCGCCTGCACGCGATGATCGTTACTGCTGCATGCCGGAAGCCGCTTCGGCCGGTGCCGGTGCCGGTACCGGTGCCGGTGCGGTGGCCGCGTCGCTCGCGCCTTCGCCCGGCGGCGGCAGGATCGGCGGCATCGTCGTGAAAACCGGCGCTTGCGGCGGCGCTTCGGTCACTTCCGCGACCGGCTCCGACGCCGCGCGCTTCGCGCGCACCGGACGTTGCGCCGCCGTTTGCGCCGTCTTCGGCGCGCCCGGCTTCGGCGCCTTGGAGAACGTCTCGTCGAACCAGGCGCGCACGCGCGTGACCATCGTCTGCCAGACGCCCGGCGTTTCCTGCGTGTCGAAGCGCGCGCGCGCGTCGATCAGATGCGAGCGCAGCGAGCGCTGCATGAAGTCGCCGACGATCGGCAACGCGCTGTGGGCGCCTTGCCCCCAGTAATCGCTGCGCAGCGTCACGCGGCTGTCGTTGAAGCCGACCCACGCGCCCGCCACGAGCTGCGGATGCATCAGGATGAACCAGCCGTCGGCGTTGTCCTGCGTCGTGCCGGTCTTGCCCGCGACATCCGCGCGAATGCCGAAGCGCGTGCGGATCGCCGTGCCGGTGCCGCGATTGATAACGTCGCGCATCACGTCGACGAGCTTGCGGGTCGCATCGACCGACAGCGCGCGCTCGGGCGTGCTCTCGAACTGCGCGAGCACGTCGCCGTCCTTGTTCTCGATGCGCGTGACGAGCAGCGGCTCTATATAACTACCGTCATTCGCGATGGTGCCGTACGACGACACCATTTCCTTCAGCGTGACCGGGCTCGTGCCGAGCGCGAGCGACGGCACCACGTCGAGATGGCTCTCGCGCACGCCCATGTCGCGCGCGAGCCGCGCGACGCGCCCGGGTCCGACCTGTTCCATCAGTTGCGCGGTGATGCGGTTCTTCGAGTACGCGATGCCGTCGCGCAGGCTCACCGGGCGGCCCGAGGGCGGCGAATCGTCGGTGGGACGCCAGGTTTCGGCGCCGCGCACCGGAATTTCCACGGCCTGATCGATGAACGTGTCCGTGGGCTTCGCGCCGTGCTCGAACGCCGCGCCGTAGACGAAAGGCTTGAAGGTCGAGCCGGGCTGGCGGCGCGCCTGCGCGACGTGATCGAACGGGTCCTGCGTGAAATCGCGGCTGCCGACCCACGCCTTGATCTGGCCATTGCGCGGATCGAGCGCCACGAACGCGGCCTGCACGCGCGTCTTGCTCTCGCACAGCGCCTGCATGAACGCGCGGTCCGAGCCGAGATGCTTGAGCGCATCGGGATCGGTCGCGCCGCTCGTGCGCATCGCGCGGTATTGATCCGTCTCGCGGATGAACGCATGCGCGAGGTCCGCGTTCGCGCCCGCGCAGCCGCCGCGCCCGCCCCACGCCGCGTTGGCGATCGACTGAAGCTGATTGCCCTGCCAGGCGAGCGCGTTGGTGGCCATCGTCTGCAGGCGTGAGTCGATGGTCGTGCGCACGACGAGGCCATCGGAATAAATGTTGTAGTCGTTGTCGTCGGCCCACGCGATCAGCCACTTGCGCAACTGCTGCGCGAAGTGCGGCGCGCGGCCGGGCTCTTCCGTCTGGCGCTCGAAATCGATGCGCAGCGGACGCTTTCTGAGCGCGTCGAGCTTCGCGGCCGGCAAGTGGCCGAACTTCACCATCTGCCCGAGCACGATGTTGCGCCGGTCGAGCGCGCGCTCCGGGTTGATCACCGGGTTGTAGTAGCTGTTGCCCTTCAACATGCCGATGAGCGTCGCGCTTTCGAGCACGTCGAGCTGGCCCGCGGATTTGTCGAAGTAGGTGCGCGCGGCCATTTCGATGCCGTACGCGTTGTACAGGAACGGCACCGTGTTCAGATACGTTTCGAGGATCTCGTCCTTCGAATAGACCGCTTCGATCTTGAACGCGGTGATCGCTTCCTTGAGCTTGCGCGTGAGCGTCTGCGAGCGGCCGATTTCCTCGGGATACAGATTGCGCGCAAGCTGCTGCGTGAGCGTCGAGCCGCCCTGCCGGTCGCCCGAGAACGTGCGCAGCGCCGCGCCCGCCGTGCGCCTGAAGTCGATGCCGTGATGCTCGTAGAAACGCCGGTCTTCCGTCGCGATGAGCGCGTCGATCACCTGCGGCGAGATTTCCTTCAGGCTCACCCATTCGCGATGCGTCGGCTTGAATTCGGCGAGGAGCTTGCCATCGGCGGAATAGATCTGCGCGGGCTGGTCGACCTTCGCACGGCGGATATCGCGGATGCCGGGCGTGAACGGAATCAGCACCAGCACATATATAAGAAAGAGCGCTGGCAGCAGGAGCAGCGTGCGGGGACGCAGATGCGGACGCAGCCGCAATGCCGCGCGAGCCAGAACCGCCTTGGCCAGGGCTTTGATTTCAGACGCGGTCACAACGAAACGGGATGCCCAGACATGGAAAACCCTGAATCGTAGCGTAATTTTTCAGCAAATCTTGCGCATTGTGTCTTCGGGGCTACGCCGTGCGCGTTCCGGCCGATTCGCCGATGGGGAACGCCGTCGTCGAAAGAATCTCTCGCAGCACGATGAACGTGCGGATCTGCCGCACGCCGGGCAGATACAGCAGCTTCTCGGCATGGAGACGGTTGAAGCTCTCGCTGTCGCGCGTGCGGATCAGCATGAAGAAGTCGAATTCGCCCGTCACGACGTGGCATTCCATGCAGCCGGGCACTTTCTGCGCCGCTTTCTCGAATTCGGCGAAGGAGTCCGGCGTGGAACGGTCGAGGATCACGCCGATCAGCACGAGCATGCCGGCGTCGAGCGCTTTCGGGTCGAGCAGCGCGACGGTCGCGCGGATCAATCCCGCTTCGCGCAGCCGCTCGACGCGCCGCAAACACGCGGGCGGGCTCAGGTTGACCTTCTCGGCGAGCGCGACGTTCGAGATGGATGCGTCGCGCTGAAGCTGACGCAGGATCGCGCGATCGACGCGGTCGGTCTGAGCGCTTGCCGGATGCGGCTTTGCGGCGGATGCGGTTTTTTTCATTGCGTCAACAGCGCATTTTGCAAAATAAAAGAAAGTGTCCGATTTCGGACATCATGAAACGTTAGGCCGAGCGCCTTTTTTTCGCAACCCGGACGACCACGAGAATCTCTACGATTGCGTTCATGCAGTCCCACCCTCACGAGGATGCCGATCATGAACCTGCAACGTTTTCCCCGTTATCCGCTCACCTTCGGACCGACGCCCATTCAGCCGCTCAAGCGCCTCTCCGCGCATCTCGGCGGCAAGGTCGATCTCTACGCCAAGCGCGAGGACTGCAACAGCGGCCTCGCATTCGGCGGCAACAAGACCCGCAAGCTCGAATATCTGATTCCCGAGGCGATCGCCGAAGGCTGCGACACGCTCGTATCGATCGGCGGCGTGCAGTCGAACCAGACGCGTCAGGTCGCGGCGGTCGCGGCGCACCTCGGCATGAAGTGCGTGCTCGTGCAGGAGAACTGGGTCAATTACTCCGATGCGGTGTACGACCGCGTCGGCAATATCCAGATGTCGCGGATGATGGGCGCGGACGTGCGCCTCGTCGCCGATGGCTTCGATATCGGCATCCGCAAAAGCTGGCAGGACGCGATGGAAAGCGTGCGCGCGGCGGGCGGCAAGCCGTTTCCGGTTCCCGCCGGTTGCTCCGAGCATCCGCTGGGCGGGCTCGGCTTCGTCGGCTTCGCGGAAGAAGTGCGCGCACAGGAAGCGGAACTGGGCTTCAAGTTCGATTACATCGTCGTGTGCTCGGTGACGGGCAGCACGCAGGCGGGCATGGTCGTCGGCTTCGCGGCGGATGGGCGCGCGCGGCGCGTGATCGGCATCGATGCATCGGCGAAACCGGAGCAGACGCACGAGCAGATTCTGCGCATCGCGAAGCACACGGCGGAGCTCGTCGATCTCGGGCAGGACATCACGCGCGAGGACGTGATTCTCGATACGCGCTTCGGCGGCCCGGAGTACGGCTTGCCGAACGAAGGCACGCTGGAGGCGATTCGTCTGTGCGCGCGGCTCGAAGGCGTGCTGACCGATCCCGTCTACGAAGGCAAATCGATGGACGGCATGATCCAGATGGTGCGCAACGGCGAATTCCCGGAAGGCTCGAAGGTGCTGTACGCGCATCTCGGCGGCGTGCCCGCGATCAACGCTTATAGCTACTTGTTCCGCAACGGCTGATTGTCTAGAAGGCGTCGCGGAATGCGTAAAACAACGCGGCGACGCGTTCCGACGTATCGGCTTCGAAGACCGGCATGCGCGAGCCGAGCATGTGCGCGAGAATTGGCGGCGCGGGATCGTCCGGGCGCAGGATCGCGAGAATCTGCGTGCGGATGTCGTCGTCGCCTGCAATGGCCGCCATGTCGCGGCCGAGCAGCGCCGCGCCCGCGATATCCGGATCGTGGCCGTGCCGCTCGACGAGATCGAAGGCATCGGAATAGAGGCGGTCCAGGTTGCCCGCCTGCGCGTAACGCGCCATCAGAAAGAGCAGGTCGATCGCGTCCTTGCGGTCGGCCGCGTGCCGGTCCTGCCACGCGACGATCTTGAGCATCGCCTGCGCGGGCAGCGACGCGACCGGCACGACGCAATCCTTCGCGATACGCACGGGAATCGCCGCGTCGAGCGCCTGCCGGAAGCCCGCGACGTTCATGCGCACCGACCAGTCCGGCGGCCACGCGATTTCCCCATGCTCGTCCTGCACGCCGCCGAACGGCACGATATCGAGCCATGTGCGCTCGCCGGTTTTCGGCACGCTGTAATTCAGCCGATGCGCCGAGCCTTTCGGCGCCTTGAAATTGCCCGATGCGAGCAGCGCGTGCCGCAACGCTTCGTGGCGGGTCCAGCTTTGAATCGAGATGCCGATATCGACGTCCGCGGTCGCGCGGATCGCTTCGATATCGTGGACGTGCGTGAGCAGAATGTCGCGCGCGCTCGCCCCGCCGACGAACCACGCGATGTTCGTCACATGCGACGCGGCGACGACTTCGCGCAGCATCGCGGCGGTCGATGCGACGATCGGCCGGTGCGGCAGCAGGTCAAGCGGCAAGATAGCGTTCACGCAGCATCCTGGCGGTTTCGAGATTGCGCGGGTCGCCGCTCGCGATGAGATCGGCGTAGACGATGAGCGGCGCGACGACGTTCGGCGGAAGTCCGTCGACGGGCGCAAGCGCAACGGGCGCGCGCAGGAATTCGACGTTTCCGGCGGGGTCGGGCCGCAATCGCGCCTTCATGATCCACTCGCGCGGCACGGCATCGGCGCAATAAGCGGTGACCGTCGCGGGTTTCAGATATTCGGTGAGTATCGCAGCGGCGGGCTCGCCGCCGAACTGGCATTGACCGGGCAGATCGGGAACCTCGCGCCACCAGTCGTTCGATTCCGCGCGATAGCGCCCGATGACGAGCGATTCGCGCAATTGCCGCGGATACAGCGTGACCCATTCGTCGATCAGGCGGTCCTTGTCGGCGAATTGCAGGCCGCGTCCATCGGGCCGCTCGAATATATCGCGATGATCGACGAGCGCGCGCACGGCGTTCTGCACCGTGCCATGACTCACGCCCGCATTTTGCGCGATATCGCGATAGCCGCGTTCCAATAGCGCAGGCGTGACGAGCAGGGCGAGCGTGACGCGCAGTGTGGATTTCGTCCAGGTTCTGGCGCGGCGCGCCCGGCTTTCCGCCACGCGCGGCCGGCCCGAAACGATCACGACGCTATCGCCTTCGATGAGGCTCGCGTTGCCGGCGAGATCGAGCGCATCGACGCCCAGTTCGCGGCAGGCGCGGATCATGTTCGGGGAGAGATGCGTGGTGACGAGCGTGGATTTCGCGCTGTCCAGTGTGCCGATGGCCGATAACGCGGCGTACCGGTCGATATGGTCCCGCACGACGACGGGACGCCTGAAGCGCGCACCGCCGATGCGGAACTCGATGGCGGCGTCGAAGTTACCGCGCGCCGGCGCCTTGACGCGTCGGGCGGCGAGGCCGGTCGCATCGGTGAAGGCGGCTGCGGCAGCCTCGACGAACTGCTCGATGTGATGGTCGGCGGGCGGCATTGGCGGATCGATTGTCCAATTTCAGTCAGTGTACACGAAACGTGGACAGCATGAAAAATTGGACAAACTGCTTGCCGGGACGATCAGAGATAGCTGCAGACGTAGTCGAGCGTTTCGATCACGTCGATATCGAAGCGGCTCTTGCCCGGCACCGAGAACGATTCGCCCGCGCCATACGTCTTCCATTCGTCGCTGCCATCGAGACGGATGCGGCATTGGCCGGCCTGCACTTCCATGAGCTCGGGCGCGTCGGTGCCGAAGTTGAGCGCGCCGGGCAGGATCACGCCGAGCGTCTTCTTCGTGCCGTCGGCGAAGAGAACAGTGTGCGACACGCACTTGCCGTCAAAGTAGACGTTGGCGCGTTTGATAACGGAAACCTGATCGAATTGGGTTGCGGCGGTCATGGCGGTGGTCCTTGAGTGTTTGCGAGGGATGGTCCGCCATCATACAAAAAAGGGCGAAGCGGATTTCGCCGCATCGCCCTTTTTCTGCGAGGCCCTTTCGGATCAGCGATTCACCATCCGCTTCGGCATCAGCAGCACCAGCAATCCGCCGATCGTGAGACAAGCCGCGAGCGTATAGACGCCGAGGTCGGTCGAATGCGTCTTGTCGATGATCCAGCCGATCACATACGGGCTCACGAAGCCCGCGAGGTTGCCGAACGAATTCACCACCGCCACGCCCGTCGCCGCAGCCGCGCCGGCGAGGATCGCCGTCGGCAGGCACCAGAACTGGCACAGCGTGGTCATGACGCCCATCGTGGCGATCGTGAGGCCGGTCATCGCGAGCGTGACGTTGCCGCTGCCCGCCATCACCGCCAGGATCCAGCCCACCGTGCCGATCAGACCCGGCACCGCGACGTGCCAGCGGCGTTCGCGGCGCGCATCCGAGCTGCGTCCGACGACGATCATCGAGATCGCGGCGGCCGCATACGGCAGCGTCGTCAGGAAGCCGATCATCAGCGGATCCTTCACGCCCGAGCCCTTGATGAGCGTCGGCAGCCAGAAGCCCACGCCGTACAGGCCCATGATGAAGAACAGATAGATCACGGACAGCACCCAGACCATCGGGTTCGTGAAGCCGTCCTTGAACGAGTGCGATTCGACGCCCTGCGCATCGGCCGCAACGTTGGCGGCGAGCATCTTCTTCTCGCTATCGGTGAGCCACTTCGCCTGTTCGATACCCTTGTCGAGCATGAAGATGATGACGAAGCCCAGCACGAACGAAGGAATCGCTTCGAGGAAGAAGAGCCATTGCCAGCCCGCGAAGCCGTGCGCGCCGCTCATCGCATGAAGAATCCAGCCGGACACCGGACCGCCGATCACGCCCGAGATGGGAATGCCCGTCATGAAGAGCGCGATGATCTTGCCGCGCCGCGCCGACGGATACCAGTACGTCAGATACAGAATCACGCCAGGGAACAGGCCCGCTTCGGCGAGACCGAGCAGGAAGCGCAGGATGTAGAACGTCGTGGGCGTCTGCACGAACATCATCGCGGCGGAGATGATCGCCCAGGTGATCATCACGCGCGCGATCCAGAGCCGCGCGCCGACCTTGTGCAGGATGATGTTGCTCGGCACCTCGAAGATGAAATAGCCGATGAAGAAAATGCCCGCGCCCAGCCCGTACACGGTCTCGCTGAAGCCGAGATCCTTCAGCATCTGCAGCTTGGCGAAGCCTACATTCACGCGGTCCAGATAGGCCGCGACGTAGCACAGGAACAGAAGGGGAATGAGGCGCCACGTCACTTTCGCGTAGAGCGCGGACTCCGAAGTGTGCGCGCGCTGATACTCAGGCGACGTCGGGAACGCTTGTCTCGACGTAGTCATGGGGAAGTCTCCGAATCTTATAAGGGAAATCGCCTCGCCTTTCTCCGAAGGCGAGGTATTGCTGGGAACAGGAAGATCAGTCGAACATGTCGGGCTGCGTGGCGACGAGGTCGTTCCAGATGGTCTGGAAGTGCAGCCAGCCGATGTAGTCGCTGCCGACATGCTCGCGGCTATAGCGCGCGCGGTCTTCCGGCACGAGCTTCGGCGTGATGCCCGTCGCTTCGATCATCAGCTGTTGCTGGCAGCAGCGCTCGAGCGCGATGAACCAGAACGCCGCCGAATCGATGCTGTGACGGCTCGCCGTGAGCAGGCCGTGATTCTGATGGATCGCCGCCTTCACGCCCTTGAACGCATTGGCGACCTTGTTGCCGCCCTTTACTTCGACGGCGACCTTGCCCGCCTCGTCGCCGATCACGACGTGATCTTCGAAGAACGCGCAGGCGTCCTGCGACATCGGGACGAGCGGCTTGCCGAGCGCCGCGAACGCGGTGCCGTAGACGGTATGTGCGTGGCACATCGCGACGATGTCCCGATGCTGCTCATGCACGGCGGCGTGCAGCACGAAGCCCGCGCGATTGATCGCATGATTGCCTTCGACGACATTGCCCTGATGATCCGCGCAGATGAGGTTCGAGACCTTCACTTGCGCGAAGTGAACGGCCATCGGGTTGGTCCAGTAAAGCGACGGATGCTCCGGATCGCGCACGGTGAGGTGGCCCGCGAAACCGTAATCGAAGCCTTGCAGCGCGAACGCGCGGCAAGCGGCGACGAGGCGCTCCTTCAGATACTGGCGATGTTCGGCGTGGCTCGCAAACGTCGGCAGCTCGGGGAAGATCAGGCCTTCCTGCTCCGGCTGATAAATCGAAACACGGCCCTTGAGGTCGATGGCCGTTGCGGTTTTCTCGGGGGTCTCCATGACGTCGCTCATGTTCTCGCTCCATGCGGATGAAAGTGGGTATGTGATGCATGGTGCCGCGAGCGAAGCCTGAGTACAAACGAAGGTTGTTCAAGGATGCATGAGTGCCATTCATGCTTGCGTCATGCGTGGCCGCATTGCGTCTCGGTATAGGCAATGCAACATTTTTGTCCGCTCCGCCGGTCCGGCCCCGATCGTGCCGGGTCGGGCGTACAGATCTCGGTGATTACCGCCGAGGCCCGCCACACAAGGCTCCCGGCGTGCCTGATGTAACAACGCCCGATGCGGACCGCGGGAGTATCGACCACGTTTGCAACATTTTTGACGCGCGGTCTGTTTCCACTGCGACAAGGCTTTCGCGCCCCTGATGAGCAGCGTTTTGCCTGTTGAGCGCATCGCCGGGATCTCGCGCCGACAGGGCATTCGACAGAGGAAAACGTTTGGCATTGACCTGCCCCGGACGGCGAACCATATGAAGGTCGCTTTTCACGATTGAATCAATTTTGTTCGTACTTGAGCGCACGTTCGGGGCCGTTGCAGCGGGGATCGCGCAAACCCTCACTGGTATAAGGATTGACGCGCGCTGGCATGGCTCTCGCTAATGTACGACCACGCACGAAGATCACCGCGACGCTCAACCAAAACCAACGAGCGGGGACTTCATGACACGGGGCTGGTCGCAACAGGGTTCGATGCACGCCGTCAGATGCATGCACGAATCCTGTTGCGAGCCAGAAGAAAAGTAATAGCGCGAAGCGCACACGCACGAGACTAAAAAAATGCTGACACTTCAATCAGACCTGCACGGCAACCATCTGTTGGGCGCGCTTCCCGCGCAAGAATGGCAAGCCATCGCACCGCATCTCGAACTGGTTCAGTTGCGCACGGAGCAGTTGCTGTGCGATTCCGGGCAACGCATCCACCACGTGTATTTCCCGACCACGGCGATCATCTCGCTGCTGCATACGATGGAAGACGGCGGCTCGGTCGAGGTCGCTGCGGTGGGGCGTGAAGGCATGTCGGGCGTTCCCGTGCTGACGGGCGGCGACACCATGCCGACGCGCGTCCAGGTGCAGTGCGCGGGCTTCGCGTATCGCATGAGCGCGGGCGCGTTGCGCGAGCACTTCGGCCGCTCCGACTTCCTGCGCCGCGTGATGCTGCTGTACATGCAAGCCCTGCTCACGCAAGTGGCGCAGACGGCTGCATGCAATCGGCATCACTCGCTCTCGAAGCAACTGTGCCGCTGGCTGCTGATTCAGACGGACCGCACGCCGTCGGATCAACTGCGCGTGACGCAGCAGATGATCGCCGACATGCTCGGCGTGCGTCGCGAAGGCGTAACGGAAGCCGCGGGAAAGCTGCATGACGCCGGCCTGATCCATCACAGCCGCGGCTGCATCAAGATCCTGGATCGCGCCGCTCTGGAAGAGCGCGCATGCGAATGCTACGGCATCGTCAAGCGTGAGTTCGACCGGATGCTGCCGCGTCGCCAGATGGAAGCCATCGTTTGAAGCGTGCCGGACGCGGGCGCGGCTGGCAGCAGCCGCCCGCTCCGTGCAGCAGCACGCCGAAAAGGGCGATTCGATCGAGAGACATCGAACGAATGTCAGATCGGATCTTTGTCTGTCCGACGAAACTGTCGTGTCCCTCTCCATATCCATTTAATTGCGTCACGTGCTGGCCGTGGGCCCCGTTCACGACGTGGACATGCGCGCGATCCACGAGGCAGCAATCGCTATGGTCGTAGCATTTACACCGCGCGAAAGGCTTGGCCAGGACGAAATTTCTCAGTGGACATAACAAAAGAAGCCATCAGCATAATAAGCCGGCTCCACTGAACCGCGATGCGCACGCCAACTTGCCTATGTCCGGATCGGGCCGGCGTTTCGGCGATGGTGAACTAGTGCCCATAGGTCCATCTCAAATGGCCTGTGTTTCAGAGGCATGGATTAGCAGGCCCGCGCCAGTCGGTGCGCCGGTGCCTCGATCGCGATAATCTGCTTTTGCGCACATGAACGCGCTTGGCTTCCGGACACGAGCGGATGATGAAATTGGCCGCCTCGACAAACGCCAACGCGAGATACTTAGTGCCATTCTTCGTATTGCCTTCGCCATTCTTCCTACTGTTGCTTTCGCACCAGCGCACACCTGCCGGCAGTGCGAACTGAAGTTTCCAAGCTTGGAGCGATGGGACTCGGACGTTAGCATCTAGCGTCGCCTTGGTTTCGCTGCAGCGGAAACACAACGCGCATTTCGTGCGAGGCTCGGTTGACTCGTGTACAAAAGACATGTCTCCAAGCGATCCTCATCATGTACTGACGACGAGATAAGTCATGGCGAGCCGACTCCGACGGAACATCGTTGCGCTGGCAGTTCTGCAAGCGGCCAATATGCTGCTTCCGCTAGCAACATTTCCGTATCTATTGCGCGTTCTCCGTCCGGAAAACTTCGGTGCATACGTCTTTGCGCAAGCCATCGTTGGCTATCTCGTGCTACTGACTGAGTACGGGTTTAACTGGTCATCCACGGCCCAGGTCGCACGGGCCCAGCATGATCGGTATGCGGTATCCAGAATTTTCTGGGCGACACAAGGCGCAAAGGCCCTTATCGCCGTGGTCGGCTTCGCCATTCTGCTGTCAGTCGCATTCTTCGCACCAAGGTTGCGTGCAATGCTGCCGCTCTTGCTGGCTACTTATCCGCTCGTTCTCGGAACAGTTCTATTTCCACAGTGGCTTTTCCAAGGGCTGGAACGGATGACGTACACCACGGTTTCGGTTTTGAGCGCGCGGCTGCTCCTCTTGCCGCTGACGTTCGTCTTGGTGCGCTCGTCGGATGACACGTGGATTGCGTCGCTCATCAACTCGATGAGCATGGTAGTTGCCGGAGTCGTCGCATCAATTCTGATAGCCAAAAACCGGATGATCATCGCGTTGATGCCGAGCAGGGCGGACATCATCGAGGCGCTTCGTGAAGGCTGGCACACGTTCATCTCCACGGCAGCGATCAGTCTGTACACAACCACTAATAGCGTGGTCCTCGGATTTGTTTCCGGAGACGTCGCTGTTGGTTACTTTGGCGTAGCCGACAAGGTTCGGAATGTCGCGCAAGCGCCGCTCGGACCGCTCTCCAACGCGATCTACCCGCGCGTGACGGCGCTTTTTTCTGAAGACTCAGAAAAGGCGTTTGTGTTGGTGCGCAAGATGCTCTATTTGCTGGGCTCAACAATGTTGCTGGCTTCGATCGCGCTCTGGGTGGGCGCCGAATGGATCGTGCGCATTGCAATGGGCCCCGGGTATGAACCAGCAATCATCGTTCTGAAGTGGATGTCGCTCATGCCTTTGCTCGTCGGTCTGAGCAATGTACTCGGCGTTCAGGTGATGCTGCCGCTTGGAATGAAGAAAAAAGTCAGCGAGATACTGATCGTCGCCGGCCTGTTCAACCTCGCCTTGCTCATTCCGCTTGCATCGGTCTACGGCGCTCAGGGCGCGGCAATGTCAGCGCTTGCCACCGAATTTCTCGTCACGAGCTCAATGGCGCTCTACCTGATCAAACGAAAAATTCCGGCCTTCCATACGAGGATGCGCAGAGATGAAATATGACTTCCTTATCGTAGGCGCCGGATTTGCAGGCGCGGTTTGTGCCGAACGCCTGGCGGCACACGGGAAGCGCGTGCTTGTCGTCGATAAGCGCAATCATATCGGCGGCAATGCCTATGATCATAAGGATGCGAGCGGCGTGCTCATCCATCCGTATGGTCCGCATATTTTCCATACGAATAGCAAGCGCATCTTCGAATACCTGTCCGGTTTTACGGATTGGCGCTTTTACGAGCATCGCGTAAAGGCCTGGGTGGATGGTGATCTCTATCCAATACCGATCAATCGCACGACGATCAACAAGCTATACGGTATAAATTTGAGCGAGCAGGACACGGTGGCGTTCCTCGAATCCGTACGTGAAGCGCGAGACACCGTCACCACCAGCGAAGATGTGGTGCTCAGCAACGTCGGCCGCGATCTGTGTGACAAGTTCTTCCGTGGGTACACGCGAAAGCAATGGGGACTGGATCTGTCCGAACTATCCGCGGGTGTTGCTGCGCGAATCCCGACGCGCTCCAACGACGATGACCGCTACTTCACCGACACTTTTCAATTCATGCCGGCACAAGGCTACACCGCGATGTTCGAAAAGATGCTTGCCAGTGCGGATATCGAAGTGCGCCTCTCGACCGACTACAACGAGATGAAGGCGATTATCGAATATGGCCACCTTGTGTACACTGGACCGATCGACGCTTATTTTGGCTACCGTTTCGGCAAACTTCCGTACCGCAGCCTGCACTTTCAACATCTTCATCTGAGCGACGTGGAGCGCTTTCAGTCGACAGGAACGATCAACTATCCGAACGATCACGAATACACAAGGATTACGGAGTTCAAGCATCTCACCGGCCAACAGCATCAGGGAACGTCGATCGTGAAGGAATATCCGCGAGCTGAAGGTGAGCCGTACTACCCGATTCCACGGAAGGAGAATGAGGCCTTGTTCATGCGGTACAGCGCACTCGCGGAGGAAACGGTGGATGTCACCTTCGTGGGCAGGCTGGCGCAGTACCGCTATTACAACATGGACCAGGTTATCGGCGCCGCGCTCAAGGCTGCCGAAGGACTCGTATAAACCGCTGTCGGCAGTAATTGCTTCAAGGTGTCACGACCGCCCTCGGTCAGATGCAATTTTTCACCAGTGATTGTCTTTCTGTGTCCCGCAATCTGGCTCTTATGTCATAGGGGATTGAGAGATGAAAAGGTATTTGGTCATTCTCAGGTGTGGAGATAGTTCCTTGCATCCGCAGTGGTTCACTGGCGCGGAGACCCCAAGCTTCGACCTGGCGCTGAGCTACTATGGGAAAAACGAAAACTACGCAGACGGGTTTGCCAGTACCATACATCGATTCAAAGGGTCAAAGTGGGAAGGCATCCACGACTTCATATTGCACAATGCCCAACTGATTTCGCAATATCGTTATATCTGGCTCCCGGACGACGATATCCTGACCGACGTTCAAACCTTGAACGAGTTTTTTGGGTATGTGGAACGGGAGAATTTTGCGCTCGCGCAACCGTCTCTCGACGAGAGAAGCTATTTCTGTCACGCAGCGACGTTGCAAAACAGGGCGTTCGAATTTCGCGAAACAAACTTTGTAGAAGTGATGGTGCCATGCTTTTCGTCGAGCGCTTTGGATGCGATAAAAGATAGCTTCGAAAACACCAAATCAGGCTGGGGCCTCGATTTCCTGTGGCCCGCGCGGGTAGCGTCACTGGGAAAGGTTGGTATTGTCGATCGGGTTTCCGTATTCCATACACGCCCGGTCGGTTCGGCTGGGCACGGCACAGGAGACGGGGCGAAGACAAACCCGTGGTCTGAACTGAACCAGGCGCTCTCACGCTACGGGTTGCGCGCGTCGATAAAAGTCCTGCAGGGCAAACGGAGTATCGTGGGTACAACGTACACCAGTGGGCGGCTGGGCAATCCCGTCTTTCTTATCCATGCGGTGAAAGGCAGCCACCCTGTGCGGCGGAAAAATCTCGTCAATTATATGGGGCTTGTAAAGGAGTATCTCCCGTGGCTTCACTATACCAAGCGAAAAACGCGGCCTTCGAGAGGCCAATCCGGTTCGTTGAAATAATACTCGCGCCGTATCGTCGGTTATTACGTTGGGCGGGCAGGAAGGCTGTCGCGATTAATTGATGACTTTTTGAATGGAGCGACGAAATTGTATAATTTTCTAAAATTGCCGCTAACCTTCGTAAGTAGGCCGCTCCGGTATCTCATAAGGTCTGAAATAAATTCCTCCTTAGCACTTAGAGACCAGAATATTCACGCCGCGCTTCAGAGAAGAGCCCTTGAGGAAACAATCGATTACGTGGAAAGAAAGATGCTCGGAGTAGACTCCGTGGCATCTGCGCAGGAACTGCTTTCGAAAGCCTTGTCGATGGTAAAAGGTGACGGGTTAATCTGTGAATTTGGAGTGTTTAGCGGGAAGTCGATCAACCATATTGCGAGCCAGGTAGATGCTGTAGTCTACGGCTTTGACTCTTTTGAAGGTCTTCCCGAGCGCTGGAGAGATGGGTATAGTCGGGGATTCTTTAGCGTCGACAGACTGCCCAGAGTTGCAAAAAATGTAACCCTGATTAAAGGATGGTTCGATAAAACCTTGCCCGAGTTTGTAAAGAGTCAATCAAAAGACGCGGCATTCTTGCATATCGATTGTGACCTTTACTCATCAACGAAAGTAATATTCGAAAATTTAGGGAAGAAAATAAAGCCGGGATGCATCATCGTATTCGACGAATACTTTAATTATCCCGGGTGGAAAGACGGTGAGATAAAGGCGTTTCATGAGTTTCTGGACGCGCATCATCTCGCCTATGAGTACATCGGTTACAACGCGAAGCACGAACAGGTGGCTGTTGTAATAAAGCAACCTGAGTGACCGAATGGACAGTTGAAAAAGGAGAAGTAAAAGAACTCATCAAGTGAGAGCAGCGCTGCCACGCGTATGACGGACCTTAGCCTCTCCCGAAAGGCGCTATCGCGCAACGAGGTAGCGCCACATCGTCTCACACTCGCTATCGGAGATCTCGTAGCGTGGCATTGCTTTGCGCACAATCACGCCCGCCGGATCCACGCCCTCTCTGAGGACTCGGCAGAAATTCTGCTCGTTGTAGCTGCTCGCCGGGCCGCCTCGCCGCATCGTCGGAACGAGCAGGTAGTCTCGTGTCAGGAGCGGTCCGAACGCCGCTGCCCGACCGGTCCCGGCATGACAGTTCACGCATCGGGTAGTGGAAGGCGGTAAGCGGCGGTCATCGTCGCGAAGATGAGCCCCCAAGGCGCACTCTCCCGTGAAAATAGCGCGACCCATATCGGCGGACGAGCATGACTGCGCCGCGCAGCTCGCATGCATCGCGCTCATGAATGCGAGTCCGATCGCAGCGCGAAAGGTCCGGCGCAGCGCTACCTGCGGTGTCATTGATGCAGCCTCAGCGTCTTCGAAACGCTCGGCACCCCCTTCGCATTCAGGGCGAACAACATGTAATAGCCTGGCAGTGCCACGCCGGGATCCGAGGGCACGTTCACCAGGAACTCACCGCCCGTGCCAATCGTGAAAGTCACCGGGATACGCCGCTGTTCGCCGTTAAGCGAATGCGTCACCGATGACAGCCGCATCAACGCGAAGGCCTGCGCGTCGCTGCTTGCCGTTACCGCGATCGTCGTGCCGAGCGTCGCGTCCCCGGGGGCGTTGCTCAGCGTCGGCCGGGTCGCTGCCGAGCCGTCCGCATTGAGCAGATAGGGCGGGGTGAGGATCTCAACGTCGGCGTGGTCGGTCCCGCAGCCACCGCACAGGCCGCCGCCGCCGCTCAATACGCGGCCATCGGGAAGCAGCAGGGCCACGCTGTGATACACGCGTGGTACGGCCTGGGCCGCCAGCAATGAGAACTTCTTGGTCGACGGATCCCAGAGTTCGGGCGTGAGCACAGCGGTATCGTCGGAAAAAGGTTGAGCGAAAGTCTGGCCACCCAGCACGACCACCTGCCCGTTCGGAAGCACGACACCGTTGACAAACGCGCGCCTGTAACTCATCGGGCCGATTGCGGTCGCCGAGCCGCTGTTAATGTCGATGAGCGTTGCGTTCGAGGTGGCCGTCGATTGTTCGTAGCTCGGCGCACCGCCCACCGCGAGAACCTTTCCGACGTCGTACATGACCGCGTTGCCGTTCATCGCGTCGGTGTCGTTTGCCCGGTTCCCGGCGTTGGTCACGGAACCGTTGCCGGCAGTGTCGAACCAATGCATCGCTTTGCTCGGTCCCGCGTGAAACACCCGCCCGTTGGACATTGCAAAGAGCCAGGCATGGTTATCGCTTCGGAAGATACCGCCTGCATCCTGCGTGAGGATGTAGTTGGCGAGCAGCGACGAGTTCACCCTCCAGCCACTGCCGCTAGTCCAGGTTTCGCCCGTCTTGTTGCCCAAACCACCGTTCCAGGAGCCGCCGATTACAAACACATTGCCGTTGCTCAAGGTCAGGCTGCCTTGATAGGCACGCGGGATATTCATCTGGTTCGTCGACACCCATGTATTTGTCGCCTGCGCGTAGTAACTTACCTTCGCGCTGCTTGATCCTCCTGTCACGAAGATACGACCGTCGGGAAGATTGGCGACTCCCGGACAGAACATGTCATGCCCGGTGTTTGTTACCAAGTATCGTCTGGCGGTTTGCGACGTCGGGTCGAAAATGGCCGTGTACGTTCTCCCCGGCGTCACCTCGCCCGTAGTGAAGTTGTTGGTGTAATCCGCAGACCAAACTAAAATGGTGCCGTCGATAAGATTGGCCGCTGCGACCGGAACGAGCGGCAGCTTGATCGGGGCAGTCCATTTTGACGGCAGCGCTGAAACGGCAGTCAGCCCGCTCACTTGCCACGTCTGTGTTGCGCTCCCATTGCACCGCTGCTGGGTCAGTTGTCCACCTTGCGCGGTCGTGCTCGCCGCGGTGACGCAAAGACCACTGTGCGACGCGACGACGGCGTAGCCGCTGCCTTGTGCAGTAAGCGTGAAGGTCTGGTTAGTGCCACCGTTGCAAGTCCATTGGATGATTTTCGCATTCGTTGATGTACTCGCGCCGCTCACATCCATGCACTGGCCACTGTTTTGGCTGATGAAGTTATAGCCCGACCCGGAAGCTCGGGGCGTCCAGTTCTGATTCGATCCACCGTTGCAAGCCCACGCAATTACCGCCGCGCCAGGGGTGACGGATTGGCCGCTGACGTCCGCGCAAAGGCCGGTGCCGCTAAGCACGATCGTGGCGGGCGTCTGCGCGTGGACCAACCACTGGCTGTCGAAGGTCGATGCAGCGATCAACACGAATAAGGCGAGGGCGAACCGGCCGATCGTGTAGACGTACGAATTTACTGAGCGAGTGCGTTTCATTTCGTCACCTTCCATTGATGCCGGGCTACAGGCGAACAAGTTTGCCGATCACGTCACAGATTTCCTCAACGCGCGGAAGCTCGGTGCTGCGGTAGCGCAGCATCCCGTTCGGGTCGAAGCAGTAGATTTGAGTTGAATGTTCGGCGATATCGCCTAGAGGAAGGGTGCTTGCCGAAAGCGCCAAGCGCATACGGTCGACGTCCTGCAAAGTCGGTGTCGCAGCGCTCCAGGCGGAGCCAGCATTGAAGTGCGCAAGCCAATTGCGCAGTGCGGACGGCGAGTCTGAGAGCGGATCGATCCCGATCGACAGCAATCGAACCTGACGCTTATTGCTGATTTGAGGAATGCGATCCTGAACGGCGCTAAACAAGGCTCCCTGAAGAGGGCACACCGACCCACAGCCGGTGTAGATCGTTTGCAGGGCCGTTACGCTCTGCAATAGAAAGTCATTGAGTTGCCGCTTCCTTCCGTTTTGATCGACCAGCGGGAAATCGCCGAGGTAAGTCGGTGGGTTGACCACTCCTACCAGACTGGCATGTTGTGCATAGAGCGGGGACGCTACGCCGGAAAGAATCGCGAAAGTAATATCGCGCAGGAAGTCGCGGCGAGTCCACTTTCGAGCTTTCTTATCCGCAATGAACTCCGTGACCACGCGAAGGTCTCGATGGAACATTTGCAATGTCCTCCGCCGTAGCCGTGGCGCTCTTTAAATTTGCGCCACCCGATTTCGACTCGTGCCGCCCCGATACATCTGGCACGCGTCCGTGAATCCGCGGATTCGCGTGCAAATTTCGCCTTCCTGACATTGCTAGCAATTAGCGTCTGTTTTACACCTCGATATATGATTAAAAGTACTAACGAACATCCGCTGTTTAAAATTTTAGATTACTACTTCTGACAAGCCAACATTCGCAACGAATCCACACCGTGCATTCTGTAATCTCGCGGCCATCATGCGATCTGCCTTGAGTGTTGTCAGATGCCGGACATTCAGTCTCCTAACGTTGACTGTGCAACAATACGGGCGTCGTCACGAACCGTCTCCATGACAAAATCGCCAGTTTCATGACAATATCGCCAGTAAAGGTCGGGAATCCTGCTTACGCCGGTCCACAAGTCGGTCGCCATCTCGCCCGCATTATTTACCGAGGCCAATAACGATCCCGACTTTCATCGCGAAGATGTCCTTTCGTGTCAGGCTCTATCGCCACGCACAACTGTTCTCCACGGCCGCCGACAGGTCCGGCGACCTTGAAGATCACGTGTGAGAAACGTATTGCAGACCCAGATCGCATACGGCTGCGCCGTCGCTGTACGGTAGTTCCCGTCCTTTTGGTTCCTCTTTGGTTCCATTTCGTACACCATAGCATTTTAGTCTGGAAGAATTCGCACGCGAGTTCTTTTACATTTCGTATGTAGCTAGGTGGTAGATTGGCGCGAATATTTCGCCTTTGCGTTCAACATCGTGAACTGTTGTCGCTCAACGAAGGCGACAGCGGATAGGAATCCTGCTTTTAATAGAGTCGGACCCCGTCGCAAGCGCGGCTCACTGCTCCGTCGAGCGCCAGAACTTATCGGGAAAACGGGTCGCAAAAAAACGCGAAGTGCGCGGGCCCCGGCCCTTGCGTGCGGGCGTGGGTGGTGACAGGTTTGTAAGACGACGACGGCATACGGAGAGCAGCGGCGCGTCGGGTCTTCATCGACGCTGTAGGAGAAGCGTCGCAAAAACGGAGCTATCTAGCAGGGCGGCAAGCCGCCCTGCTTCGCAATATTAAAGTTCGCCAGCGCGCTATTCACGCATTGCAGTAGGCGAATAAACTGCGGTTCCACATCGGCCAGGAAGACCTCGCAGTCGGAGATCTTCACCTCACACACGGGCACATGAACCGGAGTTGCCAGCGTGTCCCGGCGTCAAGTGCTTATGCGAATGGAAGTCTGCCCTGGCGTTCCGCGGCTCGCTTTATTTCGGGTGGGACGCGACAAAAGACTTATAGGCGCTATATGCGGCCTTTTGAGTTCTTCCGTCGTTTTGAATCAAGCCGTAGGCACCCTCGCCCCCAGCGGGATCGTCATAGAGTTCATACATCTGAATCGACTCGAGGCCGTAGGTGGACGCAACCGAGGCGTACTGCGACATCATGGAATTGCCGGTCAGATACGTCGCGACCTGAGAGTTGCTGCCCATCTCGGGGCGCACACCATACTCCGTCAGCCAGATGGGCTTACCGAAGTCATGGAGCGTGGACAGTACGTTGTAGCATCCCGTGCCACCGCACGCGTTCTGGATGTCGCCGAAGTCCGAGTACCAATGCCATGCGGTGACGTCCCATGAGACAACCGGATGTCCACTAGTACCGTCTGGCTGAGTGCCTTGCATGAGCATCTGGTCAAAAGCGAAATGCAGCCAGCCTAACCCGCCCATAACAATCTTGGCTTGCGGGTCCACAGCCTTAACGCCTGCAATCATTCCTCGAATTGCACCGCGGGCAATCATGAACTTGCGGTTGTCATAGTCAGTGGGACGCGTGCCGTCTACATCGCCGACCAGAGAGTCCAATTCCAACTCATTGCCGATCTCGTAGTACGGTGCATGCATCTCGGAGGCTGTCTGTTGCGCCAGCGTATATCCTGCGTTGTAAGCCGAGGCTTCGTCGTTGAAGTTCAGGTCGGTGACAATATCCGGATAGAGCGTGACACCGCCGGCAGCCATCGTCTTGGCGGCTGCAGCGAGTCTTGCGGCGCCCGTACGGTCGCCGACGTCGTTGCGATAGATCTTGACGCCAAGGTCTTTCAGCTGTGCGAGCTGCACATCGGTACTCGAATTGTCGTACGAGCCGCCTTGCGTGATATGGCCGTTGATACCGTAGAACAGGTTGCCCGTCACCGGAGCTTTGGTGGTACTCGAAGGCGCGGTAGTCGATTGGGACACCGAGACATTCAGGTTGATCGTAGTGCGGATCCCATTTTGAGAACTGGATGCGATTACCTGCCAAGTCTGCGAGCCGGCTGACAGCTTCGACGTATCGACCGATACGGAGAATTGTCCATTGGACGGCTGTACGGAAGCACCGATCTTCTTTCCGCTGGCCGAGTCATACACCGCGACGCTAACCCATTTCGATCCAGCCGTTCCCTTGACCGTTACCGTCCCTGAGACGTTGGCGTTCGCCGCCGGCGAATCCACCGTGAATGCCGAGTAGCTTCTTCGTGTTGCATTCTGGACCGCGCTAACGCCCGAGCTGTCCGACACGTCCTCGCCGCCTCCGCAAGCTGACAGCAAGACGCCGCCAGTAATAGCTGCGGCGATCAGACGGGCTTTAGGTGCCCAAGAAGACTGATTGTTGGCCCGATTGATGGGAAAGATGGTCGTGAGTCGAAAGGGAAAGTTTGAGCGATTCATCAATGAGGAGTACTGAAAGTGGTAATGAAATAAAAGGGTTTGACTGAAGGTGCGATCGACGAATACTTTGAAGACGCCATATCAGGCCTGACGTTTCGTGTTCGAACGCTGTTCTTAACGTATCGACGACGAAGCAGCGGAGCCAAGGCGATGACCCGACGACGCTACCGTCGTCGAATGCACAACAGCTTTAAGGGCCAGTTTGACCGACTGCCGCGCAAGCTCGCTGCGGCCCCGAATATCCGCAAACGTTTGTATTGAAAGCCGAAAACTAACCGGCTTTCTCCCCTTCGCGTCTTCTTACACATCATTACTCATACGATTGGACGCGTTCTATAGTAAGATAATAACATGAAATACTATTTGCCGCTATATCATCAGGTGTAAGTAGTATTTGCGGGATAATTTACCGGATGGAGCAGAAAGTGATGTATTTGTCTGATCTATTGAGGCGTGAAAGAAGGTCTTCTTAAGCTTCTGCTCGGTTAAAAGTCTTCGGTAGTTCGAACCAAAGCGTCGCGGACACCCGAACGTTCGTCTCGCCGAAAGCAGATTGAGAGCTAAATGCAGGTCGCATCTTGCTCCTTCGCCAAGAGTGCGGTTCGGCACCAACGCCGGAGCCTATAATCCAAAGCCTGCCGAATTTGGCCGCCGGCCTCCGGGATCGAGCATTAATTTTTCGTACTGCCTTCGCTCTTAAGTAACGATAAGAACGCTTCGATATTAGGCCCGGGATTCCACGCAAACAGTGAACGACGCCTGGTCGAGGCCGGGAGGGCGGCGGGAGCCGAACGTGTGCGCGGTTGGCCACATCGGAAGCACGACAATATGGGGACGCTGCGGCTCGCGAACTGTGACGGTAAGTCTATTAAGGCATCTATACCAATCAAGGACTTCATTAAATGATGAGCTTTGTTACCCATTTTGCGTGCTTAATACTTGGGGTGCTGATCGGAATTTTCGGCTGCGCGTTATGTGTCGCGCGATCAAGAGCACCGAAGGACGAACACGAGCAATAAAATTGCGATGACGAAGTGAGTTAGCCTCGCACAAACCCCTGTTCCAGCGATCGGCAGATGCACGCAAAGAGAAGAAAAAGCGGCCAGTAAGCGGCGGATAAGCCGCATTCGCAGAAAAGCACGGTACTGACCTGTCGCGTCTCGGTGACATTCAGCAGAACATAACCTTAGCCTTACCGCGCGGGGGCAGAGAGCGCGGGCCTCGTTCATCGCGCCGGAACAGAACGGGCAGCCTTTTTTCGACCGCCGAAGAGGAACTTGGCAGGATTGACCAAGGTGTTGGCGAGAATTTTTTCTCTCATGAAGTATGCTGAGTGCTTGGTCGCATCCAGCCATACGACGTAAGCCGATACGGTGCGATCGATCATCTGTCAGGGTTGTTCCAGATTACTTTCTATCTGAGCTGCATAAGCGGAGCAGCTTCGCTGTTCACTGCCCGGAAGCGGGCTTTCTTTCTGTCGGATCGATGACCTAAAGCGGTCGAGCAAGAGCGTCAATGTAATTCCTAACACCAATTAGGAGTGCATATATGCTGAATACAACGGCCCAGGAACATACGACGGCGGGCACAACTGAAAGTGCGATGCCGGCATTCGCCAGCCAGGCGTGTCGCAGGCTAGTTCCGGTTATTCTTGCTGGCGGTTCCGGGACGCGACTGTGGCCGATGTCGCGGGGGCAGTTTCCGAAGCAGTTGATTGGCGTGGTCGCATCTACCTCACTACTTCAGGCCACCGCCACACGAATGAGAGGATTCACGGGGGACTTTGATGTCGATGCGCAACCGATCATCGTTTGCGGCGAAGAGCATCGCTTCACGACGGATGAGCAGATGCGCTCCTGCGGCCTCGAAGCGACCATCATCGTAGAGCCGGTGAGGCGTGACACAGCTCCCGCGCTCACGCTGGCCGCGCTCGAGGTGATGAAGGACGGGCAGGACGCGATCATCGTTGCCATGCCCGCTGACCATTCGATCCCAGATGGTCCTGCTCTTCACCATGCAATTTCCGTCGCCGCCGGATACGCACAACGCGGCATGATCGCGACGCTCGGCATTCCACCCACGCGCCCCGATACCGCGTTCGGCTATATCCGCATCGGGGACGCGCTCGATGACGGCGCACACCGCATTGAAGGCTTTGTGGAAAAGCCTGCGCCTGAACTTGCTGCGCAGTATGTTGCGTCGAATATCTACTGGTGGAACAGCGGAATTTTCATCGTGCGCGCGAGCGTTTGGCTCGACACGCTCGCCCACCTCAACGCCGAGATGTACGCGGAGTGCTTCGCCGCGCAAAAAGGAGGTCACGACGACGGGAAGTTCATCCGTCCCTGTGCGTCTGCGTTCGGCCGTGTTCCATCCGATTCGATCGACTATGCCGTGATGGAACGTCTCGGTGAACAGGACTCCCCCTGCGAAGCCGCTGTGGTTCCACTCGTCGCTGGATGGTCGGACCTAGGTTCGTGGGATGCGGTTTGGGAGGCGATGGAAAAGGACCGGTTTGGCAACGTCGCAAGCGGACGCGTCATCTTCGAGGGCGCGACGTCGAGTTACGCGCGGTCCGAAGGCGGCCGCCTTGTCGCATGCGTTGGCACGACCAACCTGATCGTTGTCGAGACCGATGATGCGGTGCTTGTCGCGGACCGCTCGTGTGCACAAGACATCAAGGGACTCGTCGACCGCATTCACGAGCAGAACGCGCCCGAAGCAGAAACGCATCGGAAGGTGCGCCGTCCGTGGGGGTTCTACGATTCGATCGAACATGGCGAGCGTTTTCAGGTCAAGCGCATCGTGGTGACGCCCGGTGCGCGACTATCGCTCCAAATGCATCATCACCGTGCAGAGCACTGGGTCGTCGTATGTGGTACCGCGCTGGTGACTCGTGGCGAAGAACAATTCCTGTTATCGGAAAATCAGTCGACGTACATTCCGATCGGCGTTCGACATCGCCTTGAGAATCCGGGAAAAGTGCAGCTTGAGATCATTGAGGTCCAATCCGGAACCTACCTTGGTGAGGACGATATCGTACGCCTCGAAGACACGTACGGTCGCGCGTTGCCTTCCTACAGTTGATTCAAATGCCGCGGCATTCCGGTTGGGAATGATATGCGCGATATACCGGGATTCTTGGTTTGGCTCTTTGCTATCAGAATGTTAGTAAGCGGTGCGAACACAGCAATGACCTCGCTAACGTGCGCGCCGATTCACGACTTCGATATGAAACATTGATGTAATGTCATGTAACTTTGAACCGGGGACAGCAATGGCCTTAGTCGACGAGGTATGGGAATCAGGTTCAAACGAACACGAGGCCCTCTCCCGCTCAAATGCTTTGCATTCGGGTGGCAGAGGCCCATCCGGTTCGTGCATTGACAGTGCGTCCGAGTACGCAGGCGCTGGCGAACCGATTTCATCGGACGGACCTGCCGGGCGCGCCGAAAATCGCGGCCTGCGGTCTTCTGTTAGCGACGGCGCCAAGCGCGCCATTGATATTTTCGGATCGTCGACATTGCTGATCCTGTTACTTCCGTTCTTTTTGACCATAAGCTTTATCGTATCCAGGGACGGGGGAAACCCCATCTTTGGTCATCATCGGATCGGGCGGGACGGGCGCGTATTCAGGTGCTTCAAATTTCGCTCCATGGTAAACGGCGCCGACGCGGTGCTTGCTGATCTCCTTGCCAAAGATGCCCAGGCGAGAGAGGAATGGAATCGAGACTTCAAGCTCAAAAACGATATCCGGATAACGCCTATCGGACGGATTCTACGTCGGACGAGTCTTGACGAGCTCCCACAACTTTGGAACGTGCTCGTCGGTGACATGAGTCTTGTCGGTCCGCGACCAATCGTCGAAAAGGAGTTGCCACGGTACGGCTCGGACGCGCACTACTATTTGATGGTTAAACCAGGAATGACAGGACTATGGCAGGTCAGCGGAAGAAACAATGTCGACTATGCAACGAGAGTCTCGCTCGATGTTTCCTATGTAAAAGAGCGCTCCGTCCTGCTCGATGTGACCATTCTTCTGCGGACGTTCAAGGTTGTCTTTGAGAAAGATGGGGCCTACTGAGAAACGTGTGGCTTGAGGCTGCCTCCAATATTTCAACGCGCGACCGACAATGATTTTTATTAACGGAAAGTATCGACTCACACGCCTGACGGGTGTCCAGCGCGTCGGGCATGAATTGGGTAACCGGATCGTCGATGAATGTCGGAGGAGAAATGTCGCGTGTGAGGTGTTGACTCCCCCACAGTGGATTGGGCGTTCGAAGTTACGGCCCGTTATCGCGGCACTATGGGAGCAGCTGATTTTGCCGCTTCGAGCTCGTCGCGGTGCGCTCGTCAACCTATGTAATACGGCGCCAGTTTTTGCTCATGGACGTCAACTGGTGCTTCTACACGACGCCGCCGTATTCGATGTCCCTGAGAATTTCTCAAAGTTGTATCGACGTTGGGCGATCTTCCAGATGAGATTATTGGCGGCCGGTTCAAGTCGGCTGGCGTCCGTATCGAATTTCTCGAGGGGCCGACTGGCGTCTGCGCTCGGTAAGCGCCATGACGACTTCATCCTCGTCCGGGAAGGTGCTGGCCACGTCTTGAGAAACGGTCGATCGGACGATGTTCTGAGCAGGTTAGGGGTGGAGCCGAAAGCTTACCTATTAGCAGTCGGAAGCCGGCAGGCGGGAAAGAATCTACGCAACTTGCTTGCCGCTGTGAGCCACATCGATACCGATCATGTGCTCGTGGTCGCCGGTGGAACCGACCTGAGCCTTTTCTCGTCAGGCATCGACGTTGATGCGAAGAAATGCGTTTTTGCCGGATATGTGAACGAAGACGAGCTTCGATCCCTGTACACGCACGCGGCCTGTTTTGTTCAGGCGTCGACGTACGAAGGCTTTGGGCTGCCCACGATAGAAGCGATGGCCTTAGGCGTTCCCGTTGTGTGTTCGAACGCGGCATCGCTTCCCGAAGTGTGCGGCGACGCCGCGCGGTATTTCGACCCCCATTCGCCCGAGGACATGGCAACGGTGATTGAAGAGGTTTTGAAAAGCGACGAGATAAGAGGAGAGTTGATCGAGAAGGGAAGGCGACGCGTGCAATTCTACGATTGGGGATTGGCCGCAGAGGAACTGGTCGAGAATATCCTGACCCGCACCTAATTCATGGATTCAGCAAGAGACGTAGCGCAATTAGCATGACAAGGCGCTGCTTAAACGGATTCATCTGAATAACGGTTGCTTGTTTCAGGAGGGGGCTTACCGTTGAGAACGACAGAGGAAGTGCACCCGCATCGCATGGCTCATGTGGACGCGATCCGTGCCGTGGCAGTGTTACTCGTCATGTGGACGCACTACGCGGAGGAGTTTGCCGGGATTGCAGGTTCGCAACAATGGCTGAATGCCCTTCAACAATATGGAGGCTTCGGCCGTATTGGCGTTGTAGTGTTCTTCGCCCTCAGTGGTCTCCTGATTCCGCGAGGCTTGACCGGGGCGGCTGTCGATGGCTCGCGTCGATTCCTGATTAGACGATTTTTCCGGCTCTATCCGGCCTTCTGGCTATCGATACCCTTGGGGTATTTCGCTTACTGGACGCTCTTCGACAAGAAGCTGGACGCTGCCGGTTGGCTGGCGAACGCAACAATGATTCCTGTTGTGCTTGGCCAGCCCGAAGTGATGGGCCACTATTGGACACTTGAGACGGAGCTCGTGTTCTACCTACTGTGCCTCGGGCTGTTCTGGCTGGGAGGCATTCAGCAAATGCGCGCACTTTGCCTGACCTGCATCGGGCTTTGTGCAGCTTTTGTTGTCACCTCTGCTTTGAAGATCGTTCCCGCCACGGCGCTCGGCCAATACAAGGGCATGCTGTATCACCTGTCGATCATGTTCTGGGGCGCATGCTTTCGAAAAGCGTACGATACCCCGAATGAACGGATGACTTTAAGATTGCCGGGTATCTTGGCAATGCATATAGAGTGGTCCTACAGGACCTGGCTGCTTGCGATGACGGTTGTGATAGCAGGAACCGCCCTGTTGACGGGTGCCGTCGCGTTCGTGCAAAACGACAGCCAGCACATGATCAATTCGATCAGCTATGTGCTCGGGCTCGCGCTGTTTGCGTTGTTGACGACCATATGGAAGATACACCTGCGCCTTTTCGCGTGGCTTGGGGAGATCAGCTATTCGATCTACCTGCTGCACGGAATACCCTTGTATTGTCTCTATTGGGTATGCGAGCGCGCTGGCTGGGTCGGCGCCCCTCTCGGCGTGTACATGATCGTTACGACGGTGATGGCGGTTGGTCTTTCATGGCTGAGCTTTCGGGCAGTCGAAGCCCCGTGTATCCGGTTTGCGCACGCGTTGACATCGTCGCGCCGGGCTAAAGTGCCGAATGCGGTCTATAAGAGCGTCTCCGCCGCGGACGACAGCGGTCGTTGATCGCCGACACCATGACAGGCCCCACTATGCTGCTCCTACAAAAAAGCCTCCTTTCGCATCGCTCTCTGGGTCACTTTTCGAAGTCCTTGCCGGCCAAGTCCATTTCGAATCAGGCGTCGATCCTGCGAATTCGCAACCTTGCATCATAGCCATCAAAACTATGCTGGGATAAATACGGGGATTGTCGCATGGCTTCTTTTCGAAAGAACTTAACGATTCTGATGACGTTGCAGGTGTCCACGTACCTTGCACCGCTGCTGACGTTGCCTTGGCTTGCGCGCGTCCTGGGTCCGACCGACTATGGACGCCTTTCATTCGCCATGGCCTTTACCGCCTATTTCATTTCGATCACAAACTACAGCTTCTCGTTGACGGCCACACCGAAGATTTCCATCAACCGAGAAAGCCGTGAACTGCGCTCGAAGGTGTTCTGGGAAACGATTCTCACGCAAGTTGCGCTCGCGATAGCCGGCTTCGCCGTGCTGATCGCGCTGACAGTCGTCGTTCCCTACCTGCAAGAGAATCGCGAACTCTTGCTAATCGGCTATGGGCAAGCGGTCGGCGCCATGTTGCTTCCGACATGGTACTTCCAGGGAATCGAGGAACTGGGCGTGGAAAGCGTACTGGTATTCGCCGGTCGCGCGTTGAGCGTTCCCGCGATCTACATTTTTGTGCGCGAGCGCGATGACTTGAATACTGCGATGGTGGTGAACGCGCTGGTGCCGCTGCTCTCGGGCATTGCGCTATGCACGTATCTGTACTTTCGTCGCGAGCTCGACTTCGTGAGGGTGTCGTTCAAGACTATCGTCGCCCGTCTGAAAGAAGGCTGGAGCGTGTTCATCGCCACATCGCTGGTCGACATCTATGCATCGAGTAACATTGTGCTGCTCACCTTCATTGCAGGCAACGTCGCGGGCGGCTATTTCGCCGCCGGTGACAAGCTGATCCGCGCGGCGACGAACATACTTCAGCCGCTCAGGACCGCTGCCTATCCTCGCGTGAGCTTCCTCATGCACCACGCCAAGGACGATGCATTTGCGTTTCTGCGCAAGATGTTGGTCGTACAGGGCGTGGTAGTGTCGCTGATCTCTTTGACGATATTTTTCGGTGCTCCGCTTGCAGTAAAACTTTTGTATGGACCGCAGTTCTTGCCCACCGTAGAGGTACTGCGTTGGATGGCGTTTGTGCCGTTGATGGTTGGCCTCTCAGATCTGTTCGGTGTTCAGACGATGCTTCCGCTCGGCATGAAGTCGCAGTTTAGCCGGGTATTGGTCGCGTCGGCCGTGCTGAATTTTGGCTTGCTCGCCGTGCTCGCGAAACTCTTCAGCGAACAGGGTGCGGCGGCTACAGTGCTGATCGTTGAGGCGCTCGTGGCCGCCGGAATGGCGTTCACGCTGCACTTGGAAGGCGTACCGTTCCTCAAGCGCCCCATCGTCGAAGGCGCGGGTTCGGGAACGTGACGCGAACCGTACATGAGAGGTGATCAGCGAATTTGTCGCGTTATACCTCATGCATTTGCCGCTGTCGTGCAATTGCTCAGGTGATCCACTGAATGACTCGATCTATCGGAATTTGATATGAAAAGTGAGCGCGGGCAGGGTCTTATGAAGAAGGTTGATCTTTGTGTGGGTGGCGTCCTTCTATACATATTGGGCGCAATTCGCAAGAAGAGGAGCGTACCGTCCGATTACTCGACGGTAGGGATCTTTGCGTTCGCAGCGATAGGCGACTCGATTCTATCGTCGTTTTTGATAGCCGAAGTAAAAAGGCTTGCAAATGTCTCGAAGGTAATCGTATTTGCTTCAAAAAGTAATGCCGGTATATATGACCTGTTCAAGGGATTCGATGAAATTTCGATCGTTCCGGTGACAAACCCGTTCCAGGCCGTTCGTCTGGTGAGGCAGTTCAAGGTCGATGTGCTGATCGATACTTCACAGTGGCCCAGAATATCTGCGATATTGGCGGCTTTCACGCGCTCGAAATTTACTATCGGATTCAAGACACGTCAGCAATTTCGTCACTATGCCTATGACGCATGTGTTGAGCACAACAGTAATGTGCACGAGGTTGACAATTTCAGGAAGTTATTGAATCCGTTGGGGGTGCAGTCGCGGGAGTATCCTCGGATAACCAAAGACGTTCAAGCAACGGGGGCGTCACAGATTACGGGCGACAAATATATCGTTTTTCATCCGTGGGCTGCGGGCACTAATAGCGCCATGCGCGAGTGGCCCATCACATATTGGTGCAACCTCGCTCGCACATTGATCGAGAGAGGCTATGTAATTGTAATTACCGGAGGTCCTGGCGATTCTGATCGCGCCGAGGAATTGAGGAAGTTAATTGGAGGCGAGAACGTAATAAACGCCGCAGCCAAGTTTGGATTTTCCGGCGTCGCCGAGCTAATCAGTCGGGCGGCTTGCGTAATCTGCGTGAACACCGGAATCATGCATTTGTCCGCCATGCTGGATACGCCCATGATCAGTTTGCACGGTCCCACGAATCCCTCGCGATGGGGACCCGTGTCCAAGGAAAGAGGTGTTCTCGCGGTGTCGGAAAGAGAAGGGGGGATGTATCTAAACTTGGGATTCGAGTATCCGAAAAAGCCGAAGTATCTGATGGACAAGATTAGCGTTGATGCGGTCGTCAACGCTCTGCGTGACGAGTATTCCATTATCTAGTGGGTATCCGTTGGGGGTTCGATATGTCAAATATATTTCTGGCTAATCTGGACGAGCACGCAGCGGTAATTTCCAGGCTGGCGAGTCTGAACGACGAGATCTGGGCGGCTGTCGACGTCATTGCGAATTCCATGCGCTCAGGCGGGAAGTTGATGCTGTGCGGAAACGGGGGTTCGGCGGCAGATAGCCAGCACCTGGCGGCCGAATTCACCGGGCGGTTCATCAAGGATCGCCGGCCACTTCCGGCGATGGCACTTTCCACGGACACTTCCGCGCTCACCTGCATCAGCAATGACTATTCATACGATGATGTCTTCAGCAGACAGGTCGTTGCACTGGGACGCAAGGGCGATAGCCTGATCGGCATTTCAACCTCGGGAAATTCAGCGAATGTATTGCGCGCGGTGGAGTCGGCAAGAGAAATGGGCATTCGTACCATTGGTCTGCTCGGCCGTGAGGGCGGGAAGTTGGCGAAGCTCTGCGACACGAGCATTATCGTGCCGTCTTCCGTCACCGCGCGTATCCAGGAAGCACACATCCTCATCGGCCACACGATTTGCGGCGCCGTGGAAGTGGCGCTCGGACTAGCGAACTCTTTGGAGCAGCCATGAACATGCTGGAGACAGGGAATCACCCGCCGTTCCTTGCGCTACCTGATTTTTCGCGAGCCCGTGTCCTGGTAGTCGGCGATGTTATGCTCGACCGATACTGGCACGGACCGGCGCTTCGTCTTTCACCGGAGGCGCCTGTCCCCGTGGTCCATGTCCAAATGGAAGAGACGCGGATCGGCGGTGCTGGCAACGTCGCGTTGAACGCAGCGGTCCTCGGCGCACATACTCGTCTTCTTGGTCTTGCAGGAGAGGACATTCATGCCGATCAGCTCGAACAGATGCTGATCGCCGGGGGCGTCGAATGTTTGGTGCAGCGCGTGAAGGGCAGTAGAACCATAACAAAACTTCGCATTCTTTCGCGCCATCAACAGCTGATAAGAGCGGATTTCGAAGATCAATTTCTTAACTGGAATTTCGCCGAGCTGCAGCTTGCCTTTGAGCGACAGTTAAGCGGCGTCGACGCGGTCATTCTGTCGGACTATTCAAAAGGTGCTTTGCGCCGGTCATCGGATCTCATTTCGGCCGCTCGCGAGGCTGGGAAGCCTGTAATCGTCGACCCAAAAGGAACGGATTTCGAACGCTACCGCGGCGCTACCATCATTACGCCGAATCTGTCGGAGTTCGAGGCGGTAGTCGGGCGTTGCGAGAACGAAGCCGATATTGAACGCAAGGGTGAAGTACTCCGCGACACGCTCGACCTTGAAGCAGTGCTCGTAACTCGCAGCGAAAACGGGATGACATTGCTCGCTCGCGATCACGCACCACTGCATTTGCCGACGCGCGCGCGCGAAGTGTATGACGTGACGGGGGCGGGCGACACGGTCGTCGCGACGCTCAGCGCTGCGCTGGGTGCCGGTGTTTCGCTTCCGGAGTGCGTCGCACTTGCGAATCTTGCGGCGGGTGTTGTCGTGACCAAATTGGGCACCGCCACAGTCAGTCCCGTCGAGCTTCAGCAAGCGCTCAACTATGAGGCGGCGTTCGCGGCCGGAGGCATTTTCGAAGAAGACGGTTTGCTCTGTCAGGTAAGCGGCGCTCGAACAAGAGGTGAGCGTATCGTAATGACGAATGGGTATTTCGACACTCTTCATCCCGGACACATCGATGCCCTGGAGAAAGCGCGCGCGTTGGGCGACAAGCTGATCGTGGCCGTCAATGACGACGCTTCCATCCAACGTCGCAAAGGGGTACGGCGTCCGGTCAATCCGCTCTCGACGCGCATGCGCATGGTTTCGGCGCTCTCGTGCGTCGACTGGGTGGTCCCGTTATCCGAGGACACACCCGAACGGCTCGTTTCGCGGCTCATGCCGGACGTGCTGGTCATGGGAGGGGACTAGGTCGTGTTCCAGCTTGCACGCTCGATCCAACGATGCGGGCTGGCGATGCAGCCATGAGAGCGCTGTCGGCGAGCTTGTCGTAGCGACGCTTGGTCTTTCGGTTAGGCCGAAGTTCGAGTAGCCGCTGGGGGGAGCTCGTCCACTTGTGCCCGTCACTTATCACGAGGGCAGCGGTTTGTCGACAGCATGTGCGGGAGACGTGTAGGAAACCGAATGAACTAATGATGGGTTTTGGTAGATCGGCATCGTCCGCCGAAGACGCGACGGATAACGCAGCTTCGATAAGCGACCGCGCTGAATCAATCGTGCTTACCTCGCCCGTGGCTTCAAAACTGTGGTTTGTAGCCCCTCCAATTACCGCTTTGCCGGAGATGGCGCAGATATAGCGGGATACCGGTCAGGTTCGCAGCAAGCCATGAAACGGAGGCGTCGTCCGGAATTTCGAACGCCTTGAGCCGGAACGGATCGGTGCGCTCATCGTTCCAGCCAACGTCGCACGTGCGTCCAGTCTTATACCCCGCGTCTTTTAGCGCCGCGATCTCGCGCGGTCCGTAGTTCCCGTTGGTATAGGCGAAGTGCTCGCACGGCCCGCCGATCAGTTCCTCAACTTCGCGCTTCGAACCAGCGATCTCGTCAAAGCATTCCCGGTCGTCGCAGCGTGTCAGGATCGGATGAAACCTCGTATGCGATTGAAAGTCGACATAGGGGCGCATCGCTTCGAGTTGCGCAGTGCTAAGGCCGCTGATGTATTCTGGATTCGCGTCGCCGTCCTGGCGATACCCCCGGGCGCCGAGCTCGGAGAGTCGTTCCTGATTCGTCAGCCTCTTCAGGCGCTCGCAATCAGCGCCTCTTGTGGAAGGGTCCAGCCACCAGTACGAGCGAGGGTGCCCAACGATGCTGCTACAAAGATAGATCGTGGGCTTTACGTCATGCTTGATCAAGACGGGCAGCAACTGTTCATTACGCGCGTGACCGTCATCGAACGTCAATACCGCTCTCGGCCGCCCGCGCCCCGGCGTGTTGGCCTGGTCCATTGGAATGACGTCGCAAATCGTTTTTAGATACTCCAGATGTTTGTCGAGGAGGGCGGGATCGGGGTCGTGATAGAGGAGGAACGCCACACGATCGCGCCAGAGAAAAGAGCGGATCGCCTTGGCGATTCCGCCATAAACCACGATGTGCGCAAAGGACTCTCTCAACAACGTTTTCGCTTTCATCGTTCACTCACACCGGTTGAAAGATCCAACACGATTCGCACAGCAAGCACCGGGCTCCGCTGAGCCGAATCGTGTTGTGATTGGAATTTCTGCCGCCAGCTTCGACCACCTGATTTGAAAGATCCCATGCTGCGGCCAACCTAGCGGGCATATGCCGGCATGGTCCTCTACGCGTAGTACCGCTTCGATTCCGCCAGCGCACTGCTTCCAGTGTTATGAGCGGGCATCGCGCTTTCATCACCGATCCGCATGACGGAGGCAAGCCGTGCCGCGTAATGACGAGGCGAATAGTCGCTGATGTGATACTCGCGTCCCGGCTGCGACAGATGTTCGACGAGTTGTGACATCGCTGCTCGGAGACTGGACGGATCGCTCCGAAACATGATCTTGTTGCCGACCTCGTTGCCGAAGGTAGACAGACTGCCCACATCGTGAACTAGCGCGGGAAGACCGAGCGAGGCGGCCTCGATGATCGCAAGCGGTGCATTCTCGGCGCACAACGAGGGCAGCACGAGCGCGTCCGCGGATGCGCGCAATCGAGCAAAGAGATCGTCCTGCGCGAGCCGGCCGAAGAAGACTAGCTGGCCACTTGCGATGAGCGATGCGAACCGTTGCTCGATCGCGGCGCGATCCGGGCCGTCGCCATATACCTCGAGCCGCTCGATATGCGCGAAGCCGGCCGCTTGCGCGAGTTCGATGAACTGCACCAGCCCTTTCTCCGGTGCGACACGTCCTACGAATGCCAGATTGACGCGCGGTGATGTGCTCACCTTGAGTGGCATTGGCGGCAAATCGACTGCCGACGGATTGGACACCATCACGGTATTGACGATGCCGCGACGGCGCAACGCCTGCTGCATGAATGGGCTAGGGCACAGAACCGCATCGAACACGCGCTCTGGCTTGATCAACGCGCGCATTGCATGCCAATAGCATTTTTTCAGGGCGTCATGAATCAGCCCCTTCTTGCTCGCCCGCAAGCGGAAGGTCCGCAGGGTATTCAATGCGTCGAGCGGCACCGTGTAAGCGCCATCTTTTGTGTAGTACTGCAACATCGGGTTGTAGTAGACAACGTGATAGTCGTGGCAGGTCATATACGTCGAATAGCCCATTTCTCGCTTGTACCGGGCAATGACGCCGAGCACCGATGCCGACAACACGTTGTGATAGTTGTGGACCATCACGCGATGCGGCCTGAAATCCTTGATGGCCTCCTCCAGTGCTTTCGCCGCAGCACGGTTCCACGCTGGCGACGCAGGCGCGTGCGGATCCAGAGAACTATTGTCGAAGCATTTGACATCAACACCGGGCATCGCCCTCAACGACTCAACGGATTGGCGATAGACCTCCTCGGCCCCGCCTTTTTGCACGAAATCGTTGACAACCAACACTCTGCACTCTTGCATGCCTGTCTCCTCGACGTACGGCTCTTTCCGTACAGCGCATCACGCGCGACGGGCGAACATACTTGTCGTTCGCGAGAAAGATTTTCGTTATGACCCGGAGTACGTATAGACCAACTACCACCAGGGAGGCAAAGCAGACTTTCGCGTCGCACGAAGGCTGCGACGTGCTCCATACCGATAGTAATAGTTTGGTCCATCACCAGCAACAACGATATTAAGCACGACATTGCTTCTTTCTGATGCACGAGAAATCGGTCATCTCAGACAATATCGCTGTGACCTGCGTTCATTAGCCAAGCATCAAAAAGTGGCCTGTGGCATGAGCAATCGAAACCATTCCGCCGTTGTGGCGGAATCGTCGAACCCGTCCCTTGTTTCTTATCGGTAGGCCGCAAAGCAAGATTGGATCGAAGTAGAAAGACATCGTTTGCGCTTCCGAAGATATCAAGCTACGATGGTCTATCGTCCGTTGTAATGCGCCATGCCCGCAACCTTGCTTGCAGTAGAGGATCAGCATGAGCAGCATCTTTTCCAGGCACCGGTTCTTCGCTTGCAGGCATTGCCAGAGGCTGGTCACATCCGACGCTGAGGTATGCCCGCATTGCGATATGGTTCTTGGCCCAGAGAACCAGGTTAGAGCCGTAGCAAACACGCGGTTCGGTTGGTATCGCCCGGACGATGTTCCTGTTGCTGCCAGCGAGCGCGGCGTTTTGAGAAGAGGCTTCCTGGCCTCTGCCGTGGGTATAGTATTCCTTCTTATTCTCGCAACGGGCAAGATCATTTTCGTGGCGGTAGGGGAGCGCGACGAAACGATACCGGTGTCGCCAGCGTACAGTGATCGAAATTCGCTGGACATCAATGGAAGCTCTGGCGAGGATGGCCCGAGGGCGGCGCCCAATATCAGCCAGGCAGTGGATCCGCCGGATGCCGTACCCGACGAAGGCACGGTTGAGTCGCAAGCGCTCCATATTGAGGCCCGTACGCCAGCAAGCGAAGCCGCTTCGACTGCTCACACCCGCGATATGGAGTTGACTCTTGCGAGATCGTGCGCCAGCGTTGGTGCGTGGGCATGCGTTCGGGACCATGCGAGCAAAGCGCTTGCGCTTGATGGTCAACACGCGGAATCGCAGGCCCTGCTGGAACAAGCGATCATGCGATCCGGGTGGAGGGTTAGCACGCCGGCAACGACGCAATCACGCCAAACACCAACGACGCACGGCCCCGCCACACAATAAACCTGTCAAAGTGTGCAAGCCCACATACTAAGTAACGAATCGGCCGAATGATCCACTGGTTGAACACGGTCGCCACGTCTCCCTGCAGGACTTCATCATTCTCGTGCCGTGCATCGCTCGGTACCTCGACCAATCCGATGCAGCGCGCGAATTCCCTGCGCGAGTTGCAGTTCTTCATGGACAGTCCGATCGGCAATGAATACAGGTACTTCATCACTCATCGACCGGTACTTTGCCGTGTGGGCGTTTGCCATGCCCATTACGTCAGTGGTGGTCCTGCCTTCGGTTCCGGGCAGCACCGCTGGCTATCTCATGTGCTTTTTGTCACTGCCGGTGGCGCTTGCGTGCGCCGGGACGGATCGTAGTCGCTACGTAAGTTTCCTGCTCGTCGCCGGTTTTGCGTGGGCGGCGATGTTTCTAGGTTCGCAGCTGGCGAACGCGATGGCGCCTTACTACCCGAATTTCACAAAGGTAGTCATGATCGACGAGACGGATCTGTGGACATTTATCTTAAGAAAGAGCTTATTCACGCAGTCCATTTATCTCCTCGCGGTTGTGCTTTATGGCGCCTATGTGTACATCTTCTTCAAGCCCTCGTGGGAGCAGTGGCTGCTTGCATCGGCCACCGTGCTTGCTCTATACGGAATGTATGAGTTCGCATACTTTTGCGTGATGGGCAAGCCAGGCGATTTTCTTACGAATCGCGCGTTTGGTGCCGATTTTCAGCACAGCGGGGGAACCGCAGAAGAAGGCAATGTCATTGGAAGTCTCTTCCAGTCGGTCACGATTCATGGCTTTGAGATGCCGCGGCTCAAGAGTCTTACGGGCGAACCGTCGATGTATGCCGCGTCCATGCTTCCCTTCTGGATCTACTTCAACGCGACATCGAAAACACGCTGGCCTGTCTGGATCATCGGAGCGTCGCTCGTCATGAGCACGTCATCCACAGCTTTCATTGGATTCTGCGTCTATGCGATTATCCGCCTCAGTAAGCTTCGCTTTAACCCGGTAAAGGTCATACTCGGCATTCTGCTACTGTGCGTGGCGGCGTATGCGACAAGGAACTACATTGCCGACCTGTTCCAGCAGATCATCATCGACAAAATAGACGGCAGCAATGTATCAGGGGCCGAGCGATCTGATCTTTTCCGCGCGTCGCTTGATCTATGGATGGACGGATCGCTCGCCAATCAGCTGTTCGGGATCGGCTTCGGCTACATAAGATCGACGGATTTGCTCTCCACGATGCTTGTGAACACGGGGTTGATTGGAACGGTCTTCCTAAGCCTGCTCTTGTTGTACCCGGCCTTCAGGCTGGAATCGGATGTGAGGGGGACGGCGCTACGTCAGTGTTGTGTCGCGACGTGGGTGATGTTAATGGTGTCCGTTCCTGAGTTTGCCTATCTCGCGCCTTGGACCTTCGTTGCAATCGCCTATTCGCGGTTGCGACAGCAGCGGTTCAAGAGGGCTTACCAGAATCAGCAGATCGATGCCCAGTTGACGTAGCCCCTCGACCGGAGCAGGTGGAACTCAAGCCGACAACACGCTTTCGCTTGTCAAGGCATCTGATTCTTCGCGATGAAACTTCTAACGGTCTCGAAAAGAGGCTTACGGGTCTTGCCATCGTCCTTGATCAAACCATAGTTTCCGTCACCTCCAAAGCGGAGGTCGTCATAGAGTTCGTAAAGAACCACGCTCTGGATGCCGTAGGTCTTTGCGTTGGCCACATAGCCGGCGAGTGCGTCTTTCCCTGTCAGGTAGGATCCAGCATCTCCATCCCTGTAGTCCGGTCGCACACCGAATTCGGTGATCCAGATTGGCTTGCGGTAAGCTTCGCGAAGGTGTTCTAAAACATTGGTGCGCGCATCTCCTGCGGCCGTTATCGAACCCATATCCGAATACCAATGCCAAGCGGTGATGTCCCAATTGACGACAGGGTGTCCGCGAGTGCCGTCCGGCTGTGAGCCCTCTTGCAGCATGTCGGAGAAGCCGTAATGTATCCAGCCTAGTGCAGTGAGCACGATCTTGGCCGAGGGATCGATCTCCTTTACCCCCGCAATCATGCCGAGGATTGATCCTCGCGCTTTCTTGAACTTCGTGTTGTCGTAGTCACCAGGTGCGCTGCCGTCGGCGCCGGGGTGAATGACGTCGGTTTCGAGCTCGTTACCTACTTGGTAATAGGTAACGAGCCCTTTAAGTATCGTGGCAGCGGTACGACCAAGACTGTAGCCGTCCGCGTATGCGGCCGCCTCATCTTTATGGTCCTGAGGGATCAGCGCCAACACCGCGAGTACACCAATGCATTGCGGCTGGGCCGCCCTGGCGAGCTCAGACACCGTTCGTGCGCCTTCCGCATCGCTAATGTCTTGTCTGTATAGGGTCGCACCGAGTTCGCGCAGTTGCGAAACCTGGAGATCGAAGCTGCTTTCTGAATAGGCGCCGCCTTGCTGCACGTGACCGTTTATTCCATAAAAAATCCCTGTCGTTCTCGTTCCGCAGGCGATCTGGGGTGGTGACGGCAAGGTAGCGTTGGCATTTTCCAGTGCCCCTTGTGCGGCATCGTGGGCGCCGTGTGGAACTTTGGAACGGGAATGATCAGCATATAGCGCTATTCCAAGCCACACTCCTGCGCCCATCAGAATGGCCGCAATGATCAAGGTTCGTCTGGACATATCGCTAACACTTGTCGAAGCTGAGTGAAGGAGCGTTCGATAAGAATAACGTCAAGCAATGACAGCAGTATGAGACGTTCGAACCATGATCGAAAGGAAGTCTACTGTATCGTGCGCGTGTACTCCGCAGGGTATCCATAGCTTCGCCAATTACTTGACCGCATGGGTATCGCGTTAAACACCGATCCGAGAAGATTGCCTCCCGCACGCTGCAGCTTCCTCACGGTGTCCGATATCTCGTCTTCGCTTTGCATCCCGGAGCGAAGGACGAGGATCGTCGCGCCGGCCTGCCGCGCCATGATCGCCGCATCGGTTAACACCAGGATCGGCGGCGTGTCGACCAACACGACATCGAACTGCTCGCTGAGCTCGTTAAGGGTTTTCTTGCACTCAGGCATCATCAAGAGTTCAGACGGATTACTCGGATAGGAGCCGCACGACATGAACGACAAGCCGGGCACGCCAACCGATCGGATGGCATCAGACAGGTGCATGGTGCCCCCGAGAACGTCGGCAAGGCCCCCCGGATTCGATTGCCTGAAAAAGGAAGCGAGATTGCCGCGTCGCATGTCCGCGTCAACAAGGAGAACACGCAAACGGATTTCGGCCAGGAGCACCGCGAGGTTGGCCGCGACAAAACTCTTTCCCGCCGAAGGGCTTGGACCGGTCAACATGGCGATATTGATTCGTCTTTGCGCCAGTTCCTCACACACCTCCGTACGCACCGCTCGGAGTGCCTCGACTGCGGGTTCATTCGGAAATCTCAATGCAAGGAGTCGCGCGCGCTCCCGTACCATTTCGGGCGTAACGCCGGATCCTTCAGACTGTCTGTCTCGACGGTAGTCGGGTAGGGCACCAGGCTTGATCAAACTCGTCGAGCCAGCGGATGCCTGCGATGACACATGCCGCATCGTTGTGGTTGCAATCTCCTGATCCAGTTGAGCCTGTCTATGGCTGAACAGCACTTCACCGATCACCGGCACGCTCAAGCGACGCTCCACGAAGAAGGGATCGGTGACACCGGTCATTACGTGACGACGCAGAAAGATGAGCAACATGCCGCCTAAAAAGCCGAGTCCGCCGCCCGCTCCAATGATAAGAAGGCGATTCGGCTTGATGGGCTTGTATTGGCGCAAAGCCTTGTCCACGATCTGGGCGCCGCCGCTCGTGCTGGCACGTCGCACGGAAAGCTCCTCGGCCTTGTTGACCATGCTGAGATAGATCGCTTCGGCGACTTTTGCGTCCCGCGTAAGCTCTGCGCTGCGCCGCTCTGACGTGGGCATCCTGCCGAATCGTGTATCGAATGCGCTACTTGCTTTCTGCAACTGCGAAATCTGCTTATCGACGTTTTGCACTTGCGGGCTATTCGCCGTGAAGAGCTGCATCAACTGCGTCCGCTGCAATTGCAAGCTGGCGAGCCGCTGCTGAAGTTCCAGGCTGCCTTGAAGATAAGCCTGCGCTTCGGCCGTGGGATGCAGCGATTGCGACGATGACTGGTAGCTGCTTAGAGCCTCCTCTGAACGCCTCAGGTCAGCGGTCAGGCGAGGTAACTCCTGGCGGATGAATTCAAGGGTGTTCGTGTCGTTGAGTTGCTGTCTCTTCACTGCCGTCGCAATGTACTGCTCTGCCAGGGCATTGGCCACTTCCGCTGTCAGTATCGGGTGAGACGAGGTGAAGGAGATCTGGACGATACCTGTATCCTTCGTCACCTCCGCGACCCGAATTTGGCGTCGCATCGTTTCGATCGCATCGAACGTGTTGTGGTGGACCACCTTGAATTGAGTCCCGGGTCTGGCGACGATCTCGTTGATCGTTATCGAAACGCCATCCGCGGACTTGGCTTGTGTTCCGACAGCGCCGCGCAGCAAGATCTCTCCATCCGGATCGCGCAGTTCATAACTTCCCTTGTCTAAAACCGTCAGTTCCAGCGGCTTTTCCTCCAGAGACGGAGGCACATAAAGCGAGCTTACTCGTAGTTTTTCGCCGCCCCATGCAAACGAATCCATCCCGAGCCACGGCGATGAGGGATGGCCTGGCTTTGCCATCAGATCTGCCACGCGACCCAATATCGGAAATGTGTGGGGCTTCACCTCGATGTCAAACCCGAAGCGTCCGATCACGGGTTCGAGCACGGTACGACTTTGCATCACGGCGATTTCCGCCGCGGTGGCTTGATGTCCCGATTGCTGCTGCTGCTGTTGTACTGTATTTGTCTGACTCGAGATGCCGAGTGCGTTCAAGTCGGTCGGATCGACCCGAACTATGGCATCGGCGGAATAGATCGGCGTGGCGAGATACGCGTAGGCGGTGGCCAGCGCGGCCGCGACCGCCACACATGCCAGCAGCGTCCAAACGTGGTCGCGCATCAAAAAAAGCGTGTCGCGCAATGACGAGCCCCCGTCGCCGTTGCCGGCGCGGGAGGAAAATCGAGCATCAACGAAAGGTGAGTTCAAAGTCGCCATCTCCAAGGTCGGGTAGTCAGAAACTTCCGGCCGATACACTCGCACTGGCAAGGCACTTAGGTGTTGGCGCTACGAAAATCCACGTAGACAGGCTGGCTTGCGCTTACTTCCCGGTTGCGCGCGCGGTACTCGCTGGGCGACATGGAGAACTGCTTTCTGAATAATTTCGACATGCGTTCCCCGTTGGTCAGGCCGGTTCGTCGAGCGATCTTGTCAATGGGAAGTTCGCTGTTCTCCAGCAATTGGCAACTGAGCTGCAGGCGCGCGCGCAACAAGTATTGCGTAGGCGTGAGTCCGATCTCCCGCTTGAAAAGCCGCCAGAAATTTCTCTCACTCATCGCGGCAAGTCGCGCGGCGTCGATCACCGAGACCGGATTTCCGCAGTTGCGCTCCAGCCAACGCGCGGATTCTCTTGCCTTCTCGGCCACGGTCGGCGTGCCCAGCTTGCTCAAGATGCTCGATACGTGCTGGTCGTTATTGAACGCGAGACGCTCGGCCACCGACGACGCTACATCGTAGCCAATATCTCGCTTGAGCAGCGCCAGCGAATGCACCAGGGCATCGCTGCGCTCAGTCTGAGGGCGGCTGGAATCTCTGCGCGCCGAGATGTCGCGCTCCAGGGACGTCCAGTTGTTGAATAACAAGCCGGCGGCTGTCAACAGCTCGTGCCCGTTGCCCAACGCGTTGATCACTGTGCCCTGGGAACCTGCGACTTTCAACAGATTGATGAGTCGGTCGTCGGCCGAAGCCCGCGCGGCGCCCGATCCGCCGGCGACATAGAGCGCATCGAAGTCATGTAATGGCTGGGCACCCAGGCGTTCTGTAAACACGCACACGGAGGACGAGCAGGCAACCATGCCACCACGCGCGGATACCAAACAAACGTTATAAGTCAGGCTCCTTCCGCCGATGGACTCTTGCAATTCGTTTGCCATATGGAGGGCCTCTGTCATCGTACCGGTTGCGGTGAGAGAGAAGCCGTCGTATAAAACGATGCCTATGCGCTTAACAACGTTCCCGGCGGATCGTTTAGCGTCACTGCTGGGCTCTGCATTGCAGGCGTAGATGGCGCGAGACATGGCCGTGATTCCTCAAAGGTTCATATCATTGATTAAATGCCCTTTGCACAGACTTGGCACTGCGTAATATGTCACGGGGAAACTGAACGTTTTTGCTGTACCTTCATGATGGCAGGAATCAATTACAATTCTGCGATCTTGAAACGGTACGACATTATTAAGTTCATATCGACGCGCTTGTTGAATAAGGCGGCGTTCTGACGATGTGTCCGGTGAACCTACGATCTAACTGAAGCCAATGAGAGGTCTGCGGACAGCCATACTCACTGGGAAAACGAACGTTTGTAAAGTAAGGTTCTAAATGAAAGTGAATCGATAGTATTCAAATATCATGACCAGCGCGAATGTGCGATCGCAAAAGCTATCGATGGTCTCGATACTGCATGGCCGAATCTCGAAGAACTGTGGGGAACCGCACACTAACCCTTCTTGAAATAATCGGGTCAGTAAGTTTTGCATCGTTATGACGGAAGATCGCCCTCGGTCCCGAGCGATGTCAATGAGGGCGGGATACAAGCCGCGGCGCCACATCGTCAAGCATACCGCCTCGCAAACGTTTTCTTCTCTCCCGCTTTGTGAAAACCTTGGCACTTGTTCCTAGGGATTTCCCGAATGACTTAAGGTGCCTGTTCTGCGGCCGAGAGGGCGATGAGTTTTCCTTCAAAATTGGCCACCATCTATTGCGGTAGAAGCGTTGTTGTGGCTTTCGTACCCGTTGTTTAAGAGCAGTTCGGTAATCGCATGCCGTGAAAAGCAGAAAAAGGGGTAGCAGGTTTCGCGAGTGCGTTTCGGGTCAATGATGCTCTCGAGATCGTTCGTCATGACCGGGGAACGAATACGCGTGGCAGGATTGGCCAAGGTGTTGGCCAGAAAATTTTTTTTCGTGGCGTATCCTATGGGCCATGGAGAGGCGTTCCATAACCGACGCACGCCCATGTCGAAATCCCTCGGTGAGAAGGTTCCTTTCATACGGCGTGACCGATTTCCGCTGGCTATCTGTAATCCGTGACGAGACGTGGAACAAGCGCCGAGGCGTAGGAAAGCATGGGCAACGGCCCGTCGCGATGCGCCTGACGACATACGGGTTTCTGTAGGAAAACTACAAATACATGTTGCAAGATTGCCCGACGGAGCGCCCACATGCGGTTTGAAAGTGACTTGTTGCGAGACACGGATCCGCTGCTCAGCATTGTGGTGGCGGCCTACAACATCGAGGGATATATCGAGGAAGCGCTCGAGTCCCTCCTGTCCCAGCCATACATAGACGCGATGAGGATCATCGTCGTCGATGACGGTTCTCGCGACGAGACCTACGCCGCAGCGCGCGCTATCGTCGAGCGCGATCGGGGCGTGCACATCGAATTGATACGTCAGGAGAACGGCGGGCTGAGCGCCGCGCGCAATACCGGACTCACAGCCGTGCGCACGCCTTATGTCGGCTTTCTCGACGGTGACGACATCTATCTCGAAGGCTTCACGGAGGCGGTCATGCCGGTCCTCGCCGAGCGCAGATGGGATGTGGTCGAATACAACGTCAAGATCATCGACGACGATGGGCGCGAGCTCGATGAACTCGATCTGATCGGCAATGCTTCAAATGGCGGCCAGCCGATGAGCCAGGCGGCGCTGCAGCAGTTCGCCGACGTGTTTCAAACCTTCGTGTGGGCGCGCGTCTATCGCACCGATCTGTTCGATCCCGCGCCGTTTCCGGTGGGACGACACTACGAGGATGCGGCCGTCGTGCCCTCGACTTATCTTCGTGCGGACAGCATTTATCGTATTGCCACGCCATTGATCGGCTATCGTCGGCGCTTCGGCAGCATCACGCAGAGGGCCTTGGTGAAGGACATCCATGATCTCCGGGCGAGTGGCAAGGAAGCGCTCGCGCGCTGCGACGGCGGCAACATGGACGGCTTCTGGTTCACCATTTTCGACAAGCTGTTTGGTCGTGCGTGTCATGTCTGCGCGCGAGTCGATCGTGGGTCTTTCAAGGCAGCGTTGGAGGCCCTGTCGGAGATGGCGATCGATCATCGCCGAGCGCGCGCAAGGGTCGCGGAGCGCAGCGGACAAGGAGTCGTCGAACTCGCGCCGTTCGATCTGAAGGTGCGCACGGACCGGTCGATCTTCTTTCTAAAAAGCCTCGTGAAAAGGGCATTGAGGCGAAAACTGGATCACCGCCAGCGCGAGCGCCGCTGCAGTGCTTCGAATCAATTGAGTGGATGAGGGCAGCGAATCAATGACGTCTCCTTCGATGGGACAAGTAGAAATGTTCAGAGATCCGATGAGACTTGTTCTAGCCTTATTTACGATTGCTTTCTGGGTCGCGGTCGCGCTTGCACTGTTGGCGGTGGCCGACATGCTTCGATCCGGCTCGCGAGACGATTCGGTGTCGCGTCGCAACCGTGACGACGAGCCGGCGCGTCGCCGAGGCTTCGTCGACGTGGCCATGAAATCCAGGCGCCGCATTGCGTCTCTTCGCTCTACTTCTTCAGATCGCTCGTCCAACTATCCGGATTGAGGGACTAGCGTTGTCCCATGTCTGATGCCGGCATCCGGTAATCCTCAACGCGTCTTGTCTCTGTCTCGCCAAGGCTATAGCCGAGGCCATCACGCTGCTTGCTCCTGCTTAGCGGCGGCCCATTTCCACCATCACAAAAATCACGCGACGCGGGTGTATCGAATGCTTATCCAGCCAACGTCTGGTGGGCTTTCATATCGCGATGAGATGCGTTAGGGAAGCGCTCCGCCTTCCGTGGCCGCGCCACTGTCATCGTCCGTTCTCGGGACGTTGTCGATGCCAGGCTTGATGCGCTGACCAAACCCGATTCGACGCGACGATTTGGCGGAATGCTGCTGAGCATTCTCCGGTTGGCATATCTTGAGCAGGGCTCGCAAGTCCTTTAGCGGGACCGCGACGGCGCGCATGCGCAGGCGTTCGGCCTGATCGACGAGCTTCTGAACGCGCTCGATGGATGTCTCGTGTGATTCCATTCAAAGCTCGTTTGTTGAACACCGGCCCCACTTCCAGGAAATCGGTCCCAAGCGAGAGATTGATTCGTTGACTCGCTCCGCGACAATACGCGCCGTTGTGAACCGAGCTTCGACGAGCGTTTCGAGTCGCTGTGGCCCGCGACGCGATGACGCGTCGATTCGGCGTGCTCATACTGCGCACCGTCGTTACGCTGACGACGGTCGATAAGTCGCGCGAGCACGATAAGCGCTATTCTCGCGCGACAAAAAAGAGCGCGTCCCCCTTTTCAGGGGGCTGGCCACTTTAATTCGCGAACAATCCGAACACCGCGACGCCGCTCTGCGTCCCGACATACACTTTGCCGTTTGCGATCATCGGCGTGATGAACTTGTTGCCCGGACCGAACTGGTCGCGTCCACCGGCATCGTTGCTGCTGTAGAGCTGATGGCTAAGATCGGTCGCGTCATACGCGCGCAGTGCGCCTACAGTGCCGTTCTCCGCCGCCCACAGAATCGCGTTCGCCGTGCCGTTCGCGGAAATGCTCGGCGTTGCGCCCGGAAAATCGAACGCATTCGGTGTCTGACTCGTCGGCGTTGCCGACAGCGCGGCGTTCGTGATCTTGAACGCCTTGATGCTGTCGGTGACCGAGCCGAAATACACCGTGTTGTTGAAATACGCGGGCGCGCCGAACACCGACCCTGCGAGCTGGCCAACGACTTCCTGATAGATGTGATCGGCGTTCGAATCGAACTTGCCCATCGAAAAGCGGTTCACGACATAGATCCGCGCATTCTTGCCTGCGCCGACCGCCAGATGCCAGACCTTGCCGTTGGCATCGGTGAGATTGGGCAACACCATCGCGCCGCCCGAACCAAGATCCTCGTCCTGTATCGATAGCGCCAACGTATTCGACGGCTGGAAGTAGTCCTGCGCCCTGAGCGGCGAAAGATTGAGCCTCAGGAAGCCATTGCCGTAATTGCCGTGGATGGGCATTTCGTGCTCGTTTTGCGTCGGGTCGAAGGTGCCGTTTCCGTCGAGAAGATAGATCGCCTCGCCGTCCGACGCGGGTCCCGCGCCGCTCATCCAGATCGCGCCCATCTTGCCGTTCGGCGTCACGTTGAGCACGCTCGCCTGCTGTAGTGTGTTCGCGTCGTAGCCCATCACCCAGCCGGTGTACGGCATGAAATCGCAGTGTGAAGTCCACGCCGTGTAGACCGCGCCGCGCAGCAGAAGCAGCGAGGCGCGCTCCGCATACTGGCCGGGATCGAAGGTGAGCGTGCCGTTCTGGCTGCCCGCGCCGGTGCCCGGATACGTGGCGCGGATTTCCGTGGGGCCGTTGAAGAGTTCGGCGCCCGTCGTGATGTCGAGCGCGTGGATGCGCTGGTGATAGGCGCCCGAGCCGTCCTTCGACATCCCGACGACATACATCGCGCCATTCGGCCCACGCGACCGGTCAATCACCGGCGTCGCCGTGATGCCGATCTTCGGTGAGATCTGATGGCAGCCGTGGTCGTCGCTCGGCGTTTCGCCGGTGCCGAGCGTCGAGACTTGCCAGAGCACGGCGCCGCTGTCGGCGTCGAATGCATAGACGCTTGCGTTCTCGGTCGCGACGTACAGCACGTTGTGCGTGCCGCCCGCGATCGATACACCCGCGAGAAAGAGCGGCTGCGCGTCGACGGCGCCATCGACGGGAAACACGGCCAGCTTGCCGAAGGTGCTCTTGTTGACGTTCGCGGGCGTGAGGATGGTTTCCGCGAGTTGCTGTCCGGTCCGTGCGATGTCGTTGTGCCAGGTGACGACGTCCATCGGTGTTGCGGCGCGCGTGGTGCCCGAAGCCGCGCTGGCGGCTGCGGCAGTCGACGACGTGGCGTTGCCGCCGGAATCGCCGCCACCACTGCACGCGGCGATCACCGCCGCCACACATACAGCGCCGGCTGCGGCGCTCCAACCCAGAAAATGCGGCTTCATTTGCACCCTCCTTTCCCAACGGGGCCGGAATGCCTTGGCGATTCGCGATTGGGTACTGTCGATCTGCCGGGAAAAACGGTTGCAATGATCGCGAGACCGGCCATCCACGGCACGAATGCCATACTGCACAACGCCTCAACGGTAGGCAAGAACGGCGGTCCACACAAGAACTTCTCTGCGATTGGGGCACAAAAAAATGCATTGGACAATCGCTAACACGATCACGCGCTGCACGGCATACATCTTTGACAACGCATACCGACAAGGTGTTCTATGCGTCGTACATGATAAAGCTCACGCGTAGCTATGCCGCGGTCTTGAGCGGCTAATTCGTAAAGGAGTCCCGGTAGTCTGTTTGAAGTGTTGAAGGGCGAAATCGCGCATTGGGATGCATTTCGCGAGAAATCGTCGTTGCAAACGAGGGCGCATTTATGCGCGTTTAGCATGCGCTTCGATTGATGCATCGCCCCGCGTGGCCGACAATCGGTCACGTTGTAACGCAATGCTGCTTGTAGGTCGCCATGCGGCGGCGCCTTTGCCTGAATCGGACGCGGGTCGGAATGTCAAACGACGTCGAAGCACGAGAACGTCATCGTTGCGCAGAACGATATTCCGACAATCGGCACGTCTGTTCAGATGTCTTCATCCACTAAGATGGATCATGAGAGCCGAGCCTCGACGCGCTTCGCGTCGCAAACTGGATCGAGGAAAGTGCGCATATGAGCAGACGTTTTTCCTTCAGGGATCGGCTCGTGCAATGCCCACGCTGTCGCAGGTCGGTCGCTGCGAACTTTCGCATTTGTCCGCATTGCGATTTTCATCGCGTGCCGCAAGAGAACGTCGCACCGCGCTCGCGCATGCTCGAGCATGTGCCCGACCAACCCCGTGCGCGCGCATCGCGAAGACCGGAGCAGCGCACGCGCTTGCGAGTGGTGCTGGCGGTCGTGCTGGCCGTGCTTGCGATCGGCGGCTATGTTTCCGTGGGGACGCCGGGGCTCGATGCGCCCCCCAAAGCGCACGATTCGACGCACGTGCCCAGCGCTGTCGACGCACACCCGAGCGCGCCGCAATCAAAGACAGGGCAGGCGCAAGCAGTGCCTCGCCGGCGCCGCGGCGCGCTGAACGCGAACGGTCGATCTGTGGCGCACGCTGACATGCGAACAGCCGCAAGCGTTCTCCGATGAAACACGCTCACGCCTCCGCGTTTCCCTGCGAATTGCGCAAGTGAATGCCGAGCGCACGCCGCGCGCTCAACGCGAGCAACGCGCACGACAGCGCATTGAACAGAAACAGCCCGCTCGGCCCGACGATCGTCATCAGCGCCGACGCCAGCGCCGGTCCCGTCATTCCGCCGAACGAGAACAGCACGAGCAGCAGCGCCGATATCGCGACGCGATGATGCGCCTCCGTGCGATCCTGCACGTGCGACACGATCAGCCCGTATTGCGTGAACGTGACGGCCACATAGACGAGCGTCGCGACCCAGGTGATCATGCGCACGTCGAAGAGGAACAGCACGAGGCTCAGCGCCGCCGAGATCGATGCCGTGATATAGACGAGACGCCGCCGGTCGACCTTGTCGGAGAGGCGGCCCATCGGCCATTGCGGCACGAGCGCGCCGATCAGCGCGATGCCCATGAAGGTCGCGAGCTCGCTCGTCGAGAAGCCCGCGCGTTCGAGATAGACCGGCATCATCGCGTAGAAGCTGCTGTAGATGAAGCCCGCGAGGATGCAGCCCGGCACGGCGAGCGGCGCGGACACCCTCATCTCGCGCACGCTTTCCCGCCACGTGCGCGCGGGCACGCGATGCAGCGTTTCATCCGCGACCTTCACCGGCCAGCCTTCGAGCAAGGTCACGGGCATCACGGCGGCGGCGAAGAGCGCGGCGGCGATGGAAAACTGCTGCCCGCCCGAGCCCGCGCCGACGTTCAGCAGGAACTGTCCCGTTCCCACCGCGAGATAGTTGATCGCCGCATACGAGCCGAAGACCTGTCCGCGCTTTTCGTTCTCGACGGTGCCGTTGAGCCAGCTTTCGATCGACGTATAGAGTCCCATGAACGCGAAGCCGGTCAAAAGACGCACGGCGCCGAGCGTCCACGGCGACTGCGCCGCGCCGAACGCGAGCGCGAGGATGGACGCCGCCGCCGAGAACGCGACGAAAGTCCGATGCTGCCCGATGCGGTCGATGAGCCTGCGATTGAACACGGCCCCGAGAATGAACCCGGCGTAGTAGCACGACTGAATCAGGCCGATGACGAGCGTCGAATAGCCGGATTGCAGGATGCGCAGCGGAATCAGCGTTTGAAACAACCCGTTCCCGACGATGAGTAGCGCATATCCGCAGAGAAGCCCGGCCAGCGCCCGATAGCTGCTGCCCGCGACGCTGCCGGGAACGTGGGGCGGCGCCTCGGGCGGCGCGGCGGCCGCGGGCGGCGTCTGCCGGCCGAAGAGCTTCGCTTCGGTGAGCGGCCCGGTGCGGGCCACGGCTGGCGCTTCGTGTTCCGCGCCCGTCTCGTCCGGTGTCTCGTAGGGTTCGCTGGCGGCTTGATTCGTGGGATCGATTGCCTGATCGTTCGCAACTGCGTCTTCGTTCTTTGACATGACACCCTTGAAGGTCGCTCTCGTAATTGCGGGTTTTGCGGCGCGACGCCCGAATCCGGCGTCACGCGTTTCGGCCCGCTTCCGCTTCTTTAAGCGCGTTGAACGAAGATGGTAACCGGCGGCGGCCGTGTCCGATGTTCGAATTTGTTTCTTCGTGCTTCCAATCATCCGGACGACCAGCAAATGCCTCGCGCCGATCCCTGTCACAATCGCCAATTCGGACGTTTCTCGACGATGCGGTCGGGATTGCGATTGGCCGGGCCGTGTCATCCGTATGCGGCGTGCACGAGTGCGCCGCGCGTTTTTCTCCCATCGAAAGGAGCAGGCGATGCCAACGATGCAGGCAGTGCAGGTAGCGAAAGCGAACGGTCCGCTGGAAGTCGTCGAGCGCGACGTGCCGGAGCCGCCCGAAGGACACGTGTTGATCAAGGTGCAGGCGTGCGGGATCTGCCATAGCGATTCGCTGACCGTCGAAGGCCTGTGGCCGGGCCTGCAGTTTCCGCGCGTGCCGGGTCACGAAATCGCGGGTGTGATCGAGAAGACCGGCGCGGGCGTCGAAGGATGGGAGAACGGGCAGCGCGTGGGCGTGGGCTGGCACGGCGGGCATTGCGGCCATTGCGAGCATTGCCGGCGCGGCGACTTCGTGCTTTGCAAGCGCGCGCTCGTGCCGGGCATCAGCTACGACGGCGGCTACGCGGAGTACATGGTGGCGCCGCAGGAAGCGCTCGCGCGCATGCCCGACGACCTTTCCGACGTCGATGCCGCGCCGCTTCTTTGCGCGGGCATCACCACCTTCAACGCGCTGCGCAACAGCGGCGCGCGCGCGGGCGACGTGGCCGCGATCCTCGGCATCGGCGGGCTCGGCCATCTGGGCGTGCAGTTCGCGCGGAAGATGGGTTTCGTGACGGTGGCCATTGCGCGCGGTCAGGACAAAGCGCCGCTCGCGAAGCAACTCGGCGCGCATCACTACATCGACAGCGAATCGCAGAATGTCGCCGAAACGCTGCAGGCGCTCGGTGGCGCGCGCGTCATTCTGGCGACGGCCACGAGCGGCAAGGCGATGAACGCGACGCTCGGCGGTCTCGGGCTGAACGGCAAGCTCATCATGGTCGGGATATCCGAGGAACCGGTCGAGGTGCCGATCACGCAGTTCATCATGGGCCGCAACTCGGTGCAGGGCTGGCCGTCCGGCACGGCGGCGGATTCGCAGGACACGCTCGCGTTCAGCGCGCTGTCGGGCGTGAAGCCGATGATCGAGGCGTTCCCGCTTTCGCGCGCGGCAGAAGCCTATGAGCGGATGATGAGCGGCAAGGCGCGGTTCAGGGTGGTGCTGACGCCGGGGAAGTGAGCTCCTTCGCTCGCCGCTAGTCGCCGTCCCTCGTCAGCAGGCACCAGATCGCAAGAAATGGCACGGCGCCCGATCGCATCGCATGTGGATTGCCGCGCACGTTGTGAATGCCGCCGCCGATTCCCGGATCGATCCAGTCGCCGCCGTTCTGCCGGAACTCGCCGGGCGTGAACAGCACGTAGGCTTCCTCGGGCGGATGGCTGTGGTCGGGATATCGCGTGTGCGGCAGCATCAGCGAGAAGCCCAGTTGCACGTCGTAGCGGCTCTCGGCGCCACCGGGCCCGCAGATCATGCCGTGCACGTGAGCGTCGATATAGTTGTCGCTGCCGTTCACGCCCGACGAGCGGCGCGACCATCCGAGATCGGGCTCGAGCGCCTTGATCGCGCGCGCGGCGGCGCCGAAGAGGGTGTCGTCGCCGATGAACGGGGCGAGCGCCGCGTCGAGCGAATCGCAGGCGGGATAGCGCGTGGTATGCCGCGCGCCGTCGTCGGAAGGTGTGCGCAGCCGCTCGAAAACCCGGGAGGCGACGCGGCGCCCGCCGTCCGGCAGCTGCTCCGAGCTGAACAGCTTCTCCGCGATGGCGATGTACGCCGATACGTTCTCCGGACGACCGTTCATGACGTGTTCCGTGGCTGACATGGGCGCGAACAGTCTCGTCAAAGTTCCAGCACGAGGTCCGATGTCGGGCGGCTGCAGCACAGCAGACGGAATCCCTTCTGGACTTCCCTGTCGCGAATGCCGCCATTGTGTTTCATGTCTACCGATCCTTCCAGCACCTTCGTCTTGCACGTGCCGCATACGCCCTGGCTGCACGATGAAGCCACAGCGACACCCGCTTTCTTCGCCGCCGCGAGCACGGTGTCCGACGCATTCATGGTGAAGGACTTCGACGAGCGCGACAGCTTGACGGTGAACGTGGCCTGGGCGGCATCGGCTTCCTTGGATGCGGCTTCGGGCGCGGGTTCCGGCGCGACCTCGGCCTTGATGTCGAAGCTTTCCTGATGGTAGCGCGCAGGATCGTGGCCGCCTTCGAGAAGCAGGCCGCGCACCGCGCTCATGTAGCCGGCCGGGCCGCAGGTGAAGACTTCGCGTTCGAGATAATCCGGCGCCCACTTCGACAACAACTGGAGACTCAGGCGGCCAACCGGGCCATCCCAATTGGCTTCATCGCCGATGCCTTCGCAGACGAAGAACACGCGCAGGCGCGGCGACAGCTTCGCGAGCCTCGTCAGTTCCTCGCGGAACACGATATCGGCGGGCGTGCGGGCGCTATGGATGAAGATGATGTCGCGGTCCAGACCCAGATCGATGCTCGCACGCGTCATCGACATCAACGGCGTGACGCCGGAGCCAGCGGAGAGATACAGCGACTTCGTCGCGGGCGCGGCGGTCGGCGTGAAGGTGCCGGACGGCCCGTAAGCGCGCAACTGGCTGCCGGGCTTCATGTTGTCGTGAAGCCAGTTCGACATGGTGCCGCCAGGCACGCGCTTCACGGTGATGGAGACGAGAAAGGGACGCGTCGGCGGCGACGAAATCGTGTAGCAACGCTCGACCGATTGCCCCTCTACATTCGCCGACACCGTCATGAACTGGCCCGGCTCGAAACGCACGGGCAGCCCGTCCGACGTGCGGAATTCGAAGCTCTTGATGTCGTGCGTTTCATCGACGACGCGGCAGCACGTCAGCGTCTGCTGCTCGCTGCTCGGCCAAAGCCGGGCGCCATGCTCCCAGGTGCCGGCATCGGCGAGTCTGTCATCGAGATCGAGCGCGGGGGCGAAGATTCTGTCAACCGAGTTCATGGCGTTTGCGAGTGCCTGTGAGTGCGTTTGCGATGGCTGCAGTATTGGAGCGCGAGAAAACAGCGTCAATGCGCTTAATTTTCCGGCTTGCATTACTTGAAGTTATGCGTGATGCGCGGCGCTTTTTCCGCGCCGGTGTGCAGCCTTCGCCATGCGCTCTCAAGGCTCGCTGTCAGCCGTCGACAGGCGCCGTCGGTGTTTCGAGGTTGAGCTGGTAGAACGCCGCGTCCAGCCAGCGGCCGAACTTGAACCCGGCTTCCGTGATGGTGCCCGAGTGCCGGAAGCCCAGCCGCGTGTGCAGGCCGATGCTGCCCGCATTGGCCGCATCGACGCAGCCGACGAGCACATGCACCTGCGCATCGCGCGCGCGCCGGATCAGCTCGCGCAGCAGGCGCTCGCCGAGACCGCGGCCGCGGCAATCGCGATGCACGTAGACGCTGTGCTCCACCGTGTACTTGTAGGCAGGAAAGGCGCGGAACGTGCCCCAGCTCGCGAAGCCCAGCAGCTTGCCGGTGGCATCGACCGCGCCGACGACCGGAAAGCCGCCCGCGCGCTTCGCCGCGAACCATGTCGACATGGCCGACGCGGGGCGGGGCACGTAGTCGTAGAGCGCGGTCGAGTTGACGATGGCTTCGTTGAGGATGTCGAGGATCGCGAGCGCGTGGTCGGCTTCGTTGCAGTCGATCAGGCGCACGTCGTCGTGCGGTGCGGAGGTTTTCATGGGTGTATCGGTTGAGGCCAGGGATGAATCAGGTCGCGGGCGCGTCGCAGATGGCGAGGACGTAGCGCGCCGCTTTCGATGTCGGATTGCTGAAGATGAGCGGCCGGTCCAGCCGCATCGCGAGACAATCGCCTTGCTGGAGCGAATGAAGGGCGTCGCCGATCACGATGTCGATGCGTCCGCTCATGACCCAGACCTGCTGATGCATTGTCGATTCGCGCCCGCTCGTTTCATAGGCGACGCGCGCGCCGGCCGGAAAGTCCACTTCGACCAGATGAAGCGGGGACGGCCAGCCCGGCGGAGAAAGGTTTCTGCGCGTGTATCCGGACTCCGGATCGCGCCATTTCAATTGCTCACCGCGCCGCACGAGCGGCTCAGCCGGCGCGCCTTCCAGTTCGCCGCCGAACAGGCTCGCGAGCGATATGCCGAGGCCCGCCGCGAGTTTGTCCAGGACGACGGCCGTCGGGCTGGCCGCGCCGCGTTCGATCATAGAGATCATCGAGCGGCTCACGCCGCAGCGCGTCGCGAGCGCGTCGAGCGTGTAGCCGCGCGCCGCCCGCAGCGCGCGCACGCGCTCGGCGATGCGTTCGTTGATGCCGCTCTCGGCGGTTTCATCGGATGAATTGGCGTTATCTAACATAATGGAGACACTATCCAGTAAATTAGACGACGCTGTCAAGCGCTTCAAAAATGAAAACAGCCGCGTCGGGGAACGCGGCTGCGATCGGGCGATGCGAACTGCGCCTAGTTGGCCACGGCGCGCGATTCCATGGAGAGTCCGCGGTTCATCACGTAGTAGAGAATGCCGGGCACGAGCAGGCTCGGAATCCAGCTCACGTCCGCGCCGATCATCTTCGCGAAGTAGCTGTGATAGAACGAGAGATCCATGAAGGGCAGCGTGCTCGCGAAGCCGAGGCAGTAGATCGTCAGTGTCGACATATTGAACTTGCCGTAGCGGCCGCGCGCGTCGTACATCTCCGTCACCGAGTAGTCGCCCTTGCGAACGAGGTAATAGTCGACGAGGTTGATCGAGCTCCACGGCACGAGCACATAGATCTGCGCGTTGAGAATGTCCGCGAAATAGTCGTTGAAGTGATACTGCGTGCCGATGGCGATCACCGTCGCGATAGCGGCCGTCACCGCGAGCACGGAAAACTTCATGAGCTTGCCAACGCGCGTCATCTTGTGAAAGCCGCTGAAGATGGTCACGCTCGACATATACGCGCTGTACAGGCTCAGCACGTTGAACAGCAGCACGCCCAGCACGATGATGATAAGCGCCGGACGCGACCAGCCGCCGAACATCGAAGCGATGCCCGTGCCCGGATCAGTGGCGATGGAAGGCGCGGCCGTGGCGAGCAATGCGCCCAGCATCATCACGAGCAGCGAGCCGAGGAGGCCGCCGAGATACGTGTACCAGAACGTGTGCTTTGTCTTCACGTTGGCGGGCAGGTAGCGCGAATAGTCCGCCACGTAGGGGCCGAAGCCGAGCGTCCACGACGCGGCCTGTGCAACGACCAGATTGAACGCGCCGCCAGAGAAGCCGTGCTTCGCGTGTTGAACGTTGGCCAGCATCTCGGGCTTCGAGAACACGAGCGCCGCCGATGCGAAGAAAATGACGCACGAGAGCAGCGTCATGAATGCGCCCATCTTGTGGATCAGTTCATAGCCGATATAGCTGATGACGAACGTGAGCACGCCGAAGAGGATGATGGCTGCGTTGTCGCTCATCGGATAGATGGCCTTGACCGAATCGCGCATCACGACGCCGCCCGCCGCGACGAAGAGGATGTACGCGAGGACCACGATCGCGAGCGGAAGCGCCGCGCCGAACACGCCGAACTGCGCGCGGCTCTGGATCATCTGCGGGATGCCGAGATGCGGCCCCTGCGCGGAATGCGCGGCCATGAAGATGGTGCCGATCACGTTGCCGAGAATCAGGCCGACGATGGTCCAGAAGAGGCTCAGGCCCGCGACGATCCCGAGCGTGCCGATGACGAGCGCCGTTACCTGCATGTTCGCGCTGAACCAGATCGTGAACAGCCGCTTCGGCGTGCCATACCGCTCGTTGAGCGGAATGAATTCGATACTTCGCTTTTCCACATCCATGGTCAGTCTCCAAAAGAGTCAGCTGCCGGCATCGCGCCTTGATACGTTGCGAGTCGATGTCACTTTAGGAGGCCGTTTTTTTGAGCACTATCGCATTTCGGCAAGTACGGGTCATCCCTGGCTGAGTCCGCTGCGCCAATGAAAAACGTCGGGCCCGCTGCACGGAGACAGCGGGCCCGACGTCAGGGCGTTACTACGGATTGCGTCAGCCGTACACGGGGAAACGCTTCGTCAGTTCCGTGACCTGCTGGCGAACGCGTTCGAGGTTGGCCGCGTCTTCCGGGCTTTCCAGCACGTCCGCGATCAGGTTGCCGACGATCTCGGCTTCCTTCACGCCGAAGCCGCGCGTCGTCATCGCGGGCGAGCCGAGGCGGATGCCGCTCGTGACGAAGGGCTTTTCCGGATCGTTCGGAATAGCGTTCTTGTTGACCGTGATGTGCGCGGCGCCGAGCGCGGCTTCGGCGGCCTTGCCGGTGATCTTCTTCGCGCGCAGATCGACGAGCATCACATGGCTTTCGGTGCGGCCCGACACGATGCGCAAGCCGCGCTTGACCAGCGTTTCCGCGAGCACGCGGGCGTTATCGACGACCTGCTGTTGATACGCCTTGAATTCCGGCGACAGCGCTTCCTTGAACGCAACGGCCTTCGCGGCGATCACGTGCATCAGCGGGCCGCCCTGAATGCCGGGGAAGATCGCGGAGTTGATCTGCTTCGCGAACTCTTCCTTCATCAGGATCACGCCGCCGCGCGGGCCGCGCAGGCTCTTGTGCGTCGTCGTGGTGACGAAGTCCGCATGCGGAACCGGGTTCGGATACACGCCCGCGGCGATCAGGCCGGCGTAGTGCGCCATGTCGACCATCAGATACGCGCCGACCGACTTCGCGATCTTCGCGAGGCGTTCGAAATCGATCTTCAATGCAAACGCCGACGCGCCCGCGACGATCAGCTTCGGCTTGTGCTCGTTCGCGAGCTGCTCGGCGGCTTCGTAATCGATGTCCTCGGCTTCGTTGAGGCCATAGCTCACGACCTTGAACCACTTGCCGGACATGTTCACGGGCGAGCCGTGCGTGAGGTGGCCGCCGTGCGCGAGACTCAGGCCCATGATGGTGTCGCCGGGCTGCAGCATCGCGAAGAACACGCCCTGGTTCGCCTGCGAGCCGGAGTTCGGCTGCACGTTCGCGGCTTCGGCGCCGAAAATCTGCTTCACGCGGTCGATCGCGAGTTGCTCGACCACGTCGACATATTCGCAACCGCCGTAGTAACGCTTGCCCGGATAGCCTTCCGCGTACTTGTTGGTGAGCTGCGAGCCTTGCGCGGCCATGACCGCCGGGCTCGTGTAGTTTTCCGACGCGATCAGCTCGATGTGATCTTCCTGACGTTTGTTTTCATCGGTGATGGCCGCCCAGAGTTCCGGATCGACGTTTTCAACGGTGCTGGCTGCGCGATTGAACATAATGGTTACCCATGTGAGAGAGATTCAGATTGCTACGGAACGCCTGTCTTTCCCGTATTCCATCGAAAGCGGGCGCGGCGGGATAGAAGAATTGCGACATTGCGCTGGAATGCAGCGCGCGCCGGATGAAAAAAATCGAAGGTTCGCATCGCTGCGAAGCCTTCGATTCAAATGCCGCCCTCGGAATGTTTTTTGTATGCGTGGTATTTCGTGCCGGATGGTTCAGACTGCCGAAAAGCAGTTGTCGACGAAGAGATGCGTGCCGTTCACAAAGCTCGATTCGTCGGACGCCAGGAAGAGCGCGGCCGCCGCGACTTCCGCAGGCTCGCACAGGCGCCCCTGCTGCGCCGTGATGGCTTCCTCGGTGGCATCCACGCCCATCGCCTGAAGGTCCTTCAGCTCGCGCATGCCGTGCGGCGTGCGGATGAAGCCCGGCGCGAGCGCGTTGCAGCGGATGCCCCTGTCGCGATACTCGACCGCGATCGCGCGGGCGAACATGTGGCAGGCGCCCTTGGTCGCGTCGTAGAGCACTTCGCCGGGCGTCGCGCACACAGCCGATATCGACGACGTGCAGACGATGCTGCCGCCGCCTTCTTCGAGCATCTGCGGCAGGACCGCCTTCGTCATCAGGAACATGCTCTTGACGTTCACGCCCATGAGCCAGTCCCACTCGGCTTCCTCGATCTCGAGAAACGGCTTTACGATGAGCGTGCCCGCGTGATTGAAGAGGATGTTCGCGTTGCCGTACTGCTCGCGCACGGCGCCGACCGCGCGCTGCACATCGGCCTGGCTCGCGACGTCGGCGCCGAGGCCGATGGCCTGCAGGCCTCGGTCGCGCAGGATCGAGGCGAGCGTTTCGGCCGCATCGCCGTTACGGTCGATGATAGCCACCTTCGCGCCCTGTGCGGCGAACAGCTCCGAAGCGGCGGCGCCGCAGCCACCGGCGCCGCCGCTCACGATAGCGACTTTGCCCGCGAGCCGGCCGTCAATCTTTACACCCATGTTCGTGTTCTCCGGTTCCAGCGTTGTCAGTCGGGACAGGCGGCATGGCAATGCCTTCCTGCCGGAAGCAAAGTTATTGCGCCGGAAAGTTTTGCACTATCGGATTTCGGCAAGTCAGGGTTTGCACGGGCACGCGACCTGAATGCTTTTTGGCACGTTACGCTTCCGGACGGTTTCGTCATTCCAGACTGCATACGGCAATTCACGATGAGCACGGCCTTACCCCTCACGATCGCTTCCGATGCGCGGCTGCTTGCGCGCGCGGTCGCTTTCTCCTCGTTCACGGACGTCGACGAACAGGCGCGTGCATTCGATGGATGGAGCCTCAACTACACGCAGATCTCGGGCGGCCTCTTTCGCGGCTCATCGTCCATCGTGTCGCTCGGCGGCATCCGGCTGCTCGTCGAGCATCTCGACAAGATCATTCTTCAGCAAGGCTCGGTGCCTTCGGACAGGCTCGCCGTGGCGGTTCCGCTGGAGCTGGAAGGCCACGCGCGAATGTGCGGAGAGAAGAGCAGCCGCGACAGCCTGCACGTTTTTTCGAGCGGCCCGGAGTTCGAATTCTTTTCGCCGGACCGCCATGTGCTCGTGAACGTGGAGATCGAGCCGGACAAGCTCGCTTCGGAGCCGATGCGCGTGCTCGCCGCGTCCCTGCTCGGCCGTCCGATATCGCCGCTGATTCCGATGGCCGCCGATCTCGCCGACAATCTGCGCCAGCTCCTGAAGCAGACGCTCGCCGCCGCGGCGCAGGCGGCGCCCGGCGAGCAGGCCGATGCCGATGACCGGATCGAACTGCTCGAGCGGACCATCCTCTATGCGATATCGGAGGTCCTGTCCGCTTCATCGCGTGAAGCGGGGAGCGCGCAGGCGCGGCCGACGAAGTACTGGCCGCTCGTCAATGCCGTGCAGGACCGGCTTCAGGACCCGTCGGCGTGTCCCTTGTCGATCGCGGAGTTGTGCGTGCAGCTCGGCATCAGCAGGCGAACGCTTCAATACGCGTTCCAGGATGCGCTGAACCTGAATCCGATCGCGTATCTGCGCGCGGTGCGCCTCAATCATGTGCGCCGGGAGTTGCGGCTCGGCGACTCCGTCACGCTGGCGGCAACGAAGTGGGGCTTCTGGCATCTCAGCAGCTTCGCGCACGACTATCGCGTGATGTTCGGCGAGCTGCCTTCCGTGGCGGCTAAGCGTTTCGCGCGTCAGCATGACTGACCTGCGCGAGGACGAACGCATGGCGCAGTTCGAAGCCAAGCCGCTCATACAGGCCGATCGCGCTCTCGTTGTGGCTGAATACGTGCAGGAACGGCGTTTCGCCGCGTAGCGCGATCTCCCTGCGCAAAATGTTCATGAGCCGCGCGGCGAGGCCGCGTCCGCGCCAGCGCTCGTCGACGCACACCGCGCTGATTTCCACATATCCGTCGATAGCCATGCGCTCGCCCGCCATCGCGACGAGCTGTCCCTGCTCGCGAATCCCGATGTAGCGGCCCATCTCATACGTGCGCCTCGCGAACGGCCCCGGCTTCGTGCTCTGCACGAGCGCGAGCATGTCGTCGACATCGGCGCTGCCGAGGGCGAGCACGTCGCGGTCGTCCGTGCGTTCGTCGATTCGCCGCGTCTCGATCATCTGATGGATCGTGCCGACGCGCTTCACCTGCAATGCATCGATGCCCGCGCCGCCATCCGACGATTGAATGACGACCTGCTCCTGAGGCCGCAGCAGCGCATGGAGCGCGCGCCAGGCGTCCGGGGTTTCGGACGCCATCGCCGCGAACGGCGCCACGTCGGGATGAAAGCGCCGCGCAAGCGCGCCGCCGTGGCCCAGATGCGCCTGGCGCGTGGCCAGCGCGGTCCAGATCGGGCGGTCGAGGTCTGTCGTCGTCATCGAACTCATGGGGGCTCCTGTCATCGGGGAAATCGGCGGCGCGGCGCGCGTGGGCGCGGACGGATGAGCCTCACTGTAGACAAGGCGAGGCGTCCGCGATATTGTCGGAAATGACAATTTTAGAATCATTTACGCCATGCGACTGACGGTTCTCGCCCTCGACGGCGTGTTCGACACGGCGCTGTCCGCCGTGCTCGACGCCTTCACCACCGCGAACGAGCTGGCCGACATGCAGCAGCCGGGCGGCGGGCCGCGCTTCGAGATCGAGCTGCTCGGAATGCGGCGCGATGTGCGGACGGCCCTCGGCATGCGCGTGCCCGTCAAGCCCGCGAGCGCGATGACGACGCCCGACTGGCTGATCGTGCCCGCGCCCGGCACCAAGATGCCGGCGCAACTGCTGCCGGCGCTCGCGCGCCGCGACGTGATCGATGCGATGGACCTGCTCGCGCAAAGTCACGCGAGCGGCGTGAAGATCGCGGCGGCGTGCATCGGCACGTTCGTGCTGGCGGAGTCCGGCTTGCTCGACGGTCACGAGGCCACCACGAGCTGGTGGCTCGCGCCGCTGTTCCGGCAGCGCTATCCGGCGGTGCGCCTCGACAGTGCGCGCATGCTGGTGCCGTCGGGCACGTTCGCCACGGCGGGCGCCGCGATGGGGCATCTCGATCTCGCGCTCTGGCTGATGAATCAGACGAGCCCCGCGCTCGCGGCGACGGTGGCGCGCTATCTGCTGGTGGACGCGCGGCCTTCGCAGGCGCCTTACATGATTCCGGATCATCTCGCCCGGGCCGATCCGATGGTCGAGCGCTTCGAGCGCTGGGCCCGCGCGCGGCTCGCGCAGGGCTTTTCGCTCGACGCCGCGGCCCATGCGCTCGCGACGAGCACGCGCACGTTGCAGCGGCGCATCGAGGCCGTGCTCGGCAAGTCGCCGCTGTCGTATTTCCAGGATCTTCGTGTCGAGCGGGCGGTGCATCTGCTGCGCACGAGCCGGCTCGATATCGAGGCTATCGCGGCCGAGGTCGGCTATGTCGACGGCGCGACGCTGCGCACGTTGCTGCGCCGGCGGCTGGGGCGCGGTGTCAAGGAGATACGGGGCGGCGCAGGTGAAGCCTGACGTCGATGTCGCCCGCCGCGAGCGCGCGATGCCTCAGAACTTCTCCGCCCACGGCCGCAGCTCGATCTCCCACGTCCACGCGCTGCGATGCTGGCGCAGCACGTCCAGATAGGTTTGCGCGATCGCATCGGGGTCGAGCGTGCTGTCCGGCGCGTCCGGCGGATCGGCGCGGTGAGCGGCGCGCACGCTGCCGTCGATGACGAAATGCGCGACATGGATGCCCTTTGGCGCGAGTTCGCGCGCGGCGCTCTGCGCAAGGCCGCGCAACGCGAACTTGCCCATTGCGAACGGGGCGGACAGCGCGAAGCCCTTGACGCCGGCGGTCGCGCCCGTGAGCAGGATCGCGCCCTTGGCCGCGGGAATCATGCGTCGCGCCGCCTGCTGGACCGCATGGAATGCGCCGAACGCCGACACGGCGACGGCGCGCTCGACCTCTGCCGCATCGAGCTCGGCGATCGGGCCGCGCACGCGTCCGCTCGCGTTGTAGATCACGATTTCCGGCGCGCCGATGCGCGCCTCGGTCGTGGCGAAGAGCGCTTCCATTTCACCGGCATCGGCGGCATCGACGGGCAGCGCGATGGCGCCCGTCTCGTCGACCAGTGCCGACAGCTTGTCGACGTTGCGCGCAGCGATCACGACCGGAATGTTCTCCGCGCGCAGGCGCCGCGTGAGGGAGCCGCTGATGCCAGGGCCAGCACCAATGATGAGGGCATTGCGATAAGGAAGAGTGCTCATGGCTTCACGCTCGTATGGAGGGTGAAGCCGATCATAACCGTGCAATCAAATCGGCGCGCGATGCCCATCAAGGCTCGCTGATCGTGAACCAGAAATCGAACTTGTCGAAGAGCGCCAGCATGTCGCTGAACTTCTGCCGGTCTCCCTCGATCCTGACCTGACCGCTATCGGCGAGATTGCCGAGCTTGAGCTTGCCGAGTGCGATGTCGTCCAGGGTCGTTCGATCGAGCGTGATGGTCGCGTCGGCGTTTTGCAACGTCTTGCCCTTGCCGTAGTTCATCACGCCGTCCTCGACCGTCAGCGAGTAGTTTTCCTTGATGTCGGGGAATATGACGTTGAAGGCATAACGTTTGTCGCCGGCGCGCGGACCGTTGAGATGGATCGCGAGAAAGTCGAGGAACATTTCGGTCGTCATGCCGCGAATGATGTCGGGCGACGAGGTGTTCGGTGTCGCCATTTTCTTCACGCCGCCGCGCAACTCCTGCGCTCCGCTCAGATAGAAATTACGGGCTGGGCCGGATTCGGCCTGATATCCGAGCTGCTCGAGCGCATCCGCTTCGAGTTGTCTCGCGGCCTGATTGTTCGGCTGGGCAAACACGAGCTTGTTCGTGATCGTGGCGGCCCAACGGTAATCGCCCTTCGCGAACGCATCGCGTGCATTGGCGAGTATCTTGTCGGCGCCAATCAGTTCCACGTATTTCTTCGCCTCGTCCACTGGCGGCAGAGGATCGAAGTCGGCCGGGTTGCCGTCCCACCATCCAAGATAAAGCTGATAGGTCGCGCGGACGTTGTGCTTCAGATTGCCGTAGTAGCCCCGGTTATAGAACTCCTTCGCAAGTGAATCGGGCAGCACGAACTGCTCCGCGATTTCATGCATCGTGAGGCCCTGGTTCGCCATGCGCAGGGTCTGGTCGTTGATGTACTTGTACAGATCGCGCTGCTTCTTCAGATGCTCCACGACGCGATCGTTGCCCCACTGCGGCCAGTGGTGACTTCCGAACGATACCTGTGCGTCAGCGCCCCAGAGATCGATCGTCTGGTCGAGATAGTGCGCCCACTTCTGCGCGCTCCGCACTTTCGCACCGCGTAGCGTCAGGATGTTGTGCAGCGTGTGGTTGCCGTCCTCCGCCAGATCGATGGCCTTGAACTGAGGGAAATAGAACAGCATCTCCGCCGGCGCTTCGGTTCCGGGCGCCATCTGGAATACGACCTCGATACCGTCGATCGTCATCTTCTCGCCGGTCGTCTTGATGATCTTGCTCGGCTCGAACAGGGTGATCGAGCCTGCCGCCGTGGTCAGGCCGAGACCACCGCCGACATTGCCGCGCGGGTCCTTCGGCAAGAGGTTGCCGTACATGTACGATGCGCGCCGGCTCATGACGTTGCCGGCGAACACGTTCTCACTGACGGCTTCCTCCATGAACCCGTCGGGCGCGATCACGGGAATCTTGCCCGAGCGCACGTCTTTCTCGTCCACGATCCCCCGGATTCCCGCGAAGTGATCGACGTGACTGTGTGTGAAGATGACACCCGTGACCGGAAGCCGCTCGACCTTTTCATTGATGAGGTCATACGCAGCCTTCGCGGTCTCGGCGGAGGTCAATACGTCGACGACGACCCATCCCGTCTTTCCGCGAATGAAGGTAATGTTCGCGAGGTCGATGTTGCGAACCTGATAGATGCCATCGACGACCTTGAACAAGCCGTGCATCGCAAGGATCTGCGATTGCCGCCACAGGCTGGGATTCACGGTCGCGGGCGTTCCGGACGTCGATTTCAGAAAGTCGTATTGCGACAGATCGATCACGACGTTGCCGGCTTGTCCCTTGATCACTGGGCTGGGCAGATCGGCAATGAAGCCGCGACGTGCATCGTCGAAGTCGCGCTGATCGGTGAAGTTCAGGTAACCGCGAAGCTTGTCGTTCGCCTGTACCGTCGCGGCGGTGGCGCCCTTGGGCGCTTGAGCGAGCGCAACGGACGGCGCGGCCGAGGACGCCAGCAGGCAAAGTCCCGCGATGAGGGTTGCAACGCGCATCGATCACCTCCGAGGTTCGGAAAGCCGGGTGACATCACCCTTTTTACTTGGAGTCGCGACAACCGCGAGTCAGCGCGCAGCGAACTCTAGGTGCCGAAGGAATGCAGGAGCCTGTCAAGGTTTTGCGGTTGAACGTGGATGATCCCGCCCTGCGGACTGTCGATATCGGATATCAGCGCGAGCGACAAGGAGACGGTCACAGGAAGCACCGTGACGAGCCATCCCTTGCGACGCTTTCCCCGTGCGCCATAGCCCTGAACGGTGCAGGCGAAGAGCGCGATCACGATCATCAGAACCCATGCGCCCAGCGGAATGTGATTGATTCGGGCTGCCTCGGCGTAGTCCTGGGAATTCAGAACGTCGTTCATGCCCGCCACGACGAGGGCGCCAATCGGCGTCGGCTTTTCTTTCGCGACCTGCACGGCCAGCTTCCAAAGCTGAGACTCCAGATTCGCGGTCTCGCTATCGAGCCGAGCCAGCTCGCCGCGATCGCGAGTCCGGTAATGGGTGAGCCTCAGCTTCGCATAGGCAACCAGAGCGCTTTTCATGCGGGCATCGATGGGCGCATCCGCGAGATCCGCGCGTGCGTATTCAGTGCCTATCGCGTTCGCTTCCCCTTCTTCTAGCGCTTTGCGCTGATCGTAACGGTTGACCGCCATGGAAAGACAGAAGCCGATGAGAAGCGCGAGCAAGGTCAATGTCGCGGTCTGGACTACGTTGAAATCGTCCCGTTCCTCGTCGGGCAGTTCCCGCATGCGTCTCAGAACGAAGGCCCCGAACGTCACCGCGGCGACAAAGCATGCGAGCAGCACGACAAAGAGCACCGCCGGGTGAGCGATGAATGCGGCCATGCGACGGTCTCCAGGAAGCGAAACTGTTCATGCGCGCATTCAGCAATGGCTGAATGGGAACGTTTCGCAACCGATATCACGTCTCGCGCGAACTTACAAGCGCTTGCCGGAATGGTCCGGCACGTCGTGTCACTTCGCGAAGCCGGTGGAAGAGGAGGTGGAAGAAGAGGTGGAAGAAGAGGTGGAAGAGGGGATGAAAGAGGGGAGAAGGAAGCACTATTGTTCCTTCTCCGTTTTCGACGATGTTGCTTCAGACCTTCACGCCATGAAGAAGGCTGCCTACGGCGTCGAGCGACTTCGTGAGGTTCGTCAGATCGACCTTCGTGTACTGCGAAGCGTCGACCTGAGTCACCGGCGCGACGTTGATCTGCGGGCTGGCGAACGAGAAGCCGGTCACCGAGTTGGAGTTGATGCCGTTATTCTGGAAGATGCTCGCGCCGCCGACGATGGCGCCCATTTCAGCGCGGCCGAGTTCTTTGCTAACAGCGAGATTTTCGATTTTCAACATGATGTCTTTCCCGATGACTGGTTTGATTGAACGAGGTCTTACAGCTTCACGCCGCCGAGCAGGCTGCCGACCGCATCGAGCGACTTGGTGATGTTCTTCACGTCGACGTCGGTGTGGGTGGAGGCATCGACCTGAGTCACGGGCGCGATGTTGGTCTGCGGGCTGGCGAACGAGAAGCCGCCGTTGTAGTTGGAGTTGATGCCGTTGTTCTGGAAGATGCTCGCGCCGCCGACGATGGCGCCCATTTCGGCACGGTCGAGTTCTTTGCTAACGGCGAGGTTGTCGATCTTCAACATGATGGTTCTCCTGATGACTGGAATGGATGACTAAGGGATTAGAGCTTGACGCCGCCGAGCAGGCTGCCGACCGCATCGAGCGACTTGGTGATGTTCTTCACGTCGACGTCGGTGTGGGTGGAGGCATCGACCTGAGTCACGGGCGCGATGTTGGTCTGCGGGCTGGCGAAGGAGAAGCCGCCGTTGTAGTTGGAGTTGATGCCGTTGTTCTGGAAGATGCTCGAGCCGCCGACGATGGCGCCCATTTCGGCACGGTCGAGTTCTTTGCTGACGGTGAGGTTGTCGATTTTCAACATGATGGTTCTCCTGATGACTTGAATGGATGACTAAGGGATTAGAGCTTGACGCCGTCGAGCAGGCTGCCGACCGAAGTGAGCGACTTGGTGATGTTCTTCACGTCGACGTCGAGGTGCTGCGAGGCGTCCACTTGCGTGACGGGAGCGACGTTGGTCTGCGGGCTGGCGAAGGAGAAGCCGGCGTTGTAGTTGGAGTTGATGCCGTTGTTCTGGAAGATGCTCGCGCCGCCGACGATGGCGCCCATTTCGGCACGGTCGAGTTCTTTGCTAACGGCGAGGTTGTCGATCTTCAGCATGATGTAGCTCCTAAGACTTGGTTGGTTGGATGAGCACCAATCGTTGCGCTCGCAGCTACATATGCGAGGGCCGTGCCAAGCAGGGCTAGAAGATCTGTTCGGTTAAACCAAGTATTTGATTTGAAATGGGAATGGCGGGCCGTGACGCAAATTGGAACCGACTTTCGCAGCATTGATGGCAGACAACCTGTTGGTCGCCGAAATACAGAATCCTTGGATTTGTCGGGGACGGACGAACAGGATCGCATCGGGCAGAAACGCAGCGCCGAATGCACGCCGAAGTCGCGAGAGAACGCGACTCAAGCGTTGACCGTGCAAAAGGGAATTTTTAGGAATCGACAAAACCAGCCGATGATTCGATATCCGAACAATCGGCTATTCGATGCTGACGCTCATGCCGAGTGCAACCTGGGCGCGAGGTGTCGGAGTTGGAAAAGCGGGGAGAACGAGCGAGGACAGCCGGGACAAGAAGGGGAGAAGGCAACAGCGTTGTACCTTCTCCCTTCGAGGATGATGCGTTACACCTTCACGCCGTCGAGCAGGCTGCCGACCGAAGAGAGCGTCTTCGTGACATTCGTCAGATCGACATTCGTGTGCGTCGAAGCATCCACTTGCGTCACCGGCGCGACGTTGATCTGCGGGCTGGCGAACGAGAAGCCGCTGTTGAAGTTGGAGTTGATGCCGTTGTTCTGGAAGATGCTCGAGCCACCGACGATGGCGCCCATTTCGGCGCGGTCGAGTTCTTTGCTCACGGCGAGGTTGTCGATCTTCAGCATGATGTGTCTTATATGGACGTCTCCCGGTTTGCCAGGTGACATTCGCGTGTTTGGCGTGGCCAATCGGGCTGCAGACTTATATCCGGCCCTTTGTCGGACGGGACTTCTGTCCGCTGGCCCTGATGGAATTCGCCAGGGAAGGCCTCAGCTCCGGCAAGTCCTCTAAGGACAAGACATCATTCAGGCTTACTTCCCCGCGGTCCGATCCGCTTTGCCATCACGCGCACATCGTCCTGCGCAACCTATCGACGACCAATCTCCGTAGTAAGTTGAGGTTCTACGCGGTACATGCCGCATATTCCGGTTGGTACGCTCGAGCATGGGCAATCAACGCCCAGATCGTGCGCGCCATCTTGTTGGCCAGCGCCACAACCGCCACATTGAACGGTCGTCGCGCAAGCAAGCGCTGCTGTGACTCAGTGAGCCGCTTGCAACGAGCGAGTACTGAACGCGCGCCGTGGATCAACAAAGTGCGCAAGTACACGTCACCTCGTTTGCTGATGCCAAGCAATTTGACGCGTCCGCCCGTGCCGCTCTGGCGCGGCACCAGACCAAGAAATGCAGCGAATTCGCGTCCCGAACGAAACGTCTTTGCTTCACCCATGGTGGCAATCGCCGCCGTCGCCGTGAGCAGGCCCACTCCCGGAATCGCCGAGATGCGTTGGGCGGTCTCGTCCTCACGCCGCCACGCGGCCAGTCTGCGCTCGATCTGAACGATGTCCCGACTCAGCGTCTCGATGCGCTGCAACTGCTCGCGCAACGTATCGATCACCATGGTCGGCAAGGTGTCGGCCAATTCGCCCAACAGTTGCACGGCTTCGCTCATACCGCGCGCGCCTGCGTGCACGACCCCGCCGAACTCATACAACAGACCATGCACTTGATTGATCTGCATTTGTCGCATCTTGATCAATTGCTCACGCACCCGATGGAGCGTGAGCACGCCTTGCTGAGCTTCGCTCTTGACGGCAACAAAGCGCATCTCGGGGCGTTGCGCCGCCTCCCAGATCGCGTGTGCATCAGCCACATCGGTCTTGTTGCGCTTGACAAACGGTCGCACGAATGACGGCGCGATCAATCTGACCTGATGTCCCAATGCGCTCAGCTTGCGTGCCCAGAAATGCGCGCTGCCGCAAGCTTCCATGGCGATGAGCCCGGGTGCGCAGTTCGAGAAGAACCGCACGAGTTGATCGCGCTTGAGTTGCCGTCGTCCGATTTCACCCGTTTCCATGTCGACCCAGTGCACCTGAAAAACCCGCTTTGCCAAGTCCAAGCCAAATGTCGTAGTCTTCATTTCGAGCCCTCCTTACCCTCAGTGGTCGTTTCGACACTTCCACTTTGGCACTCCGATGCCGTCGGGTATAGCGAGGGCTCCGCCTTTTCCGCTGCCCTTCCTTCTCGACGTGGGAAGGGAGGCGTCCATTCCATCTCCTGGGACTGTGTGGGTTGGATGAGCACCAATCGTTGCGCTCGCATCTCCTTATGCGAGCGGCGTGCCAGGCGCATCTGAAAGGCCTGCCCGATTAGCCCAAGTCCTTGAAGAAAAAGGAAAAAAAGACGGCGTCGCCATTCACGCGCGATACGCCCACGGCGCCGGCCGGATCGATTCGTTGGATGCGGCAAGACAACGCCGCGAGACGTGTCGGTGCGAGCCCGACAACCCGGCTACATGAGCGCCATCGACTCCGTCATGTTCTGCCGCATGTAGTCGAGGAAGCGCTTCTGGAACAGCATCGTGTGCTCGTGGGCGAGCTTCTCGGCGGCATCGGCGTCCTGGCGCGCGATCGCGTCGATGATGTCGGCGTGGTCGCGGCCGAGCTTCGTCGCCGCCGGCGATGTCACTGTGTAATCGAAATGCAGATGCAGGAGCCGCTGCCCCTCGCCGAGCAGCCGCTCGTAATAGCCGATGAAATAGGGGTTGTTCGCCGCGTGGGCGATAGCCATGTGCAAGCCCTTGTTGGTCTCGGACATCGCGTTGAAGTCGCCGCTGTCGATCGCCTTCATGTAGGTGTCGTCGGCCTTGCGGATGCGGGCGAGATCGGCCTCGGTCCGGTACAGCGCCGCAAGACGCGTGACCGCGCGCTGAATGAGGTCCAGCGCCGAGATGTACTTGGGGAACTCCTCGATCTCGAAGGGCGTGACGAGCGTCGTGCGGTTCGGCAGGATCGTCACCAGCCCTTCGCTGATGAGTCGCGCGAGCGCATCGCGCACGGGCGAACGCGACAGGCCGAATTGCGCCGCGAGCGAGACTTCGTCGAGCGGAGCGCCCGGCTTGAGTTGCAGGGTAAGGATCTGCTTGCGCAGTTCTTCGTAGATATACCGTCCGCCATGCCGGCGGACACCGGCTTCGGTCTCCGCGGTCGCTTTGCTCATGTGTTCACCGCCGTCGTCGTAGGCCCGGAAAGACGGGCGCGCGTTCAAGTTTATCATCGTGCGCGCTCCGTCTCAGGCGGCGGAAAAGCCCGAGCCCCACGTATCGCTCAGCATGAAACCGGCGGCGAGCGGATCGTCCGGATCGACGCCGATCTGCTGGAATCCATATATCCACGCGCGCCCCGTGACGCGCGGAAGCACGGCGGGCCTGCCGGCGACTTCGGTCTTGCCCAGCAGTTCGATGGCGAATTCGCCGCCGATGGTCGAGCGCGATGTCAGCCGGCTGCCGACGTCGGCCAGTCCGCGCGCCGCCAAGGTCGCGAGATTGGCCGAGCTGCCGGTGCCGCACGGCGAGCGGTCTACGCGCCCCGGAGGCAGCGTCGTGCAGGTCTGATACAGCGCGTCGCCGAGCCGGTTGCGGAACATGACGTAAGCGACTTCATCGATCGCGGGATAAAGCGGATGCGCGACGCGAACCTGCCCGTTGATGACGTCCTTCAGCGCGACGCCCAGTTCCGCGAGCGCGCGCGCGTTGCCGGGCGCGATCGTGAGCCCGGTCTGATCGACATCGATGAGCGCGTAATACACGCCGCCGAACGCGATATCCACCTTGATCGTGCCGAACTGCTCAGTCTCGATCCCGACGTCCAGTTGCTCGACGAACGCGGGCACCATGTCGAGCGAGACGCTTGTGCAGCGTCCATCCTTGCAGGACGCGCGGGCGGTCACGAGCCCCGCAGGCGTATCGAGCACGACGGTCGTTTCAGGCTCGTGCATTTCCACCATGCCGAGTTCGAGCAAGGCCGTGACGACACAGATCGCGTTGCTGCCCGACATTGGATGCGCCTTGTCCGCCTGAAGCACGATGAAGCCCGCATGCGCTTCCGGTCTCGTCGGCGCAAGCAACAGATTGACCGACATCTGCAGACAGCCGCGCGGCTCCAATGTGACGAGACGGCGCAGACTGTCGTCCACTTCGTTGATGTAGTTCATCTTGTCGAGCATGGTCTCGCCCGGAATGCCGACGACGCCTGCCGTGATGACCTTGCCGATCTCGCCTTCGCAATGCACGTCGACGAGTTGAAGTGTTTTCTTCCAGCGCATGATGGTCCAGCCTTATTTGATGTACCAGCCCCACGGCTCGTCGCTGTCGTAGCGCGTGATCTGCTTGGTCTCGAGATAGTTGTTCAAGCCCCACTCGCCCAGTTCGCGGCCGATGCCGCTCTGCTTGTAGCCGCCCCACGGCGCTTCGGTGAACGTGGGCTGGCTGCAGTTGATCCACACGATGCCCGCGCGCAACGCCCGTGCAACGCGCTCGCATCGTGCGATATCGCGCGACATCACGGCTGCCGCGAGACCGAAGCGCGAATCGTTCGCCGAGCGCACGGCTTCGGCTTCGTCGTCGAAGGCACGAATGCACACGACCGGCCCGAAAATCTCTTCGTTCCAGATCCAGCTATCGGCGGGCACATCGGCGAAAACGACGGGCTCCATGAAGTAACCCTTGTGCAGATGAGCGGGCCGCTCGCCGCCGGTGACGAGGCGCGCGCCTTCGCTCACGCCGCGCTCCACGGCCTCGCGCACCTTGTCGAATTGTCCCTTGCTGACGATGGGTCCGAGCAGCACGCCGTCCTTCAATCCATTGCCGATGCTGATCCTGCGCGTTTCCTCCGTCAGCCGTTCGAGCAGACGATCGTGAATGCCGCGCTGCACGAGCACGCGCGACGTGGCCGAACACACTTCGCCCTGATTCCAGAAGATGCCGAACATGATCCATTCGACGGCCGCATCGATATCGCTGTCATCGAAGACAATGAACGGCGACTTGCCGCCCAGCTCGAGACTCACGTTCTTGATGTCGCGCGCGGCGGCCTGCATGATGCGGCTGCCGGTTGGCACGCTGCCCGTGAACGCGAGCTTGTCGATGCCGGGATGCTCGCTCAAGGGCGCGCCCGCGTCCTTGCCGAGTCCCGTCACGATATTGAGCACGCCCGGCGGCAGGTCCGCATTCGCGGCGATGTCGGCGAGTTCGAGCGCGGTGAGCGGCGTGAGCTCCGACGGCTTCAGCACCATCGTGCAGCCCGCGGCCAACGCCGGCGCGACCTTCCATGCGGCCATCAGCATCGGGAAATTCCACGGGATGATCGCGCCCGCGACGCCGACCGGCTCCTTGCGCGCGACCGAGGTGAAGCGGTCGTCGGAGAGTGCCACGGGCGTCTCCGCGTTGTCGTCGAGCTTTTCGGCGAGACCGGCATAGAACTCGAAGCAGCCCGCGGCGTCGCCCAGATCCCACAGCGCTTCGGGAAGCGGCTTGCCGTTGTCGCGCACCTCGATTTCGGCGAGTGCCTGAAGACGCTCGCGAATGCCCTTGCCGATACGGCGCAACACGGCGGCGCGCTCCGCACCGCGCATGCGCGGCCACGGACCTTCGTCGAAGGCTTTGCGCGCCGCTTTCACGGCGATGTCGATATCCTCGGACGTTGCCGCCGCGACGCTCGCGATGACTTCCTCATTGCTCGGATCGATGGTCTCGAAACGGCCATCGTGGACGGGCGCGACGAAGCGGCCGTCGATGAAAAGCTTGTCGTACGATTTCATGAATTCGTCTCGTCAGTCAGGAGAAGCGATAGGCGCTGAACGGCTCGAGGTTCTGTTTGGTCGCGCGGCCCGCGACCATGTCCGCGATCAGCCGTCCGGTGGTCGCGCCGAGGGTGAGGCCGAGCTGGCCATGACCGAACGCCATGTAGACGTTCTTCAATCTGCGCGAGCGGTCGATGATGGGCTTCGTATCAGGCAGGAACGGCCGATAGCCGACGCCGTATTCGACCTGCGATGTCCGCATCTCCGGCAACACGCGTTTCGCCTTCTCGAGGATGATGTCCGCGCGTCTGAAGTTGGGTTTCGCGCCGTGTCTCGCGAACTCGATCGTGCCGCCGATCTGCAGGCCGCGCGTCATCGGCGTGAAGCAGAAGCCGCCGTCCGCGTAGATGACCGAATGGCGAATCTCGACGCCCGGGTCCGAAACGACCGCCTGATAGCCCGCGATGCCCGCGAGCGGCACGTTCACGCCGAGCGACTCGAAGAAGTGCCGCGTGCCCGTTCCCGCCGCCACCACGACATGCCGCGCCGCGATGCGCTCGCCGTTCGCGAGCGTGACGCCGGTGGCCTGACCGTTCGCCTCGTCGATGCGGCGCGCTTCCGTCTGCACGCGACGCCCGCCCTGCGCGATGAAGCTATCGGTCAACGCGGCGATGAAGCCCATGGTGTCCTTCACGGCGCGCCAGTCGTCGAACATGAGGCCGTGCGAGAACTTGCCCGCGAGCGCCGGTTCGAGATCGCCAATATCCTTCGCATTCAGCCGCTGCACCCTGAAGCCGAGCGATTCGCGCAGTTGCAGATGCGGCTGCTCGTGCGTGAGTGCGGCGGGATCGTCGAAGACTTCGAGAATCGGGCGCTCGCCCATCAGCGTCTTGTCGCCGCATGCGTCGAGCAGCGGTGCATAGTCGGCGTAGACGTCGTGCGTGAGCGTGGCCATCGACTGCGCGATCTCGACGATCTTCGCGTGCCGCGCACACATGAGAAAGCGCAGGAACCACGGGATAATGCCAGGCAGCGCGCCGGGACGCAGCGCGAGCGGGCCTTTCTGATCCATCAGCCAGCCGGGTATCTTCATCAGGATGCCGGGCTTCGACAGCGGGATGATTTCGCTCACCGCCATCTGGCCGCAACTCCATTTCGCCGTGCTGTTGCCCGGCGCTTCGGGATCGATCAGCGTGACGGCATAGCCGCCGCGTTGCAGATAGAGCGCGCAGCATATGCCGACAATGCCGCCGCCGATCACCACGGCGGTTTCCTGGCTGGATGGAAGCGGATCGTGCGCGGAGACTTCGCGAGGAACGGCGTTCACTTCACATACTCCTGCAGGCTGAAACCATGAGCGTAGGGCTGCGCGTCGTCCACGTAGTATTCCGCGCGGCCCGTGAGAAAGGCGCGGCCTTCGACGCTGGGCAGAATGGCGTCGAGGCCATTGGTCAGCGTCGTCGCCGCTTCGACACGTCCGATGAAACTGCTTCCGATCAGGCTCTGATGACGAAAGGCCTGACCGATATCGAGCAGCCCGCGTGCGTGGCGTTGCGCGACACGCGCGGACGTGCCCGTGCCGCATGGCGAACGATCGATAAGACTATCGCCCGCGATGACGACCGCGCGCGCGTCGGCGTCATCCGATATTGGCGCGCCGGTCCACATCGTGTGATTCACGCCGCGTATGCCGGGATGGTCCGGATGAATCACGTCGATGGCCGCGTTCACCGCCGACTGCATCTGCCGGCCCCACGTGAGCAGCGCGTCCGGCGCGAAGTGCTCGCAGCCCGGGAAATTCGGCTGCACTTCGACGATCGGATAGAAGTTGCCGCCATACGCGATATCGACGGCTAGCTTGCCGAAATGCGGATGCGTGATCTCGACATCACGATGAAGCAGGAAGCTCGGCACGTTCGTGAAGCGCACCGACGACACGCGCTCGCCGTCCATTTGATACCTCGCGACGAGCTTGCCGGCGGGCACGTCGACGATGACCGTGCCCGGCGTCTTCGGCCGGATGAGCCCCGCTTCAATGGCGAAAGAGACGGAGCCGATAGACGCATGGCCGCACATTGGCAAACAACCCGATGTTTCGATGAAGAGCAGGCTCATGTCCGCGTCATCGGACATGGGCGGATAGAGCATCGTGCCGGACATGTGCGAATGCCCGCGCGGCTCCAGCATCAGCGCGCGGCGAATCCAGTCATGGTTTTCGATGAACGCCTTGCGGCGCGCTTCCATGGTCGCGCCCGCAAGCGGCGGCGCGCCATCGATCACCATGCGCACCGGCATGCCTTCAGTGTGTCCTTCGATGCTCTTGAAGTTGTGCTTGCTCATCCGGATGATCCGCTTGATTGAATGCGCCGGCGGAAAAGCGCCGCCGGCATCGCATCACTGCTGGGCCGCTTCGAACACCGCGCGGAACTCGGCCTTTTCTTCTGCGGTGAGCGGCTGCAAGGGCATGCGCGCCGTGCCCACCTTGAAGCCCGCGAGCTCGCAGCCGTACTTCACCTTCTGCACGAACTTGCCTGCTTCCATCGTCGCCATGACGGGGAAGAGCGAACGCATCACGTTTTGCGCGCCGCGGATATCGCCCGCTTCGAACTTGTCGTAGAAATCGACGACCTGCTTCACGAAGCAGTTCGCCGGCCCGCAGATCCAGCTCGACGCGCCCCACAGGAAGAAGTCGAGCGCCTGATCGTCGGAACCGCAGGAAAGCTGATAGTGATCCTTGTACTTCTCGCCGATCTCGATCGCGCGCAGCAGATTGCCGCTGCTTTCCTTGATGCCGACGACGCGCGGATTGTTCTTGAACGCTTCGAGCACTTCGAAGCCGACTTCGACGTTCGTGCGCACCGGGTAGTTGTACAGCACGAGGTCGACATCCGGCACGGCCTTGAGAATCGCCTCGTAATGGCCGATCAGTTCCTGTTGCGACGGCAGCGCATAGTACGGCGGCGCGATGAGCACGTTCTTGTAGCCCGCGTCGCGCACGAGTTGCGTCTGTTCGATGACTTCGCGCGTGCACGATCCGTTCGCGCCGCCGATAAGCGTGCCGCGATCGCCGACCACTTCGCGCACGGTTTTAAGGATCGCGCGGCGCTCGTCGTGCGTGAGCGCGTAGTACTCGCCCGTCGAGCCGAGCGGCACGAAGCCCTTGACGCCCGCCTTGAGCTGGAACTCGAGGATGTTCGCGAGCGTGTCGTGATCGACCGCGCCGGAAGCGTTGAACGGCGTGACGAGTGCGGGAAGAATGCCTTTCATCTGCATGAGTTGCTCCACTGAACGATGAGTCGTTGATTGAGGTTAGTAGGCAAAGCGCCTGAGCAAACGCGTTTCGACCACGCCGACGAGACGCGTGAGCGGAAAAGCGACGAGGAAGTAAATGATCGCGACCGTCGTCAGAAACTCGATCGGCTTCGCGGTGCTGTTCGAGATGTTCTGTCCGACGAACATCAGATCCGCGACACCCACCGACGAGATGAGCGCGCTTTCCTTGAACAGACTGACGACGTTCGAGAGCAGCGGTGGAATCGAACGCAGCAGCGCTTGCGGGAAGATCACGTAGAGGATCTTCGCGCGCGGCGAGAGACTCAGTGCGATGCAAGCGTCGTGCTGCTCGCCGGAGATCGATTTCAGCGCGCCGCGGAACGTTTCGCTCGTGATCGCCGCCATGTAGAGCGTCAGCGAAATCACGACGGACACATACGGCGGAATCGGAATGCGAAACACGACCGGGAAGCAGAAGAAGACCCAGAAGAGCTGGATCAGGAGCGGCGTGCCGCGAAAGAACTCCACATACAGCGTAGTCGCGGCCTTCATCCAGCGCGAGGGCGACATGCGCAAGAGGCTCAGCACGAAGCCCGCGAGGCTGCCGATCACGGCGCAACTGCTGGTGAAGGCGATCGTCAGCGCGAGTCCCTTGAGCAGCACGAGCCAGTAGGGCAATACGGCGGAAAAGTCGAGATGCATGTTCGTCTCCTCAACGCTGGACCGCGAGGTCTTGCCGGCGCTCGATCACATGGACGAGCTTTGCGATCGGCAGGGACAGCGCGAAGTAAATCAGCGCGACGACGGTGTAGGTTTCGAGCGGCCGATACGCTTCGGTCGCGAGACTCTTGCCGACATACATCAGGTCCGCAACGGCGACGATGGCGACGAGCGCGCTTTGCTGCAAGCTGCCGATGCCGTTGGTCATGAGCACGGGCATCGCACTGCGCAGCGCTTGCGGCAGCACCACGTACACGGTGCGTTGCCACGGCTTGAGGCCGAGGGCGACGCAGGCGTCGAGATGCTCCTTCGGCACGGCCTGAACGCCCGCGCGATACGCTTCGGCGTTGAAGGCCGTGAGATTCAGCCCGAGCGCGAGCACGCCCATCGTGATCGGATCGATGAAGACATCGACCAGCATCGGGATGCAGTAGAAGAACCACACGATCTGCAGGAGCGCCGGCGTGCAGCGGAAGAACTCGATGAACAGTTGCGCCGGCCAGCGCACGAACGTCCAGCGGCTCATCGCGAGCAGGCAGAGCAAGAAGCCGAGCACGAGGCCCATGAGGTTCGACGCGACGGCCAGCTCGATCGTGACCCTGAGACCATCCAGCAAGGCGCTGAAGCTGCCTTCGAGAAAGCGGAAATCGAAGTGATAGTTCATGTTCGTCCTTAATCGAGATGCAGCACTTTCTCGAGGAACTCGCGCGTGCGAGCCTGCTTCGGGCACTTGAACATGTCGGCGGGCGCGCCTTGCTCGACGATCTTGCCGCCCGCGCAGAACACGACGCGCGTGGCGATATCGCGGGCGAAGTGCATGTCGTGCGTGACGATGATCATCGCCATCTTCTGTTCGGCGAGCTGGAGCATCACGTTCTGCACTTCGATCACCATTTCCGGATCGAGCGCCGATGTGACTTCATCGAACAGCATCAGCTTCGGCTCGAGCATCAGCGCGCGCGCAATCGCGACGCGCTGCTTCTGGCCGCCCGAAAGCTGGCTCGGATATGCGTGCAGCTTGCTTTCGAGACCGAGCCGCGCGAGATACGTGCGGGCGCGCTCCGTCGCTTCCGTCCTGGACAATCCGCCCACCTTGACCGGCGCGAGGATCAGATTGCCGAGCACGGAGAGATGCGGGAAGAGTGTGTAGTGCTGAAACACCATGCCGATCTGCTTTTGCAGCTTCGCGTCGATACGTTTCCCGCGTCCCGAATCGGCACCGAAGATGTACGGCTTGCCCTGAAAGCCGATCTGGCCGCCCTGAATGCCTTCGAGTCCCATCATCACGCGCAGCAACGAGCTTTTGCCGCTGCCGCTCGGCCCGATGATGACGAGGCGGTCGTCCTCGCGCATGTCGAGGTTCATGTGATCCATGACGACGAGGTTCTCGCCATAGGACTTGCACACGTCCCTGAGCTGCACGAACTCGCCGGATGCGGCGGGGGAAAAATCGAGAACTGCCGGCGGGACGTCGTGTTGGGCAATCATGGTTTGCGATGACAGCATGAAATCTCTCCAGCAAGCGCGCCGCACGGGCGCGTGATCTGCGGATGACAAGGTGCGTGGGTATCGCGCGCGATCCGCTGGGACCGCGGCACGGATGGGCGCGTCACATCACTTGTTGGCGACCAGCATGGCCTGCACGGATGTCTTGATGAGCTTGTCGACGGCGCCCGATTTGACTTGCGCGTTGACGTAGTCGTTGAGCACCGCGAGATCGGCCGCGGACGTCTCCTTGCGCAGACCGAACGCGACTTCCTGTTGCGCGAGCGGCGGCGTCGGCTGAACGGACGCGGCCCAGTCGGGATGCGCTTCGGTCAGCAGCATGTTGGTGATGTTGGCGTCGGCGAGGAGGTCGGCGCGCTTCGACATGAGGGCGAGGCGGGTTTCGTCGTTGCCTGGCAGGCGCATGATGCGAGCCTGCTTCAGCGCTGCCGAGATGGCCTTGTCCTGCGCGGTGCCGGACATCACGGCGATGGTCACGCCCGGCTTGTCGATATCGGCGATGCTGTGCGCGCCCTTCGGGATCTTCGGGTTGTTCTTGTTATAGACGAACGACACGTTGTAGTCCGTCGCGGGCGCCGAGAACGACACCGCCTTCTCGCGCTCGGGCGTCTGGTTCAGCGCCAGCGACACGTCCCACTTGTCCGACTGCAAGCCGGCGACGATGTTGTCCCACGTCGTATCGACGAATTCGACTTTCACCTTCAACACGTTCTGCCCGAAGTTGCGGCATAGATCCGCGAAGAAGCCGCTGTATTCGCCCGTCTTCGGATCGCGCATCACGTACGGCGGCGCAACGGCCGCGCCGCAGCGAAGCACGCCCGCCTTTTTCACGCTTTGCCACGCGCCGGCGTCTTCCGCATGAGCGGGCGCTTGTGCAATCGCGGCTCCGGCAAAGGCCAGACACGCCAGAGCACGACCGATGAAACGAGACAGCTGAACCATGATGAACTCCCGAGTAAGAGTAAACCCGTATCAAATCTCCGGGTCTGCACCACACAAATCTGCGTATCTAGATGTGTGCAGGATTGTATGCAGTGTAGGGAGTCAAAAAAGAGGCTGTCAACTAGGCGATTGCCCTTAGTTCGTTCATGCGTCGAGTGAGGGAGGCGTTGGCCGCGGTAAGTCGCGCGTTGCGCACGAGGGCCGGTGATGCGGAACTACATAGAGGGAGAAGGAAGCGCGAGCGTTCCTTCTCCCTTCGAGGGGATGACGCTTACAGCTTCACACCGCCGAGCAGGCTGCCGACCGCATCGAGCGACTTGGTGATGTTCTTCACGTCGACGTCGGTGTGGGTGGAGGCATCGACCTGAGTCACGGGCGCGATGTTGGTCTGCGGGCTGGCGAACGAGAAGCCGCCGTTGTAGTTGGAGTTGATGCCGTTGTTCTGGAAGATGCTCGCGCCGCCGACGATGGCGCCCATTTCAGCGCGGCCGAGTTCTTTGCTGACGGTGAGGTTGTCGATTTTCAACATGATGGTTCTCCTGATGACTTGAATGGATGACTAAGGGATTACAGCTTCACACCGCCGAGCAGGCTGCCGACCGCATCGAGCGACTTGGTGATGTTCTTCACGTCGACGTCGGTGTGGGTGGAGGCATCGACCTGAGTCACGGGTGCGATGTTGGTCTGCGGGCTGGCGAAGGAGAAGCCGGCGTTGTAGTTGGAGTTGATGCCGTTGTTCTGGAAGATGCTCGTGCCGCCGACGATGGCGCCCATTTCAGCGCGGCCGAGTTCTTTGCTGACGGTGAGGTTGTCGATCTTCAACATGATGGTTCTCCTGATGACTTGAGTGGATGACTTGAATGGATGACTAAGGGATTAGAGCTTGACGCCGTCGAGCAGGCTGCCGACCGAAGTGAGCGACTTGGTGATGTTCTTCACGTCGACGTCGAGGTGCTGCGAGGCATCCACTTGCGTGACGGGAGCGACGTTGGTCTGCGGGCTGGCGAAGGAGAAGCCGGCGTTGTAGTTGGAGTTGATGCCGTTGTTCTGGAAGATGCTCGCGCCGCCGACGATGGCGCCCATTTCAGCGCGGTCGAGTTCTTTGCTAACGGCGAGGTTGTCGATCTTCAGCATGATGTAGCTCCTAAGACTTGGTTGGTTGGATGAGCACCAATCGTTGCGCTCGCAGCTACATATGCGAGGGCCGTGCCAAGCGGGGCTAGAAGATCTGTTCGGTTAAACCAAGGTCTTGAAGATAAAGGCGAATCGAGACTGCGCATGCAGCATCGCATCGATTTGCCGATGATCGGATACGCGTGAGGTGTCGGCTATTCAAGAACAGAAGCCGGAGGCGTGTCGGGCTCCGGCAGACAGTGCGGCGTGGAAGCAGCTTCGTCTATTGAGGCGGGACGACCTTTGCCGGCGGCGTCACCCAGACGGCGGTCGGCACGATGTAGTACGGCGGTGTGCTCCGCCTCAGCAACGTGCCGGTGACGGAGAGCAGCACGCCAGGCGGAAGAGGCGGTCCCATGACCTGCACGCGAGGGACTGCGATGCGGCCTTGCGCATCCTGAGAGAAACGCCGGTCGATCACGCAAAGCGGCGGGTCCATCGACAGCATCCAGACCGACTGCTGTGAGCCGCTGTCCGTTTCCACGGTCTCCTGGACAGGCGTGCCACGAAGCGTCAGGTTCGTTCCGACCGGGAAGCAGGCAGGGGCCGCCCAGGTCGTGCCGGCGCAGAGGGCGAACATCGCGCAGAGAAGGCGGTTCTTCATTGGACGAATCTCCCGGGCAGCATTGCAAGTGCCGATCATAACCGGTGACGAGAGGGCGCTCAGCCGGTCAAAACCGGAAGCCCTCTGCGGCGCCATACAACTGCGCCGGCCGCTGCGCACCATACAGAAACTCGCCTTCGAGCTGCACGATGCGTGGCTCATCCTTGAGACGCCGACGGAACACGCTCTTGTCCAGCGGACGGCCGAGAATCAGCTCGCAAGTCTGCTGAAGTTCGGTCAGCGTGAACCTTTCGGGCAGCAGATGCAAAGGCAGCGCTGCGCGCTCCACCTTGTCCCGCAAGGTGGCCAGTGCCGCGCGGATCAGGTCCGCATGATCGAACGCGAGCCGGGAGCCCGGCGCGAAGGCATCGCGCCATTCGATCGCCTCGGTCTTTTTCCCGGCGATCGCGGGCACTTGGTCGCGCGGAAGCAGCGCGTAGTAGAGGACACTCACGGACCATCCGCGCGGATCGCGGGTCGCGCCGCTGAACGTGGCGACCTGATCCAGAAACGGCACGTCCACGCCGGTCTTGCCCGACAGCACGCGCTGCGCGGTGTCATCGAGATCGCTATCGGAAGCCGGGTCCAGCACGCCGCCCGGCAGCGCCCACTTGCCCGGTTCCGGCGTGTTGGCCCGCTTCACCAGCAGCACGCGCAGGCTATTGTCGATGATCGTGAAAAGGGCGATGTCGGTTGTGACGAGGGGAAAGAGCTTCTTCATCGCGATCTTAGTTGCAGTAAGTCACTATGTATGTGATAGGATAGTAAGTAGTGTACTGCAACTAAGTCGCAAAAACCGTGCGCCAACTATAAGAACCGGGGGAACAATGACCAAAACAGAAAGATTCGAGGGTTGTCTTCTGGGCCTCGCCTGCGGCGACGCGGTGGGTACCACAGTCGAGTTCCGGCCGCGCGGCTCCTTCGCGCCCGTCACTGACATGACCGGCGGCGGTCCGTTCCGGCTGAAGCGCGGCGAATGGACCGACGATACATCGATGGCGCTCTGCATGGCGGCGAGCCTCGTCGAAAAGAGAAAGTTCGACGCGCGCGACATCATGGAACGCTTCTGCCGCTGGATGGACGTCGGATATATGAGCAGCAATGGCACGTGCTTCGACATTGGAATCACGGTCAGCAATGCGCTTAGGCAATACAAGGACACCGGCGACGTGTACGCGGGTTCGGAAGACAAGTATTCGGCGGGCAATGGCTGTCTGATGCGCCTCGCGCCCATTCCAATGTTCTTTCATGCAGATGCGGCTGCGGCCATGGAAAGGTCCGCTGCCAGCGCCCGCCTGACGCACGGCGCAAAAGAGTGCGTGGAAGCGACACGCCTGTTCGCCGCCATGTTGATCCGCGCGCTCGCAGGCGCGGCGAAGAGCGAGATTCTCGACGCTGAAGGTCTGCCAACGGGAACATGCACAAGCGTGAACGCGATTGCGGCCGGTTCGTATCTTCGCAAGAACGAAGACGATATTCGTGGATCGGGCTATGTCATCGACAGTCTCGAAGCCGCGCTCTGGTGCTTCGCGCACACCTCTTCATTCGAGGAAGCCATTCTTCGCGCGGCCAATCTCGGACAGGACGCCGACACGACCGCCGCGATATGCGGGCAGGTCGCCGGCGCGCATTACGGTGTTGCTGGCATTCCGTCGCGCTGGCTAGGCTGGCTCGCGATGCATGATGAAATCCGCGAACTGGCCGGCAAGCTCGCCGATAGCAACGACATAGCATGACGAGGAAAATATCGTGACGCAAATTTCCCGATAACGATCGGCACCGCACGGACAGTGACGATTCATGCGCCGTCTAATGGTATCGGCACCGTGATCGCACCGGTCGACGGCTTGCCAATCCATGTCGATATAACTACCCTGCGTACGTGACGCGATATCGATGAACGAAAGTGCGTTCGTTCACTTACAGGCGTCTCGCACATGCAAGGTGCAGAAGGTCTCTCGCGCGACCGTGCGCCATCTCCTCGACAATACGTGGTTCCCAACTTGCGCGAAGCCGTTTTCGGTTCGGCGATACGAAGCCGGGCACGCGGCGGTGTTTCGATAACAATCGCGAGTCGATAGCAATATGCAGGTTCTGGCGAGAAGAAGATTCATTTCCCTGACACTGGCGGCATGCGCGGCCGGGGCGGCGGGAGCGGCGGGCGTGTTCACTACTCCCGCGTGTGAGCATCGCGATGAACGAGCCGATGGCGTGGCGTACGGCAAGTCGCGCCGCCAGTTGCTCGACGTCTATGCGGCTGAGCCGTGCACCCGCACGAATCGCCCTGTCGTCGTGTATTTCTACGGCGGTGGCTGGCAAAGCGGTCACCGCACGGATTCGCGCGGCGTCGCGCAAGCGCTCGCCGCGCGAGGTATCGTGACTGTCGCGCCGGATTACCGCATCTATCCGGAAGCCGTGTTTCCGGGCTTTCTCGAAGACGCAGCAGCCGCCGTGCGCTGGACACGCGATCACGCGCGCGAATTCGGCGGTGATCCCGGACACATCTTCGTGATGGGGCATTCCTCCGGCGCGCACATCGCGGCGATGCTCGCGACCGATCCGCGCTATCTCGCCGCGCAGGGCATGTCGAATGCATCGCTTGCGGGGATGATCGGACTCGCGGGTCCATACGCAGCCATTCCGACGAACGACCCCCACATGAACGAAATCTTTCCGCAGGCGTTGCGCCAGCGGGCGCTGCCCATCGATTTGATCTCGGGCGGCGAGCCACCGATGCTGCTCGCCGCCGGCACGGCGGACACGGATGTCGATCCGCGTAACAGCGTGCGTTTCGCCGACGCGTTGCGCGCGCATCACGACGCCGTGGAGTTAAAACAGTATCGGGGTTATGGTCACGATACGATCCTCAATTCGTTTTCAGCGGCGCAGCGCGCTGCGTCGCCGGTTCTGGCGGACGTCACCGCTTTCATCGCCGCGCATTGAACGCCCATTGCCATGCTCGTGCGCGCATTGACCCCTGACGACGCCCGATCATTTCAGTCGCTTCGACTAGCGGCGCTGGAGCAGTTGCCCGCATTGTTCGCGTCGAGCTATCAGGAAGAAAAGAATCGTCCGCGCGATGACGTGGCCAGATGGTTGATGCTCACGGAAAAGCAGGCGGTCTTCGGGGCGTTCAAGGAAGAGGGGCTCATTGGCGTCGCGGGCATGCGCCGTGACGTTTTTCCGGGACATCGGCACAAGGTTCATCTTTGGGGCGTGTATGTCGTGCCGGGCAAGCGGCGAGCAGGCGTAAGCAGGAGGCTGATCACGGAAGCCATTGGCTTCGCGAAGGACATGCAGGGCGTGACGCAGGTGAATCTGATGGTGGCGGCAAGCAACGTTATCGCGATTCGGCTGTACCGGTCGCTCGGCTTCGAGGAGTTCGGGCGCGAATGCAGCTCGATCTTCGCGGACGACACGCCGGACGACGAACTGTGCATGTGCTTGCGGCTAGCCCCGTTCGATGCCGGCGTATAAACGTGTGCCGCGCTTCTATTCGGTCGCGCAGTCGTTGCAGGTATTGCCGATATACCGCGCCGCTTTCCCGCGCTCCGGCGGGCTGATCTGCATATAACCGCCGTCGAGGATGTTATGGCGGACGATATTGCCGCTATAGTCGACGCCGCCCTCGCCATTCGATCCGCCGGTGATGTTGCCGCCGTTGATCATGCGGTTGCATTCGAGGACATTGCCGCCGGAGTCCTGAGTGGCGTCGTTGTTCTCGGGGCCCATGCGGCAGTTATCCGCGAGGTTATAGGCGATGCGCCCGTTCACCGAGCCCACCAGCGCGATGCCATAGAGCGGACAGTTGGCGAACGAGTTGAAGACGAGGACATCGCCGGTTCCGCCGCCCTGTCCCTCGGTCTGGAACATCGACTGGCCGAAGAAATCGCGGAAGCTGTTGCCCGCGAGGATGAAGTCGTCCACGGCGCCATTCGTCTGCACCGGAATATCGTAATGGCCGGGACGTTCCCATTCGCGGATGCGCGTCGGGTTGGCGCCCACGAAGTTGCAGCCGACCAGACTGTTCCCGGTCAGCGGGCCCTCGAAGTTGAACATGTTGCCGTCCTTGCGGATCGTCTTTCTGAGCGTCACACCGGGTTCGCACTGGATATGGCGGTGACTGGCGGTGATCACGACCGTGTGATTGAGCAGATAGGTCCCCGCGGGCACGAGTACGTCCCCGGCATCGACCGCGGCCTGAAAGGCCTTGGTGTCGTCGGCGGTGCCATTGCCCGCGGCGCCGAATTCCTTCGGGCTGCGCGGATTGACCAGCTTGGGCGGCGTGAAGGAGGTCTCCGGGCAATTGGCCGATGCCGGGACCGGCGAACTGTCGAGGCCGGCGCGATGGCCGCCACCGCTCGCGCTTCCGTTTCCGACCTGGTGCCACCAGCGCACGAAATGGCTCGGAGAGAGATGATCCCGGAGACGGCCGTCTTCCCACGCGGCATACGCCGCATCGAAGTGTTCCTTCACGCCCGGTGTATTGACGATAAGCACGGACACGCCGATCAGCAAGCCGCCAATCACGATCGATTTTTTCATTTACATTCCCTGCACATCCGGGTTTCAGTCAGTGATCGCCAATTACGAAAAGCCCACACGGATGCATATTCGATTCGTCTCATCCGGAAAACGAATTTCGACTCGGAGCGTACCGAATTACTACCCTGAATCGCATCCGTGAATCTGTGCGCCTGGCGCTTGACAAGACCCTGGCAACGCTGAGTGCCTTTGATATGGATGAGTCCGTCGTTGAATGATCCTGACGGCAGTTTCGTGAAAAGGAAGAGTAAGGGATTCGCTTGAATATGCGCGACGGTGGTTCGTGTGTCGCATATTACTTGCCGCATCTTCATGATCGGTGCGTTGACTCACCTCCCGCTCGAGAAAATCGCCGATTGCGGCATCGGCTATATCGGGTGGCGTGGCGAACATTCGCCTTATCCCGTTTGATGCACTCTCGCTCCAGGCGCGAAAGAGCGTCGACGGTGCAATTCATCGCCGATGCCGTATTCGCGGAACGCAAGACACCCATGCCGGAGAGATCGTGCTGACCGCAACAATGCAATCGATGAGAAAACGCCTGCTGGGCGTTCATCAGGATCACAAGCGCATCGCGAGGAGCGCGCTCGTCCTGCTGGTATTCGTTCTTGCCGGAAAGCTCATCGGCGCATCGAAGGAAATGGCGATCGCGTATCGCTATGGAATCAGCGGCACCGTCGACGCCTATCAGCTTGCGCTCACACTCATCACCTGGCTCCCGGCGACGATCACGAACGAGTTGAGCGTGCTGCTGGTGCCCGCGCTCGTGGCGCTCAGAAAGGACAAGGCACAGCAGAACCAGTTCCTCGGCGAGCTAGAGGGAGCCGGGCTTGCCATCGGCATCGTATTCTCGCTCGTGCTTTATTTCTTCTGGCCTCACATGGTGCGCTTGTTCTCGGGAAGTCTCGCCGAGTCGACCCGCGAGATGTGCCGGCAGATGATCGTCGGCATGGCGCCCGTCGGCGTGCTGGCCTTCACGATCTGCATTTCGGCGGCCCGGCTGCAGGCATCGGAAAAGCATATCAACACGCTGCTGGAGTGCGTGCCGGCCATCGGACTGCTGGTGTTCGTGCTGAGCGCGCGGGACAGCGTGTCGATCATGCCGCTCATACTCGGCACGACGATCGGCATCGCGATTCAGGCGGCGTGGCTCCGGATACTCGCGAGAAGGGCGGATACGCTGCCCGCCCGTCCACGCCTGTCGCTGCGCGCGCCGCAGTGGCCGGGCACGATGCGTTCGCTCGGCATGCTCATGATCGGCTCGGTGGTGGCGAATCTATGGCTTCCCGTCGACCAGTATTTCATGGCGCAAATGGGCGAAGGCGCCATCGCGACGCTCGGCTATGCAAACCGGCTGCTCTCGCTGCTCGTCAGCATGGGCGCGATCGCCATCAGCCGCGCGACCCTGCCGATTCTCTCGGAGATCCTCTATCGCGGCGATCATGAGCGCGCGCGCGGCACGGCGCTGAAATGGTCGTTCGTGATGCTGACCGTGGGCACGATCGGCGCGAGCATCGCGTATGTTCTCGCGCCGTACGCGATCGCGCTGCTGTTTCAGAAGGGCGCCTTCACGAGCGAAGACACGATGGCGGTCACGCACCTGTTTCGCTTCGGCCTCTCGCAGATACCGTTTTCCTTCGGGATGTGCGTGCTCATCCAGTTGTTCGCGGGCGAGGCGCGCTACAAGGCCATCACGGTGATATCGGTGATCGGCTTCGCGACCAAGCTGGCGGCCAATGCGGTTCTGGTTCGCTTTTACGGTCCGCTGGGCGTGCCGCTCGGCACAGGCGTGGGTGCGGCCAGCGTGCTCGCGTGCTATCTCTTCTGGGCCCGATTCGCGCCTGCTTACACCGGCGCCGGCAAGCAAGGTGAGGGCAGCCGCTGAGTCGTCCGCTAGCCTTTAGCGTCAGCCGCCCCGAATCGCGAGCGGCTGACGTTCCTGCCGATAGCTTTATGCCCGCCCGACGATGACGCTGTGCCCGTGACGCTGCCCTTCGGACACATCGGCGACGCCGTAGTCGCCATCGAGCGCGGCGGCGGCGGCGTACACGCCTGGCTCTTCGATCACACCCGCGTGGTTGCCCGGCACCTCCGCCACAGTCAGCCCGCGCCGTGCGATCTTCCGCCAGAGCGGCAGCGGATCGCCCCGGTCATCCTCGCGCGAGGCGGCGCGCACATAGACGATCCGCCCGCCGTCGTACGGCTTCGGCCGATAGTTGTTCATCGCGGTGCGGAACGTGTCGCGCAGCCGGCGCAGCACGGGCGGCATGGGGTCGGCCGTCGGCGCGGCTTGCACCTTCGGCACGCGGCCGAGGCGCATCGCCAGCTTGTTCATGGCGGCGTGAACCTTGCCAGCCGCGAAGGCCGCCCGCTCGCGCGGCGACATCTCCGAGAACGTCTTCCATAGCCGGGCCACGTAATCGCGCCGGAATTCGAGCCACGCGAACCACGGCAGCCAGCGCTCCTGCACATAAGTGTCGAGCAGGCACACGAACTCCGTCTGCTCGCCCGCGCCGAAGAGCTGCTGCGCGATCTCCAGCGCAACGAGTCCTCCGAACGAGAACCCGGCGAGCGCATACGGCCCGCTCGGCTGGACTTTGCGGATCTGCTCGACGTAGGTCTTCGCCATCTCCTCGACGCGCCGTTGCGGCGGCGTTTCGCCATCGAGCCCGAGCGCCTGCAGGCCGTAGACCGGGCGCGCCTTGCGCATGGTCCCGATGAGACGCGTGCACTCCAGCACCGATCCCGTCACGCTGTGCACGAGAAAGAGCGGCGTGCCTTCGCCTTCGCGCATCGGCACGAGCACTTCCGATGTCTGCGGCAGCGCGCCGTTGTCGATCACGTCGGCGAGTTGCGCGATGGTCGGCGCACGCAGCATCGTCGCGAGCGGGATGGTGCGTCCGGCAATCGGCTGAAGTTCCGCGAGAAGGCGCGCGGCCAGCAGCGAATGCCCGCCCAGCTCGAAGAAATTGTCGTCGCGGCTGATAGGGCTGAATGCGAAAAGCTGCTCCCATTTCATCTGCAGCAGGCGCTCGAGATCCTCACGCGTCGCATAGGTCTGCGGCACATCGCCGGAACGATGCTGAAGGGCAGGGTGACTGCGGATCGGGTCGAGCGAGGCGGGATTGCGCAGCGCTGCGGTGTTGGTCACGTCGAGCCCGTTGACGGCATTGCGCACCGCGGCTTCCGAGAGCTTGCCGCTATGCGTGGCCGGCAGATCGTCGACAGCCGCGATGACGTCCGGCACATGCGCGGCGGAGGTGCGGCGCACGAGCTCGCGGCGTATCCGCGCGATCAACGCGCCGCCGAGCCGCGCGTCCGGCTTCAGCGTGACGAGCAGCACGAGCCGCTCGCCGACGATGTGAGCAGGCGCGTCGGCGCCGGCGTTCTCGCGCATGCGCTGCTGCACGACGATGCCGTCGCGAATCTCGGGGAAATCGTTCAGCACGCGGTAGATCTCGCCCGGCCCGACGTTGATGCCGCGCACGACGAGCACGCCGTCGCTGCGGCCATGCAGGCGCGCCGTGCCTTCCGGCGGAAATTCGATCTGGTCGCCATGCGTCCATACGCCGGGATTCGCGCTGAAATAGGCGTTGTGAAAGCGCGTGCCATCGGCGTCGTTCAGAAACCCGAGCGGGCGCGATGGAAACGGATTCACGCACACCAGTTCCCCGATGCCTTGTGTGCGCGCGCCGTCGCGCCACGCCTGAACGTCGAGCCCGAGGCTCTTGCACTGCGCCTCGCCCGCGTACACGGGAAGGTTCGGATTGCCGAGCACGAAGCAGCCGAGGATATCGGTGCCGCCGGAAATCGATTGCACTTGCAGCGGCTTCACATTGTCGCGGATCCACTCGAACTGCGCATCGAAGAGGATCGCGCCGGTCGACATCATCGAGCGCAGCGCGCCGAGATCGAACTCGCGCGAGGGCACGAGACCCGCTTCCTCGCACATCTTCAGGTAGGCGGGGCTCGTGCCGAACACGTTGACGCGCTCTTCGGCGACGAGCCGCCACAAGGTATCGACCGATGCGATCGGGCCGTCGTAGGTCACGATCTCGACGCCCGACGCGAGCGCCGACAACTGCCAGTTCCACATCATCCACGCGCAACTGGTGTGGAAGTACATGCGATCGCCCGGCTGCAGGCCGCAGTGCAGCCGATGCTCCTTCAGATGCTCGATCAGGCTGCCGCCCGCGCCATGCAAGATGCACTTGGGCTTGCCGGTCGTGCCCGACGAAAACATCACGAAGAGCGGATGATTGAAGCCGAAACGCTTCCATTCCACGCGGTCCGGATCGCCAGCCGCGACGAGCGCGTCGAGCGAATTGACGGGCGGCGCGGCGCGCACGGCCGAGGGATCGCCATCGAGACTGACGATGCCCGCAAGCGATGGCAAGGCTTCGGCGAGCAGCGCGATCTTTTCCGCGAGCGGCGTGCCGGTGTCGAACGGCCTGGCCGCTGTATGCGCGAAGAGAAAGCGCGGCGCGATCTGCGTGAAGCGATCGAGCAGCGTCTCGATGCCCATCTCGGGCGCGGCGGTGGAGAGCGTGGCGCCGGTTGCGGTCACGGCGAGCGCGGTGACGATCGCATCGGCGTCGTTGCGCATGACGGCCGCGACGCGGTCGCCCGGGCCCAGGCCCAGGTGCGTGAGCGCATCGGCGAGGCGCGCCACGCGCTCACGCAGCTCGCCGCGCGTGAGGCGCACGCGGCGCCCGTCGGCGTGACAGGCGATGAGCGCGGGGGCATCGGCGGCGGCCACGGTGAACCCGAGCAGGTTCTCTGCATAGTTCAGCGTCACGTCTGGGAAGAAGCTCGCCTGCTCGCATGTGTCGCCGACGCAGACCGGCTCGGCACTGCCGGACCATTTCAGTCCTTGCGCCCACTGCATGAAGTGTTGCCAGAAGGTCCGATATTCCCGGACCGAGAAGTCGTGCAGCGCGCCGTAATGCCCGAATGGCTGACCCGTGCGTGCTTGCAGTGTCGCGGTGAACGCGGTCATCTGTGACTGCGTCGCGCGTGCCGGTGACGGGTCGAAAACAGGCAGGCGCGACTTCGCCTCGTTGGGCGGTTCCGAACGATCCATTAATGGTCTCCCTCAGCGGTTACGGCAATGCCGGTTTCTGCCGGCTTGCTCTTTACTTTTTGGTTTGTTGCTTCAGGTCTGGCGCTTGGGGCGCTCTCTTTGCGATGAAGTCCGTTTCCGGGCGGACGATGTTATCGACGATCAAGCGTATCCAGCCATATCGCGATGTAATGTGCGGTTTAGAACAAATGTAGCCGGCTGGGTGTGGGCACGGAGTGGGCGAGACATCATGTCGCTGGGAAGTCGCGAATCGACAGCGCGATCGCGCACGCGTGGTCTTTCTGGATGACATCAAGCAGGCCGAAGCAACGAAGCTGCAGATCGGCTCCGTTGCATTTCGCTGATGCGGGCAGTCTGCGAGAAACCCCGCGCAAAATCACGGACTCAGCCGCGTCACCTTCGTGCCTTCGAGCGAAACGCCGGCCATGAGACCGGCGTTCGTCAAAACAAAAACCTCTACTGGGTTGGTGGCCGTTGTCGTATCCAGTTGACCGTTTGCGCCGAGCTTCAGCACGGCGACTGTCGCGTCCGTGCCGACCGCCCAGCCGTCACGTTGCCTGAATTGCGCGAGCGCGTCGTCGGTCAGGAACACGTACACGAGTGCTTTGGACTGAGCGCCGATCTGCAAGCCGAATGAACCGCCTGCCGTGCTGTAGTACCCGTCGGTCCGTCCATCGACACGCAGCGCGCCCTCGCCGTATTGCGCGCCCAGCCAGAAGCCCGCCGCGATCACGCGCGGAAAGACGAGAACGCCTCTTGCCTTGCCGACGAGCTCGCGCGATCCGTTCACGGAGACATAGAGCCGCTGCAGCGTAGCATCCACGGCTGCGTCGATGGCGCGGTCGCGGTCCGCTGTGCCCGCCGCGGTCTCACCGGACGAGGGACCGGTGGTCGTGCACGCGCCGATGCATAGCGCGGCCATTGCAATGCCGCCGGCCAGCACGAGACGCCTTTTGTTCTTCTGGCTCATACGCTTCCCAGATCAACGGTTGATAGGCTCTCGCACTATACAAGTTGTCATCCGGTGTGTCTGTCGCGACGTCTCTATTGAGCAGACGGAAGCGGACCGGTCTCTGCTACGTGTAAGCAGTGGGGACATGTGTCATCGCCATCGGCATGAAGAGGACGGAGAATGAAGAATGATCATCGTCTGACCGAGACCGGATTGCTTGCGTCGATCGTCGAAGTGTTGAAAAGCCTTTCTCGACACAGCCGAATGAGGCCACTTCGGGTACTCGTCTATGTGATGTTGTCGTGCTGCGTGAGCACGGCCTATCCGGCGCACAAGACGACCCCGCCGGGCGACCACCGCCACGCGAAAGCGAAGTCCGCGCATGAAGGCGGCCTCGACCTGTCCGGGAAGGCGCGCAAGGGCAAGGCCTCGTACTATGGCCGGAAGTTCTACAAGAAGAAGATGGCCGACGGCACGCGCATGAATCCGCAGTCCAACGCGGCCGCGAGCAAGACACTTCCGCTCGGCACCAAGGCCCGCGTGACGAATCTGGAGAACGGCAGCAGCGATGTGGTCCAGATCAGGGATCGCGGTCCTTACGCCGGCGATCGAATCGTCGATGTATCGCCCAAAACGGCCGACAAGCTCGGCATGAAGAAGGACGGCACGGCGCCGGTCGAGGTCAAGCCCATCGAAGTTCCGCAGCCTGACGGCACGGTGAAGCTCGGCGCGGGCGCACGCTGACCAATCCTCGTCACGCTTCGCTTGTGGAAGAAAGACTACAAATCACACTGCGGACATTTACCGAAACCTGACGAAGCGTTATATTCCATCCGCTACAGCGAAAGTCGTCGAATGAGACGTCGAGCCAATGCTACGCGTCTGTTTTGACAGGAACCGGACGTCTTCCCGCTTCCTTTGACGAGAAGCTCTGCACATCACGAACCACTCGACCCTCGCACCGCCGCGGCGCAGACGAGACGGTTGCGCTCGCTTTTTGAAAAGCGAGGTACGTCCGTCAGTACGCCTATCGAGCCTGCCATGTCGAACGGCAACCGCATTGCGCGGCCTACTCCAAGGAAATAGAAGAATGAAGAAGCACATCGTAGCGGCGGCCGCATTCGGTACGTTCGCCATGTTCAGCAACGCGGCGCACGCGCAGAGCAGCGTCACGTTGTACGGCATCATCGATGCCGGTATCACGTATGCGAACAAGGTCGCGACGTCGACCGGCCACGACAGCGTCGTGAAGTACGCCGACGGCGTCGCGCAAGGCAGCCGCTGGGGCCTGCGCGGCACGGAAGACCTGGGCGGCGGTCTCAAGGCGATCTTCGTGCTGGAGAACGGCTTCAACAGCGGAGACGGCACGCTCGGCCAGGGCGGCGCGTTGTTCGGCCGTCAGGCGTATGTGGGCCTCTCGAAGAACGAATACGGCTCGCTGACCTTCGGTCGTCAATACTCGTTCTCGACCGATTACCTCGGCGGCAGCTACACGATGGGCAGCCAGACGCCCGCCGGCAACTATGCGTATCACATCAACGATCTGGATCAACTCACCTCCAGCCGCATCAACAATGCGGTCAAGTTCAGCAGCGCCAATTTCTACGGCGTCACGTTCGGTGCGATGTATGGCTTCTCGAACTCGACGAACTTCGCAGGCTCGCCCACGACGGGAACCGGCGCGACGGCGGTGCAAGGCTCGTCGAGCGCGTACAGCTTCGGTTTGAACTACGCGCAAGGACCGGTCGGCATTGGCGCGGCGTACACCAAGATCCGCTATCCGAATGCCGCGACGCCGCCGTTCAGCGTGAGCATCGCGAATGTGAACACGCTCGGCCTGCACGATCTGGAAACCTTCGGCGTCGGCGCGCGTTACATGATCACCGCCGCGACGATCTGGGCGAACTGGACGCACACGATGTTCCATCAGATCACCGCCGGAACGTCGACGCTGAACAACTATGAAATCGGCGGCAAGTATGCGTTCACGCCGGCATTGAGCGCGGGCGTGGGGTACACGTTCTCGGACCTCAGCGGCAACTTCGACGGCAGGTGGCATCAGATCAACGGCGTGTTCGACTATGCGCTCTCGAAGCGTACCGATGTCTATCTGACCGGCGCTTATCAAAAGGCGTCGGGCAGCAACCGCGGCGTGCCGGTGCAGGCGGAGATCGGCTCGGCGTCTTCGTTCATCGGCAATGCGGGAGCGAATACGCAGCTCGTGACGCGCGTCGGCTTGCGTCACAAGTTCTGATCGGAGAGCCGCCGAGTGCGGGGGGCCGCGATGTGTCTGCGTGGAGCGCGGCCCGCATCGAATGTCGCTCGCAAAGGCTCGTGGCATCCGTGCCGCAAAACCTGCACGAAGCCTGGGCGGCGGCCATCGGATCAGGCCTTGTCAGGGTAGCAGTGAGCAAAATCCTCGCAGCCCGGGCAGCCGGGCGCAAAGGTGACGGGCCTGCCGTGCGCGAGCGCGACTTCCTGCGCGAGGAATTTCTTCCAGCGCAGCGTGTTCACGTTGCGCGCGACCAGACGAGGGTAGTGACGTGCAAGGATCGCGCTGACATCGTCGCGGCCGCTCAGTCCCAGATCACGCCAGAGATGATCGGGACGCTGGCACGCCGTCGCGACGATCGTGGCCAGACACTGCGCATCGTCGGATGACGCGGCGGCGGTTACATCGTGGGATAGCAGCAAGTCGCGCAGTTCGCTTATGAATTGCCGATGCGGCGACGATATGACGGCAACCGGAAGCTCGATATCCGTCTCGAAGCGAGGAAAGTGGCGCGCAAGAAGCGCGGCCAGCTCGGCGCTCCCCAGCCCCAGCAGACGCAACTCATGTGCATGAAGCCGGGCGCCAATCAGACGCGCGAACGCAACCGTGTCCGCATTGCCGGCATCGCATGCATCGGCCAGAAGCTGCTGCACGATCCGCTCGCATGGCGACACCGTGACCATATTCAATCCTTCGGCGACCCGAGCACGACCGCGTCGACGCGCGTGAGGCGCTTCACATGTCGGGGCGCGCGCACCCTGTCCGCGCCCGAAACGAGAACAGGCAAGCCGCCCTCGACATCCAGCGGCTGGCCGGCGCAGGCATAGACGACGAGGGCATGATCGCCGACCGGCGTATTGAATAGCTCGTGCCAGGAGAACACGACCGCGTAGCCGTCGTGGCCGAGCGCACAAAACACTGTTCGCTTGAAATCTGTGCTCCCTGGCCGACGCACGCCCGCTGCGTCGAGCAGCACGCGCAGCGGCACGCCGCGATAACTGCCCACCTGCCGGATGAACCTGCCGGTCGTAAAGCAGACGAGGTCGAACGGTGGCAGCGAGACGCTTTCGAAATCGCGCAATGCTGCGATGTCGAGGCGCAGCGGTCGCTCCACCTGTCCGCCAATGATTAGAAGCGGTTCAGTCAAAACATTCGCCGGGGACTCATCCATTTGCAGCCTCGCGGTAACTGTGCGATCGAATCACTCGATCCGAACTATACGCGAGGATATAACGGAACCATGGCTCGTGACCACGAGCCTCGGCAATATGGAGGTCATGTCTGGTCCGACATGACACGCGCCGGTCCGGAGACTTGAACGAGCCGGTTCAGCCAGCCGGCTGAGTCGAGCGCAATGGTCACGCTCGACGCCTTCACGGCGCTCGCCGGAGAGTCAATTGTCGTTTTCATCCGCCTGCGCATCCGGGCCTGGAATCTTGAACTGCCGCAGCTTGTGATACAGCGTCTTGCGCGGCATGCCCAGCGCCTCGCTCGCCGCGCTGACGTTGCCGTTGTGACGCCGCATCATGTCCTCGATCAGCACGCGCTCGATATACGCGAGCTGCTCGTTCAGCGAGCCGCCGCGCGGCCGGTCGCCGGACGGGATCAGCTCATCGCCCGCGAGGCCCAGCACGAAGCGATCCGCCACGTTCTGCAACTCGCGCACATTGCCCGGCCATTGATGCGCCGTCAGTTCCGAGAACTGGGCGGCCGTGATAGTGGGCGCGTCCGTACCGAAGCGCTGCGCCGCGGCGAGCACGAAATGCTCGAACAGCAGCGGCACATCCTCACGGCGCTCGCGCAGCGGCGGCAGGTCGATCAACGCGACATTGAGCCGATAGAGCAGGTCGGCGCGAAAACGTCCCTCATTGGAGAGCAATGCGAGGTCGGCCTTCGATGCCGCGACCACCCGGCAATCCACCGCGACCGATTCGTTGGAGCCGAGACGCTCCACGCGGCGTTCCTGCAGCACGCGCAGCAGCTTGATCTGCAACGCGATCGGCATGGTTTCGATTTCATCGAGAAAGAGCGTGCCGCCGTCCGCCCACTCGATCTTGCCGATGCGGTTCTTCGTCGCCCCGGTGAACGCGCCCGCCTCGTGCCCGAAAAGCTCGCTCTCGAAAAGCTGCTCGGGCAAGCCGCCGCAATTGAGTGCGACGAAGTGATGCTCGCGCCGCCTGCCATGGTCATGCAGCGCCCGCGCGATCAGCTCCTTGCCGGTGCCGGTCTCGCCCGTGATGAGCACGGAGACCGAGGTATCCGCGAGCCGCAGGATCTTCTTGCGCACATCGGCGATGGCCGGCGACTTGCCCAGAATGAGCGCCTCGATGCCGCGCCAGTTGTGCAGGGCGGCGCGCAGGCCTTCGACTTCGAGCGTGAGCCGGCGCTTCTCGACCGCCCGCGCGACGCGTCCGGCGATATGCTCGGACGAGAACGGCTTCTCGATGAAATCGTAGGCGCCCACGCGCATCGCGCCGACAGCCGTCGATATGTCGGCATGGCCGCTGATGAGGACCACGGGAATCTGCGCATCGATGGCGAGCACGCGTTCGAGCAGTTGCATGCCGTCCATGCCCGGCATGCGCAGGTCCGAGACGAACACCACCGGCGCGCCGGGCACGGCCGCGGCGAGCGCGCTTGCCGCCGATGCGTGCGATTCCACCGGGAAGCCCGCAAGCGCGACGGCCTGCTCGACGCCGAGGCGCACGTCCTCGTCGTCCTCGACGATCACCACGCGGATATCGTCACTGGCCTGCTGGTTCGACTTCTTGTTCACTGTCGGTTCTCCCGCCGTTTGCCGCTACAAATTCGATCGTGAATTGTGCGCCCCCGCCTTCGGGATTGACAGCCGATATCCGCGCGCCGAAGCCCTCGACGATGCGCGACGTGATCGCGAGCCCGAGGCCGAGTCCATGCCCGCGCGGTTTGGTCGTCACGAACGGCTCGAAGAGATGCGCGAGCACCTGCGGATCGATGCCGGGACCGTTATCGGCGAGGAAGAAAAGCACGCGGGCCGGATCGTCGCCGCGGCTCGCGCCGATGCGGATGCGGCGCTCTTCGCGTCCGGCGAGCGCATCGAGCGAATTGCCGAGCAGGTTGACGATCACCTGCTGCAGCCGTCCCGGCTCGGCTTCCACGATCGCGTCCGGCGGGATGGCGACATCGACATGAACGCCTTCGTCGCGGATGCGCGCCTCGTGGATGAGCCGCGCGTGCGCAACCGCGTCCGCGAGCGCGACGGGCACCGTGCGCGCGTCGGGCTTCCGCGCGAACGCCTTCAGTTCGGCGGTGAGATTCGCCATGCCGTCGACGAGCCTGCCGACTCTCTCCAGATTGGCGATGGCCTGCGCGGGCTGGTCGCGCTCGAAGAACGTGCGCGCGTTGTCGCACAGTGTACGGATGGCGACGAGCGGCTGATTGATCTCGTGCGTGAGGCCAGCCGCCATCTGCCCGAGCACGGCGAGCTTGCCGGCATGCACGAGCTCCTGTTGCGAATCGCGCAGCTTCTGCTCCGTCAGCACGCGCTCGTCGATCTCCTGCTGCATGCGCTCGTTGGCCAGCACGAGCGCGGCCGTGCGCTGCTGCACGGTCGCTTCGAGGCGTTCGTTCGCGCGCTGGAGCGCGTCCTGCGCCGCGAGCCGCTCCGCGATCACGCGGCGTTTCTGCATGGCGTAGAGCGCGTACAGGACCGCGATCAGGAACGCGCCCGTCACGAACGCGAACGCGAGTTGTTGCTGACGCCGCGCCGCCGAAAGATCGAGGGCCACCATGATCGCGTCGCCCGCTTGCGGCGCGCTGCGCGACATCACGAGATAGCGCCGCTCGCGGCCGGGATGCGCCCAGTCGGGCAGGCGCGCGAACCACGCGCCGTTGCGCCAGTCGTCGAGCCTTGCGTAGCCGAGGCTCTCGACCTTGCGGCCCGCATACTGACGCGATGCCTGAATTTGCTGCTGCTTTTGCGCGGCGATGGGCGCGAGCGCGGTGAACTTCCAGGCGGGCACGGTCGAGATCACGACGACGCCGTTGCCGTCGACGACCATGGCCGCTTCGTTCGGCACGCGCCAGGCCGATTCGAGCGGATCGACGCTGATCTTGACGGCCGTCGCGCCGAGCACCTTTTGCGCGCCGCGCACCGCGCTCGCGAAGTACAGGCCCGGCTGGCCCGTGTTCGTGCCGATGCCGAAGAAGCGGCCGCTGCCGCCCGAGATGGAATCCGCGAAGTAAGGACGGTACGCGACGTTCGTGCCGACGAAGCTCACCGGCTGATTCCAGTTGCTTGCCGCGATGACGTCGCCGTTCAGATCGATGACGTCGACGGCGACGCTGCCCGCGTCATTGTTGACCGCTTCCAGATAACCGTTGACGCCGGGAACGAGCGCGCGCCGCGCGTCGGGCGGCGCTTCGAGCAGCGCCCTGATGCTGTCCTGGCGCGCTGCGATCGCGGGAAGGATCTCGTAGCGGCCCAGCTCGCTCCTGAGGCTCGCGGCGTACAGATCGAGCCGGTGCGCGCCCGCTTCGGTCAGTGCGTCCAGCCCGCGATGCCACGCCACTTCTACCGCGGCCGCCGCCGCGGCGACATAGAGCGCCACGCTTGCCAACACCGCCCACAGCGGGACGCCCAGCATCGTCATTGTTTGTCATCCGAAGTGCGCCAGCACCAGCAGGGTCAGCGTGACCACGATCGCACCGCCGATGCGCGTCGCGATCTGCGCGAACGGCATCAGCGTCATGCGGTTCGCGGCGGTCAGGATCGCCACGTCGCCCGTGCCGCCCTGGCCGCTGTGGCAGGCGTTCACGATCGCGGTGTCGATAGGGTACATCTTCATCAGGCGACCCACCACGAAGCCCGTGCCCATCAGGGTGGCCACCGTCACCACGATCGTCACGATGTTCGCCACCGTGAACGCGGCCATCAGCTTGTCCCACGGCGTCATCGCCACGCCGATCGCGAACAGGAGCGGATACGTCACCGCCGTCGAGAAGAACTTGTACACGACGAACGCGCCTTCCTGAAGCTGCGGCGACACCGCGCGCGCAAGCTTCACCAGCACCGCGAGAAACAGCATCGCGACCGGCGCCGGAAGACCGAAGATGTTCCGGCACATCAGGCCGAGCAGATACAGCGTGATCGCCGTGATGCCCGCCGCCGCGATGTGCGTCACGTCGATATGCCCGCGAATCTCTTCCTGCACCGGGTCCATCTCGTCCTGCTCGCCGACTTGCAGACGGCCCTGGCCCGTCAGATGCGGATAGCGGCGGCCCACCATGTCGAGCACGCCCGACAGCACGATCGCCGTGAGGCTGCCGAGCATCACCGGCGGCAACACCTGCGCGAAGAGCTCGCCCTGCGGCAGATGCATGATCTCCGAATAGCCGATCGACAGCGGAATCGCGCCTTCGCCCACGCCGCCCGCCATGATCGGCACGACAATGTAGAGCAGCGTGTGGCGCGCGCCGAGCCCGAACGCCATGCCGACCAGCGTGCCGACGATCGCCGCCGCGATCGAGCCGAGCGCGAGCGGGATGAAGATCTTGATGAAGCCCTGGATCAGCACGCGCCGGTCCATGCTCAGGATGCTGCCGACGATGATCGACGCGATGAACAGATACAGGAAGTTCGTCTGCTTCGTGAACTCCGTCGTGAGATGCAGGATCGGCTTCGGCAGCAGATGGTAATAGGTGAGCGCCGACGGAATGAACGTCGCGAAGATCGCCGCCGCGCCGATGTTGCGCACGAGCGGCATGCGCTTGCCGATTTCCGCGCACGTGAAGCCGAAGAAGGCGAGCACGGCTATCGCCATCGAGATTTCGCCCGGCACCTTGCCCGTCACCGCGAAGCCGCTGATCAGCACGAGCAGCAGCACGTACACCGGCAGCGGAATGATGCCGATGCGCGTTTCCATCAGCTTCCACCAGCCCTCGGGCCAGAAGCGTTCCTTATGGGCCGATGCCTGCTGCGCATCGTCATGCTGCGCGGTTTGGGATGTGATGTGCACGAATGTCTCCTTACTTTATCGGGGCCGGCGCGTGTGCGGCCGGCCTTTGGTTGTGGTTGAGTCCGCGATCGGCCTGGTCGGCGGTTTCGCGGCGACAGCCTCTCGCGCGGCGCCTGAAACGGCGCGCGATGGCGATGGTGAAAAACAGGTCGGGGAAAGCGGGTGCCGGCTATCGGAACGCCGATGGTCGCTCGGGCAAGGGCAGGGTCAAGGTGTCGTCTCCGTACGTGGCCGGCTGTGTGCCGGCTGGCTGGCCTCGAACCGCGAAGCGCTTTCGCGGCGGGTCTATGCGTAATGACAAGGCAAGGCCCATGCCAAGTGAGACGTTTGGTGCAACGGAGGTAAGTCTATGATTTTGTGTGGAATTATCTTGCGGGGTCACGAGGCCGATCCGCGCCGTTCTGAAATCTCAGAATTCGTCGATTCAGATGGCCGAGCTTTCGGCCTGTCGAGCGATCGGCGCGACGCAAAAGCAAAGATCAGCGACCGAGCCCGCTCGCCGCGATCTGCTGCTCCACGTATTGCGCGAAAAGCGCGTGCATGCGGGTTGTCGGATGCAGGTCGTCGGCGAACATGTAGGTCTGGTCGGCGTTCGAGGACACGTAGGTGGACGGCGAGCAGAGCAGGGCCGTGTCGCGCGGCGTCTTTCGCGAGTCGCAGGCCTGTGCCGTGTTGGACACGGTGAACCCGTTGGCCCGAAAGTTCCCGATGGTCTGCGTCGTCCACGTGTAGGCGTCGATCACGATGACCTTGCCCTGCACACCGTTGGCCTGCAACGCGGAAGTCAGGGTCGCATTGAAGAGTTGCGATAGTTGCGTGAAGTTCGCGCCGCCATCGGACGACTTGATGCCATCGGGCGCGAGTCCGATATTCGGCGCGTTGACCACCACGACATGCGTGGCCCCGTGCTGCACGATCTGGCCGACGAGTTGCGCGAGCGTGGTGGCCGCATTCTGCACCGTCGCGTTGGCGGCGGGCGGGCTGCCAGCACGCCGCACGTCGTTCGAACCGGCCCAGACGAGCACCAGCTGGCCCGAATTGAAACTGCCGTGGGCGGATAGATAGCTCGAAATCTGCACGTTGACGGGCATCTCGACGTCGCCGATCACGTCGGTCAGAAATTGCGCCTGATTGGCCGGCGTGGCGACGGTGGAACCGCCTTGCGCGTAGCCCAATCCGCTCTGCGGCTTCAACTCGTGCCCGAGGTCGATGGTGTAAGCCGCCGTGAGCGTGTCGCCGTAATACTGCGCGACGTCCTGCGTCCATACCTGGCCGGGATTTGTCGTGAAGCGCCCGCCGCCCACCGCGCTTGCGATCGGCGCATAGGTCCCGACATCCGACAGGCTATCCCCGAACGACACGACCTGCAGGTGGACGCCGCCCGCCGGCGTGGACGCACTGCTTCCGCCTGGGTTTCCGCCCGAGTCGCTGCCGCCGCCGCACGCGGTAAGCAGTGCAATCAGCGAGGCAGAAATTGCGCGGCGGATGCCAGATGTGATTTTGATGTGGCGCATGGCTCCTCCGTTCCATCGCTTGCCAGGACGGCTTCATGCCTGGAAACGGTGAGTTGCCAGGCGAGGGTGAAGTCGCGACCTCTTCCATGTGGCAAGCAAGAAAGATGCGCCGTATGTTTGTGTGCAACCCGCGCGCCTGCCTAGCGCAGGCAGGCGAAGACCGCGAGTGCGGTCATCACGGTGACGGCTCCGCCGATGCGCGTCGCGATCTGCGCGAACGGCATCAGCTCCATCCGGTTGGCGGCGGTCAGGATCGCGACGTCGCCGGTGCCGCCGAGGCCGCTGTGCGTCGCGTTGACGATGGCCGCTTCGACCGGATACATGCCCACGAGCCGCCCGACGAAGAAGCCGGTCAAAGTCAGCGCGAGCACCGTCGACACGGCGGTCACGATGTTGATCCAGTGAAACGCGGTGACGATCTCGCCCCACGGCGTCATCGCGACGCTGATCGCGAACATCAGCGGATACGTGACAGCGGTCGAGAAGAAGCTGTACATGAAGCGCGCGCCGCCCCGCACGCGCGGCGACACCACCTGGAACAACTGCGCCGCGACCACGAGCAGGAGCATCACGACCGGCGCGGGCCAGCCGAACAACTGATGACTGAGCACGCCGAGAAGGTACAGCGCGATGGCCGTCGCGCCGGCCGCCGCAATCGAGCTCACGTCGAATTCGAACGAAGGCGCCGCGCGCTCGGCGGGGCCGCCGGCTGTTTCGGCGACGGTCAGCCGGCCGTTGCCCGTGAGCTTCGGCCTGCGCGTGCCGATATAGCTCAGCAGGCCCGCGCAGCAGATCGCCGCGATGTTGCCGAGCATGACGGCAGAAAGCACCTGCGCGAAGAGCGGCCCTTGCGCCACGCCGAGAATCTGCGCATAGCCTGCTGAGAGCGGCAGCGCGCCTTCGCCGACGCCGCCCGCCATGATCGGCACGACGACGAAGAAGAGTGCGTGCCTCGCGTCCATGCCGAGCGCGACGCCAACGCCCGTTCCCACGAGCGCGGCCACCACCGAGCCGCTCGCGACCGGAATGAAGATGCGCACGAAGCCCTTGATCAGCGTGCGGCGATCCATGCTCAACACGCTGCCGACGATGATCGCGGCGATGAAGAGATAGAGAAAATTCGAGCTCTTCGTGAAGTCGGTGACCGCCTTGACGAGCGTCGGCGGCATCACCTTGTAGTAGACCAGCATGGAGGGAATGAACGCCGCGAAAATCGACGTCGCGCCGATATGGCGAATCCATGGAATGCGCCTCGCCAGTTCCGCGCACGTGAAGCCGCCCACCGCGACCAGCGCAATGCCCGTGGGCAGATCGGATGCGATCTTGCCCTGGAACATCATCGCGGCGAGCACGGCCACGAGCAGCAGATACACCGGCACGGGCAGCGCGCCGATGCGCATGTCGAACACGGCCCACCAGCGCTCCGTCAGCGGCTTCCGATATGTCCGCATGGGGGGTGTGGCGCGTTGCGTCGTCGTCGATTCCATCTTTCTGTCTCCATTCATATCGTTGTGCGTGCGGTCCTTACGCGAGGAATGGCAACGCGAACAGCATCGCGCGTGTCCTCAGAGCACCGCGCGCCTCGCGCGCAGCGATTCGATTTCCGCTTCGGTCCAGCCGAAGTCGCGCAACACCGCGTCGGAATGCTGTCCCAATGCGGGCGCCGCCGCGGGATCGCGTCCCGGTGTCGCGCCGAAGCGAATCGGATGCTTGAAGCCGCGATAGCGGCCGACGCCCGGATACTCGAAGCTCGTCACCATGTCTTCGGCGGCGACCTGCGGATCGTCGAACATGTCTTCGATGCTGCGCGCCGCCGCGCAGGGCACCGCGTCACCGAAGAGTGCTTCCCAGTCGAGCGCCGTGCGCGCCTGCAGCGCGCGATGCAGCTGCGGAACGATCTCGTCGCGATGCTGCGCGCGCTTGCGGACCGTGTCGTATCGCGCGTCGCGGGCGAGGTCTTCGAGCCCGGTCTTCTCGCACAGCGAGGTCCAGAAGTGCGGTGTGTTGGCGGAGATGTACAGGTAGCCTTCGCGCGTCGGATGGATGCCGGTGATGCCGCCCGAACGCATGTCCCGTCCGATTTCCTTCGGTTCGCCCTCGGCCCAGATCATGCGCGCCGATTGCATCGTGAGCGCGCTGCGCAGGAGCGACACGCCGACATATTGTCCGGCGCCGCTGCGCTCGCGTTCGAAGAGCGCCGATGACACGCCCGCCGCGACGAGCGCGGCCGCGTAGTAATCGACCACCGATCCGTAGAGAATCTCGGGCGGGCCTTCGGGCTTGCCTTGCAGCGCGCACATGCCGGTCATGGTCTGCAGCACCTGATCGTAGCCCGCCTTGTCCTTGTCCGGCCCTGCGTCGCCATAGCCCGTCACCGCGCAATAGATGAGGCGCGGATTGACCTCGCGCAGTTGCTCGTATGCGATGCCGAGCCGCCCCGGGACGCTCGGCCGGAAGTTGTGGACGAGCACATCCGCCGATTCGACGAGCCGCAGCAGCACGTCGAGCCCTTCCGGCTGTTTCAGGTCGAGCACGAGTCCGCGCTTGCCGCGATTCACACCGAGAAAGGCGCGGCTCTCGGCTTCCAGGGTGGACGGATATGTGCGGAGGTTGTCGCCCGATGGCGGCTCGATCTTGATGACCTCAGCGCCCTGGTCCGCGAGCAGCGTGCAACCGTAGGGACCGGCGATATAGGCGCTCAGGTCGAGCACGCGCAGGCCTGCGAGCGGGCCCGCGCTCCCGGCGCGTGATGGATGTGGCGATGCCTGCATGAGAGTCTCTCCGTATCGGTGATTCGGCGTTGCTGCGCGCGTCAGATCGGGACGTTCGCGCCGGCGAGCGTCGCGCGTTGTTGCCGCGTGAGCAGGCCGAGCCTGAGCGCATCGCGCACGAGCACGCGCGCGCGTTCGACGAAGGGCGGATCGATCATCCTGCCGTCCACCACGTAGGCGCCGACGCTGTTGCTTTCCGCTTCGCGCGACGCTTCGACGACACGCACCGCGTGCTCGATCTCGTCGTCCGATGGACGAAAGACCTCGTTCGCCAGCGCAATCTGGCTCGGGTGGATGCAGCTCTTGCCGAGAAAGCCCATCGACCGGGCAAGTTGCGCTTCGGCGCGAAAGCCGGCCTGGTCCTCGATGTCGGCGAACGCCGAGTCATAGGCGAACACGCCAGCCTGGGCCGCCGCGATGCGCAGACCGAACATCGCCTGCGCGATCGCCGCCGTCTCGCGGCGAGCCATGCCGAGCGGCTCGAACAGGTCGCCGAGGCCCAGTTGCAGCCCCGCGACGCGCGGATGCGCACCGGCCAGCTCAGCCGCGCGATGGAACGCCCTGGGCGATTCGATGTTGAGCAGAAGCTTCACGGGCCGGGTCACGCCGTTGGCGCGTTCCGCCCGCTCGATGGCGCGTACGGCGGCACGGACGGCGTCGACGCATTCGGGCTTCGGCAGGTTGATGAGAGCGAGTCCGGACTGAACGACCGCATCGATATCGGCCTCGAAATGCGGCGTATCCAGCGCGTTCACGCGGACGATCAGGGTTTTCGCGTGAGCCGCGATGTCGTTCGACCGCAGCAGTGCGTGTAGCGCCTCGCGCGCGTCGCACTTGCGGTTGGCCGCGACCGAATCCTCCAGGTCGAAGGACAGCGCATCGGCCGCGCTCGCGAGCGCTTTCGCGAAGAGTTCCGGTCGCGATGCCGGCACGAAGAGTTTGCTTCTCATATCTCCAGTCGTTCGTCGTGAATGCTGGAAACGAGTCTAAGACTGCCATGAATTTAGATAAACTATTTGTGCCTATCTTCAAAACATAGCTGAGCTATCTTCATGGACACCGATTTTCTCGCCAACCTGCTGGCCGTGGTCGACAGTGGTTCGATGGCCGAGGCCGCCCGCCGCGTGGGCGTGACGCCTGCCGCGATCGCGCAGCAGATTCAGGCGCTCGAGCGGGAATTGGGCGTCTCGCTGTTCGTGCGAGCCGGACGTACCGTAATGCCGACCGAAGCCGGGCATCGGGTGATCGAGCGGGCGCGCGCGCTCGTGCGCGGCTTTTCGGACCTGAAGGCGGCCGCGCTCGAAGGCGAGGCGGCGGGCGAGTTGAGAATCGGCACGATCACGACGGCGCTCCTGAGCCTCCTGCCCGACGTGCTCGCCCGTTTTGCGGCCGACTTTCCGCAGGCCAAGGTGCTGATCCGGGCGGGAACGTCAATGGAGCTGTATGACACGCTACAGCGCGGCGATATCGATGTGGCTATCTGCCTGCATCCGCCGTTCACGCTGCCAAAGGCGTACGACTGGCATTTGCTGCGCGAGGAGCCGATCGTCGTACTGGCGCATTCGAAGCAGGCGAGCCGTGACCCGCATGAGCTGCTGCGCCGCGAGCCCTTCATTCGATACGACCGCTCGCTTGGCGGCGGCAAGCAGGCGGATCAATATCTGCGGGCGGCGAAGATCGTTCCGCACGAGTTGTTCGAGTTGAACTCGCTGATGGCGATCGCGATGATGGTCGACCGCGGGCTCGGTGTCTCGCTCGTGCCCGATATCGTCTCGCCCTTGACGGCGGGACTCGACGTCGTGAGGCTGGCGCTCGCGATGAAGACGGAGCCGCGCCGCTTTGGCTTGTTGTGGCAGCGTGCTTCGCCGCGCGGACGTTTGATAAACGGGCTTTTGCAGTGCGCGGAGCGGGTGTTGGCGCAGGAGGAGCGATGAGGCTCGGGAAAAGTCGGCGATGCGCCTTACTCCGTCCGAGTCTGCTGGCATTCCGCCTGATACCAGCGATCGACCTGACGCTGCGCCGCCTGCAGATCTTCCGGGTAGTACGGATCGAAAAACTTCGATGGATCGTAACCTGCGGCCCTGAGCGCCGCGAGCTCACTGAGATTGCGCTCGTGCGTGAGCGGCGCGTTGTTCCTGAGCGCGGTGAGATCGCGACATTGCGTAGCGCTCAGATGTGTCGTGCCCTGCGGCGTGCCGCCAGCGATGCAGCCGGCAAGGGAGAAGGCCGACGCGCAGATCATCGGCCAGATCATCGGCCAGATCTTCGGCGAGTTCTTCATGTCAAAAGCCTCCTTCCGGACACCGCTTCGATGATCGACATTCTTGCATGCCCGTGGCGCCGCCGCGCGGCGCAACCGGCCACGGCGCCGACACATCGCGACCGAAATTCTCGCGGCGATCGAGCGGGTCTGCAAGGGCGAGAAGCTATTCACGTCGACCAACGCCTCGAACACTGCGATGCGTCACTTTCTGCATCGCATGGGTTTTGTCGAGAGCGGCCGGATCGACAACGTCGATGCGGATGATCCGGAACTCGTGCTCGTGAAGCACCTGGGATGCAAATGAAGCGGGTGGGCTAAAGGATCGGCAATCCCTGCCGATATACGGCGAACCATGCTCGAAAATTCATCCAAGGTGTCGGACTCCACGGCTCACTGGCTCAACAGGGCGCGTTTGCGCGCGTATTGCGGGACGATCCTGCTGGCGTCGCTGATCTACGGGCTGCGTTGCGCCTGGTATGGCTGGACGCTGTATGGGCAGCCGAACGGGATGGACTTTGCGACGTTCTGGGCGGCGTCGCGCCTATGGCTCGACGGCACACCGCTCGAAGCCTACTCGTACCCGGCGTTGGCCCATGCCGCGCGGCACATCTCACCGAACCTGCCGCTGCCCGGCCCGTTCTTCTACCCGCCGAACTTCTTTCTGCTGCTGCGGCCGTTCGCGCTGCTGCCCGCGCCGGTTGCGTATGCGATCTTCGCGGTCTCCACGGCCGCCGTTTTCGTCGTGCTGTTGCGCAAGGTATTGCCGATGCGCGGCGCTTTGCTGCCCATTCTCGCGTTTCCGGGTATCTGGCTGACCATGGCGCAAGGGCAGAATTCGTGCATCACCGCCGCTCTCGCGCTCGGCGCTCTGCTGCTTTTGAACAAGCGGCCGATTCTCGCTGGCATATGCATCGGCATGTTGTCGATCAAGCCGCATCTGGCGATCCTGTTTCCGCTCGTGCTCGCGTGCGCCGGAATGTGGACCGCCTTCATCGCCGCCGGCGTCACCGCGCTGCTGCTGACGGGAATATCGATCGCCGTCTTCGGCCTGGCCGCGATTCCGGCCTTCCTGGATGGCGTGAGCCTCGCCAACAGCGCTCTCGCGATCGGTGCGCTGCCCTGGTGGCAGACGGCGAGCCTCTTCGCGACCCTGCGCGCCATTCATGTACCCCTCGCGCCCGCCTACGGGGCTCAGGCGTGCCAGGCGATCGTCGCCGCGGGCGCGGTGCTCTGGGTGTGGCGACAGTCGGACGATCTGGCCGTGCGCGCGACGGCGCTCGTCGCCGGAACTTGCATGATCAGCCCGTATCTCTTCAACTACGATGCCGCGTGGCTCGGCGTGCCCATCGCGCTGCTCACCGCGAAAGCGCTGCGGGACGGGTGGCTGCCGTGGGAACGCGAAATCCTGGGCGTGGCGTGGCTGTATCCGGGCTTGGGCGATATCTGCGGCCGGTTTCTGAATGCGGGCATCGGCCCGGTCGTGTTCGCTTCGCTGTTGTTCGTGGCGGTGCGTCGCGCATCGGCGGAAAAACAACGCCGCCGTGACGGCTCAGCGGATTCTTCCAGCGACGGGACGAGCGGGCGTCTGCCGGATGTCACGCGCCCATCCGGCAACATCGATCCGGTCTTCGAAACAAACCCGGAGCGCGTCGAAGCCTGAAACGACCGCTCGGCATGCCCTCGGGGTTTTCCATGACCCGCTTGGTTGTCGATTCCGGCTTCGATGTATCGTCGTGGAAGTGTGTCCAATTCATCCAGTGAAAGGTGAGCACACCATGACTACCGGCACCGTCCGTCTCCACCGCGTCTTGCGCGCGACGCCCGAACGCATCTACCGCGCCTTCCTCGAACCCGATGCCATCGTGAAGTGGCTTCCGCCCTACGGCTGCACCTGTCAGGTCCATCAACTGGACGCACGCACGGGCGGCACGCACAAGATGTCCTTTCGCAATTTCGGCACCGGCAACGGCCACTCGTTCGGCGGCGAGTACATCGAGCTGGTGCCGTTCGAGAAGATCCGCTACACGGACCGTTTCGACGATCCGAACCTGCCCGGCGAGATGCAAGTGACGGTCTCGTTGCGACAGGTCTCCTGTGGAACCGAGCTCGGCATCGTGCAGGAAGGCGTGCCCGAGGCGATTCCCGTCGAGTTGTGCTATCTCGGCTGGCAGGAGTCGCTGGATCAACTGGCAAAACTGGTCGAACCCGAGATTCCCGACTGACGTTCGCCCGCAAGCCGCGTCTGGCTGGGCGCGCGATGAACGCGAGCCCAACCGCCGAAGACTCACGCAGCGGCCTTCAGACTGCCGTGCGGATCGATGACGAATTTCTTCGGCACGCCCGAATCGAATTCGGCATAACCGCTGGGCGCCTGATCGAGCTCGATGACCGTCACGTTGACGACCTCGGCGATATTCAACCGGTCCCAGAGAATCGCCTGCATCAGGTTCCGGTTGTACTTCATCACCGGAGTCTGGCCGGTGAAGAAGGAATGTGACTTCGCCCAGCCAAGCCCGAAGCGCACCGAAAGACTGCCGTGCTTCGCCGCGGCGTCGGTCGCGCCGGGGTCATCGGTCACATAGAGGCCCGGAATGCCGATCTTCCCGGCGGCGCGCGTGACTTCCATGAGGGAGTTCAGGACGGTGGCGGGCGCTTCGGCCTGGGAGCCCGAGTGACCGTGTCCACGCGCTTCGAAGCCGACGCAGTCGATCGCGCAATCGACCTCCGGTTCGCCGAGCAGACCGGCGATCTGGTCGGCGAGCGAGGCGTCTTCCGAAAGGTCGACGGTCTCGAAGCCGACGCGCCGCGCGTGCTCGAGCCGCGTGGGATTCACATCGCCGACGATCGTGACGGCGGCGCCCAGCAATCGCGCCGACGCCGCGGCAGCCAGACCGACCGGCCCCGCCCCGGCGACATAGACCGTCGAGCCCGGCCCGACGCCGGCGGTCACCGCGCCGTGATAGCCGGTCGGCAGAATGTCCGAGAGGCAGGTGAGATCGCGAATCCTGCTCATGGCGCGGTCGCGATCCGGGAATTTGAGCAGGTTGAAGTCCGCGTACGGCACCATCACGAACTCGGCCTGTCCGCCGATCCAGCCGCCCATATCGACATAGCCGTAAGCGCCGCCCGCGCGCGACGGATTGACGGTCAGGCACACGCCCGTGTTTTGCGCCTTGCACATCGGGCAACGGCCGCAGGCCACGTTGAACGGCACGGACACGAGATCGCCTTTTTGCAGCGTCGTGACGTCCGAGCCGACTTCGATCACTTCACCCGTTATCTCGTGACCGAGCACGAGGCCAGCCGGCGCCGTTGTTCTGCCGCGAACCATGTGCTGGTCCGAGCCGCAGATATTCGTCGCTACGACGCGAAGGATGACGCCGTGATTGGCTTTTCGGCCCGCCGGGTCCACGAGTTCGGGAAACGCGATGCCGCGCACCTCGACTTTCCCAGGCCCCACATAAACGACTCCACGATTTCCTGACATGACGTCTCCTGATGTGATGTGGTTATCGACAACGCGCTTTTCGAGACGCAAGTCACAGCCAGTCGGTCTCGAAGCTGCACGTCGTGAGCGGGACGCAACCGTGCTCCGTGAGCACGACCTGCTGCTCGAGCTTGACGCCTTCGTTGCCGCCATCCGCGCCGATATAGCTTTCGACGCACACCGTCATGCCGACTTCGAAGCGGCCGTCGTAGCCCGCGCTGTCCCAGTCGACGCTATGCGCGATCGACGGATACTCGTCCACCATGCCGATGCCGTGGGCAAGGCAGCAGTAGCGGTTCTTCACGAACGGGTCCGGAATCTTCCATGCCTTTTCCGAGAACTCCCGAAAGGTCATGCCGGGCCGCAGAAGATCCATGTTGAAGTGGACCTGCGCATAGGCGTATTCGTACAACGTGCGCTGCTCATCCGATGGACGGCCATCGCCGACGAGCCAGGTGCGCGAGATATCGGAGCAGTAGCCGTTCGGCCCAACCATGTCCGTGTCGAACGCGAGCAGGTCGCCGTCCTGCAGAACGCGCGAAGAGCACTCGTGCATCCAGGGATTGGTGCGCTCACCGGACGCGAGCAGCCGGGTCTCGATCCACTCGCCGCCGTGCCGGATATTTTCGAAATGCAGATGGGCCCAGATATCGTTCTCGGTCATCCCCGGGCGCAGCTCGCTGCGCATGCGCTCGATGCCCTTCTCGGCGGTGCGCAAGGATTCGCCGATCAAGACGAGCTCGCCGGACGATTTGATGAGCCGGGCCGTCTCCATCAACGCCTGTCCGTCGAGCAGGGTGATGCCATGCTTTTCCAGATAGGCGGCGCCGAACGGGTCGAGCCGGTCGACGGCCAGCACGCGGTCGCCGGGCGCATGCTTGCGGAGCACGTCGACGATCTCGGCGCCCCAGGTCTCGGCGCGGCGCTCGGCTTCATGTCCCGCATTGAAGAAGGTCCAGCTGATGGCGCCGCGCAGTTCGACATCGAGGTTCAGCCCGTCCCACACATGCTCGCTGCTGTGAAATTCCCACGCGACGATGCGGCCATCGGCGAAGACCATCACATAGCGCGCGGGATTGCGGCCCGCCCAGACCTGCATGTTCGACGTGTCGGTCGCGTAACGGATGTTCACCGGGTCATACAGAAGGATCGCCGGGATCTTGTGCTTGAGGAGTTGCTCCTGCACCCGTGCAAGCCGATACGACCTCACGTCCCGCAGAATCGCCTCTCTGCCGCCGGGTTCGACTGCGCTGCCTGCGTCAACGGCTGGTTCGCCCGCCATACTCGTGCTCCTGGAAATAGTTTTAATGTGCGATTGCAGAGGTGTGGGTGGTGCCTCTCAGGTTCGGCTGCCTTCGCTGTGCGACGAGTATTCGTTCGCGCCAAGTCACCGTCAATGCGCTTTATTTTCCGGGCCGCATTACTTTAGGTTATGCATCCGCAGCGGGGCCGGTCGCACAGGCTCGAATCGGAAAACGCATATTTCTCAGTGACTTCCCGCATTAGACACATTGAAGTCTTGACGAATACAATTTGTAGACACACTATGATCGCAACAGGAGGACACATGAAGGCGAGTGTCGTTGAAATCGAACGAGAGGACGGTCAGGCATCGTCCCAGGACCGCAAGGGCGCGTTGGGTCAGGCTTTGCGGCATCGCATTCTGAGCATGGAACTGGCGCCGGGCGCGTCGCTGGACGAAGTGGCGCTGGCCGAGGAGTTCGGCCTGTCGCGCCCGCCGGTGCGGGAACTGATGCGGCAGATGGCGGCGGAGGGTTACATCGAGCTGGAGGCGAATCGTGCCGCGCGCGTGGCGTCGATGAACTACGACTCGCTGCGCAACTATTTCCTCGCGGCTCCGTTGATCTACGTCGCGACGAGCAAGCTGGCGGCGGCGCACGCGACGCAGGCGGAGATCGACGATCTGAAGCGCATACAGGAAGGATTCCGCGCGGCGGTCGAAGGCGACAACGTGGAAGAGCGCGTGCTGTGGAACGACCAGTTCCACTTCGCGATAGGCAAGATGGCGCACAACCCGTATCTGCTGCCGAGCCTGTGCCGGTTGCTGATCGACCATGCTCGGCTTGGCAAGACGTTTTATCAGCCGCGCGACGAGCGCATGGACGCGGAGCTCGCGGAAGCGGTGCAGCAGCACGAAGACATCATCGACGCCATCCAGCGTCGCGATGCAGAAGCGGCGGGAGAGGTCGTGCGGGCGCACGTCTATCTGGCGCGGCGAAACATGGCGTCGTACGTTGCGCCCGAAGGCGTGAACGTGCCGATCGAGTTTTAGCTTCCCGAACCGGGCGTCGTGTCCGGTTCCTCATGAAAACCTGTGTCGATGAGAGACTGATATGACTGATTTGTTGTCCAGGGCCGAGTATCGAAAGATCGCCCGGGGGTTGAAGCTGCCTACGTCCGTCATCATCGACGGCAAGGCTTGCGGCGCCGCAACGGGCGAGACGTTCGCGACGTTCGATCCGACGACGGGCGAGCATCTGGCGGACGTGCCGGCTTGTTCGAAGCAGGACGTGGACGCGGCTGTCGCAAGCGCGCGCGCCGCGTTCGATGACGGCCGCTGGTCCAAGCTGCACCCGGCCGAGCGCAAGCAGGCGATTCTCCGTCTGGCCGGTCTCATCGAGCAGAACGCGCTCGAGCTTTCGGTGATGGAAAGTCTCGATGCCGGCAAGACGATCTTCGATTGCCAGACGGTCGACGTTCCCGAAACCGTCAACGTGCTGCGCTGGCACGCCGAGGCGATCGACAAGATCTACGACCAGGTTTCGCCGGCATCCGAGAACCACATCTCGATGATCGTGCGCGAGCCTGTGGGGGTCGTCGGCCTCGTGCTGCCGTGGAATTTCCCGCTGTTGATGCTGGCGTGGAAGATCGGCCCGTCTCTCGCCGCGGGTTGTTCGCTCGTCGTGAAGCCGGCCGAGGAAACGTCGCTCACGACCATGCGCGTCGCGGAACTCGCGCTCGAAGCCGGCATTCCCGCGGGCGTGTTCAATGTCGTGACGGGCACGGGTCCCGCGGTCGGCGAGCCGATCGGCCGTCATCGCGACATCGACATGGTGTCGTTCACCGGATCGACCGAAACCGGGCGGCGCTTCCTTTCCTATTCGGCGGAAAGCAATCTCAAGGAGATTGTGCTGGAAATGGGCGGCAAGAATCCCTGCATCGTGATGCCCGACGCGACGGATCTCGATGCGGTGGCAGGGCATATCGTCAATGGCGCCCTCTGGAACATGGGCGAGAACTGCTCGGCGATTTCGAGGCTCATCGTGCATCGCGACATCAAGGCGCCCCTGCTCGACAGAATCATGAAGCTCGCCGACGAATGGCGCGTCGGCGACCCGCTCGACCCGGCGAACCGCATCGGGCCGCTGGTGTCCGCGCAGCATTACGAGAAGGTCGCGTCGTATCTCTCCGACGATATCAAGGTGCTCTACGGTGGTCAGACGAGCGAAGGGCGATACGTGCATCCGACCATCGTCGATGTCGATAGCAACGACGCGAAGCATGCCCGCGAAGAAATCTTCGGACCGGTTCTGACGGTCATCACGGTGGACAGCCTGCAGCAGGCAATCGATATCGCGAACGACACCGACTACGGGCTCGCCGCTTCTGTATTCGCCGGAAACGGGAAGCGTGCATTGCGGGCGGCGCGCGCGATCCGGGCGGGCACCGTGACGGTGAACTCGTTCGGCGAAGGCGACATCACCACCCCGTTCGGCGGCTACAGGCAGTCGGGCTTCGGTGGACGCGACAACTCCCTTCACGCGCACGACCAGTACACGCAGCTCAAGACCATCTGGCTCGATCTGAACGACAACGCAACCGACGAAGAGTGAAGACATGAAAGACTTTCCTTTCCCTGGCATCAATCTGGCAATTAGCACTCCTTTCGATGAAAACGGCAAGCCGGATCACGCGCGCCTCGAACACCTGATCGAGCGCTATCTTGCGGCGGGCATTCGCGGCTTCGTGCTGAGTTCCGGCACCGGCATGCACGTCTATCTTTCGCAGGAGGAATCGAAGGCGCTCGTCGCATTCGGTGCGAAGGTGATCGGCGGGCGCGCGAGGATCATCGCGCAGACGTCGGCCCTGCTCGCCGACGATGTCGTGGAGCGCACGCGTCATGCAGCCGACTGCGGCGCTGACGGCGTGATGGTGCTGCCGCCGTTCTTCGAAGGCCCGACCGATGACGACGGCGTCTTCGAGTTCTATTCCACCGTGGCGCGCGGCGGCCTTCCCATCATCGGATACAACGTGCCGCAGGCAGTGGGCGTGGAGATCACCCCGACGCTCCTGCGCCGGCTGTGCGAGATTCCGGAGTTCCTCGCGGTCAAGGACAGCAGCGGCGATCTCGCGAAGCAGGCAGCGCTGATTCGCACCGGGCTTCCCATGATGAACGGCGCGGACGCCCTCGTGCCTTACGCGATGTACGCGGGCGTCAAAGGCCTCATCTGGGGCGGCGCGAACTTCGCGCCGAAGACATGCACCGAGTTCGTCACGGCGGCGCAGGAGCATCGTTGGGATGACGCCCGCGAACTCTGGCGCCTGCTCGAGCCCGCCATGTCCCTGATCTGGGAAGGCGACTATGTGCAATCCGTTTATGCCGCCGCCGAAATGACCGGCTACGGCGCGGGCAATCCGCGTCGCCCGTTGTCGCGCCTGTCGGCCAGGAAGATCGATGCGCTGCGCAGCGCACTCGGCGATCTCGTCGAGCGCGAGAAGCGCACGGTTTGAACACATCGAGCGAGAGATCATGTTCGTAGCGAGCAAACTCCCCCAGCATCTCGGCCAGTCAGGCTGGGTATCGATGCTGCCCCGCCGCGCGCCGCGTCCGCCACTCGACGGCACGGTGAATGCGGATGTCGTCGTGATCGGCGGCGGCTTTGCCGGGCTTTCGGCGGCCCGGCGTCTGTCTCAGCTCGACCCGAGGCTCAACGTCGTCATTCTCGAGGCGAGCGAAGTCGCCGAAGGCGCGACCGGACGCAATTCGGGTTTCATCATCGACCTGCCGCACGAGGTATCGTCGGAAGACTACGGCGGCTCGGGCAGCGACGAGCGGCGGCACGATATCAAGGTTCATCGGACCGCGATCGCCCTTGCGCGGGACCTGGCGAACGAGAAGGGCTGGGGCAGGGATATCTTCGACCCTTGCGGAAAGTACAACGTGGCGCTCGGTCCGCAGGGCGACGAGCACGTCGCGTCCTATGCGAAGCAGCTGGACAAGGTGAAGGAGCCGTACCGGCTTCTCGATGCCCAGGCAATTGCCGACGTGACCGGAACCCGTTCCTTCACATCGGCGATTTATACGCCCGGCACTGTCATCATCCAGCCCGCTGCTTACATACGAGGTCTGGCCGATTCGTTCAGTGGCCGCGTGAAGCTCTACGAGAACACGCCTGCATTGTCATTCGAGCGTCAAGGCGTGTCGTGGGCGATTAGTACGCCGAAAGGAAAGGTCAAGGCGAAGAAGATCATTCTCGCGAACAACGGCCAGGCTCAGAGCTTCGGTCTATTCCGTGGGCAGCTTCTGCACGTCTACACCTACGCATCGATGACCGAGGCGTTCGATCCGAAGCGCCTCGGCGGTCAACGCTCATGGGCGGCCACGCCCGCATTCCCGATGGGCACGACCGTGCGCAGGGTGGAGGGCGAGAAGGGCGATCGAATCCTGATTCGCTCGCGCTACACCTACAACCCGCGCATGCAGGTGAGCGAAGGCGCGATCGCGCGAGCGGGCCGGGTTCACGACCGCAAGTTCGAGAAGCGCTTCCCCATGCTGAAAGACGTGCCGATGCAATACCGATGGGCAGGCGCGATGGCATTGACCTGGAACGGCGTGCCCGTGTTCGGAGAGATCGAGCCTGGCATCTTCGCCGCCATTGCGTGCAATGGCGTCGGTGCGACGAAGGCCACCGCATCGGGCATAGCAGCCGCCGAAGCCGCGCTCGGCATGGATTCTTGGCTCGTTCAGGTCTTCAGGGGGTTCGCCGCGCCGAAGCGGCTGCCGCCCCAGCCGTTCCTGACGATAGGCGCAACGGCGAATCTCAGCATGAAGGAATGGTCGGCAGGGGTGGAGTGACGCATCAACCGAATGACGGAGGAACACATGGACTGGTTAAACAAATTTCCGCATATGCAGGATGAATCGCTTCTTCATATGAAGCGTTCGATCGATGACGGTTTCCGCGCTTTCACGGCGGCATACGGCGACCCCATCGACAGCTTTTTTCAGCCGCTGCAGCAGTTCCTGATGACGGCGGAGCGCTTCATGACACAGACGCCTTGGCCTGTCATCATGCTGCTCGTTCTCGTCGTGGCGTGGGCGGCGAGCCGCAACTGGAAGGTCGTTCTAGGCTGCCTCGTCACCCTCGCCCTGATCGGCTATCTCGACATGTGGCAGGACACGATGCGCACCGTGTCGATGATCTTCGTATGCACGTTCCTCTCAATCGTGATCGGTTTGCCGATCGGCATTCTCATGTCGAAGTCTGACCGGGTGCGCAGAGTGATCGATCCCGTGCTCGACGTGATGCAAACCATGCCGAGCTTCGTCTATCTGATTCCCGTCGTGATGCTGCTCGGCATTGGCCGCGTGCCTGGTCTCATCGCGGTTGTCATCTATGCGATCCCGCCGATGATTCGGCTGACCAACCTCGGCATTCGCCTCGTCGACCGCGACATTCTCGAAGCCGCGGACGCGTTCGGCTCCTCGGGCTGGCAGCGGCTTCTGAAGGTTCAGTTGCCGCTCGCGCTGCCGACCATCATGGCAGGTGTGAACCAGACCATCATGATGGCGCTGGCCATGGTCGTCGTCGCCGCGATGATCGGCGTTCAAGGGCTCGGGCAGCCCGTGCTGAAGGCCATCGCAAATCAATACTTCACGCTCGGTATCTTCAACGGTCTTGCTATCGTGGGCATCGCGGTCATCTTCGACCGGGTCAGTCAGGCATATGGCAAGCGGCTCCAAAAGCATCAGGAGGTGGTCCATGGCTGACATCAAAGCAGGCGGCATCAAGATCCAGAATCTCTACAAGATCTTCGGACCCAAGGCCGCATCCTACGTCGACGCAGTGAAAAACGGTCTGTCCAAGGCCGATCTGTTGCAACAGACGGGTCACGTGCTCGGCCTTCGCGATATCAACCTGGATATTCCCGCCGGTTCCATTCAGGTCATCATGGGGCTCTCGGGCTCGGGCAAGTCGACGCTCATCCGGCACATCAATCGCCTCATCGACCCGACTGCGGGCGAAGTGCTGATCGGCGGCGTCGATGTGTGCAAGATGAAGTTCCGGGACCTGCGCGAATTCCGCCGCCGTCAAACAGCAATGGTGTTTCAGAAGTTCGCGCTGCTTCCTCATCGCAATGTGCTGGATAACGTCATCTACGGCCTCGAAGTGTGCGGCGTGACCCGAAAGGAGTCGCTCGGCACGGCAATGCGATGGATCGAGCGCGTGGGACTCAAGGGCTTCGAGCAGCGTTACCCGAATCAATTGTCCGGCGGCATGCAGCAACGCGTCGGCCTGGCCCGCGCGCTGGCGATGGACGCGCCCGTTCTGCTCATGGACGAAGCGTACTCGGCACTCGATCCGCTGATCCGCATGGATATGCAGACCGTGCTGCTGGATTTGCAGAAGGAGATTCGCAAGACGATCGTCTTCATCACGCACGACCTCGATGAAGCGCTCCGGCTCGGCGACCAGATCGCGATTCTGCGTGACGGATGCATCGTCCAGCAAGGCACGAAACAGGACATCGTGCTGCGCCCCGCCGACGACTATGTGACCAACTTCGTGAAGCAGGTGAATCGCGGGCGCGTCGTGCGTGTCGATGGCGTGATGTCGCCGCTTCGATCCGGCGTCGCGGCGGTCGGCAAGCACGTCGCCAATGACACGACCATCGAGGACGCCATTTCGCTATTGACCCGGGAGCCGTCAATCGAGCACCTGATCGTGGTCGGCTCGGGCAATCACCCCTTGGGCACCGTGAATCTGCGCCAGCTCGCCGCCGCGCTCATCACGCCGGACGAAGAGCACGACGCGGTGCGCGTGCCTCCCGATGAGCGCGAATGCGCCGATGTTCCGGGCGCGGCATCTCGTGCATGAATGATGTCGTCGATCGTTTAATCCAACGCAACTTTTAGGGAACTGCCATGAAACTGAAATTCATAGGGGCGCTTGTCGCAGCCGGCGCTTTCTGCGGCGTGTCGCAAGCCAACGCCGCCGGTTGCGGGAACGTGACCATCGCGAGCATGAACTGGCAAAGCGCTGAACTCGAAGCCGCTGTCGACAAGATGATTCTCGGAGAAGGCTATGGCTGTCAGGTGAACATGGTGATCGGCGACACCGTTCCCACGATTACCTCGATGGTCGACAAGGGCAAGCCCGATATCGTGTCGGAAGGCGCGATCGATCTGCTGCCCGCCATCGTGAAACAGGGTATCGATGCAAAGAAGATCGTCATGGCCTCGAAGGTGATTCAGGAAGGCGCGGTCTATGGATGGTATATCCCCAAGTACTTCGCCGATAAGCACCCCGAGATCAAGACGATTCCCGACGCCCTCAAGCATCCGGAACTGTTCCCCGATCCGGAGAACCCTGGAAAGGGCGTGATTTATAACGGCCCGCAAGGCTGGGGCATTACGGTCAATACCGCGCAACTATACAAGGCATACAAGGCCGACCAGGCAGGGTTCCGGCTCATCGATACGGGCTCGGCGGCGGGTCTCGACGGGTCGCTGGCCAAGGCGTACGAGCGCAAGCAGCCGTGGCTCGGCGTCTACTGGTCTCCCACATCGCTGCTGGGCAAGTACCAGATGGTGAAGCTCGACCCGGGCGTTCCCGTCGACGAGGCCGAATGGAAGCGTTGCACGACCGTGGCGAACTGTCCTGATCCGAAGCCGACGGCATGGCCGGTGGGACGCCTGTACACGCTGGTCGCGAAGCCGTTTGCGGAACGGACGAGCCCGGACGTCATGAAGTATCTGGACACGCGTTCGTTCAAGACCGCCGACGTTCAGCAGGTCATGGTCTGGATGACCGACAACCAGGCGACGGGCGAAGACGGTGCGAAGCGCTTCCTCAAGGAGAAGCAGGATGTCTGGACGAAGTGGGTTACGCCGGCCGCAGCCGAGAAGATCAAGGCGTCGCTGTAACGGCTGAGTGACGAGTCTCGGGCGCGCGGCGCGATGGCCGCGCCGCCCGGAGCGTGTTCGAATCATCCATCACCATGCAAGCTCACGATGAAAGCAGTGACTGACGGCGCGAAGGGCTATCGGCGGCTCATTCCATCGCTCACGGCGCTGGTCGAATTCGAAGCTGTCGCGCGGCTGCGAAGCTTTACTCAGGCTGCCGTGGAACTCGGCGTGACACAGGCCGCGGTGAGCCGCCAGATCCGGCTTCTCGAAGAACTGCTCGGCGTTCGCCTGCTCGACCGCTTGCATCGCGGCACCATGTTGACGAGCGAAGGCGACGCGCTGTACAGGGTCGTTGCGGAAGCGATGGGCAAGATCGCCGGTGTGTTCGACCGCCTGTCGACGGGCATCGAAGAAGAGGAAATGGTGCTGGCGACCACGGCCGCGTTTTCGCATTTTCGCCTGATGCCGAGTCTCGCGAAGCTCAAGCGTCTTCAGCCCAATCTTCGCTTGCGGCTGACGACAACGATGTTCACTGCCGATCTTCGCCATAACGAAGTCGATGTTGCCGTGCGGTGGGGCAATGGCAAGTGGAGCGATGGAACATCGCATCTTCTGTTCGATGAAGAAGTGTTTCCGGTGTGCTCGCCGGAATGGAAAGAGGAATATGGCGCGCCCGGTTCGCTGGATGAACTGGCCAACCTCACGCTCATCTCCTATGACGCGACCTCGGAAGGCTGGCTGACCTGGGAAGAATGGTTTCGCGCGATGGGCGTGCGCCCGATGAAGCTCAAGTATGGTCTGCGAACATGCCTCTATAACGACGCGGTTCAGGCCGCGCGGCATGGGCAAGGTGTCGCGCTTGGCTGGGGCAGATTGCTTCACGAGCATCTGGCATCCGGCGAACTCGTTCGTCTTACGAGCGCGTCACTTCCATTGAGCGATGCCTACTATGTCGTCGTGCCCAATGGCCGCACCCTCACGCCGACGGTTCAAACGCTCATCGATCTTTTGCGTCATGCAGCTGGTGTCACGCCATAATTCAAAGTAATGAATTCGCGAAAATAAAGCGCATTGACGGCATCTTTCGGCAATCCAATACTGACGCCAGCGCGGGAACATTCGAAGTCCCGATAACCCTGAACGTTGGAGATGAAAGATGTCTGAGTTTCAATTGAAGCCTCTCGGTGAACTTATTCGCAGCCGCGAACCCGGGTTCGGATTGCCCGGCGATGTCTTTAGCCGACAGGACGTTTTCGAAACCGACGTCGATATCTTCTTTCACAAGCACTGGATCATGGTCGGCGTGACGGCGGATGTTCCGGAGCCGGGCGATGTTTCCGTCGTCGATATAGGCAGGGCGTCGGTCATCATCGTGCGCGACGACGATGAAGCTATCCGCGCTTATCGCAACGTGTGCCGCCACCGTGGCGCGCGCCTGAAGGAAGCCGGAAAATCGACGGTCGGCATGCTGGTCTGTCCGTATCATCAATGGACGTACGACCTCGACGGCAGCCTGCGACATACGAAGCATATGGGCAAGGACTTCGACGCGACCTGCCGCAACCTGTTGCCGGTTCATATCAAGGTGGTCGGCACGCATGTCTTCGTGTGCTTCGCCGACGAGCCGCCGGCGGACATCGCGAAGCTCGAAGAAACCATGACGCCGCGCTTCGCATCGTACGATTTGCAGAATACGAAGATCGCGTACGAAGCGGAGATCGTCGAAGACGGCAACTGGAAGCTCGTCATGGAGAACAACCGCGAGTGCTATCACTGCGAAGCGGGGCATCCCGAACTGACGGTGTCGTTCCTGCCCGAGGATTTCGGCTTCAGCACCGATCACATGAACGAGGAGTCGCTGCAGGCGCTCGACGCGTACTACAAGCGCAACGCCGAAAGCCAGCAGGACTGGGAAAGCGAAGGCTTGCTGTGCGCGCCCGTCGAGGCGTTGAGCGGAGACGTCGCGACGCATTTCCGGACGCAGCGGCTGGTTATCGCAGGAAACGGCGAATCGCAGACGATGGACACCAAGGTCGCGTGCCAGAAGCTGTTGGGCAAACTCGCGCGTCGCGACCTCGGCGACACGCACATGTGGACGCACAACTCGTGGACGCACGTGATGAGCGACCACGCCATGATCACCTACATCGTTCCGCTCACTCCGGAAAAGACCCTGGTGCGCACGAAATGGCTCGTGCATGCCGACGCGGTGGAGGGCGTGGATTACGACATCACGAAGTTGACCGAGGTCTGGGTCGCGACGAACGCGCAGGATGCGAGCCTCGTCGCGATCAATCACCGTGGCGCGCAGGACCCGGGGTATGTGCCCGGACCGTACTCGCCTTTCACGGAAACGTATGTCGATCAGTTCGTCGACTGGTACGCGTCGCGTCTCATGGCGCACGGCATCTGACGCATTGGCAAGAAACGCAAACGGGCCCATGACGGGCCCGTTTTTCATGACGCGCGACGCGGGTTCACAACTGCTGCGAAACACCCAGAGGCGGGGCGACGGTGTCGATCACCGGCGTGCTCTCGGGATGCAGTTCCCGGATGAACGTCTCGGACAGCGCGATCACTCTCGCGAATGCGCGCGGATCGTAAAGCGCATGATCGACATCCTTGCACACCGCGGTCTTCACTCGCGCGACACGCGACAGCTTCTTTCCGTGCCTGCCGAAGTGAGCATTGAGCTGATCGAGGCCATCGTCGCCCGCGCCGTACAGAAGCAGCGTTTGCACGCCTTTGCGCTCGAGCGTCTGAATGACGCCGTGCGGATGCGTGATCGGCGCTTCGACGGTGCCGCCGACGGCCTTCTTGCGATGCACGCCGAGCAGTTGCGATTGCAGGCGCGCCGCGGCATTCGACGCGAAGGCCTTGGCGATCGGCTTGAGTCCGCGCTTGCCGCTCAAAACCAGCCACCACTTCGAGGGCTTCAGAATGGCCGGACCGAGACGCGCCATCGAATTGCGTTTTTCGTTCCTGAGCTCTTGCAGCGTCATTCTTTCGGGGATGTAGAAGCGCTGAAGATTGACCGCGATGACAGCCGCGATCGATGGCTCGATGAGCGATGCGCGCAACGCGCTATAGGCACCCGAGCAGATGCCGAACGTGAGGACCGTATCGTAGCCCTTGCGCTTGAGCCATGCAGCGGCGGTCGCAACGTCTTCGACAATGGTTTGCGCATGAATCGGCGCCGCCGTGTCCGGTGCTTCGTCCGTCGAGCGCGGCGGGCTGTCGCCGATGCCGCGCGCGTCGATGCGCATCGACGCGATACCGCGTCGCGCCATCTCCCGCGCGATGCGCACGGACAGGCGGCTGTCGCCGTGATGCACGCTGCCCGCAGTGTTGGTGATGACGATGGCCGGCCCGCCCACGAGCCGGTCGCGCGGCTCGCACAGGATGCCGAAGAGTCCGGCTGCACCGAATACCACCGGGCGCTCGATCGCTTCCGGCGTCTCGATGATCGCATCGCGGCTCGTCCCTGGCCGCGTCGGCTTTCTCGTGCGGCCTTTCATTAGATCGACGGAGCCGCCTTCCATCATGCCCTGTGCGATCCATTGCGCGGTTCGCGTGAGGGTTTTCTCCGGCAGGACGGACGACGCGGTCTCCTGCATGAATTCGAAGTAGTCGTCGAAGCTGTCCGTGTGGACCTCGACGCCTCGATCGCGCAGGGGAGCGTAAAGCGCCTGACTGGCTCCGGGCATCACATCGACAACGAATACGCGCTTCGGGATCGCGCTCTGACGGCTCATGGCCTTTCCGAGATCGAGCTCGCTCAACCGGCTGCGAAATGCATCGCTATAGATTTGCCCGAGCACGCTGAAGGGCGAATCGATCTGCCCGGCCCGCACGGGCACAGGAAGGTTCTCGACCCACGCCTTGTGCAATGCCGACAACTCGCGAAGATAGCGGCGTCCATTCAGTACGGGCGCAAGCAACGCGAGAGAATCCACGAGGGGATGATGCGACGCGAGCGCCGCCAGCGTCCCGCCGAGACGCAAGCCGCATAACGTGACCTTCGTTACGCCCGTCTCGTTGCGCAGGCAATCCACAGCCGCACCGATATCCGCGACGAACCCATCGAGCTGATCGCCGTCATGATCGAGTCCGACCGAATCGCCCGTGGCGAGATAATCGAAGCGCAAGACCGGGATATCCATGCGGGCCAGATCTTCGGCCAGATGACGCATGGCTTTATGACCCCAGGACTCTTCATGTCCAAAAGGCTTGCATAGCACGACGCCGTGCTTGCCATGGCCGGCATGAAGCCAGCCAAACCGGCCCCCAAAAACGATCGGCGTCATGAGTTGCCTCCCCGCTCCAAATGACCGATGTACGCTTCTGCGGTCCAAGACGCATGACGGGCAACGTTCTTTCCCTCAGAGCCGCTATATGTATTTGTCTTTTCGCGCATGTTTTTCGCGTTGTCTTGCACGTGTGGAGCGATTAAACCTCCTATCGATTTTCCCTTTCGGTGCGTTGTCCAACATTTTCAGAAGCGGTTGTCCAAGCGAGTAACAGTTACGCGACCGCACTCTTTTTCAAGGCAAATTCTTCACGCTTAAACGCAGATCGCATGTTCGATGAGCTCTTGATCTTCAAAATCAATGGGGTCGGCGAATCGAGAACGATTCCGAAAAAAGTTATGTCTGCTTTCCCTCATAGCGCTTAAGTATTTGCTCCTGAACTGCGCGGTAATTCGCTAACATTACAATTGTAAGGAACGATTTCGCCGCGGAGGTGTCTTGTTATAGACAACACGAGACGAGCGAGTAGCGGGAATGACGCGCGGCACAAGGCAACCGAGTCCGTTCCAAACGGAGCCAAATCACCGGATAAAGCGAATGGGCGTTTTGCTTAATCGCTTTATGACCGATCATCAGCAACGTTGAGGGAACCTACATGACATCTTCCGTTTTCGAGTCTGTCCGGCTAGACGAAGTCCTGCTGGAGCCATCTCCGATCGATCCGTCATGGATCCTCGAAGGCAATCCGGTGGCGCGTTGCGGTCAGTGGTCGAAAAGTCCCGACACGACGACGACATCGTGGGTGTGGGATTGCACGGCCGGACGCTTCAACTGGTATTTCGAGGAGGACGAGACGATTTACGTGATCGAAGGCGAGGTCATCATCACGGCGGAAGGCCAGGAACCGCGCACGCTGCGCGCTGGTCATGCCGCGCTCTTCTATGCAGGCACGCGTTCCGAATGGCACGTGCCGCACTATGTGCGCAAGCACGCGATCCTGCGTCCGCACATCTCGAAACCGGTGCTATTTGCGCTCAAGGTGAGCCGCAAACTCGGCCGCAAGCCGGCCGGCTATCTTCCGCGCACGTCATCGCTCTGAAGCGAGCCATTCGTCTCCCAATGCGTCAGAGATGCGCGGGCGCGCTCAGGCGCACGCAGGACTGACATCGAAGCCGGCGAGAAAATGATCGCCGGCCTCGTGAAGAAAGACCGGAAGCGGGTCCGGCAATCCGGGCTCGCCTTCAAGGCTCATTGCTGCAACCACGCCTGGACTTTTTCCGGATGTGCGTCGACGAACTTCTTCGCTGCGGCATTCCAGTCGTTCGTGGTGTTTCCGTCGAGTTCGATTGCTTCGACGTCGGCCAAGGTCAACTTGAAGTGGCGAACGAAGACGTCGGCGCGCGGAAACTTGCCTGCGAATTTCTTCGACGCGAATCCGTGGATCTGTTCCTCGCCGCCCAAGGTGCCCTTGGGATCTTTCAGATATCGCATCTTCCACCGTTGCCACAACCAATGCGGGCTCCACACGGTCGCCACGATCCAGGTCTTCGATTGATAAGCACGCGAAAGCGCCGCCAACATCCCGGCCTCGCTTGCCGCAATCAGGTTATAACCCGCGAGGTCATAGGCCTTGATCGTCTTCTCGGACGCGACCATCTCGCCCGCGCCTGGATCGATACCTTGAATCTTGCTTTCCAGCTTGGTCTTGACGTCGGGCTTGTTGAGATCGGCGAGTGAGGACAATTCGCTTTCGGGTACATAATCCGGAACCGCCCAGCCGATCTTCGCGCCGGTATAGATGATGCCCATATCCTCCATGTCATTCTTGTAGCGGCTGTAATAGGCCCCGTGCGTCACCGGCAGCCAGGCTCCGAGCATGAGATCCAGGTCGCCCCGCGCGATACCTTGATACTGAATGCCGATATCCGTCGTCACCAGCGTGACCGGCTGCTGCAGCTTGGTTTCGAGAACGTATTTCGCGGTGTACACGACAGCTTGTGTATCGGCCCAGTTGGCCAGCCCGATCTTGATTGGCTCGGCGGCGTTGGCGCACGTCGCGAACATGACAGTCGAGGCTGCAAGGGCAGCCTTCGTGACGAATCGTACGAGCGAGGTATTCTTCATATCGAGTTCCCTATGTCGTTGCGAGCGTCTATCGCGTGCACGCGATGCAGCGGAGCCCTAGTATTCGGGCGCATAAAAGCGCCGTCAATGTTCTTTGCTCAAGTTTCGCGTCCGGTAGGTGTTATCCCGCGTGCGCTGCGCGCCGCGCCATCGCGAGGAACGCACCCAGCCCCACCATGACGCCGCCTGAAATGCGGTTCAGCAGCCGGCCTTGCAGCACGCCGGATCGAAGCAGGCGTGCCGCGCCGAGCACCGCGATGACGTCGACGAGCGTGTTCAGCACGACGCAGACGCTTCCCATCAACGCCAGTTGCGGCGCGAGCGCTCGCGCCGGATCGGCGAACTGCGGCAGAAAAGCAAGAAAGAAGAGGGCCGTCTTCACGTTGAGCGCTTCGACCATGATGCCTTCGCGCAGCGCGCGGCGAACACCTTGCGACCCAACGCGTTCCGCGTCATGCGGCGGATCCGCGCGCAACAGCAGGCGTATTCCCAGATAGACGAGATACGCGGCCCCGATGTACTTGAGCATGCCGAAGAGCATCGCGGACTTCGCGACCAGCATGGAAAGTCCGAGCGCCGCGGCGAGCACGTGGACCAGCCCGCCTATCGCGGTGCCGATGCACGAAGCCAGCCCTTCGGAGCGGCCCGCCGCAGCCGTGCGCGCGACGACGTAAGCGATCCCGGGACCGGGTGTCATGGCGAGAACGATAGCGGCGATCAGAAACGCAATGAACGACATGTGAGGCACCTTGTGTCCGAGTTCACGCATCCGTGCGCATCGATTGCGCGAGCTCGTGATGTCCGCGCGACGCGAGCGCACCCGCGGCGCCGTTGCGATCACGCGCCTCCTTGTTCTGACTGAGCTTCGATTTGCCTACCAGCGATGTCACCGCGATCTCGATGCCCACGATCGAGCGCAGCATGCCATCGATGAATTCGGGCGTGGCGTCGCTCATTTTCCACGGTGCAGGCTCGCTCGCTTCGTGCCGGCGGGTGAGTCGCGCGACCATGCCGCGCACGAAGCGCTCGTCGTCGCGAATGGTGAGCGTGCCGTGCGCATGCACGACCTCGTAATTCCATGTGGGCACTTGCCTGTGCGCCTCATGCTTGCTCGGATACCAGTTCGGGGAAATGTACGCGTCCACCCCGCGGAAGACCACCATCACGGGCGTGCCCGACGGACAGCGGCGCCACAGATCATTGGCGCGCGCCACGTGTGCGGTGAGCATGCCATGCGTGCCCTGGTCCGGATCGAACTCGAAGGGGATGTGCTCGGCGTCAAGCCCGGCGATGCCATGCGTGACGAGGATGCCCAGCGGATGCGCGCGGATGATCCGAAGCAGTTCCTCGGGACGAGTCTGTGCGAAGTGCGGAGGGATATACATCGTGGTTTCTCGAGAGAGGAGTGCGAATGGTCCGCCACTGTCGCGCGAAACAGGCACAATGAGAAGATCCAGTTTCGATCACTTTTCATGGTCCAGTTTCGCAAGTCCAACGATGGCGCCACCGGAACCGGACGCCGCATCTACGATCTGCTGCGCGCGCAAATCGCGGACGGCACGCTTCCCGCCGGCGCCCCCGTGCCATCGACGCGCGCCCTCGCGGCCGAGCTCGGCGTATCGCGGACCACGGTCACATCGGCGTTCGAGCAACTCGCCGCGGAAGGATTCATCGTCACGTCGGCGGGCCGTGCCGCGCGCGTCGCGAGCCAGCCGGCGACACGCGCATCATCGAAGCGGTCGCCCCGCCGCGCCCGTAGCGCTCCAGTCTTGTCCGAGTACGGGCGTCGTGTGGAAAAGATACGCACGCCGACGCTGCCTTCCGCCTTTCAACGCCGCATCGACTTCCTGTATGGCGCGCTCTCTGCGCGCGACTTCCCCACGCTGATCTGGCGGCGCGCCTATCAGGCCGAGTTGCTGCGCCAGCGAGGCGATCTCTACTACGTTGCACCCGAAGGCGATGCATCGTTGAGGCGTGCGCTTCAGGCGTATCTGGGGCGCGCGCGCGGCCTCGTCTGCGATGCGGAGCAGATCGTCGTGGTGAGCGGCACACAGCAGGCCATCGATCTGTGCGCGCGCCTGTTGCTCGATCCCGGCGATGCCTTCGTCTTCGAGGACCCCGGCTATCTGATCGCGCGCCATTGCTTCGAGGCTTCGGGGGCGCGGCTCTTGCCCGCCATGGTCGATGAACATGGCATCGACACCAGCCGCATTCCCGACGATGATCGCGCACGACTGGCCTATGTCACGCCTTCGCACCAGTTTCCGCTGGGCGGCGTCTTGCCGATCGGCAGGCGCTTCGAACTGCTGCAATGGGCTCAACGTCGGCGCGCGTGGATCATCGAGGACGATTACGACGGCGAGTTCCGCTACGGCCAGCGCCCGATCGACGCATTGCAATCGATCGACGCGGGGGGCCGCGTGATCTATGTCGGCACGTTTTCCAAGGCGTTGTCGCCGCATTTGCGGCTCGGCTATCTGGTGCTGCCGCACGAGCTCGTGCCGGTGTTCCGGCAGGCCAAGCGGCTCTGCGACCGGCACGCGCCGGTGCTCGAACAGCGTGTGCTGGCTTCGCTGATCGAAAGCGGCGCTTACGAGCGTCACGTGCGGCGAATGCGGCGCGAGTACGAGCGCCGCCGATCGGCGCTGCTGGATGCCATCGCGCATCATTTGCCCGCCGGTTCCCACGTCACCGGATCGGCGGCGGGCCTGCATGTCCTGTTGTGGCTGCCCGCGATGCGTGCGAAGGACGAGGCCGCTCTGGTAAAGACGGCCAGCGAGCGGGGTGTGGGGGTCTATCCGGTGTCACCGCTGTTCGCGGGCGAGGCGGCCTCAGGGCGAAGCCGCGCGGCGGGTTTGATTCTGGGTTATGCGAGCCTGAGCGTCGAGCAGATAGGGCAGGGTATGCGCATTCTCGCGGAGGTGATCGGGCAATTCAGTCCGCGGTCGAGACGGGCCCGTTAGATGAGATTCCGCCCGACCGCATCGGCCTTCATGCCGCTAGCCCCTATGCCGCCAGCACGACGTTCGCCGCTTCCTCTTCTGCCTGCGCGATAACCGCCGCATGCTCGCGAATGAGACGATAAACCGTCTCGCCCGGCACGGTCTCCGACTCCAGCAACTGGTCGGCGATCGCGCGCAAGACCGGCTCGTTCGCCTGCAACAGCGCGAAGCATGCATCGCTCAGATCGTGCAGCAGCGCGTTCGCGTGCTCGATCGAGTTCTTCAACTGCAAGCCCGCATACTGCTGCGGCAGGGCCGCGAGGCTGAACAGATTGCCGTCGGCATTGAAGCCGAACTTCGACACCATGTCGAGGCTGATCCGTGACGCTTCCTGCAGATCCGATGCCGCGCCGCTCGATGCTTCGTCGAACATCAGCAGCTCCGCATTGCGTCCGCCGAGCAGAACCTGAATCTCGTTGCGCAGCTCCGTCTCACGATACAGATGCTTGTCCTGCATCTTGGTGATGAGCGCGACGCCGAGCGCGCCGCCGCGCGGCAGGATCGTGACCTCTTCGAGCACGCCCGTGCCGAGCAGCGCGGCGACGAGTCCGTGACCCGCTTCATGCACCGCGATGCGCGTGCGTTCGTCGTCCGACAGGGCACGTTCCGCGCCGTTGACATCGCCGATGCGCGCGATCTTGATCGCTTCCATGAAATGCGTCGCGCCGACTTCGCGATCGCCCGCCTTGCGCGCGACGAGGCCGGCCTGATTCACGATCATCGACAGCGTGGCAGGCGACAGGCCTGTCGTCAGCCGCGCGAGCTGGTCGAAATCGATGTCCTCGGATTTCGTCTTCAGATTGGCGGCGTAAAAGCGCAGGATTTCCGCGCGGTCTTCGACGCTCGGCAGACGCACCTGCACCGTGCGATCGAAACGGCCGGGACGCCGCAGCGCTTCGTCGAGATTGTCCGGATGGTTGGTCGCCGCGACGATGATCACGCCTTCGTTCGATGCGAAGCCGTCCATCTCCGCGAGCAGTTGATTGATGATGCGGTTGCTTTCCGCTTCGACCGGGCCGCCGCCCGTATCGGTGCGCTTGCCGAGGCCGTCCGCTTCGTCGATGAAGATCACCGTCGGCGCGTTCTTGCGCGCGAGCTCGAACAGATGCTTCACCTTCTGAATGCCGACACCGTAATACTTCGCGCTGAAGTAGCTGCCCGTGATCGCGATGAAGTTCGCGCCGCATTCGCCCGCGAGCGCCTGCGCGAGCCGCGTCTTGCCGACGCCCGGCCCGCCCGTCATCAAAATGCCGCACGGCGCGCGCACGCCCATGCCGGTAAATTGTGCAGGCTCGGTAAGAAACGCGCGCACATCCGTGAGCGCGGCTTTCGCTTCGCCCGCGCCGATGACATCATCGAAACGCAGCGTCGGCGATGTGCCCAGCAGTTGCGCACCGCCGCGCATCTCGCGGCGCATGAACCAGAGCAGGCCGCCGATCATCAGCACCGGCAGCAGAAGACTCAACACGTCGCGCGAGCGGTCGAACGTCTCGGTCCAGCGCGCCATCCCTACGCGCACGTTGGCGTCGGGCAGCCACACGAGCTGATAGGGCGCCGTCGCGCCCGGCTTGAGATCGCCGAGCAGGAGCGCATTGGAGAAGGCGCCGTTATGGTCGGCGACGTAGTACTTCTCGCCTTTCGACGTGGAGACGAGAATCGCATCGGGGCTCACGCCGATCGTCGCGACGTTGCGCTCGCGAATATCGGTCAGCATTTCCGATGCGTCTTTCTCGCGATGCGTCCACGCGGCGGCGTCATGACGCATCTGATTGGCCACGCCGGTCAGCGCCGCTGCCTGGGACTGCGCGGCATGCATTTGATTGCGCCAGTGCAGAACGCCCACACCCGCTACGAGCGCCGCAGCGATCACACCATACGCGATATATCGGCCAACGCGTGACCGCAGCGAATTCCTTACCGGTTTCATCAATTCTTTCCCATGGGGCCGCGAGGGCGGCGCCCTTCAATCTATCGTCGGATGAATGGCATCCGGACGTGTCTCTCGTGCCTCGGTGGTGGGATGCCCGCCGTGTATGTCTTGATGCTCAAGATGGCGAAGCGATCGACCTTTAACCGCAGATCGTCAACCATGCGAGCATGGCCCTTTTTCGGGGAGTGCTCCGCTGGAATGGTGCCCGTATCGCATGACCATTCGATAACGCGGAACAGCGCGCGAACGAGCTTCACCGCGCCTCTCAGTCACGTCCCTTTTTTATGATTAACGGCAGAGGACGAATCTTCTTGACGGCAGTGTAAAAGCGGATGATCCGCGCTCGCGGCTTGATGCAGGTTTGATGGTGTACGCAGGACGAAGGCAAGGATATCACGGCAGAATCCGATGCTCCATCCGGTAAGGAATACTGCTTGCTTAAGCTAGTGAACTGTCCGCGCACATGGGGCGCGCGGCGGATCTGAAACCGGAGGGAGATAACATCATGTTGTATTACGCGTTGGTCTTTTTCATCATCGCGATCATCGCCGCCGCCCTCGGGTTCGGCGGCATCGCGGCAGGCGCCGCGGGCATCGCGAAGATTCTATTCTTCATATTCCTCGTCATATTCCTCGTGACGCTCGTCATGGGTCTCATGCGACGTTGACGGCCATCATGCGAAGGCGTCGTGCCGAGGCTGGCCGGCACGACGCCTTTTTTTCAACCTGCGATCCCGTCGCTCGCCTGATCGATCAGTTTGAGCGAAGCCTCCGGATCGTCCATCTCACCGATAGCAAGCAAAGCAAAGCGCGCGAGAAAGAGCGACGCTTTGGCCTCGCCGAGTTGCGTCATCGTTTTGCACAGGCGCGTGTAGACGGCGTCGAGTTGTGCATCGGTCATGATGTTCTCCATGGTTTAGTCGTTTGATGCGGACAGTGCGCGCGCAAGCGCCGCTTCAATATCGCGCGGCTGCGCGTCGTGCCAGCGGCCGAGCACGTGGCCGTCGGGCCTGAGCAGATACACGGTGCCGGGCTTCGCGTCGTAACGCTCGAAGATGCGCCCCGTGTGATCCCATGCATGCACGCCCGGCGTCTGCGGATGCAGATGCGCGCTCAACGGCACCGCCTTGAACGGCGCGCCGCCAATGCGCAGCGCATTTGCGAGGGCCGCGAACGCGGCGGGCAGGGTGCCGTCATCGGTGAAGCAGAGCGCGGTGAAGCTCGCGCCGGCGAGATCGGTCAGATGCGCTTCGCGTCCGTGTCCGCTCTCCACGATCGTCACCGGATACTCCGCCAGCACCGCGCCCGGCACCGGACCTGAAGCGAAGGTATCGCGATCGGCAATATTCAATGGCGAGTCCGCATACGTGATCGCGGACGTCTGCCGCGGATTGATCAGCGAGCGCACCTCGGGATGCTTCGCGGCAAGACTGAGCACCGCCGTGCGCATCAGTTCGAATGCGAACGAAGGCGGCGCCATGAACTCCGTGCTCTTCGTGCCGTAGCTCAGGTTCTCGTGCGTCGCGGCGACGCGCTCGTCGGAATAGCTGTCCAGCAGCGTATCCGATGCGATCCCCTTCACGACGAACGCGAGCTTCCACGCGATGTTGTCCGCATCGTCGATACCCGAATTCGCGCCGCGCACGCCGAAGATCGGCACGAGATGCGCGGCGTCGCCGGCGAACATCACGCGCTTGTGCCGATAACGTTCGAGCGTCAACGCATTGGCCTTGTAGATCGTGATCCAGATCGGTGACCACGCGCCCGTTTCGCCCATCATGTCGAGCAGGCTCTGCACGCGCGGCATCACGTTTTCGGGCTTTACTGCTTCGTCGGCGTCCTCGCCGTCGCGCAATTGATAGTCGATGCGCCATACGTTATCCGGCTGCTTGTGCACGAGCACGGTCGAGCCCGGATTCGACGATGGATCGAAGTACGCGAGACGCTCGGTGGGCCGCTTGCTGTCGAGCTCGATATCGACGATCACGTAACGGCCTTCATAGCTCGTGCCCTTCAATTGCAGGCCGAGCGCTTCGCGTATCGTGCTGCGGCCGCCGTCGCTCGCGACGACCCAGCCGGTGTCGAGCGCGTAGTCGCCATCGGGTGTCGAGAGTTGCAGCGTCGCGCCGTCGTCGCGTGCGTCGATAGATTTCACGCGCGTCTGCCAGCGGATATCGATGAGGTCGGCGCGCTTCTCGGCGGCATCGAGCAGAAACTGTTCGATGTGATATTGCGCGAGATTGACCATCGGCGGCAGCTTCTGGTTTTCATCTTGCGGCATCGTGAAATGCAGCACTTCCGTGTCGCGATAGAAGCTGCGTCCGCCCGTCCACGGCAGGCCGGTTTTCAGAAAGCCGTCGAGCGCGCCGAGCCGCTCGATGATCTCCAGGCTGCGCCGCGAGATGCAGATCGCGCGGCTGCCGTGACAGACGGAATCGTCCGCTTCGATCAGCACCGAGCGCACGCCGTGATTCGCGAGCCCGAGCGCGACCGCGAGACCGACCGGGCCGCCGCCGACGATCGTCACGGCATGGCGCGTTACATCGACGCCGTGCTGCAACCGGGGAATGCGTGCCGCGTATTTTTTCGCCGTGAACGGATACGGTTTGAATGCCTTGTTCATCCTGTGCTCCTGATAGCTTCCGTGATTCTTCAAGCGGCGCGCGCTTCGGTTTTCTGTATGGGCAACATCATCACGACGAGCGTGCCGATTGCGAGCAGCACGGCCGAATAGATCAGCCCTGAAGTGAAGCTGTGCGTCGCGTCCTTCAGCCAGCCGACGATGAGCGGATTGAGCGCCGAACTGATATTGCCTGTCGCGTTGATGACCGCGATGCCGATTGCGCGCGCCTTGAAGCTCAATGCGTGATCGGGCGTGGTCCAGAAGATCGACATGGCCGTGTACGAGCCGGCCGATGCGAGGCATACGCCGAGCATGCGCAGCGCGGGATTCGCGGAATACGCGGTGCACAGCCAGCCGGCGGCGGAGAAGAGCATCGGCAGCATCAGATGCCATTTGCGCTCCTGCTTGCGATCCGAGCGGCGTCCCCACACGATCATCGCGACGATCGTGCAAACCTGGGGAATCGCCGCGAGCAGGCCGATCGTGCGATTACTCGCATCGGCGCTGAAGCTCTTGACGATGAGCGGCGTCCACACGGCGACCATCGCGAGCGTGTTCACGAGGCAGAAGTACGCGATCGCGAACTTCACGACGGTCGGCGAGAGCAACTCGGCGACGATGCCGTTGCCGCTTACCTGTGCCGATGCGGTCGCGTCGTCGCGATGCTCGCTTGCAAGTGTCGCGGCGAGCGTGCGCTTTTCATCGGCATCGAGCCAGTGCGCCTTGCCGGGGTTATCGTCGAGATAGCGATACACGACGAGGCCGAGCAGCGCGGAGGGCAGTCCTTCGAGCAGGAAGAGCCACTGCCAGCCCTTGAGGCCGAGCGTGCCGTCGAGCGCGAGAATGAACCCTGACAGCGCCGAGCCGACAGCCGCGGTCACGGGCATTGCGATCATGAAGAGCGCGTTGGCGCGGGCACGGTATGCGCCGGGAAACCAGTACGTGAGATAGAGCAGAATGCCGGGCAGGAAGCCCGCTTCCGTCACGCCGACGAGCACGCGCAATACATAGAGCGAAGTGGGGTTCGTCGCGAACATCGTGGCCGTGGAGGCGAGGCCCCAAGCGATCATGATCGTGCCGATCCAGCGGCGCGCGCCGATGCGTGCAAGCACGACGTTGCTCGGAATGCCGAACGCGATGTATGCGATATAGAAGAGCGTGGTGGCGAGACCGAACTGCGTGCTGGTGAGGCCGAGGTCCTTCATCATCGTCAGGCCCGCGAAGCCGATGTTGATGCGGTCCAGAAACGAGAAGAAGAACAGCACGAACAGGAACCACAGCAAATGCCGCGAGACTTTCGCGATCACCGCCTGTTCTTGTGTCTGCGATAACGCCTTGTTCACTGCGCCTCTTGCGCTCGTCGATTCCATGCTGTCGTCTCCGTTCGTGTCGCTCTGTCGGACATCTGATGCGTCGCAGTATGGAGCGCGAGCCTGTGCCGCCTGTCCTCAATTTGGGTACAGCGCGAGCCCGTGGACGGCTTGGGGAAAACACGGATACGTCGATGACGTTCGAGGAGCGTCAGACCTTGCCCGGCCCGATGCACAGCGCGAAGAGCTGCCGCTGGCTCGAAATGCCGAGCCTGCGGTATGCGCGCTTCTGATAGGTCACAACGCTCGTCGCCTTGATGCCCATTGCATCGCCGATCTCCTGCGCGGTGCGGCCTTCGAGCACGCCGGTCAGCACGTCGAGCTCGCGCTTCGAAAGCTCTGGGCACAGCCCGCGCACGCGCGCGAGCATCAGATGCGAGATCGGCATGTCGCGCTGCCCGCAGAGTGCATAGTGATGCTTCGCCGCGTGCGCGATGAGCGGCGCCATCGCTTCGATCAACGCGATCTCGCGCGGATGAAAGTTGCCGAAGCGCGTGTCGCGATAGAGGTTCACGGAGAGCCACACGTCGGGCGTGGGCTGCACGAGCAGCGACACGCGGTCCGACACGTTCGGCTGGTGATAGCACGCCGCGCGATACGCCTCGTTGGCGATGTCCTCGCTCGTCTGCCGATGCAGCACGAGCATGGAGCCGGGCTTGTCGTTGCGCGCCGTCGAGACGATTTTCTGATTGCCGTCGAGCGCGTAGAAATGGCGTGCGTAGGTGTCTGCGACATCGCGTAGAAAGCGCCCGCCGCGATGATCGGCCACCGATACCGTGCGCGGCCGGTTGCCGAACTCGTACGCGAAGATCGTGCATTGCGAGATCGCGGCGATGTCGCCGAGCAGCTTGAGCACTTCGGCGGCGAGCGCATTGGAATCCTCGCTGCCGATGGACGACACGAGCCCCGTCGCGCGGCTGAGATCCAGCTGCCCTTGTGAGGAGGGGCGGTCGAGTCGCCAGGAGCGCATGATGTGCAGAAGTGAAAGGCGGGGCGATCCCGCTATTTTAGGCTCGTGGGCCGACGCTGGCGCGCGATGGCCGAGCGCGGGGCGGCCTGGCGGCGCACGATCCAGTTGAAGAGCGGCGTCGCCATCAGCGTGCTGAGCACGGCCATGAGCACGAGGATGGAGAACAGTCCCGGCAGGATCACGCCCGCCGCGAGGCCGATGTTGATGATGATGAGCTCCATCAGGCCGCGCGCGTTCATCAGCGCGCCGATCGCCATGGCGTCGCCGGAAGGCTCGCCGTTCAGCCGCGCGGCCGCCCAGCATGCGATGCCCTTGCCGCCGAACGACGCGAGCAGGATCACGGTCGCGGCGCCCATGATCGCCGGGTTCATCAGCATGTCGAGCCGCGTGTTCAGGCCCGAGTACGTGAAGAACATCGGCAGCAGAAACACGACGACAAACGGCTGCAGCATATCGCGCAGCTTTTCGGTGAGCGGACCGCGCGGCAGCGCCACACCGAGCAGGAAGCCGCCGAAGACCGCGTGAATGCCGATCGCGTCCATCGCGAACGCGCACAGCGAGAACAGCACCATCACGGCGGCGAGCACGCTCGTGGGCAGCGGCGCGTCCGGATTCAGTCCGGTGGCGAGCCGGCGCAGCAGCTTGCCGCCGGCGAAGATCATGAAGAGCGCGAAGGCCGCGCCGCCGCCGATCGCGGCGTACGCGCTCATCCACGAGCCGCCGAAGCTCGCGAGCACGATCGCGAGGATGCACCATGCGGCGGCGTCGTCGAACGCGCCGGCGGTCAGCGCGAGCGTGCCGAGCGAGGTGCCGGCGAGACCGCGCTCGTGGATGATGCGCGCGAGCATCGGGAACGCGGTGATCGCGATCGCCGCGCCCAGAAACAGCGACGCTTCGTAGAGCCGCAAGTTCGCGGCGAAGAGGCCGGGGATCGTGTGCAGCCAGGGCGTGAGCGCGAACGCGAGCGCGAACGGCGCGACGATGCCGGCAAGCGACACGCTCATCGCGCTCTTCGCGCGTGCGCGGAAGTGTTCCGCGCGGAACTCGGTGCCGACGAGAAACATGTAGAGTCCGACGCCGAGCTGCGCGGCGACGTAGAGCATGCCCATGGTCGGCTTGGGAAAGAGCGCCTGCTGCCATTGCGGCAGCAGCAGCCCGAAGAGCGACGGGCCGAGCAATACGCCCGCGATCATCTCGCCGACCACTTGCGGCTGGCCGACGCGTTGCGCGAGCCGTCCGACGAGTTGGCTCGTGAAGACGATCACCGCGGCCTGGAGGAAGAAGTGGACGGAGAGTTGGGAGGTGGGCATTGCTTGGGTGGCCGGGAGCGATGACCGCAGTCTGGTGGCGGGGGCGAGGGTCTGTCAATGTGTCTGGGGATTGTCGTGGGGGCTTTGGATAGCGAGTCAAGTTCCATCCCACCAGGACGAAGTCGCAGTATCGAGCGAATAGGCCCGTCCTCCAAGACACTCCGTTCAAATTGGAACTGGTAATGATGCGGCTACCGCGAGTGGTGATGTCACCTGCGCAGCGATTGATGCCATATATATTCCCTCTTCAATTCGCCTGTGAGCTCGATTCTTTCAGGATTAAGGCGACTTGAATGGCAGGCCGGTTTATTGCGAATAGATTGGATTATGCTCTCCAGGCGGATCGTAATATCTGTGCCGATTGTAGACAGCCCGTCAGGATCGCTGTTGATCGCGGATGGCTGGGGATTTCCGCTGAATGAACTGACACGGGTCGTTTTCGATCCCTTTAGTCATATCTTGCTAGTTACAAAATAAATTGACCCAAGACCCTCTTGCAGTTCATACGCTAAGGCTTCTCCCTCTTTTTGAACTCTTTCAAAGCTTCCTCGTTTTAGAATCCCGAATCCACCGGATCGTTGCTATCGAACGTTGCATCGAACAGATCAGCCCAAGCCAATAGTCTATTTTGAAGATCTGACGAGATAGGAAAATCGCTATGATCGATGCCTGCATCACTGTGCCAGGAATTTCGGCCTCGGATATACTTCTGTCCGCAAAATGTGTCCCGTGTGCATCGGTAATATGTCGAAGGCCAGCGGTGGCGTTGCCAGTTTCAAGGAAGGAGATTTGACCATTTGGCATCCTGCCAGTGGCAACAATATTCTCTGGCGTGAATTTAACGCCGTTCGCCGCAAGTTCATCCAAATGCTCCTGCTTAACCAGGCAGGATGTTAGTCCCAGCGGATCCGCCCACCTCAGCGTGTTCGGTGCAAATCGATATGGATTACTGCCACCGAGCAGTCCGATCGGATCTTGTGATATGAAGATGCCGGTCTGCGGATCGAAATACCGATGTAGCATGAACGAAGGGCCGCTTTTAAGCGGCCCTTCTCTAATCTACTCCCAATTGAGAGATTCTAAATATTTCATTATATTTTCTCGCGTTATTTTTCTTAAAAGGACAGCACATTCATCCGAAAAATATCCGTGCTGATCCACCTCATCATTGGCGTCCTGAGAAAACCTTGTTATGTCGTAAAAATTAAAAATTCTCCTGCGGCTTCCCACGAAAACCTCAAAATTCAACACAGAACCTTTCGATTCGCACTCAAACTCAAAAAGCTCGTCATACCAAGCTGGAAGATTAATGTTCATTTCAAAAAACCTTGATCTTTGAAGCGCAGCCTGATCGGCAGCGGCGTGCTGCTGTTCAGCGCGGATGCGTCGCCGCTGCATCGCAATCCCCTGCTTCAGATGAAGTTGGGCTGCATCGCGCTCGGGCTCGCGAACGCCTTGGCGTTGCGCCGGGTCTGGGCGCACCGGCTCGCCGACTGGGACCGGCATCCGCCCCTTTCCGGCCGTGTGCAGGCGATCCTTTCCCTGCTGTTGTGGCCGATCGCCGGCACGCTGGGACGGCTGCTCGCGTACCAATAGCGGCGGCGCTTACCACCCAGCCGCCACACCGTCGCTGCGCGGATCGTCACCGCCTTCAAATAACCCATTCGGATGACGAATGATCGCGCCTGCGTGGCCCATCGTTTCATCGTAGGCCTGCAGGACATCGACTTCATGGCCGAGGCGCCGAAGCGCCGCGATGGTGCCATCGCCGAAGCGCGCTTCGAGCTTGAGCGAGTCGCTCGCCTGTCCCCACGTGCGTCCAAGGAGCCAGCGCGGCGCATCGATGGCCGTCTGCGGATTCCAGCCGTATCGCGCGATGCGCGTGAACACCGCGCTCTGCGATTGCGGCTGGCCGTCGCCGCCCATGTTGCCGTAGACCATCACGCGACCATCGTCGAAACGCGCGAGCGCGGGATTGAGCGTGTGAAAGGGCCGGCGTCCCGGCATGAGCGGATTGCGCGAGCTTGGATCGAGCGAAAAACTGCATCCGCGGTTCTGCCAGTTCACGCTGGAAGAGGGCAGCACGATGCCGCTGCCGAACTCGTGATAGATGCTCTGGATGAAGCTGACGGCCACGCCATCGCCGTCGATGACGCCGAGCCACACGGTATCCGCGGGGCCGAGGCCGTTGCCCCAGGGCGCGGCACGGTCCATCGAGATTTGCGCGGCCAATGCATCGAGCCGATCCGGCGCGAGCAGAGATTGCGGATCCACGTCCATGTGATCGGGATCCGTGATGTGCGCATCGCGGATAGCGAAGGCCAGCTTTGTGGCTTCGACGCACGCATGCACATACTCGGGTCCGAGCGGGTCCATGTCGTCGCGCAGCACGCGGTCCAGCAGGCCGACGATGATCAGCGACACGAGTCCTTGCGTCGGCGGCGGCATGTTGTACACCGTCCCGAGCGAATGCGCGACGGCAAGCGGCGCCACGATCCGCGCGCGATGGCGCTCCAGATCGGCGAGCGCGAGCGGGCTGCCGAGCGCGCTCAATTCCTGCGCGATGTTGCGCGCGAGATCGCCGCGATAGAAATCGTCGAGACCGTTATGCACGAGATGCGCGAGCGTCGCGGCCATGCGCGGCTGCGTGAAGCGATCGCCCGCCCGCAGTGTCAATGCCGGCGCCGGCGCCGATGGCATGAACGTGTCCGCGAAACCCGGCACGCCTTCGAGTTCGTCGCGTTTGGCGGCGATGCACCGCGCCTGGCTGTCGGTGACGGGCACGCCGTTCGTCGCGTAGGCGATCGCATCGTCGAGCAGGCGCGCGAGCGGCAGGCGGCCGTTCAGCGTTTTTTGCGACCACTCGAACGCGGCGTGCCAGCCGGACACGGTGCCCGCGACCGTGTTCGCCGCGAGCGGCCCGCGATGCGGAATGCGGTCGAGCGCAAGCTCGCGATACCGCGCGATCGTCGCCGCCGATGCCGCCGCGCCGCACGCCTCTATGCCGACGGGCGCTTCGCCCGGCCGTGAGATCAGCCAGAAGCCGTCGCCGCCGATGCCGTTCATGTGCGGATAGACGACCGCGATCGTCGCGGCGGCCGCGATCATCGCTTCGACTGCATTGCCGCCTTCGCGCAACACGGCGAGCGCGCTTTGCGACGCGAGCGAGTGCGGCGCGACCGCCATGCCGCGTGTGCCTCGCGAGGGATTGAAGTGTCGGATGGTCATGGATCGAATGTCGAAAAAGATGAACGGTCAGGCGCCGCGCGGCTTCAGGGGCGTACGCATGATCTTTCTGCAAAGCTGGACGAACTGCTCGACGAGCGCCGAACGCTCGCCGCTGATCGCAAGACTCGCGACCACGGGAATCGCGATTTCCGGCGCGAGCGGCACGACGTTCAGGCCGAGCTCGCGCGCGGAGAGCGCCGCGAGTTCGTCGACGATCGTGACGAGCCGCGAGCGCGCCGCCAGCGCGATGAGCGAGTGATACGACTGCGCGGTGATCGTCGCGCGCACGTCGATCGCGTGTTCCTCGAAGCGCTTGTTGAGCAGACGCCCGAGCGGATCGTCCGGATCGGGGCCGATGATCTCGCGGCCATCGAACGCGGCGAGCCCGATGGTTTCCGTATCGTCGAGCACGTCCGGATGACCCACGCAGACGAGCCGGCTCGACGCGAGTTCCGTCTCGCGAATCGCCGGATGCGCGATGCTGTGATACAGCACGCCGACATCCGCGTCCATCAGCGCGATATTTGCCACCGCGGTCGCGGAGTAATCGGAGCGCACGGAGAGCTTCACGTTCGGATGCATCTCGCCGAACGCGAGCGCCGCATCCGCGACGACCGTTTGCGCGAGCGCGGGCGCGGCGAGCACGCGGATCGACGACTCGTCGGTGCCGCCGCGCAGGTTGTCCGCGAGACGTTGAACCGCGTGCAACTGCTCGTCGAGCTTCAGCATCTCGGGGAAGAGACGCTGCGCTTCGCGCGTCGGAACGAGCTTGCCGCGCGTGCGCTCGAAGAGCGGATAGCCGAGCTGACGTTCCGCGCTTTGCAGGATCTGCGTGACCGCCGGCTGCGTGAGCGACAGCAGCGCGGCGGCGGCCTTCAGCGTGCCCGTCACGCGGATCGCGTTGACGACTTCTATGTGCCTGAGTCTCATCGAATGTCGTGTCCGGTCTGGGTCGGGCCAGCCAGGCGAACCGGCCCGCGCTGCAAGACCGGCTTTGCCGTCACGCGTTGTTGAGCGCGTTGTTGTCCTCGATGCGCGCGCTCTGGGAGCGCAGCCTGAACCAGAGGATACAGGTAAGCGCGATGACGGCGGTGACCATCACGTACCACGCGGGCACGAACTTGCTGCCGGTTTCGTTGGCGATCCACGTGCAGATCATCAGCGACAAACCGCCGAAGACCGCGAAGGTCAGGTTATGCACGATCGCGATGCAGGTCGTGCGCGTGCCGTGCGGAAAGAGCTCGGCGACGAAGGCGGGCATCGCGCCCTGGAACACCATCACGCAGGCGGTGAGGCCGGTGATGCAGAGCACGTACACGCCGACCGTCGGCTGCGCGACCATCAGATGGAACGCGGGCATCGTGAGCGCGACGGTCAGCAGCGTGCCCGCCGTGATCAGCGCGAGCCGGCCGACGCGATCGGACAGCGCCCCGAATACGGGCGGCAGGAAAATCTGCGCGACGGAGTAGCCGATCGCGCCGAGCATCGAATCGGCGGCGGAAAGGCCGAGCACCTTCTGCGCGTAGAGCGGGATGAACACGCCGAGCAGATAGTTCGTGGATGCCGCGAGCGAATACAGGCCGATCGCGGCGGCGATGCGCGCCTTCGCGGTCGAGAGCGCCTCGCGCAGCGGATTGTGCTCGTGGCGGCTCGCTTCGAACTCGGGCGTTTCATCGACTCGGCGGCGAATCCAGTAGCCGAACGGCACGATCGCGAGGCCGATGAGAAACGGCACGCGCCATCCCCACGACAGCAGCGTGTCGGGCGTCATCACGCGCGTCGTCACGAGGCCGACGATGCTCGCGAGTCCCGTCGCCAGCCCGATGCCGACCACCTGATAGCTCGCGAAATAGCCTTTCATGCCCTTGGGCGCATGCTCGGTGACGAACGACACCGTCGAGCCGAACTCGCCGCCCGCCGAGAAGCCCTGCAGGAACTTGCCGAACACGAGGATCAGCGTGCCGCCCGCGCCGAGCATCGCGTAGGTCGGCGCGCACGCGATGACGAACGTACCGAGCGCCATGAGCCAGATGGTGAGCATCATCGCGGCCTTACGTCCGCGCTTGTCGCTGTACCCGCCGATCACGACCGCGCCGAGCGGCCGGATGAAGTAGCTGATGCCGAAGGTCGCGGCGGTGGCGAGCATCGACGTGTAGGCGTCGCCCGTCGGAAAAAAGGCCTTGGCGATGATCGCGGCAAGGAACCCGTAGATGAACAGATCGTAGAACTCGAGCATGTTGCCGACGAGCGCGGATGCCAGAATGCGCCGGAATTTGCCGCGTTGCGCGCGGCTGAAAGCGAGATCGTGTGACATGGCGTTTCCCTAGGTCGTGACGACGTGTGGAAGCTTGCGCGGGACGAGAGCCGGAAGGCCGTTCAGGCTTCGGGCGTCGCGTGCAGGTAATCGAACGCGGTGAGGGCGTAGATCTCGCCGAGCGCGCGCAATTCGTCGATATGGACGTGCTCGTCGAACGAGCCCATGTTGTGCGCGGTGAGTCCGCAGACGACGGTGGGCACGCCGTGCATGCGGTAATGGCGCGCATCCGATGCGCCGACGCGCATGTTGACGGCCGGCGCGATGCCGAGGCGCGCCGCGCAGTTCTCGCGGATGCGCTGGACGATTTCGTGACCGGGCGCGGTCCAGTTCGGCTCGTAGCGGCGCGTGATGTGCGCGCTCACGCCTTCATGACGCGCGACGATCTCGTCGATGCGCGCTTCGATCTGCGCGACGCTCACGCCGACCGGCAGGCGGATATCGGCGGTCGCCGACGCGTGATCCGCGATGAGATTCGAGAGGCGGCCGCCCTGGACCGTGCCGAAGGTGACCGTCACCTGGCGCAGCACGTCGCTTTCGCCCGCGCCGGACAGCGCTTCGGACGCGGCGCTCGAACGCTCGATCGCGGCGAGCACGTCGGCGGGGGCATCCACGGGATGTTCGCGCAGGGATTTGAGCTCGGAGATGGCGTCGAGCAGCCGCTCGATCGCGCTGATGCCCTTGTGGACGTGCGCGGCATGCGCCGATTTGCCCACGGCTTCGAGACGCAGCCAGATCATGCCTTTTTCGCCGAAGCGCAGGACGGCGGGCGAGCCGGTGTCGGCGCTGATCATCGCGTCGCCGGACGCTTCGGGCACGTGCTTGAGCAGGTAGCCCGCGCCTTCGGTGCCCATGCTTTCCTCGTCGCCGACGAAGGTCGCGACGACTTCGCCAGGTAACTGGTCGCGCATGGCGGCGAGATGGCGCAGCGCGAACACAATCGCCGCGAGGCCGCCTTTCATGTCGGAAACGCCGAGGCCGTAGAGCTTGCCGTCGCGCGCTTCGCCGTTCGGGTCGGCGCTCCAGCGGCTTTCGTCGACGAGCGGGAAGGTATCGAGATGGCCGTTGAACACGAGCCGCCGGCCGGGCCGTGCGCCGCGCACGCGCGCGACGAGGTTCATCACATGGGGCAGCGTGCCGTGGCGCGTGATCTCGACGCCGCTGCCTTCGAGCATCGACTCGATGCGCTGCGCGACGGCGTGCGTGTCGCCGGGCGGATACGGGCTCGGCACCGCGACGAGCGCGCGCGCCAGATCGACGACTTCATGGCTGCTCTTGGCGACGGCGTGCGCGAGCGCGCGCCGCTGGCCGGAAACTTCGGTGCTGTTCTGGACGAGAACGTCGGCTTGCATGGATGACCTCCGGGAATCGTGCATTTCCGGCGCGCGTGTTACGCGCCGGGCATGAATCCATCGTCGGTGGCCGAATTTTCAGCGTCCAATCAAACAAAAACGCGAGGGTATAAGCGGAACTTAATTGCCTCAGGCGAGCGCCACGACCGCGATCTCCACCAGCAATTCCGGCGCGGCGAGCTGCGCCTGCACCGTCGCGCGCGTGGGCGCGCAGCCTTGCGGCACCCACGCGTCCCATACTTCGTTCATCCCCGCGAAGTCGCGGGCGATATCCGCAAGCCACACTTGCGCCGACACGAGGCGCGTCCTGTCGATGCCGGCCTTCTCCAGAAAGCCGTCGATCTTCTCCAGTACTTTCGCGGTCTGAAGCTTCACATCGGGCGTGTGATCGGCCGACGTCTGTCCGCCGATGAACACGAGCCCCGCCGCCTTGACGACGCGGCTCATGCGCTGATTGGTGTCGATGCGAACGATATCGCTCATGAAAATCTCTCCGTTGAAAGTTGAAGGCGAACGAAGCCGGCGCGCGTGCTGCATGCGCCCGCGCGCGGCCAGAAAAAAACGTGATTCAGTGAGCGATCAGTTGCGACGCGCCCGCGTGAGTCGAAACCGCATCGCGCCCGAATCGGTCGATGGCGAACGCATCGAGCGAAATCGACGGCGCGCCGTCGAGCATCAGTTCGGATACGAGCTTGCCGCAGCCCGGCCCGAGCTGAAAACCGCTGCCGCAATAGCCGAACGAGTAGTACAGATTCGACGCCTTGCGGCTCGCGGATATCACCGGCAGCTCATCTTCCGTGAACGCTTCGACGCCCGCCCACGCGCGATTCACGCCGAGATGGCGCAAATGCGGAAAGAGATCGGTGACGGTGCGCGCGCTCTTCACGAGACGGATGAAATCCACTTCGCCATGACGATTCGCGAGATCAGCAATGCCGATCAGCTTGCCGCCGATCACCACGGTGCCGTTGTCGAACTGCTTGAACGAAAGCGGCCGGCCGGTCGCGCCGAGCGTCGCGCGGCAGAAGGGCGCGACGCGATGGGTGACCATCAGCATCAGGCCTTCGGGATGAACCGGCACGGGCTCGCCCACCTGCTTCGCAAGCCCGCCGGACCACGCGCCCGCCGTCACGAGCAGTTTCTCCGCGCTGAACGTGCCGCGCGGCGTGTAGGCGAACCAGCGCGTGCCGCGCTGCTCGATGCGGCGCACCGGCGTGCCTTCCAGAAAGCGCGCGCCGAGCTTTTGCGCGGCGAGCCTGAACGCGGTCGTGGTTTTGAACGGCAGCGCATAGCCGTCGCGCTCGACCCAGATCCCGCCCGTCACGTGACGCGCGAGCGCCGGTTCCAGTTCGAGCACCGTATTGCGGTCGATCACCTTCTCGTGCGTGAAGCCGTGCGATTCGAGCAGCGCGACGCGCTCGCGGCAGGCTTCGAGCTCGTCTTCGGTTTCGGCGATCTTCAACTGGCCCGAAGGCACGAAGCCGCCGTCCTCGCCGATGAGATCGGTCATGCCGTGCCAGATTTCGCGCGACATCAGCGCGAGCGGAATCTCGGGCACAGGACGCCCGAGCGTGCGCACGCCGCCCGCATTCACGCCCGACGAATGGCGCGCGACGTAATCCGCTTCGAGCACGATCACCTTCGCGCCGCGCCGCGCCGTGTGGAACGCGCTGCTCGTGCCGTGCAATCCGCCGCCGACGACGAGAACGTCCGTTTCCTGAATGTCGCTTGCGTCATTCACCGGCGAGTTCTCCGAGCGTGAGCGGCTTGATCGGCGGACGAATGCGGTAGTAGCCGACTTCGGCGGGCGAAACCTGCCGCGCATCGGCGATGACTTCCGTCACGGTGAGCCCGCACATGCGTCCCTGACACGGCCCCATGCCGCAGCGCCCGAACGATTTCGCCTGATTCGGCCCGACGCAGCCCAGTTCGACGAACGTGCGCAACTCGCCCGCCGTGACTTCCTCGCAGCGGCACACGATGGTGCCGTCGCGCGGAATGCGGTTGACGTCGCGGGGGCGATACAGGCTGTCGAGAAACGGCCGGATGCGCATGACATCCGCGAGCGCGCGGCGCAGCGGAGCGGCTTCGGCATCGCGTGTGGCGGTGTCGATCGCGCCGAGCTGCGCGGCCGCGGCCAGCCCCGCGAGCGTGCCCTGCAAGGCCGCCGCCTGCGCGCCGCCGATGCCCGCGCCATCGCCCGCGACGAAAATGCCGGGCACGTCGAGTTCGCCCCAAGCGTCGGTTTTCGGCGTGAAGCAGAGTTGCGCATCGTCCCAGCGATGCGACGCGCGCAGCGCATGCGTGAACTGCGTATTCGGCACGACGCCCTGATGCAGCAGGATCACGTCCGCTTCGATGCGATGCGCGACGCCCTGCGTCGTGAACCGGAGCGCCGCCGCACGTTCGACATGATCCGTGCCGATGCGCGACTCCACGCGCAGATCGTCGGCGGCTTCGAAAATCGGCACGCCTGCTTCGCGCAAGGTGCGGATCAGTTGCAGGCCCTTCGAGAGAAACGGCCACGCGCGCAGCGCCGACACCAGATGACGCTTCGCGCGCCAGCGGTCTTCATGACGCGTCGTGTCGACGAGCGCGCGGATCGGCACGCCCGCGCGCACGTACTGCCAGCCGAGCAGATAGAGCAGCGGCCCGCAGCCCGCGAGAACCGGCGGCGCGGCGGGCACTTCGCCCGCGCTCTTCAGGAGGATCTGCGCGGCGCCCGCCGTCAGCACGCCGGGCAGCGTCCAGCCGGGAATCGGGAAAGGGCGCTCCAGCGCGCCGCTCGCGAGAATCACGCGCTGCGCATCGAATGCGCCGATCTTGCCGTCCTTCAGATAGTTGATGCCGCGCTCGCGCGTGACCTGCCATACGCTCGCATTCGTCACGTGACGCGCGCCCGACGCGGCGAACGCCGATGCGATCGCGGAGCCCGCCGCGTAGTCCGGGCCGAGAATCTCCTTGCGGCGCGCGTCCGCCTTGCCGATCGCGCGATAAATCTGTCCGCCGACGGCGTCCTGCTCGTCGATCAGCACGGTCTTGAGGCCTGCGCGTGCGGCGCGCGTCGCCGCGCTCATGCCGGCGGGGCCGGCGCCGACCACGACTACGTCGACGGATTCGGGTGCGAAATCAGCGGCCATGCGCGTTCTCCAAAGGAGCATCGATGGAATTCGTCGGCGGCAGATCGCGCGCGCCTTCCTGCGAGCGCACGCGCATGCCGGCTTTCACTTCGACCATGCAGCTCTGGCGGCTCGGCACGCCGTCGATCTCGACGAGGCATTCGAAGCACGCGCCCATCATGCAATAGGGCGCGCGCGGGGCGCCGGAGACGGGCGTCGCACGAAAGCGCGAAACGCCCGCCGCGAGCAGCGCCGCGGCCACCGAACGTCCGGCGGGCACGGTGAGCGCCTGGTCGTTGAACCAGATTTCGATGTTGCCGCCATCGGCGTCGGGCAACGGCTTGAAAAGCGTGTGATTCGATTGGACTGTCATGTCGAACTCAATGTGCGGGTGTCAGTTCTCGTGCGTTCTCGAAGCGGCGCGCGGAGAAGTTGGGCAACTCGCCCGGCATCGGCGCGCCCAGGATCCACGGCGCGACGCGCAGCGCGTGCGCGGCGGCGAGCGTCACGCCGCTGTGGCAGGTGACGACGAACGCGCCCGGATGCGCCTCGGACTGGTCGTAGATCGGAAAGCCGTCGGGGCTGTAGACGCGCAGCGCGGCCCACATGCGCACGAGCCGCACGTGTTGCAGCATGGGAAAGGCGCGCACGCCGCGACGGGCGATGTCGGCGAGCACGTGCATCGTCGTGAAATCGTTGAAGCCGACTTCTTCCATGGAATCGCCGAACTGCACGGTGCCTTCGTCGGTCTGGCGCACGTTGAGCGTCGGATAGTGGAGAAACGGCGCGACGCGCTCGCTCACCAGCACTTGCCCGCGATTCGGCGCGACCGGCGCATTCAGTCCGACGAACGGCGCGAGCGCGCGATTGCCGAGCCCCGCGGCGAGCACGACACGCCCCGCGCGATACGTCCCGTGCTTGCCATGAACCGTGAAGCCGTTCGCTTCCGGCACGATGCGCTCCGCGCGCTCGGCGGACACGAGCCGCACGCCGCGCGCCTGCATCGCCATGTGCAGGCCGCGCAGGAGCTTGAGCGGATTGACGTGGCCGTCCATCGGCGTATAGCTCGCGCCGATCACCGCCGGCCCGACTTGCGGAATGCGTTCGCGGACTTCGGCGGCGTCGAGCATCTGGAACGGGTAGTCGCCAAGCTCGGCTTGCAGCGTCGAGAGGCGCTTCTTGCGCTCGGCGAGCTCGTCGTCGCTGAAGCAGAACTGGAAGCCGCCCGGCTGACGCAAGGCCACGTCGATGCCGGTTTCGCCCAGCAGGGCATCGGCGAAACCGGGCCAGCGCGTCGCGGAACTGCGCGACCAGGTCGCGTAAGGCGACAGTCCGTAGCCTTTGCCCTGTATCCACACGAGGCCGAAGTTGCCGCGCGAGGCGCGAAAGCCGCCGTCGTCCTCGTCGAGCACGGTCACGCGCGCGCCTTCGCGGGCGAGCCCGTAGGCCACGGCCGAACCGACGAGGCCGCCGCCCAGAACGAGCACATCGGGACTGGCGGAGCTTGGAAATGTCATCGGGCTTCTCCGATCAGAATGCGGTCCAGTCCGACCATGCGGTCGAGCAGGATCATCAGCAGAACCGTGCCGACGATCAGCACCGCCGATACCGAAGCGACCAGCGGATCGATCGTCTGCGCGATCTGGTTGTACATGGCGACGGGCAGCGTGGTGGTGCCGGGCGTCGCGACGAAGATGGTCATCGTCAGTTCGTCGAAGCTCTGGATGAACGAGAGCACCCAGCCGCCCGCGACGCCCGTGCGGATCATCGGCAGCACGACGCGGCGAAACGCGGTGAAGCGGCTCGCGCCACAGGACAGCGCGGCGCGCTCGGCGTCGCGATCGAGCCCGACCGCCGAAGACAACGCGAGCCGCAGCGCATACGGCAGCACGATGATCACGTGCGCGGCGACCAGCGACCAGAACGATCCCGACAGATGCAGCAGCGACAGGAAGCGCAGGAACGCGATGCCGAGCACGACGGCCGGAATCATCATCGGCGAGAGGAAGAAGCTCGTGAGCGCGGCGCGGCCCGGAAAGCGATAGCGCGCGATGGCGAGCGCGGCGGGCACCGCGAGCAGCACGCCGATGGTCGCCGCCGCGAACGCGAGCCGGATCGACAGCCAGAACGCCGAGACGATGTCGCCGTTCTCGATGATCGCGTGGAACCAGCGCAGCGACGCGCCATCGAAGGGCATCGAGATGAAGCCCTTGTCGGTGAACGCGACGAGGATCACGACCGCGAGCGGCGCGACGATAAAGGTCAGAAACAGCGCGTTATACGTGAGCGCGAGCCAGCCGTTCTCTTTCATGATGTGGGTCCTTGGCTCAGTCGAAGATATGCCGGAAGCGGCGTTCGGCGAGGCGGCTGCAACCCATCACGATCGCGACGTTCGCGATCAGCAGCAGCACCGCGATGCTCGCGCCGAGCGGCCAGTTGAGCGTGCCGAGGAATTCGTCGTAGGCAGCGGTGGCGACTACTTTCAGGCGGCGTCCGCCGATCAGCGCGGGCGTCGCGAAAGCGGAAGCGGAGAGCGCGAACACGATGATCGATCCCGACAGCACGCCCGGCATGATCTGCGGCAGCACCACGCGGCGGAACACGGCGAACGGCGAACCGCCGAGCGAGCGTCCGGCCCATTCCACTTGCGGGTCGAGCTTCTGCATCGTCGCCCAGACGGACATCACCATGAAGGGCACGAGAACGTGCGTCAGCGCGATGATCACGCCTGTCATCGTGAAGACGAGGCGGATCGGCTCGTCGGTGATGTGCAGCGCCTGCAGCGCGTTGTTGAGCACGCCGTTGTTGCCGAGCAGGATCTGCCAGCCGAGCGTGCGCACGACCACCGAGATCAGCAGCGGGCCGAGCACGATGAGAAGACACAGCGATTGCCACGGCCGCTTCATGCGCGCGAGCACGATGGTCTCCGGCACGCCGAGCACGATCGAGAGCAGCGTGACGGCGAAGGCGAGGCCTGCGGTGCGCAGGAAGATCGTGCCGTAGTACGGGTCGCTCACCACTTCCCAGTAATTCGCGAGCGTCAAGGCGGGCGTGACGCCGGCCGTGTCGCTGAACACGCGGAACGACAGCAGCAGCGTGAGCAGCAGCGGCACCAGCAAGAGGCCGATGAACAGCAGCAGCGCCGGCCCCGACAGCAGCCACGGCGCGGCGCCGGGACGGGCGTCGTCAAGCGTGGCCATTGAGGTTCTCCCGGAGGTCTTGCGTCAGCACGCGCAGGTCGTCGTCGGTCCAGTCCAGGCCGACTTCGTTGCCTTCCTCGGGCGGCGGCGCGCCGTGATTCGGCTGTGCGACGCGCAGCTTGCCGAGTCCCGTTTCCACTTCGAGCAGCCATTGATTGCCGACGAACACGCGCGTCGCGATGCGGCCGCGCACGCGCGCATCGCCATTGGCGAGATGCACCTTCTCCGGGCGGATATAGACGTTCACTGCGCCATCGACATGACGGCCTTCGTGCGGCACATGCATCTGCGTGCCCGCGACATCGACGATCGCGCAGCGCGGATTGCGCTGCAGCACTTCGCCTGAAAACGCGTTGGTGCGGCCGAGGAACGTCGAGGCGAACGGCGTCGCGGGGCGCTCGTAGGCGTCGTAGGGCGTGGAGAGCTGCGCGATCGCACCGCGATGCATCACCGCGATGCGATCGCTCATCGTCATTGCTTCGACCTGATCGTGCGTGACGAGGATCGTCGTGATGCCGAGGCGCTTCTGGATCGCGCGCAATTCGATGTGCATCTCCTCGCGCAGCTTGGCGTCGAGGTTGGACATCGGCTCGTCGAGCAGGAGCAGCTCGGGCTGCATCGCGATGGCGCGCGCGATCGCGACGCGCTGCCGCTGCCCGCCCGACAGCTCCTTCGGATAGCGGTGCCCGAGGCCCTTGAGACGCACGAGCGCGAGCGCCTCTTCGACGCGCTCTTCGCGTTCCTTGCGCTTCACCTTGCGCATCTCCAGCCCGAAGCCGACGTTGCCCGCCACCGTCATGTGCGGAAAGAGCGCATAGCTCTGAAACACCACGCCGATGCCACGCTTTTCCGGGCGCTCGTGCGTGATGTCGCGGCCATCGAGCAGGATGCGGCCGGTCGTCGGCGCAACGAAGCCCGCGACCATTTGCAGCGTCGTGGTCTTGCCGCAGCCGGACGGACCGAGCAGCGCCAGCAGCTCGCCGCGCTCGACCGAAAGATCGAGCTGCTCGATCGCCGTGAAATCGCCGTAGCGTTTGGAAATGCCTTGCAGTGTCAGAAAGGCCATGCGCCTTGCTCCTTCGTCACGTCAACGGATCGCGGGGTGCGCTTCAGCGCTCGACCGAACGGTTCCAGCGCTCGGTCCACTCGGTGCGATGCTGGTTGATCGTCGCCCAGTCCATCGCGGTGAGCTTCGAGATCTGCTCGGGGCCGTAGGGCACGCGCGCGGCGACTTCGGGCGTCAGCTTGACCGTCTTGTTGACCGGGCCGAGTCCGATGTTCTGCGCCTGAAGCGTCTGCACTTCCGGCGTCAGCAGGTATTGCACGAACTGCTGCGACAAAGCGGGCTGCGCGTTCTCCGCGATGGCGCACGCCGCCACCTGCAGCGCGACCGCGCCTTCCTTCGGATAGACGAACTTGAGCGGAAAGCCGGTGTTCTGCAATGCCACCGCGCGGCCGCTGCCGTAGGGCGCGAGGATCACGTCGCCGGACTGCATCTGGCCGTCCATCTCGCCGGGCGTCGGCGCCCAGGAGAGCACGTTCGGCGCCACCTGCTTCGTCATTTCCGTGAAGCCCGGATCGATGTTCTTCTCGCCGCCGCCGGACAGACGCGCGAGCATCACGAGCGTGTGCAGGCCGTAGGTGTTGGTGATCGGCGGCACGCCGAGCTTGCCCTTGATGCGCTTGTCGGTGAGCACCTTCCACGAGTCGGGCGGCGGCAGGCCGGCCTTCTTGAACGCTTCCTCGTTGTAGCCGATGCCCGTCGCCACCATGCCGACGCCCACCGACGTCGGCCCGAGCTTCGCGAGCGGGTAGACGTCCTTCATGATCGGCGCGTCGTCGAGCTTCGCGCACAGGTTCATCTGCATCGCCTGGTACATGGGGCCGTCGTCCATCACGGCGACGTTGATCTGCTGATGCCCCTTCTGCGCCTGGAGCTTGGCGAGCGTGTCGCTCGAATTGCCCGCGACGTAGACGATCTTGACGTTGTGCGCCTTCTCGAACGGCGGAATGATCTTCTGCCGATAGAGCTGCTCGTTCGAGCCGCCGACGTTGGCGACATAGAGCGTGGTTTCGGCGTGGGCGGCGAGTGCGCCGGTGATGATGAAGCCCGCGGCAGCGGTGCGGGACAGGGCAAACAGACGGCGATGCAGCGCGCTTCTCATGACGACGATCTCCAGTTCCGTTACGTGGGGCGCGGGCTTCCGGGCCCGTCGATGGAAGGCAGTGTCGCGCTGTCGATTCATATCGTCCAATACGAATAAAATACCTATCTATGCATGGATGATATGGATCGGGCGCAACGAGAATAGGGAAACTACGGGGGAAACAGGCAATGAACCTGAAGCACATCGAGGCGTTTCGCGCGGTGATGGTGTCCGGGTCGATGACCGCGGCGGCCAAGGCGCTCTTTACGTCGCAGCCCAACGTGAGCCGACTGATTTCGCAACTGGAGCGCGAAACGGGGCTACAGCTTTTTCAGCGCAGCGGCGTGCGCCTGATTCCGACGAGCGAAGGCACCGCGTTCTTTCGCGAGGTCGAGCGCGCATTCGTCGGCTTGCAGGGCCTCGCGAACGCGGCTGCGCAGATCCGCAATCTCGGCAGCGGTCGTCTGCGCATCGCGGCGATGCCCTCGGCGGGCATGACGCTCGTGCCGCACGCGATCAAGCGCTTCGTCGAGTTGTTTCCGGAAGTCACCGTGTCGCTGCACGTGAACACGTCGAGCACGGTGAATCACTGGACTGCATCGCAGTTCTGCGATTTGGGCGTCGCCGTGTATGTGAGCGAGGCGTCGGAGTGCGAAGTGGAGCAGCTATCGAGCGTCGCCGCGGTATGCGTGCTGCCGGCGGGACATCGGCTCGCGGCGAAGCGCGTCATCCGGCCGGAGGATCTGGAGGGCGAATCGTTCATCTCGCTCTGCCACGGCGACGGCACGCGTGCGGTGATGGACGAAGTGTTCCAGCGTGCGGGCGTGAAACGCGTGCTCGCCATCGAAGCGCAATACACCGCGATGTGCTGCGAGATGGTGCGGCACGGCATGGGCGTGACGCTCGCGCATCCGATAGTCGCGCGGGATTTTCGCGGGCCGGGCATCGAGATTCGGCCGTTCGTGCCCGCGCCGCGCTTTCCGATGTATCTGCTGTTTCCGCCGCACCGGCCGCGCGAGCGTCTCGCCAAGGCGTTCGTCGACGTGCTGCGCGATCTGCACGACGAGTTGCTGGCCGATGCCGTGCCGCCCGTGCGCGGACGCGCGCGTGCGTGATATCGTCGGCGCACTGTTCACTGTCTCGAAGGAGCGTGCGATGGCCGAGCTCGTCAACTGCCTGTGGTTCGATGGAAACGCGCGTGAAGCGGCGGAGTTCTACGCCGCCACGTTTCCCGATAGTCGCGTCGGCGCGGGCCATGTATCCGCGAAGCCTGGCGTGGGGCACGGGCCGGAGCTGACAGTTGAATTCACCGTGCTCGGGCAGCGCTTTCTCGGGCTGAACGGCGGCCCCAACTTCAAGCCGAACGAAGCGGTGAGCTTCATGGTCCACACCGGCAGCGCGGAAGAGACCGACCGTTACTGGAACGCGATCCTCGACAATGGCGGCGAGGAAGGGCCGTGCGGCTGGTGCAAGGACCGCTGGGGCTTCTCGTGGCAGATCACGCCCAAGCGCCTGCTCGATATTCTCAATGGTTCCGACCGCGATGCCGCAAGACGCGCGATGGACGCGATGATGACGATGAAGAAGATCGACATCGCCGCGATCGAGCGGGCGGCTGCGGGCGCGTGACGCTCACCGGTCGAACTCCTTCGTCTGCTCGGCCTCTTCGAACATCTTGCCGAAGCCCGTCGGCACGAGCACGACGGAGCGGTCGGCGGGATCGTACTTATCCGCCAGCGCGAACGCTTCGGAAATGATCGACTGCACGTCCTGACGCAGCATTGTCACGTCGAAGGGCAAGTGCGCCGCGAACGGGTCCCAGTCGAAGCAGCCGACGACCGCCGATTTCCACGCATCCGCTGGCAAGGTCGATGTGAACTGCACGAGACCTTCGAACGCGGTGATCGAGTTCATCAGCAATCCGCACGGAAGCCGCCCGAGCTTGTCATGGCGGATCGCGAGCGCGCGTCTCGCGGACGCGGCGTTGTAGCCGCAGCATTCGACGGCATCGGGCGCGGGCGCGATACGCCGTGCCTCGAACGCATCGCGAAAGCCCGCGATGCGCATTTCGGTCGCGTATTCGCCCGCCACGCCGCCGAGCAGGATGAGTTCGTCCGGCGATTCGCCGCGCGCGATCAGCTTGTCGATCAGTACATCGGTGATCGCGCGCGCGCCGCCGCGATTGTCGGATACGACCGACGGCGCGCCATCGCCGGGAAGATCGACGTTGATCGAAGGCACGCCCGCCGCCGCGCACAGCGCATTGAGCGGCGCCGGATTGCGCACGCCCGCGATGAACAGCAGCTCGACCCGTTGCGAAAGCAGCGTCTCGACGACGCTCACTTCGACAGCCGGATCGCGCTGCGTGCCGACGACGATCGGACACAGTCCGCGGCTGCGCGCCTGATCCTCGAAAGTCTGCGCAAGCCCGGCGAAGAAGCGGTTGCGGTAATGCGGCAGCACCATGCCCGCGAGGCCCGATCTCGACAGCCGCAGCCCGCGCGCCTTCATGTTGACGTTGTAGCCGAGCTTGCGGGCGCTCTCGAGTATGCGCGTGGCCGTCTCCTCCTTGATGCGATAACGCGCCCAGGTGCCGTTCAGCACCATGCTGACTGTGGACGTCGACGAGCCCGTCGCCTTCGCGATGTCGTAGATCGTCGACTTCCTTGCGGGGGTATTGCTGGCCATCGGACTTGCTCCACACTGCATGCGTTTTCCCAGACGGTAGCCGGTCCGAAATCAGGAACCGAACTAGGGTTTGTCCGGGTCGACCCTGTTGCTGAATAGATTCAGCATACCTCAACCCGGCTTGCTGAATGGATTCAGCACAATTCAGGCAAACCACCGGCGCATCTGGAATTCCGATCACTCAACAGGGCGTCTGCTCGAAGTGCGCGGATGTCCTCCGGAGGAGACATGTCCAAGAATCTGATTCGCTCGTTGTGTGCAGGCGTGGCCGCATTCGCGTTGGCGATCGGCATGGCGGCGGCGTCGCCCGACAAGCCGGTCATCGGCGTCGTCGTGAAGATCGGCGGCATTCCCTGGTTCAACGCGATGGACGCCGGCATCAAGAAGCGCGCCGGGGAACTCGGCGTGAAGGCGTTCATGGTCGGCCCGACGAGCGCCGATCCCGCGCTGCAGGTCCGCGCGATCGAGGATCTCATCGCGCAAAAGGTCGATGTGATCGGCGTCGTGCCCAACGATGCCGAAGTGCTCGAACCCGTGCTGCAACGCGCCCGCGCGGCGGGCATCAAGGTCATCACGCACGAGTCGCCGAAGCAGAAGAACGCGGACTGGGATTTCGAGCTGGCGTCGGTGAAGGGTTTCGGCGAGGCGTATGCCAAGCGGCTCGGCGAAGCGCTCGGCGGCAAGGGCGAATATGCGGTGTTCGTCGGCTCGCTCACGGTGCCGCTGCATAACGCATGGGCCGATGCGGCCATCGCGTACATCAAGGCGAACTATCCGGGCATGACGCTCGTCGGCGACCGTTACGGCGTGGCCGAAGACGTCGATGCTTCGCGCAAGACCGCGCTCGATCTGATGCGCGCGCATCCGAACCTGAGGGCGATTCTCGCGTTCGGCAGCCAAGGGCCTATCGGCGCGGCGCGCGCGGTTCAGGAGAAGCAGATGAAGGGCAAGGTGATCGTGCTCGGACCGTTCTCGCCGGGACAAGGGCGGCGCCTCGTTCACGACGGCGTGCTGACCGGCGGCTACATGTGGAATCCGGCGCAGGCGGGCGAAGTCTTCGTGACGCTCGGCACGATGGTCGCGAAAGGCCAGCCGATCAAGGACGGCACGAACATTCCGGGCCTCGGCGTCGTGCATCCGGATGGCCACAACCTGATCGTCGATCAACTGGTCGATCTCAACGAGAAGACCGTCGACGAGCTCGCGAAGTCGGGTCTCTGAGCGCAATCCTTTTCTGCGCGCGGGTGTGTGCGGCGAACGCGGCATGCACCCGGCAGGGAGCGTTTCATGATGCACGCAGCGTCCACCGGCTCGCAGGCGGTTGCCGCGCAAGCTGGCCGCACGCCTTTGCTTCAGCTCGACAACATCTCGAAGGTCTTCGGCGGCGTGAAGGCGCTGAAGGCCGTGAAGTTCGACGTGATGCCCGGCGAAGTGCTTTGCCTCGCGGGCGAGAACGGCTGCGGCAAGAGCACCATCATCAAGATCATCAACGGCGTGTATCAGCCTGAGCCAGGCGCGGTGATGCTGATGGACGGCGAGTCAATCGAAGGACTCGATCCGGCGAAAGCGCGCGAGCTCGGCATTCAGGTGATCTGGCAGGATCTCGCACTGTTTCCCGAGATGACCGTCGCGGAGAACATCGCGTTCGAGCAGAACCTCGGCGGCCGTCCGCGCTTCGTCAACTACGGGAAGATGAAAGACGCGGCGCGGCGGATTCTCGCGCGGCTCGGCGTCACCATCGATCTGAATCGTTCGGTGCGTTCGCTGTCGATTGCGCAGCGGCAGATCGTGGCGATTGCGCGGGCGCTCGTGCGCGACGCGCGCCTCGTGTTCATGGACGAGCCGACCGCCTCGCTCAGCCACGCCGAGACCGAGGCGCTGCTTGCGATCGTGCGCCGCCTGTCGGCGGACGGCATCGCCGTGGTGTTCGTGAGTCATCGGCTCGCGGAAGTGCTCGAAGTCTGCACGCGCGTGACCGTGCTGCGCGATGGTCAATACGTCGGCACGTTCCCGACCGAAGGCATGACGCAAACACGTCTCACGGAACTGATGACGGGCCGCACCTTCGATTACGAAGTGCGCAGGACGGATCTCTCATCGGCGCCTGTGGTGCTGGAAGTGCAGGGCTTGTCGCGCGGCCGCGAATACGCGGATATCTCGCTCGAGATCAGGAAGGGCGAGATTCTCGGCGTCACCGGCCGCCTCGGCGCGGGGCGCACGGAGCTCGCATTGTCGCTGTTCGGCATGACGCGGCCGCGCGCGGGATCGATCCGCGTCGAAGGCCGGGAGATCGCGCTGCGCTCGAACCGCGATGCGATCCGCAAGGGCATCGCGTATGTGTCCGAGGACCGGCTATCGCTCGGCCTCGTGCAGCCGCAATCGATCGGCGACAACACGGTCGCGGCGGTGCTCGACAATCTGCTCGACGCCACGCGGCTCATTTCCTCGCACAAGCGCGACGCGCTGATTGGCGACTGGATCGCGCAACTCGCCGTGAAGATCGGCAAGCCGGACGATGCCGTATCGACGTTATCCGGCGGCAATCAGCAACGCATCGTGCTCGCCAAGTGGCTCGCGACGAACCCGAAGCTGCTGATTCTGGATTCGCCGACCGTCGGCGTCGATGTGGGCGCGCGCGCCGGCATCTTCGCGATCATCCACAAGCTCGCGGCGCTCGGCATGGCGATCCTGCTGATCTCCGACGAAATCCCCGAGGTCTATTTCAACTCGGACCGCATCCTGCACATGCGCAATGGGCGCATCGTCGGGGAGTACGTGCCGGGCGCGACGACCATGGAACACATCGAGCGAGACGTCCATGCCTGATCTACGAAGATTCGGGATCGGTTCGATCGAGGCGCTGCTGATACTCGTCATCGTCATGATGATGATCGGTCTGAGCCTCGCGACATCGACCTTTCTCACGCTGTCGAACCTGTTCGATCTCGTCAATCAAAGCTCCGTCAACATCATTTTCGCGGTGGGATTGCTGGTCGTGCTGATCGCGGGCGGCATCGATATTTCTTTCGCCGTGGGCGCATCGGTCGTGCAGTATCTGACCGCGCTGACCGTCATGCGGCTCGGCGGCGGCAACTGGGCGCTCGGTTTTATCGTCGCGGCGTTTTTCGGGTTTCTGCTCGGCGCGGTGAATGCGACCATCATCTATCGCTTTCGCATCGTGTCGATCGTCGTGACCATTGCCACGTTCAACGTGTTCTTCGGCGGGCTGATGTTTCTGACGGGCGGCGTGTCGATCTACGATCTGCCCGACTGGTGGGTCGATCGCGTGTCGATCGTGCATTTCGACACCTCGAGCGGCGCGGCGAATCTCGCGCTGCCCGTCGCCGTGATGGTCGTGATGGTTTTCGCGACGTGGTTCCTGCTTCGCCGCACGACGACCGGCCGCCAGCTCTACGCGATGGGCGACAACCCCGAGGCCGCGCGGCGCGTGGGCGTGAACATCGGCGCGATGCATTACATCGCGTTCGGCTGGCTCGGCATGATGGCGGGCATCGCAGGACTCATGCAGGCGCATTACGTGCAGGAAGTGGTGCCCAACGCGCTTTATGGCCGCGAACTCGATGTGCTGGCCGCCGTCGTTCTGGGCGGCGCGCGGCTCGGCGGCGGGCGCGGCACGATCCTCGGCGCGATTCTCGGCATCCTGCTCACCGCGATCACCGCGAACGGCCTGAACCTGCTCGGCATTTCGCCTTACGCGTTCAAGATGATCATCGGCGCGATCATTCTCGTCGCAATCACTTTGTCGAGCGGCGGCTTCGCGAAGCTCGTCGGATCGCGTTTCGCCGCGTCGCAGAATGCAAAGGCATCGTCATGAAAGATCGTTCGTCTGCGTCGCTCGTTCCCGCCGATGTGGCCGGCTTGCTCGGCTTTCTCGTCATCGTGATCGTCGCGATGAGTTTCGCGTCCGATCGCTTCTTCACGGCGAGCACGTTCGTATCGGTCGCGTTCCAGTTGCCCGAGCTCGGCTTCTTCACGCTCGCCATGCTGATGCCGCTCATCTCCGGCGGCTTCAATCTCGCGGTGACGTTCACGGCCAATATCTCGGGCCTCGCGATGGCCTATGTGCTGCACACGCACGGCGGCGCGGATGCGGGCGCGCTCGCGGTTCTGCTCGGCATTCTCGCCGCGCTGGCGACCGGCGCCGCGTCGGGCTGGGTGATGGGCGCGGTCATCGCACGAACAGGCGCGAGCCCGATCCTCGTCTCGCTCTCGATGATGATCTTCCTGCGCGGCCTCGGCGAATTCCTCACGCGCGGCGGCGATATCTCCGGCTTTCCGCCGTTCGTGCGCGAGATGGGCAACGGCGTGTTCATCGGCGTGCCGATTCCGCTGTGGATCTTCATCGGCTGCGCGGTGCTGTGGCATGTCGTGATGACGCGCTCGCGGCTCGGCTTCGCCACGCGCATGATCGGCTCCAATCTCGAAGCGACGCGCTATTCCGGCATTGCGACGACGCGCGCCGTCACGCGCATCTACATGCTCTCCGGGCTGATGTGCGGCGTCGCGGGCGTCGTGATGGCGGCGCAGTTCAATTCGGTGCGCGTGGGTCATGGCGAGGCGTTCCTGCTGATCTCGGTGCTCGCGTGCTTTCTCGGCCGCGTCGATCCGTTCGGCGGCTTCGGGCGCGTGGTGCCGGTCGTCATCGCGCTGGTGATTCTGCAGGTCATCGCGTCGGGGCTGAATCTGCTCGGCGCGAATCAACATCTGGCTACCGCGCTGTGGGGCGTGTTCCTGCTGGTTGTGATGCTCATCCGTTGGGCGTGGGCCAACGGCATTTCGAAGACACTGGTCCGCAGGCGCGTGACCGCATCGGAGGGAGTCGCACGATGAACAAGCTTGGCGTACATGCACTGGTATGGGCGGGCGATCTGACGCCGGACTCGACGCGCAAGGTGATCAGCCAGACCAAAGCCGCCGGTTTCGATCTCGTCGAGCTTTCCCTGCACGGCCCGAAGGTCATGGACCTCGCGCTGACGCGCGATCTGTTGCAGGAACACGGACTGGAGATCGGCTGCTCGCGCGGACTGACATTCGATGCGGACGTCTCCAGCGAAGATGCCGCGACAGTCGCGCGCGGCGTCGCGTTGCTGGAAGAAGGCATCACGATTACTGCCGAACTGGGCGGCGGCTATTTCGGCGGCATTCTGTACGGCGCGATGGCGAAGTATTCAGCGCCGGTCACGAAGCAGGGGCGTCGCAATTCGGTGGATTCGCTCAAGCGCATCGCCGAATTCGCGCAGAAGAAGAACGTGACGCTCGGGCTGGAAGTGGTGAATCGCTACGAAAGTAATCTGCTGAACACGGCGTCACAGGCGCTCGCGTTGATCGACGAAGTGAACGCGCCGAATGTTGTCGTGCATCTCGACACGTATCACATGAACATCGAGGAATCGGACTTCATGCAGCCGGTGCTGGAATGCGGCAAGCGGCTCGGCTACGTGCATATCGGCGAAAGCAATCGCGGCTATCTCGGCTCGGGCACCATCGACTTTTCGCAGTTCTTTCATGCGCTCGCGATGGTCGGCTATGAAGGCGTCGTCACGTTCGAGAGCTTTTCATCGACAGTCGTGAACGAGCAGTTGTCGAACACGCTCGCGATCTGGCGCAACCTGTGGGACGACGGCATGGATCTCGCGAAGCATGCGCGCGAGTTCATCGCGGGCGGCATCAATGCGGCGGCGAAGGCGAGGTCGCATCATTGATGGCGAAGCGGCCATCCCTGCGGCTCGACGCGCGCAGGGATAGCCGAAGCATCAAAGCGAACGCTCGATAGCCTTCCCGAGCAAATCCAGACCGAGATCGATCTCTTCCTCGCTCACCGTCAACGGCGGCGCGATGCGAAACACGCCGCCCATGCCCGGCAACTGCACGATGTTCATGCTCAGGCCTAGGTTCATGCACTCGCGCGTGATCTTCGCGCCGAGGCCATCGGCGGGTTCCTTCGTGCGGCGGTCCTTGACGATCTCCACGCCGAGCAGCAAGCCGCGTCCGCGCACATCGCCGATGCAGTCGAAGCGCTCCATCAGATCGAGCAGGCCGCTCCTGAGCCGCGCGCTCATCACGTTCGCGCGCGCGACGAGCCCTTCGCGTTCGACCACATCCAGCACGCGCAGGCCGACCGCGGCGGGCAGCGGATCGGACACGTGCGTCGTATAGAACAGATAGCCGAGCTCGTGCGCGCGTTCCTCGATCGCCGCTGACGTGACGACGGCCGCGAGCGGCAAGCCTGCGCCGAGTGTCTTCGACAGCGTCAGGATGTCGGGCGTGACGCCGTCGCGCTGGCACGCGAACATCGTGCCCGTGCGGCCGATGCCCGTCTGCGCCTCGTCGAGGATCAGCAGCATGCCGCGCTCTTCGCACTTGCGCTTCAGCGCCGCCATGTAGCCTTCCGGCAATTCGATGATCCCGCCCGAGCTCAGGATCGGCTCCGCGATGAACGCCGCGAGATTGCCGCTCGACTGACGGTCGATGAGATCGAACGCGTAATCGAGTTCCGCGAGCCAGTCGTACTGGCCGTTGCGCTCGAAGCGCGCGCGGTACGCGAACGGCGCGGGAATCGCGAACGAGCCGACCGCCGCCGGACCGACGCCCTTGCGCCCGGCGCTGTATGTCGCGGACGCGGCATGGCCCGTCATGCCGTGCCACGACTGCGCGAAACCGACGACTTCGTATTTCCCCGTGACGAGCTTCGCCATGCGGATCGCGGCCTCGTTCGATTCCGCGCCAGTGCTGAGCAGGAGCGCGCGGTCGAGGCCGGCGGGCGTGATATCGGCGAGACGGGTTGCGAGATCGACCACGGGACGCGACAGCATCCCGCTGAAGAGATGATCCAGCTTGCCCGCGTATTCGCTGATCACGGAAACGATCTCGGGGTGGCTATGACCGAGCACCGCGCTCATCTGACCCGAGGTGAAATCGAGGATCGCGCGGCCGTCTGCGTCGTAGACGAAGCTGCCTTGGGCGCGCTCGATGATCATCGGCTCGAACGTGCCGCCGTAGCGGATGAGATGCTGCCTGGCGTTGTGCCAAAAGCTTGCGTCGTTGTTCAGGGACACCGTGCTTCTCCTGGCGGAAGGTGAGAGGAACTTGCAGTGTAGTCGGCGCTCTGGTTTTATAGAATCGAATAGTTCTAATGCGAGATAGAAGAGGTTCTAATACCTTGAGCCTGTCACTTGAGATCGAATTGCTGCGCTCGTTCGCTGTCATCGCGGAAGTGCGGGCGTTGAGCCGTGCCGCCGAACGGATCGGACGGACGCAATCCGCGCTGAGTCAGCAGATGAAGCGGCTGGAAGAGATCGTCGATCAGCCGCTCTTTCAGCGCACCGGGCGTGGCGTCGTGCTGACGAATCCGGGCGAGCGCCTGCTCGTTCACGCGCAACGCATCCTGCGCCTGCATGACGAGGCGATGGCCGATCTGTGCGGAAAAGGGCTCTCGGGCAGCATCCGCTTCGGCTGTCCGGACGACTACGCGGCGGTCTTTTTGCCGACCTTGCTGCGGCAGTTTTCGAGTCAGCATCCGCATGCGCTCGTGGAAGTCGTGTGCGGACCGACGCCCCGGCTCGCCGAGCAGCTGAAGAAGCGCGCGCTCGATCTCGCGATGCTCTCGCTGCCCGAAGACAGCCCCGGCGGCGATGTCATCCGGCGCGAGCAGCTTGTCTGGATCGGCTGCCCGGGGATGGAGTCCGCGCACTACGACCCCTTGCCGCTCGCGCTGTCCGACCCGGACACGCTCGATCACATCGCGGCGTGCGAGGCGTTGCAGCGCGCGGGCAAGGCGTATCGGATCGCGTACGCGAGCAGCAGTCTCGCGGGGCTCATTGCGCTGGTGCGCTCGGGGCAGGCGTTCGCCGTGATCACGCAGACGGCCGTGCCCGCCGATCTCTGCGTGCTGAACGCGGATACCGGACTGCCCGCGCTGCCGGGCGTCGGCATATCGCTGAAGTTCGCGCGGGAGCGGCCGTCGCTGTTGACGGCGGCGTTCGCGGAGCACATCCGGCTGACGCTGCCGTTGCTGTAGCGCGATGCGTCACATCGCGTAGAACTTCTCGCAGAATCCGGCGCTCGCGCCGAGCCTTCGCGACAGATCGGCGGCGGCGCTCAGTTGCGGCTCGATCAGCTCGCCGGTTTCATGTGCCGCGATCAGGCGCGACGCGGGCCCGGAAAGCGTGAGCGCGGCCATGAACTTGTCGCCGGCGCCGAAGACGGGCGTCGCGAAGGCGGCCGTATGCTGATCGCGTGCGCCGGACGTGAAGAGCGGCATCGCCGGCGGCGCGTCGTAGATCGGTTCGTTCAATCCCCAGTAGCGGATCACATGGCTGATGGCCGTGTCGTCCAGCGGAAACGACGTGCCCGCGAGCCGCGTTTCCCGCAAACCCTCGGACGGCTCCGCCCTGAAGAGACACAGCCGTTGCCCGTTATCGAGCACGTAGTACGATGCGCTTTCCTTCGTCGATGCGGCCAGTGCATGCAGCGCCGGCTCGACCACCGACGACAGATGAAAAGACTGCTCGAAAAGCTTGCCCAGATAGAGCACGCGATGCCCGAGCGAGTAGTTGCCCGCCTGCGAGCGCACGACGTAACCCATGCGCTCGAGCGAGTTCATCAGCCGGTACACGGTCGTCTTGTGCATGCCGGATGCCTGAGCCAGCGCCGCCAATGACTGCGATTCCGCACCCGGCTTGAAGCAGTCCAGCAGCGAAAGCGCCTTCTCGACCGCTGCCACGCCATCGTTCCCCATTCCCGTCTCCCGGTTTTCGATTACCACGCATTGTACACAGTAAAACGACGTTGCACCTGATAAAAGGGTTAACGCTACTGGCTTCGCACGGCGTCGCTGTTTTATAGTAATTTCACTCCGTACACCATAGTTGTACATAGTACAACGAGACCTTTGAGGTGAAATTCATGAGCACGACGTCCACAGGCAATTCCCCCATCAATCGCACTATCGAGCGCGTCTCGCCGGAACTCGTCGAGGCGGCGGCCAGGTATCAGGCGGCCATCCTCGCCGATGTCGCTGGCCGTCGCGGCACGGTGCACGGCCGCGTGAAGCCGCTGTCGCCGACGATGAAAGTCGCCGGTCCGGCCGTGACGGTCGAAGTGCGCCCCGGCGACAACCTCGCGCTCCACGCCGCGCTGGCCATCGCGAAGCCGGGCGACGTGATCGTCGTCGACGGCAAGGGCGATGTCACCTGCGCGCTGCTCGGCGAAATCATGGCGGCGCAGGCGAAGGCGAGCGGCATCGCCGGCATCATCATCGACGCGGCGGTGCGCGATTCGCACGAGCTCGCGCAGGGCGACTATCCGATCTTCTCGGCGGGCCTGAATCCGTGCGGCCCGACCAAGAGCGTCGCGGGTCTCGTGAACGCGCCGATCTCCATCGGCGGCACGGCGGTGAATCCGGGCGATCTCGTCGTCGGCGATGCCGATGGCGTAGTCGTCATTCCGCGCAAGGATGTCGCGCGCATCGTCGATCTCGCGCAGAAGAAGCTCGACATGGAAACCGCGCGCATCGCCGCCATCCACAAGGGCGACGTGCGTCCCGGCTGGGTCGAGAAAGAACTGCGCGCCGCCGGCATGCTGGCCGAAGGCGAGGCACTGTGATGCAGACGACTTCGCACAAGCCCGTCGTTCTCGTGACGGCAGCCGATCTCGCGCCGCAAGCGCTCGACATGCTCGGCCAGTTCGAGGTCGTCTATGCAGGCAAGCAGCCGACCGAAGACGATGTCGTCGCGCTCTGCGCGCAGCACAAGCCGGTCGCGATCATCGTGCGCTACGGCAAGGTGAACGCGCGCATCATGGACGCCGCCGAAAACCTGCAAGTGATTTCGAAGCACGGCAGCGGCATCGACGTGATCGATCAGGCGGCCGCAGCCGAGCGCGGCATCGCGGTGCGCGCGGCTGTCGGCGCGAACGCGGCGGCGGTGTCGGAGCATACGTGGGCGCTGATTCTCGCGTGCGCCAAAGCCGTCCCCCAACTCGACGCGCGCATGCGCGAAGGCCACTGGGACAAGTCGACGCACAAGTCGGTCGAGCTTGCGGGGCGCACGCTCGGGCTCGTCGGGCTGGGCGCGATCGGCCGGCGGGTCGCATTGGCCGGGCTCGCGTTCGGCATGAACGTCGTCGCGTTCGACCCGTATGCGAAGGAAGCGCCCGAAGGCGTGACGCTCGTCGCGCTGGACGCGTTGTACGCGGAATCGGACATCGTCTCGCTGCATTGCCCGCTCACGGACGGAAACCGCAAGATGCTCGACCGCGATGCCTTCGCGCGCTTCAGGCAAGGCGCGATTCTCGTCAACACGGCGCGCGGCGGTCTTATCGACGAAACCGCGCTCGCCGAGGCGCTCGCCTCGGGCCAGTTGCGTTCGGCCGGTCTCGACAGCTTCGACATCGAGCCGATGACCACGCCTCATCCGTTCCAGCACATCCCCAACGTGATCCTTTCGCCGCATATAGGCGGCGTGAGCGATGCCGCCTACGTGAACATGGGCAAGGGCGCGGTGGCCAACATCCTCGCGGTGCTCGCGGAACACGCCCGCGACGCGGCCTGACGTTCGATAGCAAAGGTTGATCATGTTCTATCTCACATCGCCCGTGGTGCGCGAAGCCGAAGTATTCACGCGCATGCCGGACACCTTCCGCAAGCCCGACGCGCAGACCGACTGGGCGCGCGCCAATCGCGGCGGCATGGCGACGGACTCGTTTCTCGAAGGCCCCGTCTGGGACCCGGACGGTCATCTCTTCGTGACCGACATTCCGCATGGCCGCATCTTCCGGATCACGCCCGCGGGCGAGTGGGATCTCGTCGCGCAGTACGACGGCGAGCCGAACGGCATGAAGCGTTTCGACGATGACCATCTGCTCATCACCGACTATCGCAACGGCCTGATGCTGCTGGATATCGCGCGCGGCGACGTGCGGCCTTATCTCGAACGCCGCAACAGCGAGCGCTTCAGGGGCGTGAACGATCTCACGTTCGATACGCACGGCAATCTCTATTTCACCGATCAGGGGCAAACGGGCTTGCACGATCCGACGGGCCGCGTGTACCGGCTTTCCGTCGACGGCAAGCTCGACATGCTGCTCGGCAATTGCCCGAGCCCGAACGGACTCGTGTTGTCGCCGGACGAGAAGGTGCTGTTCGTCGGCATGACGCGCGGCAACTGCGTGTGGCGTGTCCCGCTTCAGGCCGATGGCTCGGTCAGCAAGGTCGGCCAGTTCTTCACGTCGTATGGACCGAGCGGTCCCGATGGACTCACCGTCGATAACGAAGGGCGGCTCTTCGTCGCGAATCCGGGACTGGGGCGCGCGTGGGTGCTGAATCACCGCGCGGAGCCCGTCGAGATTCTGACGAGCCCCGAAGGCGCGTCGCTCACCAACCTCTGCTTCGGCGGCGCGGACATGAAGACGCTTTTCATGACCGAGTCCGTGTCCGGAACGATCCTCAAAGCGCGAATGGGCGTTGCGGGACCGCTTCCGAGACGCGCCAGGAAATAGCACCGAAGTCCGGCCACACATCAAGACATCGCGCTCGAAGAAGCGCGGTGGAGGAGCAAGCATGAACATTTCGCACACTCTGGGCGCGGGCCGCGCCGCGCGCCGTGCGGGCAAGGAGCCCGACGCCGCCATCGCCAGCGAGGATTACGCGGCAAGCGAGCGCACGCTCGCGAAAGCTTTCCGGCGCATTCTGCCGTTCATCTTCGTCTGCTACGTCATCAGCTATCTCGACAGAACCAATGTCGGATTCGCGGCGCTGACCATGAACAAGGACCTCGGCCTCACCGCCGAGCAGTTCGGCTTCGGCGCGGGGCTGTTTTTCATCGGCTATTTTTTGTTCGAAATCCCGAGCAATCTGATCATGCAGAAGGTCGGTGCGCGCGTGTGGATCGCGCGCATCATGATCACGTGGGGCGTCTTTTCGATGGCCACGGCGTTCGTCGTCGGGCCGAAGAGCTTCGCGGCCGCGCGCTTTCTGCTCGGGATCGCCGAAGCCGGTTTCACGCCGGGCATCTACCTTTATTTCACGCACTGGTTTCCGGGCAAGTGGCGCGCGAAGGTGACGGCGGCGTTTCTCGTCGGCATTCCCGTCGCGAACATGATCGGCTCGCCGATTTCCGGCGCGCTGCTTCAGCTCGGCGGCCTGCATGGTCTCAAGAGCTGGCAATGGCTGCTGCTCATCGAAGGGCTGCCCGCCGTCGCGCTCGGCATCGCGTGTCTGTTCGTGCTCGCGGATCGCCCGGAAAAAGCGCGCTGGCTCACCGATGAAGAGAAGTCCGCGCTGGCGCGGCGTCTCGCGCTCGAACAGGGCGACATCGGCGCGAAGCACGGCAGCACGCTGCGCGACGCGATGACCAACTGGCGCGTGTTCGTGCTCGCGTTCATCAATTTCTGCGGGATCGTCGGCTCGCTCGGCGTCGGCTTGTGGATGCCGCAGATCATCCGGCAATTCGGCGTCGGGCACGCGATGGTCGGCTGGCTGACCGCCATTCCGTACGCGATCGGCGCCGTGGTCATGCTGTGGTGGGCGCGCGTCGCGAGCCGTTCGCAGAACCGGATTCCGTACGTGGCGGGCGCGCTCGTCGTCGCGGCGGTGGCGCTCTTCGTCAGCACGTTCGTCGACGTGCCGCTCTTCAAGCTGATCGCGCTGTGCTTCACCGTGAGCGGCATCCTCGCGTTTCAGGCGACGTACTGGGCCATTCCCTCGGGCTTCCTCACCGGACGCGCCGCCGCCGGCGGACTCGCGCTCATTGTCTCCGTGGGCAATCTCGGCGGCTTCGTCGGCCCGTCGATGATCGGCTTCCTCAAGCAGTACTCAGGCGGCTTCACCGTGCCGCTCATCGCCGTATCGGCGGTGCTGCTGCTGGGCGCGCTGACCATTGCGTGGCTCGGCGATCCGGGCGCCGATGCCGGCGAAGCGCCTTCCGCGAAGAAATCCTGATCGCGCAGTCATCACCCTCAGTCATCACCCGCAGTCATCATCCAAAGTCTGGAGACTCCATGTCGTACAAGAAAGCCGGCCAGCGAGCCAGTTCGAACCTGAGCATCGCGCTTGGAGCCGTCGCGGCAGCAAGCATCACCTTCGTCCCGGCAACCGCCGATGCGCAGAGCAGCGTGACGCTCTACGGCATCGCCGATATCGGCGTCGAGCACATCAACAACACCACCGCCGGCGGCGCGCAAACGCGCGAAGTGTCGGGCAATCTCTCCGGCTCGCGCTGGGGCATGAAGGGTGTCGAGGACCTCGGCGGCGGCCTGAAGGCGATCTTCGTCCTCGAAAGCGGATTCAACCTGAACGACGGCACCTCCGCGCAATCCACGCGTGGCCTCGGCGCGAACGCGACCACGACCACGCGGCTCTTTGGCCGTCAGGCGTGGGTCGGCCTGTCGTTCAAGGACCAGCAGTTGACCTTCGGCCGGCAGAACTCGCTGCTGTACGAACAGGCCGTCGTGTTCGATCCGATGGGCGCGTCGTCCCGATACTCTTCGTTGTCGGTCGACTACGCGATGGCCGGGCGCATCGACAACTCGGCGAAGTACACCGGCAGGTTCGGTCCGCTGACCGCGCAGGCGATGTACAGCACGCGCTACGACACGGGCTACGGCAGCGAGGTGCCGGGCGCGCAGCTCACCGGCCGCTTCTTCAGCGGCGCGCTGACCTACGCGACCGGGCCGTTCGCCGCGAGCGTGTCCTACGAGCAGCGCAACAGCAATACCGTCGCGACGAATACCGATACCGAGCGCCGCGCGACCGCCGCCGCGACGTATGTATTCGGGCCCGTGAAGGGCTTCGCGGGCTATCGCTATCTGCGCGCGTCGAACGCATTCCTGCCGGCAAGCCCCATCAACGTTGCCAACGGCTCGGAAGCGAACGCCGCGAACATGTACTGGGCGGGCGCGCAGTACACCGTGACGCCGTCTTTCAATCTGACCGCCACGGCTTATTACCAGGACGTCCACTCGACGAGCGCGGACCCGTGGCTCGCCGTGCTCTGCGCGGACTACCTGCTGTCCAAGCGCACCGACGTCTACGCGACCGCCGCCTTCGCGCGCAACACGAGCGGTTCCGCGCTGGGCGTGAACGGCTACGGCACGGTCGCGCCGGGCTACAACCAGACCGGCGTGGTCGTCGGCATGCGGCAGAAGTTCTGAGGGCGATGGCATGACGACCGCAGCTCAGCCACCCGGTCTTGCCGGCCGCCTGTTTCCGGCGCTCGCGGAGGCGTCGCTGCGGCGCTATCTGGGCGGGCAGGTCGCGTCCGTGCTGGGAAGCTGGACCCAGAACGTGACGCTGAATCTGCTCGTGTATCACCTGTCGGGCTCCGCCGCGATTCTCGCGCTGCTCAACTTCCTGCTGTACGGGCCGCAGATCATCGTCGCGCCCGTCGCGGGTTCGCGGATCCGCTCGGCCAATGCGAAGCGCGTGACGCTGTGCGTGCTGATGGTGTCGCTGGTTCTGACGGCGAGCCTCTTTGCGCTGTCGGCGCTCGGCGTGCTGGGCGTGAAGCTGATCCTCGCGCATGCGCTCGCCATCGGCATATCGAGCGCGGTGGAGACGCCCGCGAGGCAGGTGTTGCTGCTGACCAGCCTGCGCGACGCGAGTCACACGTCCAACGCCGTCGCGATGAACACGATGGTCTACAACGTGGGCCGAATGGTGGGCCCGACGATTGCCGGGTTCGTGTATCCGGCGTTCGGGCCTGAAGCATCGTTCGCGATCTATGCGCTCGCGCTCTGCTTCATGGCGACCTGCGTGCGTTCGATCAAACCGCAAGCGGCGGCGCGGCCGTCGCGCGCGGACAGCAGCCTGCGCGATGCGGTCGGCTACGTGATGTCCGATGCCTTTTCGGCGCGCTATCTGCCGATTCTCGCGTGCATCGGGCTCTTCGCCGGCAGCTATCAGACGCTCGTGCCCTTGCTGGCGGACCGCGGCTTTCACGACGCGGCGCGCTTCACCGGCGTGTTCTTCGCGTGCGCCGGCGCGGGGTCACTGAGCGCCGCGGTGCTGCTGTCGTCGGCGTGGGGGCCGCGGGCGTCGAGTCGATGCATCGCGTGGGCGCCGTGGAGCGCCGTCGCCGCGCTGCTCGCCCTGGCGATGACCACGGCGGCATCGGCATCGATCCCCGCGTTTTTTGCGCTCGGCTTCAGCCTCACGTTCGCCGCGACATCGACGAACGCAACCATTCAGCGGCAGTGCCCGGAGCACGTGCGCGGCGGGCTCGTCGGCATGTACGGCATGGCCTACAACGGCACGATGCCGTTCGGCTATCTGCTCGTCGGCACGGTCTCGGAAGCGCTCGGCGTGCGTCACACCTTCGCGGCCATGGCGATCGTGCTGGCCACGGGCGTCATGTCGATTACCGCATTGCAACGATTCAGGGAACAGCGCTCAGGCGCACAATAGACTGGGAGACATAAATGCAAGCTACTGGTGTCATGGAGAAATCCGCAATCGAGCGCCGCACCATACGAAAGGTCGTATGGCGGCTCATCCCTTTTCTGATGGTCTGCTATCTGCTCGCGTTCATCGACCGGGGCAACGTGGGCATGGCCTCGCTGCAGATGAATCACGATCTGGGCATGTCGGCGCGAGTCTTCGGCTTCGGCAGCAGCCTCTTCTTCGTCTCGTACTTCCTTTGCGAAGTGCCGAGCAATCTCGCGATGCAGAAGTACGGCGCGCGTATCTGGATCGCGCGCATCATGATCACGTGGGGCATCGTATCGGCGGCGACGGCGCTCGTGCAGAACGCGACGACCTTCTATGTGCTGCGCTTTCTGCTCGGTGCGGCCGAAGCCGGATTCTTTCCGGGCGTGCTGCTGTATCTCTCGTACTGGATTCCGGCGTCGTATCGCGCGCGCATCGTCGCGACGTTCATGGTGGCGATTCCCGCCGCGAGCTTCATCGGCTCGCCGATCTCGGCGCTGCTCCTGCAAATGGACGGCGTCGGCGGCCTGCGCGGCTGGCACTGGCTGTTCCTGCTCGAAGGCATTCCGACGGTGCTGCTCGGCGTCGCCTGTCTGTTCGTGCTGACCAACAAGCCGGAAAACGCCAACTGGCTCGACGAAGACGAACGCAAATGGCTCATCAACGCGCTCGCGACGGAGCACAAGGCGCCGAAGAAAGTCGCGCAGATGCCGCTGACTCAACTGTTCCGCAACCGCTATGTGCTGTGCCTCGGGCTGGTTTGCACGTGCGCGTCGGCGGCGGGCAGCACGCTGGGCGTCTGGCAGCCGCAGTTGCTGAAGTCGTTCGGCCTCACGGTGATGCAGACCGGCCTGCTGAACGCGATTCCATATGCGGTGGCATCGGTGCTGATGGTGTATTGGGGACGCCGTTCCGACCGTGTCGGCGAGCGCCGCTGGCATACCGTGATTCCGATGCTGCTGATTGGTCTGGGACTGCTCGCGACCTCGTTGAGCGGCGCGTTGGTGCCGACCGTCGCGATGCTCTGCGCGGTGCTCGTCGGCGCGTACTCGTTCAAGGGCCCGTTCTGGGCGCTCGCAACGGGCATGCTGTCGAACAGCGCGGTCGCGGCGGGTCTCGCCACGGTGAATGCGATCGCGAACCTGCTCGGCGGCGGCCTGATGGTCAACGTCTACGGCTGGGTCAAGGAAGCGACGGGCAGCTATGCGCTCGCGTTGATGCCGCTCGCGATTCTCACGCTCGTCAGCGTGACGACCTTGCTGCTGTTGACGCGCAATGGATCCGCCCAGCAGTTGACCAGCAAGACGGAGACCGTCTGAGCATGACGACGAACCGACGCGCGTTCCTGCGCTACGCGGGAGCGTTGACGGCCGCATGCGCGCTGCCCGCGACGACATTCGCCGATGAAACTTGGTCGAGCGGCACGCAGCCGCCTTCGTTCAGATTGCCCGATGGCGCCATCGACTGCCATATGCATATCTACGACGACCGGTTTCCTATCACGGCGGGCGCGACGCTGCGTCCGCCGAACGCGACCGTCGCGCAATACCGTGCCTTGCAGAAGCGGCTCGGTGTGAGCCGAAACGTGGTCGTCACGCCATCGACTTACGGCACGGACAACCGCTGCACGCTGGACGCGCTGAAGCGCTTCGGCGATGACGCGCGCGGCGTGGCCGTCGTCGATGCATCGGTCACCGACGACGAGCTTCGCGCGCTGGATCGCGGCGGCATACGGGCGATCCGCTTCAACCTGAGTTTTCCGGGCGCGGCGACGGCGGAGATGATCATGCCTCTGGCGGCGCGCATCGCGAATCTCGGATGGCATATCGAGCTCGTCATCCCGGGCGCGAAGCTTCCCGCGCTCGAAAGTCGGCTGGCGGCGCTGCCGTGTCCGCTCGTCATCGACCATATTGCGCATGTGCCGCAGCCGGAAGGCACGTCGTCCGAGGCGTTCCGCGCGGCGCGCCGGCTCGTCGAGAAGGGCAACACGTGGATCACGTTGTCGGGCCCTTATGTCGATACGAAAACGGCCGCGCCGGCGTACGCGGACGTCGCGCCGGTCGCGAAGGCGTTCATCGACATGGCGCCGGAGCGGATGCTGTGGGGCACGGACTGGCCGCATCCGAGCGAGAAGGGTGCGAAGCCCGACGACGCGAATCTGGTCGATGTGATCGCCGGATGGATCGGGCGCGCCGACTGGCAACGGATGATCTTCGTGTCGAATCCGGCGAAGCTGTATGGGTTCGCCTAGCGCGGGCGCAATTCGATGAAGTGGGTTGAATATCGCACGCTGTCCGCCGCGTTGCGCTTCAATGTCGCGCATTAATATGCTTTCTGTCTCTCTTGCTCTTTCTTCTCCGGGAAGTGAGCGATTTTCGCGTCGTGCGGATTCCAATCCGCACGACGTTTTCTTTTGCGGCCGGGGTTTGCGCGCGCCGGGCTACACTAGCCGCACACTTTCCGCGCTCCCGACGCCATGCCATCCCGCAATAACGACAGCGCAGGCGCCTTGCAAGATCCCGCCCTGCTGCGCCGCCTCCTGCGCGCCAAGGACCGCATGGACGCGTCTTCGCACGAAGACTGGCCGGTCACGCGCCTCGCCGCCGTCAGCGGCGTCTCCGAAGCGCATTTCGCGCGCTCGTTCAAGCGCGCCTTCGGCATTCCGCCGCATCGCTATCTGCTCACGCGGCGCATCGAGCAGGCCGTCACGCTGTTGCGCGACACCGATCTCGCCATCACGGACATCGCTTTTGTCACGGGCTGGGAAAGCCTCGGCACCTTCGGCCGCATCTTCCGCGACATCACTGGCCGCAGCCCCGGCGCGATGCGCATCGAATCCCGCGCCGATGTCCCCGCGCTCGGGCGCGTGCCCGCCTGCGTCCTGAAGGCGGCGCAGCGCCCCGATCTCACGATCGCAGTTTTGGAGAAGCGGCGGCGCGTCGCGAAAGGTACAGTGCGGCCATCTTCAACGAAGGAGGTCACATGAATCAGGGCATCAGCGTGGTGGGCGTGTATGTCGACGATCAGGACGAAGCGCTCGCGTTTTACGCCGGCAAGCTCGGCTTTCGCGTCCATACGGATGTGCGCAACGGCGCCTACCGATGGCTCACCGTGCAGCATCCGGATCAGCCGTCGTTTCAGCTCGGCCTGTTCACGCCGGGGCCGCCCGTTCACGACGATGCCACCGCGCACACCCTGCGCGCGATGGTCGCGAAGGGCGCGATGCCGCCGCTCGTGCTGTCCGTCGCGGACTGCCGCGCCACGTATGAGCGCCTGAAAGCGGGCGGCGTGGAGTTCACGCAGGAGCCGGTCGAGCGCTTCGGCAGTGTCGACGCGGGATTCCGCGATCCCGCCGGCAACGGCTGGAAGATGATTCAGGCGCCGCGCAACGAAGCCTGAACGCACGCCGGATCGGGACACGATCCGTCCGCATCGGTCCGCAAGATACGGTCTGTTCGCAGAGCGCTTACAACATGACCGTATCGTCCTCGTTCGAATCGCCGCCGCGCGACTCCGTTTCCGCGCATGACCCGCCTCGCGACACACGATCGCTCGTGCTGGCGTGGATCAGGCGCGCCCGCGAATCGCAGATCCGCCATTACTCGATGGCCGACCGCCTCACGCGCTACGGCAGGCGGCTCGGCCTTGCCGTTATCGGCATCACGGCGGCGACGGGCACGTCGGCGTTTCTGTCGCTCGTCGCGACGGGCGTGTCGCCGGGCGTGCGCATCGCTATCGGCTTGACGAGTCTGAGCGCCGCCGTGCTCGCCTCGTTGCAGACGTTCCTGCGCTACAGCGAGCGCGCCGAGCTGCATCGCCGCGCGGGCGCGCAGTACGGCGCGGTGCGGCGGCGCCTCGAAGCGATTCACGCGGCCGATCCCCGAGCGCCCGACCCGCGCGCGATAGACGCCGTGCGCGGCGAGCTCGATCACATCGCGCAGACCGCGCCGCATCTGCCGCGCCGGCTGGCAGGCAGCGCGCCGGTCAGCGGTTCTCGCTGATGCATCCGATCGCGTCGCGCATCGCGCCGAAGCGTCGGCGGTATTGCGCCGGCGTGAGGCTCACCTTGCGTCTGAACAGGCGGCTGAAGAAACCGGCGTCTTCATAGCCGACCTCATTGGCGATGGCCTCGATCGGCTGATGGTCGGTTTCGAGCATCTGCTTGGCTTCCTCCAGCCGCAGCGTATGCACGTAAGCGAGCGGTGACATGCCCGTCGCCAGCTGGAAGCGCCGGTTGAACGAGCGCTCGGGCAGGCCGCTCATCTGCATCATCGCGCTGACGGGCGAGGGCTGCGCATAGTGGTCCGCAATCCACGACTGGCAGCGCGCGATGACCGCATCTTCCGCCTGCCGCGTGCGCGCGAGCCGCGCGAACGGCTGCTGGCCGACGTCGTGCCAGTCGACGAGATTGATGCGCGCCGTCTGCATCGCGGTTTCGATGCCCGCGAGCCGCGCGATCAGATACAGCGCGAGATCGAGCCACGAGGTGCCGCCGCCCGCCATGATGAGCCGCTCGCCGTCGCCCGACGCGACGAGCGCCCGATGCGAGCGCACCTTGATCGACGGATAGCGCCGCGCCATGAAATCGCAGTACGCCCAGTGCGTGGTGGCGTCGAGGCCGTCGAGCAGGCCCGCTTCGGCGAGCAGGATCGCGCCGGAGCAGGCCGTCGCGAGAATCTTGCCTTGCGCGTGACAGCGCTTGAGGCACGCGATTTCTTCGTCGAAGCGGCCCGCGAGCGGCTCGCCGGGCGGCACGAGCAGCTCGGGCACACAGATGACGTCGGCCTCGTCGCAGGCATCGAGCGTCGCGTCCGCCGTGATGCGCACGTTGTTGCCCGCGACGAACGCGCCGCCGTGACGCGACACCACGACAGGCGCGATCGGCGCGAGCCCCGGCGTGCCTTCGACGATGAGGCCCCAGTCGCGTCCCGCCGACATGAACATGTCGTACATGCCATACACCACCGACGCCGATGTCTCGGGCAGCGCGAGGATGCAGATGCGCACGGGTGATGGGTCGTTCATGGCCGTTTTGTCCGGTAAGTTGCCGAAATGGCTTTGGCGTCATGCGCGGGCCGGCCGTATCGTGGGTCCGTCGCAATGTTATTTAAGTGTAAGGAAGGCGTTCGCGCCAGCGCGCATCGCAGCAACGGGCGCGCGGGCGAGCGTGTTGTAGCTCCTCCTTTCATTGGACATTGCCGGCGCACTTCCTGACGTGACCTCGTTGACGGAGCAAGACCATGAGCCAGTACCGCACGCACCTTCCGCAGCTCGACGACGCGCTTTTCATGACCGACGGCGGCATCGAGACGACGCTGATCTTCCACGAAGGCATCGAGCTGCCTTGCTTCGCCGCGTTCGATCTCCTGAAGGACGTTGCCGGCACGGCGCGCCTGGAGGCGTATTTCCGGCGCTATGCGGGCCTCGCGAGAAGCGAGGGCATCGGTCTCGTGCTCGAAGCGCCGACCTGGCGCGCGAATGCGGACTGGGGCCGCAAGCTCGGCTATTCGGCCGAAGCGCTCGCAGAGGCCAACCGGCGCGCGATCGATCTGCTCGTGCGGGTGCGCGACGAGTTCGAGGCGCCGGATACGCCCATCGTCATCAGCGGATGTCTGGGTCCGCGCGGCGATGGCTACCGGATCGATTCACGCATGACCCGCGACGAAGCGCGCGCGTATCACCAGCCGCAGATAGACACGCTCGCGGCGACGCAGGCCGACATGATCGCGGCGTTCACGATCACGTATCCGGAAGAGGGCATCGGCGTGATCGATGCCGCGCGCTCGCGCGCCATGCCCGTCGCGATTTCGTTCACGCTGGAGACCGATGGACGCCTGCCTTCGGGCGATGCGTTGCGCGATGTCATCGAGCGCGCCGATGCCGAGACGGATGCGTATGCCGCGTACTACATGATCAATTGCGCGCATCCGTCGCATTTCGAAACCGTGCTGGGCGATGGCGGTGCATGGCGGGACCGCGTGCATGGCATCCGCGCGAACGCTTCACGGCTGAGTCACGCCGAACTCGACGAAGCCGCCAATCTCGACGACGGCAATCCCGAGGAACTCGGCGCGCAATATCGCGCGTTGAACGTGTTGCTGCCGCGCTTGAACGTGGTGGGCGGATGCTGCGGCACGGATCATCGCCATGTGGGCGCGATCTGCAGCGCGATGAAGGGCGCGAGAGGGCAGTATGCGAATGCGTGAAGCGACGCGGCGTCGGGCGGCCGGAAGCGGCGCCGCGTCGAGTCGTCGCCGATGACTCCGACGCGCTCCGTCATTGCTCGCGCGCCCGAAGCCTGATCAGCAAGAACGCGGCGCGCGATCCCTCAGTAGCCCTGACTCCCCCGCCCGGATTCAGCGAGGCCATCAGCTGTGCGATGGCCTCGTCGACCGGCGCCAGCTTTCCCATCATGCCGCCCGCTCGTGTTCAGAACCCGATCGCCTGGTTGCCCATGTCCTCGATCGCGTGCGTTGGGCTTCAGGAAACCGGAGCGGCTGGATCTCGCCTTGACGCCCGAACCCGGTCAGCGGCGGATGCCCGCGGAAAGCGCGGATATCCGAGAGCATCGCGGCGTCGGTGGTAATCCGCGGATTTGGCCGTCGACACAGAAATTCAGCTTACAGATAGGAGTGAAGGGGAGGCATTGCCAGAGCGTTCTGTGCGATGCGTCACGCTGTAGTAGAGCGATGAACGGCTCTTGCAGACATCGACAAAATTGCTTCATTCACCTGATGATTCAGCGCGATTCGATGCGTTTGTCCGCTCTTTCGAAACACTGTCCCGTGTGCTACGGTGATTCGTATGCATGCTTGCGGGGCGATCGCTGCTTGTCGATCGGCCTTCCGAAATGATTCGGACGGAGTGTGACAATGGACCAGCGAAGCGGCTCCCTGTCGCTTTATTCCGTGATCTGCCCCAGATGCGAGACGCTTTCCTCCGTGGAGGAGAGTTCGTGTCCCAACTGCGGCGCCGACCGCCATGGCGCGGTGCTGACGAGCGGCGCGACAACGGCGGTGCGGGCGGTCGAAGCGTCGCGCGGCGCGAGGCGCCATCTGCTCGAACTGACCGATGTGAACCGCGTGGAATGCTTCCCGAACCGTGTCGGGTACGAAGCGCGCTTGCCCGCGCCCGCGGTCGGCCGCGTGTCCGTACTCGAATCGTCGCGCGTGCCGAATTCCATGCTGGCCACCGTCACAATGGCCGGGATAGTGATTGGCGCATGTCTTCTCGTGCGCGCCTACTTCGAACATCAGCCGTCCACGCCACGCGCCGGAGTGGTTCCGGTTGCGGTCGCGGGGACGGTCCGTCAACTCGCTCCAAAGATCGATGTCGCGGACAGAGTCGTGGAAGCACGATCTCCCGATGCGCCGGCTCCTCCGGCTCCTCCGGTTCAGCCTGCTTCGCCGTTGATTCCGGTGGCCGCGTCGAGCAAGGACAGCGCGCATCAGCCGCTTGTTTCCCAACGCCCGATCGAAACGAAGCCTCCGGCGGCCCGCGCGGTGCGCCCGCAAAAGGCCGCGGCCAAACCCGCCGCCGCGTGCCCGCAAAAATCGGATCGTGCGTGCGCCGGGGCGACGCAGCGCCAACCATCGAAAGCGGAACAGAAGCGCGTCGAGCCGAAGCGCGCAGAGCCGAAGCAACGGCAAGCGAGCAAGGCGCCCGCTCATCCCGAAGTCGTGCGAGCGAAATCCGGAACGAAGGATTTTCAGAAAGTGGCGGCCATTCCCGCGCCCGTCAAACCCGCCATGACAGCCGACGGCAGCTGGAAACCCAGCAAGAAGAACAACTAGCGCGCACTGAAGAGAGGAAAGCTCGATGAGGATGCGCTTCGCGCGACACGCGAAGCGCGCTGCGGCGGTTACTCGGCGGCTTGCCAGTGCTCGTCGACGGTCTTGTCGGTGATGCGCACCTTCGCCAGCATGGGCGAATAGCCGCGCAGTTTGATCTCGTCGACGGCAAGCCGCTCCGAGCGATAGACCTGCTGCGTGATTCTCGTGCCGTCGTGGAATTCGAGGGCATAGCCGTCGATCGGCCCCCACTGGCCCTTCGGCATCGGTTCGATATAGACATTCTGCATCGCGTTTCTCCAGCGTGATTGGAAAGCACTGGGCGGTTCGCCGTGGCGAACTTGCACCTCTTGTATAAGAGGTTATCGAAGAAACGGTGACGGGCAGCATTGGTGCGTGGCGTTGCGCACCAAATAAAAACATAAACGAATCAATATGTTAATGGCGCGCTTTCATGATGAGAAAGCCCATTGTCCGATGTGCAACCCGCGTCGTGCTGCCATGCAGCGCGAATTTTCGAGAAACGGACCTCAATTCCGTATCGTGAAATGCTCGTGCCGGGTCGCGGCGATGGCTCACAGCCCGAGGCAGACCGCCCCCGCCGCGACGACCACGCACGCCAGCCAGCGTTTCGCGCTGACCGGCTCCTGCAGAAACACGTGCCCGATGAGCGCCGCGAATACGACGCTCGTCTCGCGCAATGCGGAAACCGCGCCCATCGCGCCGGCTTGCATCGCCCAGATGACAATGCCGTACGCGGCGATCGACACGAGTCCGCCCGCGAGCGACGAGCCCACGGCCATCGGCGTGTCCTTCATCGGGGTCCAGAGCGCGGGCAGGCCGCGCATCGCGACGAAGATCACCGGCATGAGCCAGTAGAACATGAACATCCACGCCGTATAGGTGAGCGCTTCGCCGTTGGAGAGGCGCACGCCGATGCCGTCGATCACGGTATAGATCGCGATGGTGACGCCCGTGGTCAATGCGGCGAGCGCGCCCGCGCGCGACACGCGGCCGCCTTGCAGCGCGAGCGCCATGATGCCGCCCGATATCAGCGCGATCCCGAGCGCGTGCAACGGGCCGATCGCCTCGTGCGCGAAGATCGCCGCGCCGAGCGTGACGAGCATTGGCGACGAGCCGCGCGCGATCGGATAAGCCTGGGCGAGATCGCCGCGACGATACGAGCGCACGAGGCTCACGTTATAGACGATGTGCACGAGTCCCGATGCGACGATATACGGCCACGCGGCTCGCGCGGGCAACGGAAGGTACAGCACGACGAACGCGGAGACGACCCCGATGGCGATGCTCATCCAGGTCATCGAGAGAAAGCGGTCGCGGTTGCCGTGAAGCATCGCGTTCCAGCTCGCGTGAAGCACGGCTGCAAAAAGGACGACACCCCCGGTATAGCTGAACATGGGCTTTGTTTCGCTTATGTGACAGATACTTCGTAGAATATCTATCTTGTAGGCGGGCAACAAACCATTAAAATTGCGCAGTGGCGTTAGAAAATCTCTTTCGAATGAGATCGCCATTGCCATCGCTCAACGCGCTGCGCGCTTTCGAAGCCGCGGGGCGCCTCGGCAGCTTCAAGGAAGCCGCGGCGGAACTGCACGTGACGCACGGCGCGATCAGTCAGCAGGTGCGGCTGCTCGAGGCGTGGCTCGGTGCGCCGCTGTTCGAGCGCCACAACCGGCGCGTGGTGCTGACACCGGCGGCGCGCGTCTATCTCGCGGAAATCGGTCCGCTCTTCGATCAGCTTTCGCAGGCCACCGCGCGCTATGGCTTGTCCGAGGCCGTGTCGCGCACGCTCACCGTGAATTCGCTCGCGACGTTCACGTTGCGCTGGCTCGTGCCGAGACTGGAGAAGTTTCGCGCGCTTCATCCGGATGTCGAGGTGAGGATAGAGACATCGAACGAGCCGGTGGAAAGGCTGAAAGACACGTACGACATTGTGATCCGGGGCGGCCCCGACACGTTCTACGGCTACGCGATGCGGCCTTTTCTGTCCGAGGCGCGCTTGCCGGTATGCAGTCCCGCGCTGCTGCGGCGCGTGCCCTTGCAAACGCCCGAAGACATGCGGCGGCACACGCTGCTGCATACGTCGAGCCTGCCGCGCGTCTGGCCGGACTGGCTCGCGCAGGCGAACATCCCTGCGCTCATGCCCGCGGCGGTGCTGACCTTCGATCACTTCTATCTGACCTTGCAGGCGGCGGTCGACGGGATGGGCATCGCGATGGGTCCGACCGCGCTCGTCGCCGACGATCTCGCCGCAGGCAGGCTCGTCGCGCCGTTCGCGGGGCCGCGTCTGCCGTCGCGGAGCTACTGCACCTACGTCGCCGATGAAAAAGCCGGAGACGATCTGATCGTGCTGTTTCGCTCGTGGCTGGAGCAGGAAGGCAGGGCGTTCGCGAGCGAGCATGAGGTGTGATGCGCTTTGAGTGCGCGCACGCGCCCGTCACCAGAAGTAAGTCGCCTTGACGCCGAACGTGCGCGGCGCGGCGAACGCGTAGCGATACGAGTTATCGAAGGTGTATTCCTCGGCAGCCGTGAAAACGCGCGCATTGGTCACGTTGCGCACATACGCCATCGACTCGATGTTCTTTTGGCTCGGTATCCAGGTCGCCGAGAGATCGGCTGTCAGATACGGCTTTTGATAATCGTCGCCGTAGTTGTAGATGGTGAAGTGCTGGCCGCTCTGGAACTTCGCATTCATCCTGCCGATAATGCGCCCGGCCGCTATCGTCCACGCATGTTCGAGACCGAGACCGATCGTCATCGCGGGGCTTTGCGGCGGCGCGTTGCCGGCGAGCTGCACGTTCTCGCCGCTGCCATCATCGACGATGAAATCGGTGAATCGCGCATGCAGCCATGCAATCGAGAAAGTCACGAGGCCGATGGGATCGACGAGCGCGCGGATATCGGCATCCGCGCCATAGATGCGCCTGCGCCCGGCGTTGACGATCTTGGTCCCGACGCGGCCATCCGCGAACGGCACGAGTTGCGCGATCTGCTGGCCCGAATAGTCGTAATCGAACACGCGACACGCGAGGGCGATGAACGGCTTCGAAATACGAGAAAGACATGACAATCGCAGACTGATGCAGCACAACACCTGCGATTGCTACGGAGGCTCGCGGACACTGCGGGCCGGTGCCGCTCTCCATGGGGATATGGACTTAAGTGGAAATTTTTCTGCGTGGTTACGCCGGAAAGCGGCGAACTATAACTTTTGTCGCGCCGCTTCGTGGTAGGGCGCTCAGGCGCCGTTCAGCGTTTCTTCTTCGCTTCCTCGAGACACGCCGCCAGCCTTTCAAAATAATCCAACGCCTTGCGCGTCGGCACGACGGTCTTGATGCGCAGATCGTCACTGCTTTCTTCGACGGACACGAGACCGCGCTTTCTCAGGTTCGTCAGCTTGCGATGCACGGTCGCAGGCGCACCCGCGACGGACAGCCCCATGGTCTCCGTGACCGTCAGCGTATGTCCCGCATGCCATGACGCCGTGAGCGCTTCGAGCAAGCGTTCCTCGGCGGCATCGAGCTTGGGCACCGAAGGCAATGCCTGCACCGCCTGAGCGAGATTCAGGAAGCGGAAATAGGCATCGAAAACGGCTTTTTTGGCCATGAAGAAATCATAGGAAGAGAACGAATCGATCATAGCATCTGCGAAAAAATGGAACATGAGGAAAAGCTAGGTATTTATCACGCTGATAAGTAAGTGCTAACATGGCGTATCGAATAAGGGCGATCGGAAGCAGAGCGCAATGCTCTCCCGCCTGAGCGAATTTCGGGGACATGGGCGTGACTCAAGAACGCGACTTCACCTACATCACGGCGCATTTCATCGAGCAGGAAATCGGGCATCTCGCAAGAATGATCCGCTCGCGGCATTGGCATCGCAGCGCGGCGTGGCCGGTGTCGTATTGGCGCGAGCGCATCGAGGAACTGCTGCACGCGCCCGCTATCGCGCCGGATCAGTGCGCGGAGTTGCGCTCCCTGCTCGGTGAGCTGGAGCGAATTGCGCAACAACTCACATCTTCACCGAAGCGCGGCGAAATGCCAAAAGGCGAAGGGCGGAGCATAGGTGCGGCATAAGCGCGGCATAAGCGCGGCATAAGCGTGGCATAAGCGTGGCATAAGCGTGGCATAAGCGCGCGCGGCGCTGCGGTAAGATGAGCGCTCCGCCGCCGCTCAACTGGCTCGCCGCCAATGTCTTCCTTTCAGCTCCGCCTGTGCTCCGTCGTCGGCACGGCGCTTTTCTTTATCGCATCGCTTTGGGTCAATCAGGAAATCTTTACTCATTCGGAGTTCGTGCGCGGCGTGAACTGGGTCTATCTCCCGGCGGGCATTCGGCTTTTCAGCACGCTTTTGCTCGGCGCGGACGGCGCAATCGGGCTGCTGCTCGCAAGCTGGATCGTCGATTTCTTTTATTTCTTTCCCAACGATCCGCTCAGGTCATTCGTGGGCGGGATCATCGCGACCGCCGCGCCCTATGCCGTTTATCGCCTGGCGCGTGAAATCTATGGGCTCAACGCGTCACTTTCGAATCTGACTGCGACGCGGCTGATGCTGCTCACGGTCGCCTACGCGCTCGCCGGCTCGCTCCTGCATAACATCTGGTTCTATCTTCAGGGCGATGCGCAAAACATCGCGTCGCGATTCTTCGCGATGTTCGTCGGCGATCTATCCGGCACGATGATCGTCATCTACACGCTCAAGGTCGCACTGCATTTTTTGCCGATGCCGCGCCGAACGGATGCGGACAACGGCCGGGAACCGTAATTGCGCCCCCGATCGTCTTCGGGGGCGCATTGTTTTCTCTCAGGTTCCGCTTTGTCATGCCCGCTGCGTCTCGAACTCTATCACTTGCTTATCATGATGATAAGTTGATTCGCGATCGTGCCGCATTCCTGTCTCATCCGAACAACTTCATCATCAGCGTGGCGAACACGACCATGCCCGCGCCGCCGATGCGCGTCGAGATCTGCGCGAAGGGCATGAGTCCCATGCGGTTCGATGACGAGAGAATGGCGACATCGCCCGTGCCGCCGAGTCCGCTATGGCACGCGGTGATGATCGCGGCCTCGACGGGGTACATCTTCAGCCATGCACCGACGAAAAAGCCCGACACGACCATTGCCGCGACCGTCGATGCGCAGATCACGAAGTACGCGGGCGAGAATGCGCCGACGAGCTTGTCCCACGACACGAAGAGCGTGCCCAGTCCGACGAGAATCGCGAAGGTGAGATTCGTCGACATGAACTTGTAGATCTGATACGCGCCGATTTCCATGCGTTCCGGAATGGCGCGCGCGACCTTCAGGACGGCTGCCGCGACGATCATCAGCACAGGGCCCGGAATGCCCGTGACCGGCGCGAGCAGCATGCCGAGAATGAAGAGCGTGCAGCCGAGCAGCAGGCCGAAGCCCATCAGGCGCAGATCGAGCGCCGCTTCCGCTTTTTGCTCTTTCAGGAGCGCCTGATCGTCGCCGCTCTTCACGAGCATGCCGTCGCCGCTATAGGCGCGATGCTTTTCGCCGAAGCGCTTGAGCAGACCGCTCGCGAGAATCGCGACGACATTGCCGATGAGCGCCGCGGGCACCATCATCGCGATGAGATGACCTTGCGCCGCGCCGGTGATCTCCGCATAGCCGATCGACAAGGGCAGAATGCCTTCGCCGATACCGCCGCCGAGAATCGGCATCACGATATAGAAGAACGTGTGCTTCGGGTCATAGCCGAACACGAGGCCGGCGGCCACGCCCGCCGCGATCGCCGTCAACGTGCCGACCAGCAAGGGCACGAACATCTTCAGAAAGCCTTGAATCAGGATCTTGCGATTCATCCCGAGGATGCTGCCCGCGACGAGACACGCGATATAGAGGTATTGCAGGTTCGCGGTTTTCATCGTCGTGGTGATAGCCTTGAGCGCGGCGTCGTCCATCAGCTTGTAGCCGAGCAGCGCGGAAGGCACGAAGAGGCACAGGATCGCGGGCCCGCCGATATGCCGGAACACCGGAATGCGCCTGCCGATTTCGCCGAGCAAAAGACCCGAAAGCATCAGCACGGCGAAACCGCCGATCATGTCGTTCGGGAGTTTGCCGGTGATCGCGGCGAGTATCGTCACGAGCGCGAGCGCCGCGAACATCGCGAGCGGCATGCCGCCGACGGTCAGCATCGAGAAACGGGCGCGCAGGCCGAGCGGCGCTGCGCCCGTGCGTAGCGAAGGGCTTTCCATGAGGTGTCTCCTGATTTGAGGATGATGCGGCGCTGGACGCTCGTGCGTCTCTTGTTCGGGCCTTGCTGCGTTACGCCGCCTGAGTCTTGCGTTGCTTCGGAAGGTCGATGTTCATCCACGGATGCGCGGCCTCGTGCCTCGCTTCGAAGGCGCGGATCGCGTCGCTGTCCGCGAGCGTCATGCCGATCATGTCGAGGCCTTCGATGAACATGCGCTTCTGCCGCGGCGGCAGATCGAACGCGTAATGCAGGCCGTCGCTCGTCGTCACGCGTTGATTCGCGACGTCGATGCTCAGTCGATTCGTCTTCGCATCGCTCACATGCGCGCTCAGCTTCGCGACGGCGGTCTCATCGAGCGTAATGAGCAATAGCCGGTTGTTCTGCGCGTTGAAATAAAAGATTTCGCCGAAGCTCGGCGCGATGACCGCATCGATGCCCGCCTGCTGCAAGCCCCACACGGCATGCTCGCGGCTCGATCCGCAGCCGAAGTTCGCGCCCGCCACGAGAATGCGCGCGCCTTCGTATTCGGGCCTGTTCAGCACGAAATCTTCACGCGCGTTGCCCGATGCGTCGAAACGCAAGTCATGCAGCACGCCGCGCGCGAGACCGGACTTGTCGATGCCGAACAGAAACTGCTTCGGCATGATCTGGTCGGTATCGAGATTGTTCAGCGGCAGCGGCGCGGCGATGCCCGCCAGTGTTGCGTGCTCAGACATGCTGGAACTCCTTGCGTACATCGACGATACGGCCCGCGATCGCGGCGGCGGCGGCCATCGCCGGGCTCATCAGGTGAGTGCGGGCGCCGCGTCCCTGGCGTCCTTCGAAATTGCGGTTGGTCGTGGAGGCGCAGCGCTGGCCGGCTTGCAGGATGTCGTCGTTCATCGCGAGGCACATCGAGCAGCCGGGCTGACGCCATTCGAAGCCCGCGTCGATCAACGCCTTCGCGATGCCCTCGCGTTCCGCCTGCTCGCGCACCATGCCGGAGCCGGGCACGACCATCGCGCGCACGGAAGGCGCGACCTTGCGGCCGCGCACGACATCGGCGACGGCGCGCAAGTCTTCGATGCGCGCATTCGTGCACGAGCCAATGAACACATGATCGATCGCGAGGCCGTCGAGCGCCTGGTCCGCATCGAGGCCCATGTACTTGAGCGCCTTCGACGCGTTGTGCTGTGCGACGGGTTCATCGGCGAGGCGGGGAATGCGCGCATCGATTGCAATTGCCTGATCGGGGCTCGTGCCCCACGTGACAAAAGGCGCGACCTCGCTCGCGTCGAAGCGATGCGTGATGTCGAAGCTCGCATCGTCATCGGACTTGAGCTGCTCCCATTGCGCGACGAAGGCATCGGCTTCGATGCGCTCGGCGACATAGCGAATCGTCGTCGCGTCGGGCGCTATCAACGCGCCGCGCGCGCCCGCTTCCACCGTCATGTTGCACAGGGTCATGCGTGCTTCGGCGGAAAGTGCGTCAATGGCGCTGCCCGCATATTCGACGACAAAACCGCGCGCCCCTTGCGCGCCGATCTTCGCGATGATGTAGAGCACGAGATCCTTGGCGGTCGTGCCATCGGGCAGGGCGCCCTCCACGACGATGCGCATGTCCTTCGCGACGCGATACACGAGCGTCTGCGTCGCGAGCACGTGCTCCACCTCGGACGTGCCGATGCCGAAGCCCAGTGCGCCGAGCGCGCCATACGTGGTCGTGTGGCTGTCGCCGCACAGCACGACCATACCGGGGCGAATCAGCCCGATTTCCGGCGCGACCACATGCTCGATGCCCTGCGCGCGATCGCGCACGTCGAATAGATGAATGCCGTGCTTCGCGCAGTTGCGCGTGAAGTTCGCGGCCTGTTGCGCGGCGGCGTCGATCATGATCGTTCGCTTGTCGACCGCGACGGGATGGGTCGGAATCACGTGATCGACCACGCCCATCTGCTTCTCCGGGCAGCGCACCGGCAGGTTCTTTTCGGCGAGGCCTGCGAACGCCTGCGGGCTCGTGTACTCGTTCATGATGTGCAGGTCGGCGTAAAGCGCGACGTGCTCGTCATCGACGCGAAAAGCCGTGTGGCTGTCCACGATCTTTCGATAAAGCGTCTGTCCCATGTTGTCTCCGTTCATGCCTTCAGTAAGTCGAAGCCAGTGTAATTCGATAACATGGACCGTAAAATGCAGACTGCTTTAACCTATTGTTAAGCTGGATTTAAAAATGAACTCGATTGCGGATCTGGAGTTCTTCGCGCGGCTCGTCACGCAAGGCAGCCTTTCGGCGCTCGCGCGAGAACTCGGTGTGACGCCGCCTGCAGTGAGCGCGCGCCTGAGCCAGCTGGAGAGGCGTCTCGGCGTGAAGCTGCTGAACCGCACGACGCGGCGGCTCGCGATGACGCAGGAAGGCGAGCTCTATCTCGGCACCGGCTCGCGCTTGCTGGAGCAGGTGCAGGAACTGGAACGCATGGTGTCGAGCAGCCGCGATCTGCCGCGCGGCTTGCTGAAGGTGAATGCGACGTTCGGCTTCGGGCGGCGTCATATCGCGCCGGCACTGTCGGAGTTTCGCCGGGCCTATCCGGAAGTCGAAGTGCAGCTCGATCTCACCGATCGTCCGGTGAACCTCGCGGAGTTCGCATTCGATGTCGGCATCCGTTTCGGCGAGTTGCCGGACATGCGCGTGGTGGGCAGAAAGATCGCGGCGAACCGGCGCTTCGTGTGCGCGTCGCCCGCGTATCTGAAGGCGCACGGCGCGCCCGGTGAACCTGACGATCTGCGCGGCCATCACTGCATCGTGCTGCGCGAAAACGACACCGCGTATGGCACCTGGCATTTCACGAAGGGCAAGCGCCACGAGACCGTGAAGGTTCACGGCACGATGAGCAGCAACGACGGCGAAGCGACCTTGCGCTGGGCGCTCGATGGCCACGGCGTGCTGGTGCGCTCGGAATGGGATGCAAAGCCGTTCATCGATACGGGCGCGCTCGAGCGCGTGCTGGCAGATTGGTCGATGCCGCCCGCCGATATCTACGCGATTTATCCGGAGCGTCTGAATCTCTCGGCGAAGGTGAGGGTGTTCGTCGAGTTTCTGGAGCAGTATCTTAAGCGGGCGTGATGCTTGCTGAAACGTCGGCACGCGAATCGCTCGACGAAGGAGGCAGCCCATGACGGCCTCGCATTATTCCAGCGCCCATGCGGCGAAGCATGGACAATCGACGGTGAATGACCACGCCGCGACCTGCGACGCCTTCGAGGATCTTGTCAACATGACGCCCGCGCAGCTCGAGAAGTGGCTCGCGACCGACGAGTCGCGCGAAGTCGGCCAGAAGAACGGCGGCGGCGAATCGGTGGGGCACAAGTCGGGAAGGCATATCATCGACATTCTCGGCAAGAAGAAGACCGATCTCACGGACGGCGATTACGCGCATATGCGCAAGGTAATCGGCTATATCAAGCGGCACCTCGCGCAAAGGCCGCATGAGGTCGAGCATTCGCACTGGCGTTACTCGTTGATGAACTGGGGCCACGATCCGTTGAAATGAGCGTCAGCGCAGCTTGATGGTTTTTTGATGCGTCGATGATCGTCCACGCGTCGCGCTTGCCGCTATGCTTGGAGAAAACGGAGCGCGACATGAACGAGACGAACTGGTACACGGAAAGCGGCTGCTCACTCGACGAATTTGCAAGCCTCGTGGCGCGCGACGCGCCGAAGCCCGCATTCGCCGCCGATATCCAGCAGAAGATTCCGCTCTATGACTGCGGCGCGCTCGCCGATGCGTTGAGCGATTCATCGAAACGCATGGCATTGCAGGCGGAATGGGCCACGGTACTGCGCGATGGCGCGGGCGTGCTCGTGCTGAAGCGCGCTTATGCGGACACCGCGCCGATCGACGAAGCCACCGCGGTTTTCGAATCGATCATCCGGCAGGAGCGCGAGGACGGCACGAGCGGCGCCGATCACTTCGCGAAAGCAGGCGCCAACGACCGCATCTGGAATGCGCAGGAAAAGCTCTGTCTGAAAGCGCCGCGCGTGTTCGCGCGCTACTTCGCCAATCCGTTTATCGAGTGCGCGGCGCAGGCATGGCTCGGCCCCGGTTTTCAAATGACCTCGCAGGTGAACGTCGTGCGTCCCGGCGGGGACGCGCAACAGGCGCATCGCGATTACCACCTCGGTTTTCAGACCGCCGAGGAAGTGCGGCGCTATCCCGCGCACGTTCATGCAATGTCGCCGTTTCTCACGCTGCAAGGCGCGGTCGCGCACAGCGACATGCCCGTCGAAAGCGGTCCGACGAAGCTGCTGCCATTCTCGCAACGCTATGCTCGCGGCTATGTCGCCTGGCGTCGCGCGGACTTTCGCGAGTATTTCGAGGCGCATTACGTGCAGTTGCCGTTGGAGAAAGGCGATGCGCTCTTCTTCAGCCCGGCGCTCTTTCATGCGGCGGGCGCGAATCGCACGCGCGACGTGCAGCGCATGGCGAATCTGCTGCAAGTATCGTCGGCATATGGCCGCGCGATGGAATCGCTCGATCGCGCGCGCATGTGCGAAGCCGTTTATCCGGTGCTGCTCGATTACAAGTCGACGGGCCAGATGAGCGATGCAGAGATCGATGCCGTCATTGCGTCGTGCGCGGAAGGCTATGCATTTCCGACGAATCTCGATCGCGATCCGCCCGTCGGCGGTCTTGCGCCGAAGAGTCAGCAGGCGCTGCTCAGACAGGCGCTCGACGAGCAATGGTCCGTGGATGCGCTAAAGAGCGCACTGAACGACAACGCATGGCGGCGCAGCACGTAACGGCTATTCCTGATACACCGCCGAGAGCACGCTCTCCGCATCGGCCTGCGCATTATCGAGCTGCACGAGGCTCGCATGACGCGCGCCGAGCGGATCATGATTCGTGATCGCGGTGAGAATCGCCTTGTGACGCGGCAACGACAGCGCGTGCGTATCGGGATGACGGCTCGTCAGCTTGATCGATTCCGACAGCGCGAGCGACAGCATGTGCCCGATATACATCAGCATGTCGTTATGCGTGGCCGTCATGATCGCGCGATGGAACTCGAGGTCGGGCGCGAGCAACGCTTCGGGCGTGGCGGCGTGCGACATCCGCTCATAGGCGTCGCGAATGCGCGCGAGGTCGTCCTCCGTCGCGTTCGATGCGGCGAGCGCCGCCGCCGCCGGCTCGACGATCCTGCGCACCACGAGCAGCGACTCGAAGAACGCGCCCTCATGCACGCTGTTGATGGTCCAGAAGAGCACATCGGGATCGAGCGTGTGCCATTCGTCGCGCGGACGCACGACGCTGCCCAGACGCGGCTTCGACAACACGAGCCCCTTCGCCACCAATACGCGCGTGGCTTCGCGCAGCACGGGCCGGCTCACGCCATACGCTTCGCACAGCTTCGCCTCGGCGGGCAGACGATCGCCCGGCTGGAGCTTGCCGCTCACGATATCGATTCCGAGCTCCTGCACGATGCGCGCGTGCATGCTCTTGCGGGGCTGTGGATGGCGATAGTCCATATCTTTCGTCGGCGCCCGTCAACGTCTGGCAGCGGCGCGATCGCCGAACGCCCGCTGCGACAGACAGAACACGAGCAGCAGCGCGCCCACCGCGATCTTGGTCCACCACGAACTCAGCGAGCCGTCGAATGAGATCAGCGTTTGAATGATGCCGAGCAGAAGCACGCCGAACAGCGTGCCGATCACATAGCCAACGCCGCCCGTCAACAGCGTCCCGCCGATGACGACCGAAGCGATCGCATCGAGTTCGAGTCCCATCGCGTGCAGGCCATAGCCGGAGAGCATGTAGAACGTGAACAGCACGCCGCCGAGCGCCGAGCAGAAGCCCGACAGCGCATAGGCGCCGACGGTCGCCGCGTTCACGGGCAGGCCCATCAGGAGCGCGGAATGCGGATTGCCGCCGACCGCATAGAGGGTGCGCCCGAACGGCGTGTAGTGCGCAACGAACACCGCGAGCGCGAGCACGATCAACGCGATTACCGCGCCGAGCGAGAGCGATGCGCCGCTCATCACCGGTATGCGAATCTGCGAAACGGCTGCGTACCAGGGGTTGGTGATGCTGATCGAATCGATGCTGATGAGATAGCACAGCCCGCGCGCGAGGAACATGCCCGCGAGCGTGACGATGAACGGCTGCAGGCGAAAGCGCGCGATCAGCCAGCCCATCAAGGTGCCGAACGCGGTGCCCATCGCGAGCACGAGCGGAATCACGACGAGCGGATGCCAGCCCGCTTTCTCGACGAGCGCGGCGGAGACCATCGTCGTGAGCGCGATGACCGATCCGACTGACAAGTCGATGCCGCCCGACAGAATCACGAACGTCTCGCCCACCGCCACGACGATCAGAAACGCGTTGTCGATCAGCAGGTTGAGAAAGACCTGCGCCGAGAAGAAGCCGGTGTACATCACCGAACCGAGCACCGACACCGCGATGAACAGCGACACCGTCGCGGCAAGCGGCAGATAGCGGCTCTGCGAAAGCTTGCGCGGCGGCGCTTCGCTGTCGCGACGATGCGTGAGCGCGACGCTGCGCGGCTTGGGCAGGCCCGAGTTCATCGGCGCACCTCGCGATCGGAAAGCGCGGGGCGGCGTGCGAACTTCGCGACCGTCGCGCGGAACTCGCCCGATTGCAGCATCATCACTGCGAACACGACGATCGCCTTCACCACGAGATTCACCTCCGGCGGCACGCCGAGCGAATAGATCAGATACGTGAGCGTCTGGATGATGAGCGCGCCGATCACGCTGCCCGCGAGCGTGAAGCGCCCGCCGGTGAGCGCGGTGCCGCCGAGCGTGACGGCGAGAATCGCATCGAGTTCGAGCAGCAGGCCCGCGTTGTTGCCATCCGCGCTCTTCACATTCGAGCTGATGAGAATGCCCGCCACGCCCGCGCACAGGCCGCTGAACGCATACGCGCCGAGCGTGAGCCTTCTCGCCTGCACGCCCGCGACGCGCGCGGCCGTTGGATTGATGCCGATCGCTTGCAGGAAGAGCCCGAGCGCGGTTCGCGTGATCGCGAGATAGAGCAGCGCGAACACGAGCGCGACGATCAATATCGACACCGGCAAGCCGAGAAAATAGCCGCCGCCGAAAAAGAAGTAAGGCGTGTAGTAGATCGTGATGATCTGGCCGCTCGTGATGAGCTGCGCGATGCCGCGGCCCGCGACCATCAGGATCAGCGTCGCGATGATCGGCTGCATGCCCGCGCGCGCGACGAGCAAGCCATTCCACCACCCGCACAGCAACGCGACGCCGAGCGCGGCCAAGATCACCACCGGCAGCGGAAAGCGCGTGACATTGCCGGAGATGGAGCCGCCGATCGCCCATGCGGCCACCGCGCCGGCGATGGCGACTACGGCGCCCACGGAGATATCGATGCCGCGCGTAGCGATCACGATGGTCATGCCGAGTGCGACGACCGCGAGCGGCGCCGCGCGATTGAGGATATCGACGAGGCTGCCGTATAGATGATGATCGCGCCATTCGACATGCAGAAAACCCGGATTGAACGCGGCGTTCAATGCGAGCAGCAGCGCGAGCGTGACGAGTGGCCAGCCGAGCCGGTGCTCCATCATCGAACGAAGCGTTCCGAGTCGCGCGGTGTCATCCATGTTCGGCTCCGATCATTTCGCACACGGTGTCCTCGCTCGTGCCGGCGGGCAGCTCGCCCACCTTGCGCCGGTCGCGCAGCACCACGATGCGGTTCGCGATACGCACCACCTCCGCGATCTCCGACGAGATGAAGAGCACCGCCATGCCCGTCGATGCGAGCCGGAGGATCTCGTCCATGATTTCCTGCTTCGCCGCCACGTCGATGCCGCGTGTGGGCTCGTCGAGAATCAGCAGGCGCGGCTCGGTGGCGAGCCATCGCGCGATGAGCGCCTTCTGCTGATTGCCGCCGGAGAGCAGGCCGATGGGCATGTCGAGCGTCGCGGCCTTGATGCCGAGCGCGCGCACGAAGCGCTCGGCGAGCGCGTTCTGTTGCGCGCGCGTGAGACAGCGACGTGCGCCCATCCGCGCCTGCAAGGCGAGCGCGATGTTCTCGCGCAGCGACAACTCCGCGACGATGCCGTCCGCCTTGCGCTCCTCGGGACAGAACGCGATGCCGTGACGAATCGCATGCGCGGGTGTCGCGAAGGAAACCGGCGCGCCGTCGATGCGCAATTCGCCTTCGTCGGGCTTTTCCAGCCCGAAGAGCAGCTTCGCGAGTTCGGTGCGCCCGGACCCGAGCAGGCCCGCCACGCCGACCACTTCGCCGGCGCGCACGCGTAGATCGAGCGGCTGCAATTGTCCTTTCTGACCGAGGCGCACGGCGTCGAGCAGCGCAGTGTCGGCGGTGCTCGCTTCGCTCTCTTCGGGCGGAACCTGGCGTGCCTGCGCGGCGGCCAGCTCGCGGCCGAGCATCGCCGCGATCAATGCTTGCGTGCCCAGCTCGCTCGCGCGCCATTCCCCGACGCGTTTGCTGTTGCGCAGCACGGTGATGCGGTCGGAGATCGCATAGACCTGATTCAGAAAGTGTGTGACGAAGAGAATCGCGAGTCCCTCGCCGCGCAGACGGCGCAGCACGTCGAAGAGACGGCGCACTTCGTCGTCGTCGAGGCTGGAAGTCGGCTCGTCGAGAATCAATACTTTCGACGATAGCTTCAACGCCCGCGCGATCGCGACCATCTGCTGCACCGCGACCGAATAGCTCGTCAGCACGCGCGTCACGTCGATATCGAGCCCGATGCGCGCAAGCAGTTCGCGCGCCTGCCGGTGGGTCGCGTCCCAGTCGATGCGATAGCCGTGCAGCGCGCCGCGTCGCGGAAAGTATCCGGCGAAGATGTTCTCCGCCACGGAAAGATTCGGGCAGAGATTCACCTCCTGATAGACCGTGCTGATGCCGAGCTTCTGCGCGTCGAGCGGCGAATCGGGACGTATCGCGCGGCCATCGAGCAGGATCTCGCCGGCGTCGAGATTCACCACGCCGGTCAGCACCTTGATGAGCGTCGACTTGCCCGCGCCGTTCTGTCCCATCAGCGCGTGAACCTCACCCGGATAAAGGGTGAGGCTCACGTCCTGCAGCGCATGCACGCCGGCGAAGCGCTTGTCGATGCCGCGCAGTTCCAGTACGGGCGATGTCATCGGAGATCAGTACTTTCGCTCAGTATTTACGATTTGGGAATTCCTTCGCCGCGACCTCCATCGGGAAGATGCTTTCCTGCGTCACGATGCGCTTCGGCACCGGCTTGCCCGCCTTGATGTCCTTCACCACGGACATCAGTTGCGGCCCGAGCAGCGGCGAGCATTCGACCGATACATTGAGCTTGCCCGCCATCATCGCTTCGAATGCGCCCTTCACGCCATCGACGGAAATGATGATGATGTCCTTGCCCGGCTTCATGCCCGCTTCCTCGATAGCCTGGATCGCGCCGATCGCCATGTCGTCGTTGTGCGCATAGAGCACGTTGATCTTCTTGCCCTCGGCCTTGAGAAAGGCCTCCATCACTTCCTTGCCTTTCGCGCGCGTGAAATCGCCGGTCTGCGAGCGGATGATCTTGAACTTCGGATCGGACTTGATGATTTCCTCGAAGCCCTTCTTGCGATCGATGGCGGGCGCCGAGCCCACCGTGCCCTGCAATTCGACGATATTGATCGGCCCCGGAACGCCTTTCTCCTTCTCGACGAGCCAGCGGCCCGCCTTGCGGCCTTCCTCGGTGAAGTCCGAGCCGATGAACGTCACATAGAGCGACTCATCCTTGCTGCTGATCGCGCGGTCCGTCAGCACGACGGGAATCTTCGCGTTCTTCGCTTCGACGAGCACGGTTTCCCAGCCCGTTTCGACCACGGGCGAGAACGCGATCACATCGACCTTCTGCGCGATGTAAGAGCGGATCGCCTTGATCTGGTTTTCCTGCTTCTGCTGCGCGTCGGAGAATTTCAGGTCGATGCCGGCCTCCTTAGCGGCGGACTTGATCGACTCGGTATTCGCGGTGCGCCATTCGCTTTCGGCGCCCACCTGAGCGAAGCCGAGCACGATGGGTTTCTGCGCGAAGGCGGGTAGCGGGAGCATCGCGCTCAAGGGCGCGGCGGCCATCGCGACTAACACGGTGCGGCGTTTCATGTCAGTGGTTCCTCCATCCGTTGGCTATTTATTCGGTCTTGTTCGAATGTTTCTGGAATAACTTTTTAATTGGTTGTTCTATTTATCTCGCTTCCATTCCGGTATTTGGGTTTATGACTTTCATTTCGATGGCCGCGAGATAGATTGACTATATGAAGCTATTCGGCCTCTTTTTATTCACGTTAACCCGCTTTTGCGGCCGAAACAGTCATACCATCTCGCGCCGCGGGTTGCATTGCAGCATGCGATTCATGGGCGCGGGGAAGAACCGGTAATGACGGAGTAACGCCTCGTAAGCACTCGCGAAAAGCCGCGTTTTCTTGCGCGATCGCCGTATCGCGCGCTCAAGGAAGATTGCTCCGCGTTGCAATCCGCAACGGTCCAATCATCTCGAAGGAGCGCAGCATGAACGTCACCGGCACGACCACACCACACGCGACGCAAGCGTCGTCGCATACGCTGCCGATCAAGCGCAACACCGATGTCCCAACAGTCGAGACGGGCAACGCGAACGTGAAGGCGGCGCCGAGCAATCCCGCTCATCTGGGCAATCACGTCGATACGACCGCTTGAATGATGCGCACGTCCTTTCGTTTCGCGCTCGCGTGCGCGGCCGTCGCGGCATGCCCGTTCCTGCTCGACGGCTGCGCGCTCGCGGCTCTGCCGTGCCGCGTGACATCGGCGGCGCTGAAGATCGTGCCGGTCGTGGGTCATGCCGCGTCCACGCCCTTCGATGCGTGCGCTACCGCCATCGACTGATATGAAGCGAACGTTTCTTCGTTGCGCGATCGTCGCCTGCATGGCGATGCCCGCGCTCGCGGCGGCGCAGAAGCCCTTCGATTTCCGCGGCCTGCGTCTCGGCATCCCGCTCGACGCGTTTCGTCGCGACGAGCCTCCGCGCGCGACGCCGCCCGGCAGCGTCGCCGTGTGCGACACCGATCTCGAAGCGGCATCGCTCGGCATGGTGCTGCGCGACGCGCACAGCCTGTCGATTGCGTGCAAGTGGGCGCATCGCACGCAAGGCAGATGGAGCGAGTCGCTGGCCGTCGTCGACGGCACGCCCGCGCGCGATCACGTGCTGCGCTTCATGGCGATGCCCGGCGATACGTCGCCGCGGCTCTATCGCATGTCGTTCGTGATCGATGCGCGCGTGGTCGATGACTTCACAGAGGCGCTGTCGGCCAAGTTCGGCAGGAGCCGCCTCGAACGCGCGAATGGTTATCAGACGCGCACGTGGGAGAACGCGACGAGCTCGATCACGCTGGAAGCGAACGGCGCGGCGGCTTCGGCGCGCGTGATCTATCGGCTGAAGGCCTATGAAGCGTGGCTGCGCGAGACGACCGACCGATGGCGTCTCGCCGCCGTGCACGACACGCCGTGAATCAAAGGAGAGCATTGTTCATGAAACTGGCGTCATTGCCATGCGCGGGGCTGGCGCTCGCGCTCGCCGCGTGCTCGTCGTCCGGGTCGCGCTCAATCGTCGAGATGCCGACTTACGCGCCCGCCGTCGCGCAGCCGGTCAACGTCAACACGCTGGGCGCGATCTATCAGGCGGGAACATCGGTGTCGCTGTACGAGACATCGCGTGCGCAGAAGGTTGGCGACGTGCTGACCATTCGTCTCGCCGAGTCATATCAGGGCAGCAATTCCGCCGATGCCCGCGCGAGCCGTTCCAGCAGCATCAGCGCGGAAGCCGCGGACAAATCGAGCGGCGCGGCGGCGCGGCTCGCGCGTCTCTTCAATGTCGGCTCGGCGGATACGTCCTTCAAAGGCAACGGCAGCACGAGCAATCTTTCCGCGATGAGCGGCACCCTCGCGGTGTCCGTCATCGGCACCTTGCCGGGCGGAAATCTCGTCGTCGCGGGCGACAAGGTCATCGCGATGAGCGGCAATCAGGACCAGTTGCGTTTCTCGGGCATCGTCAATCCGAAGGATATCGAGGCGGGCAATTATGTCGCGTCGAACAAGGTGGCCAATGCGCGCATCGAGCAGGCGGGCGTCGGCATGCTCGCCGATTCGACCACGATGGGCTGGCTGCAACGGCTCTTCATGAGCGTGCTGACCTTCTGACGATGACGGCGCGCGCCGTATCAGCCCGCACGCGCCGCAATGCGCCCGGCTTCGGCCGGATCGCCATGCGGTACGAAGATATAGCCCTGGCCCCACACGGTCTGCACGAAACGCGGCTCGGAAGGATCGATCTCGAGCAGACGTCGCAAGCGCCAGATCGCGACATCGAGACTGCGATCGCGATGCGCGCCGTTGCCGCGCATCCGTTCGTTCAGTTGCGTGCGCGTGAGCACGACCATCGCGTTCTTCACGAGCGTCTTGAGCAGCGCGAATTCGCCGGAGCGCAGCGCGATACGCTCGCCATTGCGGCGCAACTCGCGCGCGCCGAAGTCCATCTCGAACGGGCCGAAACGATAACTCGGGCGAATCTCCGGCGCACTCGCCACGAACGGCGATGCGGGCTCGCGGCGCCTCAATATCGAGCGGATGCGCGCGAGCAGTTCGCGCGTATCGAAGGGCTTGCCGAGATAATCGTCCGCGCCGAGCTCGAGCCCGATGACGCGGTCGAGCACATCCGAGCGCGCCGTCAAGAGAATCACGGGGATGTCGTCGTGAGCATTGCGCAGTTCACGCAAGGCGCTGATGCCGTCCTTGCCGGGCATCATCACGTCGAGGACGATCATCGAGGGGCGGGCCGCCTGCACCCGGCGTTTCAGGTCAGTGCCGTCGCTCAGGACGGAGACATCGAAGCCGTGTTGCTGAAGATAATCGCGAACGTGATCGCGCACGACAGGGTCATCGTCGACCATCAATACATGTGGAGTCATGCGTGAATTCTAAGCACAACGCGCATGCCATCGCGACGGCGGAAAACTTTCCATTTCTTTCCGTTACGGCATGTTTCATCGGGCGATGCACGTTCGGATCGCGCCCATGCGCGGGCTCGCGCGGGAATAGCACGCGCGTGCTTCGCCTTTTCATCGCTTGAAAGATGCGGTGCGTAAACATCCGTAATGACGCGACGTGAGCGCGGCGGCCTGTATACCCATAACGTCCGAATAGAATTTCGAGATGTCTACATCGGTTCTCATCGTCGACGACGACCCCGCGGTGCGCGACCTGCTGCGCCGCTTTCTCAACGCGCGAGGCATCGACGTTTCCGTGCTGCACGATGGCGGCGGGCTGCGCCGGCGGCTGGAACTCGAGCGACCGTCCATCGTCGTGCTCGACATCATGATGCCGGACACGGACGGCCTGCGCGCGTTGCGCGATTTGCGCACGGCGGGCGAGGACATTCCGGTGATCTTCGTGACCGGTTGCGACAGCGTCGCGCAGAAAATCGCGGGGCTGCAATCGGGCGCGGACGACTATCTTTCCAAGCCCTTCGATCCGGGCGAACTGCTCGCGCGCATCGAAGCGGTGCTCAGGCGGCGCGCGAGTGCGCCGAGCCGTCCCGAACGCGCGCCGCGTGAACGCTTCGGGCGCTTCGAAGTGGACTTCGTCACGCGTTCGCTCCTGTGCGACGGCGAGCGCATCGCGCTGCGCGACAGTGAGTTCGCGCTGCTCAAGGTGTTCATCAAGCATCCGTACAAGGTGCTCTCGCGCGTGCTGATCCACGATCTCGTGCATCGCGACGATCTGGCTTTTCGCGATCGCGGCCTCGACGTGCCGATCTGGCGTCTGCGCCGCATCATCGAGGATGATCCTTCGCGCCCGCGCCATGTGCAGACGGTGCGCGGACAAGGCTATGTGTTCGTGCCCGACGCGGACGGCTCGTCATCGCACTGGATTGAAACATGAGCGGCGTGGGCGCGATGACGCGCGCGCCGCGCGGTTTCATCGACACGCTCTTCGGCCGCATGGCGCTCGTGTCGGTTTGCGTGCTGCTCGCGCTGCAGGGCGGATGGTTCGCGATTCTTCACGTGCAGGGCCCGCACAAGGAAGCCGATGGCTACGCGCGCGCATTGCTCATCGTGCTGGAAGCGGCGCATAACGATGTCGCGCTCGGCGGCCGGCTCATGCGCGAAACGCGCGTGCATATCGTGCCCGTGTGGAACATGCCCGAGCCGCTGACGCTGCGCGATCCTCGCAAGACGCGTCACGCGCATCTCGCGCGCCAGATCGCCGATGGCTTGCCGCAAGGCTCGCAAATCGCCGTCGATATCGATGGCCGCAACACGTCGCGGCTCTGGGTGCGCTATCCGTCGAGCAACGTGTGGATCGTCGCGCCGATCGACTTGCCGCCGCCCGCACCGTTCATGATGGAGGCGGTCGTGCTGCTCGCCGGTGCGCTCGTGCTCTCGCTCTTCGCGACGTGGCAACTGCAGCGGCCCCTCGCGCGCGTCGCGCAGGCGGCACGGCGCTTCGGCGGCGGCGAGCGGCCCGTGCCAGTCGATGAAAACGGGCCGCGCGAATTGCGCGAACTCATCGGCGCGTTCAACCAGATGATGAAGAAGCTCACCGACGCGGACGACGATCGCGCGGTGATGCTCGCCGGCATCGCGCACGATCTGAAGGCGCCGCTCACGCGTCTTTCGCTGCGCGCCACCGTGCTCGCGAAGGACGAGCGCGAGCGCGCGCACTTCCTGCGCGATATCGATTCGATGACGCGCATCGTTCAGCAGTTCCTCGAGTTCGCGGGCCGCTCGTCTTCCGAAAGCACGAAGACCGGTGTGGATGCGTTCATCGCGGAGCAGTTCGCATCGCCCGAAGATGGCGAAGCGCCGTTGTTCACGCTGTCGCTCGAAGCGGGCGACGCGTTCATGCTGCCGCGAACGTTCATCGACCGCCTGATGACGAATCTCGTCGATAACGCGCTGGAGCATGGCGAGCCGCCTGTCGATATTCGCACCGCGCGGCGGGACGGCGAGTGGCTCATCGAAGTGCGCGACCACGGTCCCGGCATTCCCGACGAGCGCCTCGGCGATGCATTGCGCCCCTTCGTGCGGCTCGATCCGGCGCGCAGCGGCAACGGCCATTGCGGGCTGGGCCTCGCCATCGTCGAACGTCTGGCGCGCGAGCAGCGCGGCCGCTGCGAGATCGGCAATGCCGAGGGCGGCGGGCTGATCGTGCGCATCGCCATTCCCTTTGAAGAAACATGACGTCTGCTTCGACCATGCGTTCGGCGCCGCTGTCGCGCCGTGCCTTCATTCGCGGCGGCGCGCGTGCCGCGCTTCTATCGACGACGTTCGGCGCGGGCGCGCTGTTATCGGCGTGCGGCGGCGCAAGCGACGATCAGCCCGCGACGGAAACGCCGACACTCGCTTCAATCGAAAACTTCCGCGACGTCGCCGGCATGGGCGAAGGCTATCCGACCGTCGATGGCCGTCGCTTGCGGCGTGGCGTGTTTTATCGCTCGGGCGCGCTCACGCCCGACGATGCGGACGCGGCCGCGCTCGCACGGCTATCGCTGCGCGCGGTGCACGATCTGCGCGTGGTGAGCGAGACATCGCTCGCGCCGGATCGCGTGCCCGCGAACGCCGTGCGCGAGACGCACGAAGTCGCGCCGATCGATGCTTCCGCGGAGATGCCTTTCGATGCGGCATCGGCAAGTGTGTGGATGAGCGAGCGCCAGCGCCAGCTCGTCACCGACGCAGCCGCGCGTCTGCAATTCGGCGTGGTGCTGACGAGGCTCGCGCGTGTGTCGGGTTCGCAGGTCATCCACGGCACGGCGGGGAAGGATCGCACGGGATGGGCGGCGGCGCTTCTGCTCGCGATCGCCGATGTGCCGCTCGACGTGATCATTCAGGACTATCTGCTGACGAACACGGCGGCACAGGCGCAGATCGACGCGCGCATGAAGGCGCATGCGGCGCGGCTGGGAACCGATGTGTCCGCGGTCGCGCCGCTTTATCGGGCGCAGAGCGCGACGATCGAAGCGGCGTTCGATGAGCTGCATCGCGGCTTTGGCACGTTGAGCAATTATCTGGCGCAGGGCTTGTCGATGAGCAGCGCGGATGTGGGCATGTTGCGGGTGAAGCTGGTCGCGTAGACCGCGCGTTCAAGCTTCGGCCGCGCTTTCCCGATACGCCGCGAACTTCGACATCTTCCCGATCCCCGGATTGAAGCAATTGCACGGATCGAGGTCTTTGTAAAACGCCGCAAGCTGCGGTTTCGCCTCGTAAAGATGCCCTACGTTATGCTCGGCGGGATACTCGGCGCCGCGTTCATCGAGCAATTCGAGCATTTCGTGCTCCAGCGCCATGCAGTCGTTGCCCTTGACGACGATGTAATCCTGATGGAACACGTGACACAGAAAGTGCCCGTAATACAGCTTCAAAATGATGGGGCGTTCGATCCGCTCCGGCAAGCGCTCGAGCCAGTCGCGGTCGTTGCGGCGTAACGCGATATCGAGCGCAACGATATCCTCCACTTCACGGTGATGCACCGCGCGATAGCGCACTGCCGCGCTGGCCGCCGCGAAGCGATGCAGGAATGCCTTGCGGCCTTCTTCATCGCTGCATTCGAAGTACGCGCCGCCGCCGTCCGCGAAACGCTTCGAAAGAAACGCGCGCGCTTCGTCGATGCCCGCAGCCGGCACTTTCAGCATCAGATGATGCTCGTACTGCTCGCGATACGCGTTGATTCTCGCGGGCAGATGATCCGGCAGACGCTCGCTCACCCATTGCAGCACGCGGTCGCTCAGATGCTTCGGCATGAAGCCGAGGCGCTCGAACCATGCATCGCAACGCGTCTTGAGACTGAAGAAGAGCGGCAGCCGGTCCGTGCCGAACTTGTCGATGATGACGAAGAGGTCCTTTCCATACTTGCGCGCCACATCGAATGCATCGCGATGCAGATATTCACCCGCAATAGGCAGATGCGCGAAATTCGCGAGCGCATGGCGACGGATATCGGTGAGCACGCTCGTATCGTTCGTGCCGATGTAGAACACCTTCGCGCCTTTCTCCGCCGCGAACGTGTCGAGACGCACCGCGAAGGTCATCACCTTGCCCGCGGAACCGGATGCCTCGAAGAGGCGTCGCGGATCGGCGTTGAAGCGCGCGGGCGTGGACGCATCGACATCGCGCACGTGGGTCGCGTATTCGTGATCCGACGCGGCCGCGCCGTCGCGAATGTCGGTATCGTCGAACGTGCCGTTTTCGAGGCGCGACAGAATCTCTTCGGGCGTGCCGCCGAGCGCGATGCCGAGATGGTTCACGAGGCGCGGCACGCCCGTGGCATCGACGGCGGCGAACAGCGCCATCTCCGTATAAGCCGGTCCGCGATGCACGAGCGAGCCGCCCGAGTTGTTGCTGATACCGCCCAGCACCGATGCGCCGATGCACGACGAGCCGATCACCGAATGCGGCTCGCGTCCGAGCGGTTTCAGCGTGCGCTCCAACTGGTCGAGCGTCGTGCCGCCGATGCAGACCACCTGCGCGCCGCCCTTGATCACATGAACGCGCCTGATGCGCGTCGTGCTGACGATGACGACATCGCGATCGTAGTCGTCGCCATCGGGCGTCGAGCCGCCGGTGAGGCCGGTGTTCGACGCCTGCGTGATGACGATCGTGCGCGTGGCGGCACACGCGGCGAGAATCCGCCATTGCTCGACGAGCGAGCCGGGCCGCACGACCGCCAGTACGCGGCCCGCGCCGAAGCGGTAGCCGGTGCGGTAGCGGCGCGTTTCTGCATCGCCGGTGAGCACGTTGCGCGCGCCGACGATCTCACCGAGCGACGCGAGCAAGTTTTGGCGCGAGTCCCCGAAGGGAAGGGCGGAAGGGGCGGTCGTGGACATGATGGCCTCAGGCCCGGTGCGGTTCCGAAGACGACGACTCGTCTGCCGATGCCGCTGCCGCGCGCTGCGTGAGCGTCAGCACCGCGCCGACGACGAGCGCTCCGGCGACAACGACGAGACCCGCGTTCGTGCTGTGCGTGACGTCCTTCATCCAGCCGATGATCGACGGGCTGACGAAGCCCGCGAGATTGCCGATCGAGTTGATCATCGCGATGCCTGCCGCTGCCGCGGTGCCGGCCAGCACGCTGCTCGGATAGGTCCAGAAGACCGGCATCATCGACAACACGCCCGCCGTGCCGACCGACAACGTGACGAGTGCGAGCGTGAGATTGCCGGTGTGAAGCGTGCTCGCATAGAAGCCCAGCGCCGCCGCGACAGCCGCCAGCGCGAGATGCCAGCGGCGCTCGTTGCGGCGGTCGGATGAGCGCGCGACGAGAATCATCGACACGATCGCGACCGCGTAGGGAATCGCGGTGAACAGGCCGACATCCAGCGCATCCTTTACGCCCGCCGTCTTGATGAGCGTCGGCAGATAGAAGCTCACACCGTAGAGGCCCATCATGCAGCAGAAGTAGATCGCGGCGAGGCGCCATACACGTCCGTTCGACATGACGTGCTTCAGCGAATGATCGGCGCCGGCGGATCCATCGCGCGAGATGTTGGCTTCGAGAAGCTGCTTTTCCTGCTCGTTCAGCCACGAAGCCGCGCGGATGCCGTTGGGCAGCATGAACAGCGTGGCGACGCCCAGCACGAGAGACGGAACCGCTTCGAGCAGGAAGAGCCATTGCCAGTTCGACAAGCCGTGGACGCCGTTGAACGCCTGCATGATCCAGCCCGACAGCGGCCCGCCGACCACGCCCGCGACCGGAATGCCGATCATGAAGAGCGCGTTCATGCGGCCGCGGCGCATCGACGGATACCAGTACGTCAGGTACAGCACGATGCCCGGGAAGAACCCGGCTTCCGCCACGCCGAGCAGAAAGCGCAGCGTATAGAACATCGCGGGCGTCGTCACGAAGAGCGAAGCCGCCGACACGAGCGCCCATGTCACCATGATGCGGCTGATCCACACGCGCGCGCCCACGCGATGCAGCAGGATATTGCTCGGCACCTCGAACAGGAAATAGCCGATGAAGAAGATCCCCGCGCCGAGCCCATAGACCGACTCGCTGAACTTCAGGTCATTGAGCATCTGCAGCTTCGCGAAGCCGACATTGACGCGGTCCAGATAGGCCGCGACATAGCAGATGAAAAGAAAGGGCAAGAGGCGCCAGGTCACTTTCGCGTAGGTCGCGTTCTCGAACGCGGGCGTGACGGATGGGATGGGCGCGGACGCGCCCGATGGGGTGTGCGGGTTCATCGTGAGTCTCCTGATTCGTGCGGCTTGACGCCGCTACTGGCTTTGCTTGCTGCGCATTGTTCCGCGCCGGCAGGAGACTTGTCGAGATGTCAAACCACTGGTCCGACCACTTATTTTTGCCGTGCCAGGCTCCGGTTCACGCCGGAATCAATGGCGGCGAGGGTGCCCGGCTTTCCGCACGCGTGTGCGCCCACGCGCCCGCCCGGCCCCGGCACGGCTCATTTCCAGCCCTCGAGCCGCAGCGTCGCGCGCACGAGCCGCTGCTCTTCCGCCTCGATTTCGCGCATGACGGCGGTCGTCGTGGTGATATGCGCGCTCGCGGCCTTGCGCGCCTGCTCGGGCTGCTTGCCGAGCACGGCCTTGTAGAGACGGGCGTGCTGCTTGTCGATGACGCGTTTCTGCGCCTCGCGATGGTAGAGGTTGTTGACCGATGCGAAGACCGAGCTCAGCAGCAGATCCGTGAGCGAGCTCAGCGTATGCACGAGCACGGGATTGTGCGATGCCTCGCTGATCGAGAGATGGAAGTTGTAGTCGAGCCGCGCGCGAGCCGATTCGCACACGTCGCCCTCGTTCGCCGCGAGCATTTCCTCGTAGCGGCGGGTGATCAGCGCGAAATCCGCCTGCGTGCCGCGCAAGGCGGCAAGACGCGCGGATTCGGCTTCGAGCATCTCGCGCACCTCGAAGATGTCGTACAGCGTGCGCGGCTGCGAGCCGAGCAGATGCATCATCGGCGTGAGGGCGGGTTGCGCGGTCAGCGCGGCGACGAAGGACCCGCGTCCGTGCGAGGTCTCGATGATGCCGCGCGTGCGCAGCACCTTCAGCCCCTCCCGCACCGCTGACCGCGACACGCCCAGTTTCGCGGTCAGGCGCCGCTCGGAAGGCAGCGCCTGGCCGGGCTTCAGCACGCCATCCACGATGAGCCCCTCGATGCGTCCCGCGACGGCATCTGCGATCTGCAGTGCGTCTTCCTGGTTGTCTTCATGCATGGTATGCCCCACTGGTCCGACCACTTTGGTAACTCTAGCATCCGCCGGGATGCGGGAGAAGTTTTCGCATGCTTTACGATGTCGGGCACTGGGCGAAGCGGTGCGCGTGCATGACCGCTTCACGCCATTCGGAAAAAATAGAGCCTTGCAAAGACATAAACATGAGGTGTCGAATGGATGCTCGACAGGGTCGCTCGCCCCGGTCCATGAGTTCGCGGCTGACGTGGTGGATCGCGTCCGTCGTCGCGGCGCTGAGCGTGGCCGCGGGCGGTGCGTCCTTCGCCGCCGCGTATCACGAGGCCAACAAGCTTCAGGACGGCCATCTTCGGGAGATCGGCGCGCTGATCGACGCGAGAAAGCTGGTTCTCGATACGAGCGACGTCGCGTGGCAAGGCAGCCAGGATTCGGACGTGCGGCTCGTCATCGCGCGGCTGGAGCCGTCTCCGGACGGCGCGCAGGCGGCGGCCCCGATCGCCGTTCCGGCCACGCTGCCGGACGGGTTGCACAACCTGGAATCGCGCGGCCGGAGCTGGCGTGTCGATGTGCGCACCTTGCATTCCGGCGAGCGGATCGCGGTCGCGGAGCTTTCGATGATCCGCGACGAGATCGCATCGGACGGCGCGATGAGAACGCTGTTTCCGATGCTCGCCCTGACGCCCGTTCTCGTCGCACTGGTCGTCTTTCTCGTGCGCCGGATGCTGTTGCCCGTGCGGCGCCTCGCCCTTGTCGTGGACCGGCAGGACGATGCGACGCTCGAAGCGCTGTCCGAGGAAGACATCCCGAAGGAGCTGCTTCCCTTCGTCACGTCGATCAACCGGCTCATCGGCCGGCTCAAGGAGGCGATGGCCCAGCAGCGCCGCTTCATCGCGGACGCGGCGCACGAGCTGCGCTCGCCGCTTGCCGCGTTGTCCTTGCAGGCGGAACATCTCGGCGCCGCGGACTCCGCGGTCGTCGCGCGCGAGCGACTGGTCACGTTTCATGCGGCGATACGGCGGACGGCGCGGCTCGTCGAACAGCTTCTCGCGCTGGCGCGTTCCCAGCATGGCTCGTCGATGAAGTCGTCCGTCGTGTCGCTGCGCGAACTCGCAAGCGATGTGGTGATCCAGACAGTGAACATGGCCGAGGACAAGCAGGTCGATCTCGGGCTTTATCACGTCGATGACGTCGCGGTGGTCACCGATGCGCCCGCGCTCGCCGTCGTGTTGCGCAATCTCGTCGACAATGCGGTGCGCTACACGCCGCCGGGCGGCAGAGTGGATGTGTCCGTCACGTTCAATGGAGACGACTTGCTGCTCGAGGTGAAGGATTCCGGGCCGGGCATTCCCGAGGATCAGCTGTCGCGCGTGCTCGAGCCTTTTTATCGGATCCCGGGCACGCGCTCATCGGGCAGCGGGCTCGGTCTGTCGATCGTGTCGGAAACGGCGCGCCGCAGCGGGGGCCACTTCGTGCTGGAGAATATCGACGGCGGACTGCGCGCGCGTTACCGGCATCCGCTTTGATCGCGATAAAAAAGACGGCCCGCCAGAAGAACGATGGCGAGCCGCAAGAGGGATCGGTCAACAACGACAGCGTGGCCAGATTAGCATCGCTTCCACGCGCGTGATCGCGTCGGAAAGATGCGGTAAGGGAAAGCGCGTCATGGCATGCGCGAGACCACCATGCGGTCCACCAGCGCGTCGAGCTTTTGCCGCGCGCTCGCGAAGCGATCGATGTTCAAGCCGCTCGTGTCGTAGCGCGCGGTCACGAGAATCTGTCCTTGCCGCACGAGCGTGAGATCGATCGCCGAGAGATACGACACCGGCTCGCTGCTGAACGCGTGCTTGTCCCAGCGCGTCGTCGCGCCGTAGACGAGCATCGCCTCGCAGCCGGGCGGCGAGGTGCCCGGGTTATAGACCATGGAGTCGACGCCGCGCCGCTGCAAGGCGACTTGCAGCACGGGCACGAAGTCGCCGGTCGCGACGCTCCGATTCAGCTCGATGCACACGGATTGCAACGCGGCGGGCGAGCCCGTGACCGAAGTCGGCGACGAATAGTTCGATGCGACCGTGAAGCCCGCCTGCACCAGCGAGCCCGCGGCATCGGCGGCAGTGATCAGGGTCCACGTGCAGCCGGAAAGCGCGAGCGCGCCGAGGGTGAGCAGCGCGCGAGCGATGAGCGTTCTGACCATGAACTTTGCCGTCGATCCGGCTTATCGCGCGATGAGCAGGCGCAGCGTGTTCGGCGCCTGGATCGTGGCGGTCATCGTCACGCGCCGGTCGGTCACATCGCGCAGCGCGAAGTGCTGGCGCGTGGGCGTGTTCGCGTCGTGACGCACATCGGGAAAGCAGGCGGCGATGTCCGCGCCCAGTTCCTGCAGCGGATCGGCGGCGACGCCGTCCGGACCCCAATGCGCTCGCCAGCGGCAATCATAGGCATGCGCGCTGCCTCTGCATGTGCCCTGGCCCGGCGAGCCCGCGGGCAGCATCGCGCGCTCTTTGGCGAGCGCATCGAAAGAAGGTGTGGAGACGATCGTCTTCAGCGCGGAGCAGACGTCGGGCAGATCCTCCGCCGACGCGGAAAGCATCGGCGCGATGAGCGTTACAGCGACGAGCGCGCGGCGCAGGGAGCGGAGACGGAGAGGGCTGGAAAGTTGAGCTTGCATGACCTGGCTTTATGTCGAAGGAAGAAGCGCGGTCTGTCGTATGAAGACCGCGTATCGACATCGTCCTGCAATGCACCGCGCGTCGATATGCGGAGCAAAGCGCCAATCCGGCAAGTTATTTCCAGCTATTAATTCGCGAGTGTCCTCATCAGACGAACAACGACACGATGCCGCCGATGGTCACGGCCGCCGCGACCCATTTGCCGGCGGTATAGAAGCCGCCCGTATCGGTCGCCTGGACCTCGGGGCGTTCGAGACCGAGCGCGCCATAGGCGAAAGATTTCACCGGCGATGGCTCTTCGGTTGGCTGCGTGCCGGCGTTGTCGTCGGAGGCGTCCTGCGCGAGATCGGCGGAAGCGGCGCGGCGCGGCAATGGCGCATCGGCGCTCGTATACGCGGGCGTGGCCGCACTGTTGATCTGCATCGCTTCCCTCGTCGTTATCCGGTTCTCGCAAACCGCGATAACGGCGGGTTCGCGCGCACGCTTGAACGCGCGCGCCTTTCCGTTTCTTACCGCGGGTGCTTACATCGGGTGGTTCTGCACGAAATCCTTGTACGCCCAATAGGCGGCCTTCTTCGAGGTGCCGTCGCCTTCGAGAAGCCCGTAGGCGCCTTCGCCGTCATCGTAAAGCTGGAAGGCCTGAATCGACTGGATGTTGTACTTCGACGCGACGCTCGCGAATTGCGCCATCATCGTGTTGCCCGTTATGTATGCGGCGATCTGGTTGTACGAGCCGTAATCCGGGCGCACGCCGAACTCGTTGATCCAGATCGGCTTGCCCATGTCGTGCAATGCCTGCAGCACGTCATGGCAACCGGTGCCGCCGCATGCGTGCGTGATGTCGCCCTGGCTCGAATACCAGTGCCACGAGGTGATGTCCCAGCTCACGGCCGGATGGCCCCAGGTGCCGTCGGGCTGAGAGCCATCGGCGAGCATCTGGAAGAACGCAGTGTGCAACCACGTGCCGCCCAGCACGATCCTGGCCGAGCCGTCGACCGACTTCACGCCCGCGATCATGCCGCGGATCACGCCGCGCGCGAGCATGAAGCTCCAGTTGTTGTACTGATGCCAGACCGTGCCGTCGACATTGCCGTTGAGGGCCTTCGCCTCCAGTTCGTTGCCGACCTCGTAGTACTTGTAGGGATAACTTTTTGCGGTCAGCTGGCCGAGTTTGAAGCCTGCGTCGTAGGCCTCGTTCTCGCTGTTGTAGTTGAGGGTGAGGAGCATCACCGGATACATCGTCACGCCGCCGTCCTCCATCGTCTTCGCGATGCCCGCCAGCATGTTCGCCGATGCCTGGCTGTACACGTCGTTGCGATAGATCGTCGCGCCGAGTTCCTGCAGTTGCGCAAGCTGCGTCTGCGGGCTCGTGAAATCGTATGCGCCGCCGTTGGTGTTGTGGCCGTTCACGCCGTAGAAGATCGAGCCATTACCGCTCGAGGCCTTCGCGGTCGACTTCGGCAGCGCGGCGCTCTTGCCGGTCGCAGCGGTATCGACGGCGCCGTCGCTGTCGCTTCCGCCGCCGCATGCGGCAAGCATCACGCTCGTCAACACCGCTGCGACGAGCGAACCGGAAAGCGAGGGAAAGGATCGATTCTTCATATTAATTAGGATGACGAATATGGAGCCGCGTTCTCACTATGGCGTGAGCAACTGACGGAGACGTTTTTCAGCGAGCGGGTAAAGCGACGAGCACACCGGCGACGCGTACACCGGCGACGCGCACACCGGCCACGCACAAACGTCTCCGGTGTTCTTGCGAACAGTCATTAGTCATCCGAACGACTGCCTGATGTTGAAAATGGCCGGCCGGCGCGAAGCAGGGCGTCGAGACAACCAGGGGTAGTGCAGACTCGCTGATGCAAATCCGGGCGCATGACCGACATGCGATCGAATTGCGGGGCCGCCGGGCAGATCAATGCCGGGCGATCGACGATGACCGACGAATTCATGAGAAGCCGGTTATCGGTAACTTGTGCAGCGCTTCACGCTTCGGGAAGTCGAAATTGCTGACTATCGGGCGTAATGCTTTCCAGCCGAGGCAAAGCGTTGCCGGGCAGGATACAGCGGGGAAAGATTACTTTGTTCTGATGTTGATGTAAACCCGATAGCAGAAAAAATATCTTGTCTGGTGCAAGATTTAAACCGGTATCTTCTCTGTTTTGTCGTTCTGCACGCAGTCGTTTCTACGGCGTAGTTCGCGACGCTGCCTTCCATGTTCCAGGGTCGCGCACCGCATCGACCACCCGGCGTATCGCGGCGATAACCAGCTCCGGCTGATCCTGATGGATGTCGTGCCCGCTCTTCTTCGCGATGACGAGTTTCGCGTCCGGTGTCATATGCGCGAGGTCGTCGTGCAAGCCGCTCAAGATCGCTTCCATCTTGTCGCTCGGCCATCCGGGAAACGGCGCGGCAAACGGAATGCCGTGAACGAGGACGTAGAGCGGTATCGGGCGCATCGGGGCTTGCGCTCGTGCCTCGCGCACCTGACGGGTCGAGGCGTCGTTCTCGAGCGGTGCGGTCCACCATTGCTCCGCTTCCGGATACGCGTCGAGCAACTCCTGATTCTTCACGGTGAGTGCTTCGAACGTGTTCCATTGCGCGGGCGGCAGCGCTTTGTGAAAGCGCAGCCAGACGTTCTCGGGCGTCGTGTCGATCAACACCATGCCCACGACATCATCGGGATAGGTGCTCGCATAGAGTCGCGAGACGAGGCCACCGGCGGAATGTCCGACGAGCACATAAGGACCGGGAATTTTGGCGGCAGTCAGCAGCGCGTGGAGATCGGCGACCTTGTCGCGCGTGGTTCGCGGCTGGGGCACCGGCGTGCTGCGGCTTGGCAGAAACTGCGGACCATTCGGATCGAGTTTTGGATCGACTCCGAAGAGTGTGCCCGGCCGGTCGTATGCGCAGACGCGTGTAAAGGCGGCCACGCCCGGCAACACCATGGTTCGCGAGTCAGAGGGATGCAGCTTGTCGCGGCTCCAGACGTCGGCGCGGTTGAGCGCGCCCGCTTCGAGAATCACGGTGGGACTGCCGTGTCCCCGGCACTCGAGATAGAGCGATCGTCCTCCGCCGATGTCGACCGGCCCCGAAAAGTCGCTTGGCGACGCAGCCGAAGCCTGCAGGATCACACTCAGCATGAAGCCCGCAACGAAGCGATGGCGGCACATGATGACGCAGTATCAGGCCCGCGGCGCTTGCCGGAATGCTCAGGGCATTAGCGAATCGAGGCGGCCGCTTTCCATTTGCGGGTTGCGTCGCCGCGCCGACGCCGGCGGGAAATACCGCGCGACGCAGAGCACCCACGTAAGCAACGCCGAAACGGTATACATCGCGGATCGTTCCATGAAGAACAGCAGGAACACCGCAAGCGCGAGGAGCACGATCTCGGCACGAGGTCCGATGGCGGACTGCCGCAGATCCCATCGTTCCAGCGCGGTCCCGAGCAGAATCGCCAGCGGAATCAGCGCGACGACCATATGAATCGGCTCCAGAATAGGCGCGGCGAGCAGCATCGTGATGCACGCGAGCCCGTAGTCCATGCGCCTGTCCTGGCTGCGGCGCAAGACGAGATAGCACGCCAGCAGACACACGATCGCGGCGAAGATCGTCGACGTGGCATGAAGCGTGGCTTCCGGCGCGGGCATGCCGAGCCTTTCGGATATCGTCTGCAATGCGCCGCGCACCGAGCTGTTGCCCGGCAAGCCGCCCGCGCCCACGATGTGCGTTTGCGCGCGCGCGATCTCCACCGTGAAGTAATCCCAGATGATGCGAAAGCCGAGCTGACTCGCGGTGAAGAGCGTGAGCGCGATTGCCCAGATGCCCGTCGATACCACCGTGCGCCATTCGCGTCGCAACAGCAGCAGGCCGACGACCGCGAGCGGCGTCACTTTGAAGACGACCGCCAGCGCGAGAAAGACGCCCGCGGCCCAGCGATTGCCGCGCTCGACCAGAAAGAACGCCGTGGCCAGCAGGAAGAACAGCAGCTCATTCGATTGCCCGAGATACGCGTCATGCAGCACCGGAAAGCTCAGCAACGTCACAGCGATAAGCAACGCGGTCACGCGCTTGTCTTCGCCGCGATAGGCCATCTTCGCGAGAAGAATTGCGCCGATGATGCATAGCACGACGGACATCGCGACCCACGTCAGCTTCGCGGTGAACGACGGTAACAGCGCAAACGGCGAGAAGATGAGTGCGAACTGCGGCGGATAACAATAGATGAGGATATCGTTGACTGTATTCGCGCCGAGATTCGATATATACGAAACCAGTTGCTCGTTGTTGTACAGAAGCGATGGATCGTGCGGCGAGTTCAGCACCGTGCTGAACGCGTAGTAATAGAAATTGAAATCGCTGAATGCGCGTGGATGGTCGGCGCCGTACGAAAGCGTGTAGTGATAGATGATCACCATGCGGATCGCGAGAAACCCCGCTGCGACCAGCATCAGCAAGGCCGCAATGGTCCGAGCGTTATCCGCGGACCTGGCGCCAACCCGAGCGTTCAACATGGACGTTCTCCGTGTGTCGGCTTTCACGTTGTAAGGACGGTATAGTCCTGAGCTTCGAGAATCGTCCGTCATTCGTCGCACGAAAGCGCGTGCGTGAAGCGATGGAGGATCGTACGGCCTACGAATCGTGACAGCATGACAGGGGAGGCGTCAATCGTGTTTTTTGCACCGCAATGATGCAGGCGTTGACGAAAAGTGGCTCACGTCCGTGGGTTTTTTTGAACGTCGCGCTATCGCGTCACGTGTCTGCGGATAGCTTGTCCTGTGTGCGCGTGTCGAAGTCCGACGCGTCGTGTCGCTCGTGCAACTGGGTCGACGGCTCGCCGAAGGTGCGGTTCACCATGCGGCCGCGCTGCACGGCGGGACGCGCGCCGATCATATCGGCCCAGCGGCGCATGTGCCGGTATTCGTGCACGGAGAGAAACTCGGCCGCATCGTACAGCCAGCCGTTCACGAGGCCGCCGTACCACGGAAAGATGGCGATGTCCGCGATGGTGTACGCGTCGCCGGCGATATACGCGCTGTCGGCGAGGCGCTTGTCGAGCACGTCGAGCTGACGCTTCACTTCCATTGCGAAGCGGTCGATCGGGTATTCCATCTTGCTCGGCGCATAAGCATAGAAGTGCCCGAAGCCGCCGCCGAGATAGGGCGCGCTACCCATCTGCCAGAAGAGCCACGAAAGGCATTCGGTGCGTTTGGCCGGCTCCGTGGGCAAGAATGCGCCGAACTTCTCCGCGAGATAGAGCAGGATCGCGCCCGATTCGAAGACGCGCACGGGCGTTGCGCCGCTGTGGTCCATCAGCGCCGGGATCTTCGAATTCGGATTGACTTCGACGAAGCCGCTGCCGAACTGCTCGCCGTCGCCGATGCGAATGAGCCATGCGTCGTACTCCGCGCCGCGATGCCCGAGCGCGAGCAATTCTTCGAGCATGACGGTGACTTTGACGCCGTTGGGCGTGGCCAATGAATAGAGCTGCAGCGGATGACGGCCGACCGGCAATGCCTTGTCATGCGTCGGCCCGGAGACCGGCCGATTGATGTTGGCAAAGCGTCCGCCGCTTTCCTTGCTCCAGGTCCACACGCTTGGCGGCACGTATTCCGGCGATGCACTCATGCTTCACGCTCCTTGTCGCGAGATCGATCGATTCGCCCGAGGTTAGCAGGTCGACGGCAAACGTGCTTGGCGCTTCGAGTGCAACGGCACGCGCATACGGGCATCATCGGCCCGCTTCGCGCCTGCCTTGTTCCTCCACCGTGAGAACCGCTTCGGGCATCGCTTCGAGACGCGCCTTCGGGATGGGCTCGCCGCTTTCGTCGGAGAGTCCATACGTGCCTTCCGCGATCTTCCGCAGCGCGCGTTCGATGTCGCCGATGCGCCGATCGTTCACGTTGCGCAACGCCTGATTCGCGATGTCCTGCTCCATGCGTTGGGCATCGTCCTCATACTCGTGCGCCTCGGAACCGCGCTCTTCCTGCAATCGACGCTCTCCGGCGATGCCGCCTTCCTCGCTGCCGAGCAGTTCGCGCTTCAGCGCGAGAAGACGCTCACGCTGTGTCGCGATGAACTCGTCGCTCAGGCCGCCTTGTTGACTGGGCATGATCGTGCTCCTTGGAACCAGTGTTCGTAAGCGTGGCGTGACAGGGCCGCCACGCTTCATATATACCGCTATTCACCTGCCGGGATGGAAACGGACGCCTCGCTCGTGAGCATCAGGAACGTGAGCGTTTCGCGCAGATAGAGTTGGACGGCCGTATCGGTATGGCTCGTGTAGCCGATCGACAAGTCCTGTCCGATATGCAGTTCGTAATCGCCACCGCGCGTCGACAGCACGCAGCCGCCCTGCAGCGCGGGCGCCCATATGAGATCGCCGCTGACGATGCGCTTGATATGCTGGATGACCGGATAGCCCTGATCGCTTGCTTCCGCGAGCGCGGTATAGGCATCCGCGCCGAGCAGCACGGAGTAGGGGCCATCGACGCCGGCAAGCCGAAGCTTCTCGAGCGCCTGGCTGATGGCGGCGGGATAATCGGCGACATCCGCGGGCAACAACGTGGGCGCGTTCGAGCTGCCTTCGCGAATGCCGACGATGCCCGCAGCCGCGAAGCCGTCGAAGATGGCGCCATCCTCGGCGAGCGCCAGCTCGTTCGCGGCGGTCTTCGCGGGTTGCCAGTCGCCGTCGTTGGAGCCGCGCTCCACGCTGTCGATGGCCTCGCGCTGCAACGTGAACGGCACCGTGAGTTGCACGAGCTGCCTCACTTCATACAGCTTCGCCGAGACGCCTTTCTTCGGCGAGGCGATGTTGGTCTGATGTCCCGTGCCGATGCCCGATAGCGCCGTGCCGCCGGGGCTCTTCACATCGACGACGCGGCGGCCCGCGAGGGCGCGCTTGAAGGTGCGTGCGACTTCGGCTTCGATCTGCGCCCATGCGGCGCTGGAGACGGGCGCGAGCTCTCGATGCAGATTATTCATGTTGTGGCGTTCCTTTGAGTGAGCCAATGTTCAATGTGCCTTCGCGACCATCCTCGCGCTGGCTTTCTTCGATCGAAGCGGTCGCGGCATCGGGAATACGGTCGGGAAGTTCGTCGAGCAGGTCGGTGGACGGCACGAAGAAGAGGCCGCCCGTCACCGCGCGGCTGTAGTCGAGCAGCCGGTCGTAGTTGCCAGGCGGCCGGCCGACGAACATGTTTTCCATCATCTGCTCGATCGGCTTCGGCGTGCGCGCATAGCCGATGAAATACGTGCCGAACTCCTTCGCGCCCGGCCGGCCGAAAGCCATGTTGTGGCGCAGGATCTTCACTTCCTCGCCGTTCTCGTCGATCGTCGTGAGCGAGCTGTGCGAGCACGAGGGCTTCACGGCCGCATCCAGTTCGACATCGGAAAGCTTCTCCCGGCCGATGATCTTTTCCTGCTGCTCGACGGTCAGTCCGTTCCATGCGTCCAGATCGTGCAGATACTTCTGCACGATCACGTAGCTGCCGCCGGCGAAAGCCGGATCATCGTCACCGATGATCGTGTAATTCGCGGCGCTCTTGCCTGTCGGGTTCTCGGTGCCGTCGACGAAGCCGACCATGTCGCGCAGATCGAAGTAGCGGAAGCCGTGCACCTCGTCGACGACCGTGACCGAATCGCCGAGCTTGTTGAGCATCTGCGACGCGAGCTCGAAGCACAGGTCCATATGATCCGCGCGGATATGCAGGAGGATGTCGCCGGGTGTCGCGATTGCGCGCCGATCGCCCGAGCCGAACTCGCGAAACGGATGCAGCGACGCGGGACGCGGCGCGCCGAAGAGCAGTTCCCACGCATCGGAGCCGAAGCCGCATACGCAGGACAGGTTCGCGGTCGGCGCGCGCATGCCGACCGCGCGGACCAGCGCCGCGATATCGCCGCACCATGAGCGCACGACATCGGCCTTGCCTTCGGCGCGGGAAACGGTGGCGACGATGAAGATCGCGCTCCGGGAAATCGGGTCACAGACGGCTTGAGGTTCTGGTGTGTTGTCGGGCATCTGAAGAGTTGGATTGCGTGAAGCGGTTGATTGATTCGATCGACACGTCACGGCGAAGGCCCGCGTCTTTCGGGCGCGAACCGCGCGTGAATGCCTGCTGACTTCGCTTGCTTCGCCGAAAGGCGAGGTATTGCGTGAGACCCCGGCGCAACCTGGAAAGATGCATCCGGGATGAGAAGATGCCTCAACTGCCCGGCGTGAAGGTGTGGCCGGAGCTCCGTTCGGTTTCCGTGATGAACCACGTTTGCGCGTGCCGGCGCGTCACCACCCAGGAGTGAGTGTCACTGCCGTTCAGGTGTTGCCTGATGATCCGCCGCGCCCGTTCGATTCCGTCGCGCACGGCTTCGTCAGCGGTGCGCCATTCCGGCTGCACGGTCTCGGGCCAGGGGGCGAACGCGGCCTGGCCATCGCGGCTCACGTTGAGGTTCGCGACCCACGCGCCGCGTTCATTGCGCCGGGTAGCGACTGAGATTTCGAATCCCGCATAAACGTCAAAGGCAGATTCCATCTGGTCCTCCGATGCGGATCAACACTTCGATAAAGGCGGCCTGGAGTTTCATACGATTATAGATTGGCGCAGTCCACCCGCTTTGAGCGAAAGCAGTGGCCTGACGATACACCAACTTCATGTAACGAATACTCCAAAACGCGCGGTTTCGTCAGATCGTGGGTGGCATGCGCGTCCCGAGTCCTCGCAACAGTGCTATACGGCGGAATCTATATCGGAGTGCGAAGTAAAAGCGCAACTTGAAAGGCAACTAACTGTCTTCCGCGCAAACACCCTTGAAAGCTTCGCCATCAACCCGGCCAACAGCGGCGTCCGCGCACCGGCGACTTCGCGGGCTTTCCCGAAGAGCGTCGAGATGGCACGTCGATGAGCGGGCGGCGCCCCGTTTCAATCGAAATCGATGCCGCCGCCGCGTCGCAGTTCATCGAGTCGCTGAATCTGCTGCGGCATGATCCGGCCCAGCGACAGCGACGGAAGCGCATCGAGACTGAAAAACCCGACCGCATCCGTTTCCACGCCGATCACTTCGCCCGCGCGTACGATCTCGCCGAGAAACACGAGCTTCCAGATATGGAAGACCGACGGCGGATGAGGATGCTTGGCCGTGTCCCACGCCGCGAGCAGGCGAACGATCTCGACGGTATAGCCGCTTTCCTCCCGCACTTCCTTGGCGGCGTTCTCCGCGGGAGACAATCCCACGTCGGCCCAGCCGCCGGGAAGCGACCAATGTCCATCGGCTGCTTCGCGCACGAGCAGGATCTGTCCGGCCTCGTCGAACACCGCGCACCTGACATCGAGCTTCGGATTGGCGTACCCTTCCTCGAACGAAAACAGTTCGGCCACCTGATCAGTTTTCATCGAGGCGATTTCGGCGATTTGCGCATGAGCGATCGCCGCTATTTCTTCGTATCGCTCCTTGTCGAAGACGCCAGTCGTATAGTGCAGCCCCGTCTGGGCAAGTGCGAGCAGGCGGCGAGCCTGTTCGAGCCGTCGTCCGGATGATGAATTCTCGTGTGGCATTGGCGCGTTCATTGGCTATGAGTCCACAGATAGACCCCTGCGATTGTAGCGCCTGCATATCTTTCGATACGAACCGGGCCCGAGCGAGCGTCCAGACTGAAGTTGTCGGCGCAAGCTTTTCCGCCGCTTTCAACTAGCGTTTCATTTTCTCGTCGTCAAGGCGGCGACAATCCGTATTCACAGAGCTATGCTTGGCCCATGACGCTCGGCATAATGGAGCTATTAAGTGACTGTCGAAATTTAATCCGTGACCGCAAAGATATGAGCGAACAACGAGTAAAACGAGATCCGGAAGGCACGCGACGGCGCATTCTCGAAGCCGCCACCGAACAGTTCACGAAGTTCGGGCTCGCGGGCGCGCGCGTCGATGCCATTGCCACGGCGGCAGGCACGAACGAACGCATGCTTTACTACTACTTCACGAGCAAGGAAGGCCTGTATGTCGCGGTGCTCGAAGCGATGTACGCGCAGTTCGCGGAGCGGGAGGCAAAGCTCGATCTGTCCGGCATGCAGCCAGCCGACGCGATTCGCGAGCTGGCGCGCTCCATCTGGACTCATCTGCGGGACAACCCGCAGTGGTTGAGCCTCGTCAATAACGAAAATCTGCACGAAGGGCGATACCTCGAACGTTCGAGCCGATTGCTCGAGGCGCTCTCGCCGGTGGTTGACCTGGTGCGCGTGACGCTCGAGCGCGGCACGGCGGCGGGGCAGTTTCGCGCCGGTATCGATCCGCTGGATTTTTACGTGACGCTCGTCGGCATGGGCTACTACATCGTGTCCAACCGCTACACGATCGACGCGTTCACGGGCCGGAACTATGCGGAGAAACCTCGTCAGGAGGCCATTTCCGCGATGCATCTCGACATGCTGCTCGCCTACCTGCGTCCGGCGAGCTAGCCGGCGCGCGGCGGCCCGGGCAAGGCACCGCGGGCCGGCCGCAACACCGCTTACTTGATGAAGCTGAGCTGCTCGCTGATCCTGTCGAGAATCGGCTTCTTTTTCTCGTTGAACACCGCCTTGTTCTGCTGGATCAGGTTATTGCCCTTGGTGTCGATCGAAATGATCAGCGGGCCGAATTCCCTGACGCGGTTGATCCACAAGGTTTCCGGCATGCCCAGATCCTGCCACTCCGCGCCTTCGATTTCCTCGACCAGCGTCGCGGCTAGTACCGCGCAGCCGCCCGGAAAGATCGCGTGCACGGCCTTGTGCTCCTGACAGCCCGCAGCAGTCTCGGGGCCCATGCCGCCTTTGCCGACGATCAGCTTCACGCCGGTCTGCTCGATGAACTCGCGCTCGAACTTCTCCATGCGCATGCTCGTCGTCGGGCCGATGGACACCATTTCGAAGCTGCCGTCGTCTTTCTTGCGGACGATCGGGCCCGCGTGAAAGATAGCGCCGCCTTCGAGATCGACGGGCAATTCCCGGCCCTGCTCGATCAGTCTTCGATGCGCGACATCGCGGCAGGTGACGAGCCGGCCAGTCAGATAGACGACGTCGCCGACATTGAGGTCTTCAAGATCTTCGCTCTTGATGGGGGTGGTCAAAACTTTTTTCACAGCACCACTCCTTCGTGGGAAAGGATTTCGTACGACAGGTCGGCATTGATGCGGATCTTGCCGCGCCGGTGCGCCCAGCAGCCGGTATTGATAGCGACGCCGATAGTCGACGGATGGCGCGCCGACGACTCGATATTCACGCCCATCACGCTGTTGTTGCCCTTCAGGCCTTGCGGTCCGATGCCGATCTCATTGAGCCCGTCCTCGAGCAGTTCTTCCATCAGTGCGGCGCGGGGGTTGTCGCTCTTCGAATCGACCGGCCGCAGGATCGCGAGCTTGGAGAGCCGCGCCGCGGTCTCGACCGATGTCGACACGCCGATGCCGACGAGCAGCGGCGGGCACGCATTCACGCCGCGCTCGGTGATGACATCCATCACGAACTCCGCGACGCCTTCGTAGCCTTGCCCCGGCATCAGCACCTTGGCCGCGCCGGGCAGCGTGCAGCCGCCGCCGGCCATGTACACGTCGATGGTGCAGCTATCCTTTTCCGGCACGATGCGCCAGTCCAGCCAGGGAATCTGCGTGCCGGTGTTGGTGCCGGTGTTCTTCTCGTCGAAGGTTTCGACGGCGTTGTGGCGCAGCGGGCCCATTTTCGTCGCGCCCGCGGTGGCTTCGCGCAGGATCTCTTCCAGTTCTCCGAGCAGCGGAAACTTCGCGCCGGCTTCGACGAAATACTGGATCACGCCGGTGTCCTGGCAGCTCGGGCGGTCGAGCTTGTCGGCGGCTTCCTGATTGCCATCCATCGAGTCATAGATCGACTTGGCGAGCGGATTCGTTTCCAGCGTGCGCAGTTCGGCGAGCTTCGCCTTCACATCCTTGGGCAGACGCTTGCCGATATAGGCGGTGAATTTCGCCATGGTGTCCGTGACGGACTGAACGGCTGCTTCCTTTTCCATGTTGCATTCCTCTGACGACGTATTGTTGGGACGGGGGCGCGTCTGGTTTCAATGCACGGCTGCATTACCGGGCGTGACGGGCGATTTCTGCGTGCGTGCCAGCAGCAGCGTGAGCACGGCGGAGAGCACGAGCAGGCCCGCGACGAAATAGAGTCCGCCGCTGAAGCTGCCGGTCCGATCCTTCATCCAGCCGATCATCGCGGGGCCGACGAAGCCGCCGAGATTGCCGATCGAATTGATGGTGGCGATGCCCGTGGCCGCCGCGGCGCCGGAGAGGAACATCGTCGGCATGGTCCACAGGGGCGGCTTCGCGCAGCTGATGCCGATATTCACGAGCGTCAGCGCGGCGATCAGCCCGACGACGCTATTGGCCATTGCCGCGACCACGAGACCGACCGTCGCCGCCACGCAGGCCAGCACGACGTGCCAGGTGCGCTCGCCGGTGCGGTCGGAGTGGCGCGACCAGAAGACCATCGCGATGACCGAGACGACGGGCGGAATCGCATTGAGCAGGCCCACCGTCATCGACGAGACGCCCAGTTGCTTGATGATCTGCGGCGCCCAGATGCCGAGCGTGTACAGGCCCGCCGACGTGCCGAAGTAGATCAGCGACAAGGCCAGCACGCGAGGATTAGCGAGACCGCTGATGATGCCGTGCTTCGCGCCGGCCGAGGCCCGGCTCGCGGTTTCCGCGTTCATCACATTGACCAGCCATGCACGCTCGTCGTCCTTCAGCCACTTCGCCTTTTCGGGCTTGTCGGTCATGTAGAAGAACACGACGACACCCAGGATGAGCGCGGGGATGGCTTCGAGAATGAACATCCATTGCCAGCCGTGCAGGCCCATCACGCCGTTCATTTCGAGCAGCGCGGCGGAGAGCGGCGAGCCGATGGCGGTGGAAATTGGCGCGGCGGCCATGAAGAACGCCGTCACACCCGCGCGGCGGCGGGCCGGGAACCAGTAGCTGAGGTACAGGATGATGCCCGGGAAGAAGCCCGCTTCGGCCGCGCCGAGCAGAAAGCGGATGATGTAGAAGCTGGTCGGCCCGGTGACGAAGGCCATCGTCGCGGAAATGATGCCCCACGTGACCATCACGCGGGCAATCCACATGCGGGCGCCGACCTTGTGCAGGACGATGTTGGAGGGCACTTCGAACAGGAAGTAGCCCCAGAAGAAGATGCCGGCGCCGAAACCGAGGATCGAGGCGGTGAAGCCCAGATCGGTTTTCATCGTGAGGGAGGCAAAGCCGATGTTGACCCGGTCGATGTAGGCGATGAAGTACAGCAGCATGATGAACGGCACGATGCGCCAGCTGACCTTGCGCAGGGTACGTTTTTCCAGATCCATATCCATGGAATGTCTCCTTTATCCGATGACCAATCGATGTCGCGACCGTCTTGCGCGGCTTCGCTCTATCCGGAACCAAGGTTAAAACCGATGGAAACGCGTATGAATCGATCTAAACTTAATACATCATTGCAAAAAACTCACGAATGAACATGGACTCGGAGCTGGGCTTCTTTTGTCTGCTGGTGAAGCAGGGCAGTCTCGCCTCGACGGCGCGGGAATTGAACCTGACGCCACCGGCGGTTTCGCGGCGGCTTTCGGCGATGGAAGACCGGCTGGGCGTGCGTCTTCTCAACCGCACGACGCGGCGGATCAGCCTGACGAGCGAAGGCGAGGTCTACTTCGCGAACGCGCAGCGCATATTGAGCGACATCGACGACATGGAGCGGCTCGTCTCCAGCAGCCGGGCCGCGCCTAAAGGACTGTTGCGCGTGAATGCGCCGCTGGGTTTCGGGCGGTCTTATATCGGTCCGGCGATTTCGGTGTTCAGCCAGAGTTTTCCCGATGTCGAAGTCCAGTTGCATCTCACCGACCGGCCCGTCAGCCTGCCCGACGAAAGCATCGACGTTTCCGTGCGCTTCGGCGAGATGCCGGATTCGCGTCTGATCGCGAAGAGGATCGCGTCGAACCGGCGGCTGCTCGTTTCATCGCCCGGATACCTGCGCGCAGCCGGCGAACCGGCTCATCCGCACGATCTGACGCAGCATCAGTGCATCGTGCTGCGGCAGAACGAAAGCGCGTATGGCAACTGGCGCTTAAGCCGGGGCGGGCGCACGGAGACCATCAAGGTGCACGGCAAGCTGAGCACGAACGATGGCGAAGTGGCGCTCAACTGGGCGCTGGAAGGGCACGGCATCCTGATGCGCGCGGAATGGGATATCGCCAAGTATCTTCGCAGCGGACGGCTCGTGCAGGTGCTGACCGACTACGACACGCCGCCCGCCGATATCTACGCGGTCTATCCCGAGCGCCTGAATCTCTCCGCGAAAGTGGCGTGTTTCGTCGAGCATCTGCGCGGCTATCTCGGCCAGCACGCCGACGGTCCGTCGCCGGTCAGTTCCAACTGGTAGCCAAGATGGCGGTCACGACCCGCGCCGGGCCACTTCGCCCTTGAGCTCGTGAGCGATGAAATCGACGAACGCGCGAATGCGGTTCGACATCTGGTGGCGCTGGGAATAGACGGCGAAGATATCCGCGTTCGGCGTTTCGTGATCGGGAAGCACGCGAACGAGCGAACCGTCCGCGAGATATTGCCCGAGGTCCCATTCGGCGCGCATCAGAATGCCGTGCCCTTCGAGTGCCCATTTGACCGCGATCTCGCCGTCGTTCGTCGTCAGCGTGCCGTTGATGCGCACGGCCTCCGTCTTGCGCGATGTCCCCCGGCCCGATGTCAGCCGCCACACGCCATACGCTTCGTCGCCCTGGCGAATGCCGATGCAGTTGTGGCGCGTGAGATCGTGCGCGGTGAGCGGCATGCCGCGCGCCGCAATGTAGGAAGGCGCGGCGCACAAGAGGCGCCGGTTCGCCGCGAGCCGCCGCGCGACCACGCGCGTATCCGGCGGCTCGCCGAAACGGATGCAGACATCGAAGGCATCGTCGGTCAAAGGCGGCGGCGTCACCGACAACTGAAGCTGCACCGATACCTGCGGATGCTGCGCGACGAACCGCGATATCACCGGCGCGACGTGGCTGCGCCCGAAGCCGAGCGTCGCGTTCACGCGCAGCAAACCCTTCGGGCTCTGCTTTGCGGAGCCGAGCAGTTCCGATAGTTCATCGATTTCGTCGAGAATCCGGCGTGCGCGTTCGAGATAGAGCTCGCCTTCCGGCGTGAGCATCATCCGGCGCGTGGTCCGGTTGACGAGCGCGACGCCCGCGCGTGTTTCCATCTGCGACAGACGCTTGCTCACGGCGGCCGCCGTCAGGCCCAGCTCACGCGCCGCCGCGCTCAGGCTGCCGGCGGCGGAAAGCGTCGAAAAGAAGCTCAGATCGGCAGGCTGGACGGTATCGGACATCGCGATGATTCGTGAATCAAAGTTAACGATACTTTAAGTTTAGCAGCGGTTTTGAAGCTGGAATGTGGGTAGAGTTCGTTCACACAGACATTCCACGGAGACAGAGACATGAAGACCTATCGCATCGCGACCATTCCCGGCGACGGCATTGGCAAGGAAGTCGTTCCCGCCGGTCAGCAAGTGCTCGAAGCGCTCGCGAAGTCGAGCCGGTCGTTCGCATTCGAGTTCGAGAACTTCGACTGGGGCGCGGATTACTACCGCCAGCACGGCGTGATGATGCCCGAGGACGGTCTCGATGCGATCCGCGACAAGGACGCGATCCTGTTCGGCTCGGCGGGCGATCCTGACGTGCCCGATCACATCACGCTGTGGGGCCTGCGCCTGAAGATCTGCCAGGGTTTCGATCAATACGCGAACGTCCGTCCGACGCGCATCCTGCCCGGCATCGACGCGCCGCTCAAGCGCTGCAAGCCCGAAGACCTGAACTGGGTGATCGTGCGCGAGAACTCGGAAGGCGAATACTCGGGCGTGGGCGGCCGCGTGCATCAGGGTCATCCGATCGAAGCCGCCACCGATGTCTCGATCCTGACGCGCGCGGGCGTCGAGCGCATTCTGCGTTTCGCGTTCCGCCTCGCGCAATCGCGCCCCCGCAAGCTGCTGACGGTCATCACGAAGAGCAACGCGCAACGTCACGCAATGGTGATGTGGGACGAGATCGCGGGCGAAATCGCGAAGGAATTCCCGGACGTCAAATGGGACAAGGAACTGGTGGATGCATCGACCGCGCGCATGGTCAACCGTCCCGAGTCCCTCGATACGATCGTCGCGACGAACCTGCACGCCGACATTCTCAGCGATCTCGCCGCCGCGCTCGCGGGCAGCCTCGGCATCGCGCCGACGGGCAACATCGATCCGGAGCGCCGCTATCCGTCGATGTTCGAGCCGATCCACGGCTCCGCGTTCGACATCATGGGCAAGGGGCTGGCGAATCCGGTCGGCACGTTCTGGTCGGTCGTCATGATGCTGGAACATCTCGGCGAATTCGACGCCGCGAAGCGCGTCATGCGGGCGATCGAAGCCGTGACGTCCGACAAGTCGCTGCACACGCGCGACCTCGGCGGCACCGCGACCACGGCGCAAGTCACCGATGCCGTGTGCGCGCTGATCGACACCAAAGCGGCCAACGCCGCCTGAACGGAGCCGACCGACATGCGCCGAACGCGAAATGCCAGGATCGTCGCCACGCTGGGTCCCGCGAGCACGAGCCATGAAACCATCGAAGCGCTGCACAAGGCGGGCGCCGATGTGTTCCGTCTGAACTTCAGCCACGGCACGCACGACGATCATCAGCGCCGCCTCGAAATCATCCGCGCTGTCGAGAAGGACGCGGGCCGGCCTATCGGCGTGCTGCTCGATCTGCAAGGCCCCAAGCTGCGCATCGGCACCTTCGCGAACGGCCCGATCACGCTGGAGAAGGGCGCGCGCTTCCGGCTCGATCTCGACGCGACGAACCCCGGCGATGTCACGCGCGTCGCGCTGCCGCATCCGGAAATCTTCGCGGCGCTTAAGGAACAGACGAACCTGCTGCTCGACGATGGCCGCGTGCAGCTGTGCGTCGAACGTTGCGGGCCGGACTTCGCCGAAACGACCGTGATCGTCGGCGGTCCGCTTTCCGAGCGCAAGGGTGTCAACGTGCCCGATGTCGTGCTGCCGCTCTCGGCGATGACGGAAAAGGACCGGCGCGATCTCGGCTTCGGCCTCACGCTCGGCATCGACTGGCTCGCGTTGTCGTTCGTGCAGCGTGTCGAGGACATTCTCGAGGTGCGAAAGATCGTCGGGGATCGCGTGGGCATCGTCGCGAAGCTGGAGAAGCCCGCGGCCATCGGCAGTCTCGATGCGATCGTCGATGAAGCCGATGCCGTGATGGTCGCGCGCGGCGATCTCGGCGTCGAGATGCCCGCGGAGCAAGTGCCCGCGATCCAGAAGCGCATCGTGCGCGCGTGCCGCAAGGCGGGCAAGCCGGTGATCGTGGCCACGCAAATGCTGGAGTCGATGGTCGCGGCGCCGGTGCCTACGCGCGCCGAAGCATCGGATGTCGCGACCGCGATCTACGACGGCGCCGACGCGGTGATGCTGTCCGCCGAATCGGCGAGCGGCAAGTATCCCGTCGAAGCGGTGCGGATGATGGACCTCATCATCGCGCAGACCGAACGCGACCCGTACTACCGGGAAGTGATCGCCGCTTCGCACGCGGCGCCGCGCGCGAATACATCGGATGCGATCGGCTACGCGATGCGCCACGTCACGGGTCTGCTCGATGCAGCCGCCACCGTCGCCTACACGAGCTCCGGTTACTCGGCCTTGCGGATGGCGCGCGAGCGGCCGTGCGCGCCGATCGTCGGCATGACGCCGCAGATCGGCACGGCGCGCCGTCTCGCGCTCGTCTGGGGCGTGCATCCGGTCGTGTGCAAGGAAGTGGTCGACATGCTCGAAGTGAGCGAGCTCGCCTGCGAAACCGTGCGCGAGGAAGGGTTCGGCACGACGGGCGATACCGTCGTCATTTCGGCGGGCATGCCCTTCGGCACGCCGGGCACGACGAATCTGCTGCGCATCGCGCAGATCGCGTAAGGCATGGGCGAGCGTAGAATTTCCGGCTCGTAGCGGCGAGCTCATTCGTCGCGTATCGGAGACGGATGGCTCATGGAAATCAAGTGGATCGAGGACTTCATCGCGCTCGCCCGATATCAAAGCTTTTCGCGCGCGGCGGAGTCCCGCAACGTCACGCAGTCCGGGTTCAGCAGACGCATCCAGTCGCTCGAGCAATGGGTCGGCGCCGATCTCGTCGACCGCAGCGGCTTTCCGCCGACGCTCACGCCGGCGGGACAACTGTTTCGCGACGCCGCCGAAGACATCCTCGACAAGCTGTTCGACACGCGCGCCATCATCCGCACGGAGCAGCGCATCTCGGGCAAGAGCCTGCAGATCGCGGCGGGTCATACCATCGCGCTAAATTTCCTGCCCGCGTGGCTGCGCACGCTCGCAAAACATATCGGCGAAGTGCGCGCGCGGGTCATTCCCGCGAACGTCCACGATTCGATCCTCATGCTCGTCAACGGCAACTGCGAGCTGATGTTCGGCTATCACCATCCGCGGTTGCCGCTGCATCTCGATCCTTCGAAGTACGAGTACGTGACCGTTGGCGTCGACACGTTCATGCCGGTGTGCAGGCCCAATCAGCGGCTCGCGCCCATGTACCGCCTGCCCGGCGTGCACGATCGTCCGATGCCGTTCATCGCCTATACGGAGACGAGCTACTTCGGCCGCTGCTTCGCGCTTCTGATGGAGCAGACGAAGGCATCGCCCGCATTGCGGCTGCATTACGAGTCCGACATGGCCGAGGTCGTGAAGAAGCTCGTGCTGGAAGGCGAGGGCGTGGCGTGGCTGCCGAAGAGCTCGATCGCCGCCGAGCTCGATGCCGGCGAGCTCGTTGCCGCCGGGCGCGCCGAGTGGCAACTGGCGCTCGAACTGCGCGTGTACCGCGACATCACGAATCGCAGCGAATTGCTCGACACGCTATGGAGCCATCTACGGATTTCCGCCAGGTCTGCCGGTTAACGGTATTCCCTGCTATGCGAAAATTGCATAGCCATATGCAGCACTAGCATTCACGTTTTTTCTGCCTTCCCTAAGATTCCGTCCTGACACATAAGAAGCAGCGCGTCGAACCTCGATGCGCGAGCCATTCCCGAGCGCGCAGCGGTCAAGATCGACCGTTCGTGCGTCATCCCAGGACGGAGACACATGAAGAATCGACTCACCCTCTATATCCTCGCCGGCATGGTGCTCGGCGTGGCTGTCGGTTATGTATGCCATCGCACGGCGGCGGATGCCGAGCACGCCAAGGTCATCGCCGGGTACTTTTCCATCGTCACGGATATCTTCCTGCGGCTCGTGAAGATGATCATTGCGCCGCTCGTCTTCGCGACACTCGTCTCGGGCCTCGCGGGCATGGAAGGCACGAGCGACGTGCGCCGGATCGGCCTGCGCTCGATCGCGTGGTTCGTGAGCGCGTCGCTGTTTTCGCTCGCGCTCGGGCTCGTGCTCGCGAACCTGCTGCAACCCGGCGCGGGCCTGCACATGACCCAGACGAGCGCCGATGTCGCCACGGGCCTCAACACCTCCGGCCTCAACTTCAAGGACTTCGTGACGCACGCGTTTCCCACCAGCATCCTCGATGCGATGGCGCGCAACGATATCCTCCAGATCCTCGTCTTTTCCGTGCTGTTCGGGATCGTGCTCAGCGTGATCAAGTCGGACCCGCGCGTCGCGCCGCTGATCGCGGGCGTCGAAGGGCTCGTGCCCGCGATGCTGAAGCTGACCGACTATGTGATGCGCCTCGCGCCCATCGGTGTGTTCGGCGCGCTGGCATCGGCGATCACGGTGCACGGGCTCGATGTGCTCACCACGTACGGCAAGCTCGTCGCGAGCTTCTATGCGGGGCTCGCGCTCCTGTGGGGCGCGCTCATCCTCGCGGGATACGCGTTCCTCGGCAAGCCGGTCTGGACCTTGCTCAAGTCGATCCGCGAACCGGCGATGCTCGCCTTCTCCACCGCGAGCAGCGAAGCGGCGTATCCGCGTCTGACCGAGAAGCTGGAGGAATTCGGCGTCGACAAGAAAGTGGTCGGCTTCACCTTGCCGCTCGGCTACGCGTTCAATCTCGACGGCTCGATGATGTATCAGGCGTTCGCGGCGATCTTCATCGCGCAGGCCTTCGGCATCGACATGCCGATCGGCACGCAGATCGTGATGCTGCTCGTGCTCATGGTGAGCAGCAAGGGCATGGCGGGTGTCGCGCGCGGATCGGTGGTGGTCGTCGCGGCCGTCGCGCCGATGTTCCATCTGCCGCCATCGGGCGTCGTGCTCGTGCTCGCCATCGACCAGATTCTCGACATGGGACGCACGGCGACCAACGTGATCGGCAACAGCATCGCGACGGCGGCCATTGCGAAGTGGGAAGGCAAGCGCGCTGCACGGCACGAGCGCCGCGCGGCAATGGCCACGCCTTCGTTCGGCCAATTCGAAGGCGAGACGAAATGAGCAGCAAGGACGCGGCGCTCGCGCGCAAGTTCGGTGTCGTGGGCGGACTCGGTCCGCTCGCGAGCGCGGACGTTTTCTTCAAGCTGATCAAGTCGACGCCCGCCACGCGCGACGCCGAGCACTTCGACGCGATCTTCGAGCAGCAGCCCTTTCGCAGCGCCGATGCAGACAGCGACACGCTCACCCAGCGCAAGCTGTATATCTTCGATCTGATCAGCAGCTTCGAGAAGCGCGGCGTCACTACGGTCGTGCTGCCGTGCTTTCTCAGTCATACGTTCATCGACGAACTGAAGGCCAATTCGCCGCTGCAGATCGTCGACATGATCGAAGCGGTCCGCAGTCACGTGCGCAGAAAGTTTCCGTCCGTGCGCCGCGTGGGCGTGCTCGCGTCGGCCTATACGCGGCGCAAGGCATTGTTCGAGAAATATTTCGCGGCGCCCGAGTTCGAAGTGATCCACGCGCGCGCGCGTGATGGCGCCGATCTCGTCACCGAAGCCGTCTACGGCGCCGATGGCGTGAAGAGCGGCAATCTGCGCGGCCGTCCCGTCGAACTGTTGCGCGCGGCCTGCGAGGACCTCATCGCGCAGGGCGCCAATATCATCGTGCCGGGGCTCACGGAGATCGCGCTCGTCGCCGACGAACTCGGCGCATTGCGCGTGCCGCTCGTCGATGCGAATCTCGCGTATGCGCAATACGTCGTGTCCGGTCAGTACCAATTGCCCGAGACTGTCTTCAAGGTCGGCGTGGTGGGCGGAGTCGGGCCGGCGGCGACGGTCGATTTCATTCACAAGATCGTGCGCGCCACGCCCGCGACGCGCGATCAGGACCATATCAAGCTGCTCGTCGAGCAGAATCCGCAAATTCCGGATCGCACGGAAAACCTCATCGGCAACGGCCCCGATCCGACGATCTCGCTCTATGCGACCTGCAAGAAGCTCGAAGCGGGCGGCGCGGATCTCATCGCGATTCCGTGTAATACGGCGCATGCGTTCGTCGAGCGCATTCAGCCGCATCTCGGCGTGCCTATCGTGAACATGCTGACGGTGACGGTGCGTTATCTGCGCGAGTCGTTTCCCGCGCTGCGCTCGGTGGGCGTGCTCGCCACATCAGGCACGATCGCGAGCGGCGTGTACGAGAAAGCGCTCGCATCGCAAGGCCTGCGGCAGGTCGTTCCCGGCCCCGCATTGCAGGCGCGCGTGATGGAAGCCATCTACGGCACGCAGGGCGTGAAGGCCGGATTCACGACCGGGCAGTGCCAGGATGATATCGCCGCGGCGATCGACGGGCTTATCGCCGAGGGCGTCGAGGTCATCATCCTCGGCTGCACGGAGCTGCCGCTTCTGTTGCGGGAAGCGCATGTCGTCGGCGCGAACGGCGCGCGCGCGAGCGTCATCGATCCGACCGATGTGCTCGCAAGGCGATGCGTCGCGTATGCGGCCGCGCCGCCGCATTAATACCTCACCGCATCAACCAGCCAACGCGACGAAACCCGCACACGACGTGTGCCGGATGACTTCGTTCGCCCATCGATTTCAGCACTGAGAGGAAGACATGCTTGCACCGACCGAACGTATCGAACACGACCTTCTCGGCGATCTCGCCGTGCCCGCGACCGCGTATTACGGCGTGCACACGCTGCGCGCGCTGCAGAACTTTCCCATCACGGGCATTCCCATCTCCGTGTATCCGAATCTCGTCAACGCACTGGCGAGCGTGAAGGAAGCCGCGGCACTCGCGAACTACGATCTCGGCCTTCTGAGCGAAGTGAAGATGCAGGCGATCGTGCAAGCGTGCAGGCAAGTGCGCTCGGGCACCGCGCACGAGCACTTCGTCGTCGATGTCATTCAGGGCGGAGCGGGCACCTCGACCAACATGAACGCGAACGAGGTCATCGCCAATCTCGCGCTCGAACATCTGGGGCATCAGCGCGGCGAATATGGCGTGCTGCATCCGAACGAGGACGTGAACCTCGGCCAGAGCACCAACGATGTCTATCCGACCGCGCTCAAGATCGCCACGTACGCGGGCATCATGCAGCTCGTCGATGCGATGGGCGTGCTGCGCGCGTCGTTCGAACGCAAGGCGGTGGAGTTCGGCAACGATCTGAAGATGGGCCGCACGCAGCTTCAGGATGCCGTTCCGATGACGCTCGGCCAGGAGTTCAGCACGTTCGCGGTGATGCTGGGCGAGGACGAGGAGCGTCTCAGGGAAGCGGCCAGGCTGATCTGCGAGATCAACCTGGGCGCGACGGCGATCGGCACGGGCATCAACACGCATCCGGAGTATGCGCAGCTCGCGTGCAGGCATCTGAGCGATGTGACCGGCATCGCGCTCACGACGTCGCCGAATCTTGTGGAAGCGACGCAGGATGTCGGCGCGTTCGTGCAGCTTTCGGGCGTGCTGAAGCGCGTCGCGGTCAAGCTTTCGAAGACCTGCAACGATCTGCGGCTGCTCGCGAGCGGGCCGCGCGCGGGTCTCGGCGAGATCAACCTGCCGCCGGTTCAGGCGGGCTCGAGCATCATGCCGGGCAAGGTGAACCCGGTGATTCCGGAGGTCGTCAATCAGATCGCGTTCGAAGTCATCGGCAATGACGTGACGGTGAGCTTCGCCGCCGAGGCAGGCCAGCTTCAGCTCAACGCGTTCGAGCCGATCATCGCGCATAGCCTTTTCAAGAGCGTCGCGCATTTGCGGGCGGGGTGTCTCACGCTCGCGTCGAAATGTGTCGACGGCATCACGGCGAATCGCGAGCGCTTGCGCGCGATTCTCGAAAGCTCGATCGGCATCGTGACGGCGCTCAATCCGTATATCGGCTATACGCATTCGACGGAAGTCGCGAAGGAGGCGCTCATGTCCGGCAAGAGCGTGGCGCAGATCGTGATCGAGAAGGGGCTTCTGAGCCAGTCGCAACTCGATGACATCCTGCAGCCCGCGATGTTGACGCAGCCGAGGCGCGTGACGGCTTCCGGCCGCACAGACGCCGCGGCATGATGCGGATGCCGAACGAACGCGTCATGCCGGATTGGTTCTTGCGCTAACGCCAGGTCATTGGCCGATTGCCGGCTCCGACTCATCCGCGCGCGCGAGTACCGAAGGTCGCATTGAAGTCCCGCTTTCCGCTGCCTAGAATGACTTGAATGGTCAGGAGGCGGCGGACGGCTCGCGTTCATGCCTTTATTGCATGACCTGGCGAAGGGGGCATGATGTTCAACTCGGCCATACTCGAAGTCGCTACCGGCATTGTCTTCATCTATCTGCTTCTCAGCCTGATGTGCACGGCCTTGCGCGAGGGGATCGAGGGATTTCTCCGCACTCGCGCGTCGTATCTCGAGAGCGGCATCCGCGAGTTGCTGTTCGACGCCGAGGGCAAGGATCTCGCCAAGTCGTTCTACGAGCATCCGCTCATCTATAGCCTGTTTCCGGGTAATTACACGCCGATCGCCGTGGGGAAAATAGCGGGCCCGCTCACGGGCGGCAAGCGGCTGCCCGCCTACATTCCCGCGGCAAGCTTCGCGGCGGCGCTGATGGATATCATCGCGCGCGGGCCGGGGCCCTCGTCGGGCCAGGTTGCCACGGACCCGGCGCAGCCCGATGCAGCGTTGGCGCGGGCCGTCACGATCGAGGACATCCGGAAGAATATCGGCACGATCGCGAACCCGGCCGTGCAGCGCGCCGTGCTGGCGGCACTCGACACGGCGCAGGGCGATCTCGAGAAGGCGCGGAAGAATCTCGAACATTGGTACGACAGCGCGATGGATCGCGTCTCGGGCCGCTACAAGCGCTCGACCCAGGGCGTGCTGTTGTGGATCGGCCTCGTGACCGCTGTGGGGTTCAATGTCGATACCATCACCCTCGCCGATTACCTCTATCGCAATGAGACGCAGCGCGGGGCGATCGTCGCGCAGGCCAGCCTCGCCTCGACCGATCCGGCGTTTCTCGCGAAGAACTACAGCGACGTCCAGGATCAGATCAGGAGTCTGCAGCTTCCCATCGGCTGGGACTTCCTGTTCAGGGAGAACGCGCAGCAGGCGCTCGACAGGGCGAAGGCAGAAGCCGCCGCCATCGACAAAGCGGCGCAATCTGCGCGAGACACCACGCTGGTCGACCGGCTGACGCCGTTCTGGAACGCCTACCACGGCTGGTTCATGAAGCCGCTCGGCTGGCTTCTCACCGCCTTCGCCATCACGCTCGGCGCGCCGTTCTGGTTCGACATACTAAACAAAATCATGGTGATCCGGTCGACTGTCAAGCCGCACGAAAAGAGCCCTGAAGAAGCGTCGGAGGATCGTCAGGCGGGCTTCGCCGGTGCGCGCGCGGCAAGTCCGCCGGCTGTGATTCATATCGTGCCGCCCGGCCCGGCGATAGCTTCCGTTTCTCGCGATGAGCCACCCGGCACCGATGAAGGCGGCCCTGCCCGTTGACGGCGTCTTCGATGCGGACGGTGGGCCCGAAAACATGGGCCGCGCTCGATCGCGCCTGGGCCGCTTCACGCCGTATCGTCACGGCCCGGGCAGCAGCTGGATGTCTCCATACCACGCGCGCGCCGTAGCACCGGTATTGTCGGTGTCGCTCAGCAGGCCATAGCCCGTGATCCGTCCTGGCGCCTCGTGAAAGACTTTCTCGTAGTCTTGCACGATGTTGCGGCGCAAGGTTTGCCATTCACCCGCATCGCCGGGCCGGCCGGAGACGACGATCATCTGTACGCGCCCGGTATGAGGATTCGCGATGACGCTGTCCGGCGCGGCCGTGGTGGACCAGACATACATGAGCGTGGCATAGGGCAGATCCTGACCGCCCATGCGCTTCGCCACTTCCATGCTGGCCCGGTCGTAAAGCGACAGCTTGCTTTTGTCGCCGTCGAAGACGAACACCAGTCGCGCGGGCGCATCTTCCTTGGACCCGGTCCGGTTGTCCGCGCCTTCGATGGCCTTTTCAGCTTTCCAGCGCCATGCCACGACGGGCGTCTGAGCCAGATCGATATCGCCTTCGTGCATCAGGGCGGAGGCCGAGCGGTTCGCGTCGGCTTGCAGAACGGTGGTCTGGCCGTCGCGGACGAGCGTGTATTGCGTCATCGGTTTTCCGCGCACGACCGGCAGATTTTTCCATCCCGCGGGCAGTGGCGCGCCCGGCTCCAATGTCGAAAAACTGACGCCCGGCTTTTCCGCGTGAACCACTGCCGACAGCGGCGGCAACGCGAGTGCGAGACACACGGCGATTGCGGCGCGCCAGGCTTTCCGCTTCCGCATTCGCGGCTTCGAACGAAGATGCATGGCTGATCGTTCCTGGCTGTTTGGCTACATTCATTGTAGCGGGCTATGCCGTGGCTATCGTGGCTTGGATCAGGGCGTCCGCTACCAGCGCGTGCAACGGCGGCGTGACGAAAGCAAATTGCGATCTTGGCGCTATGATTCGCGAGCCTTTCAACTTTATCGCGTGGGTCGTCCATGTCATCCGGTGTCAAACCGCATCCGAAAAAGCAGGCGAATCCGAGCTTGCACGACTTGCGAACGCTTCGGATCGGATTCCTTCTGTTGGACAACTTTTCGCTGATCGCGCTCGGCACGGCCGTGGATCCGCTGCGCATCGCGAACATGCTCGTCGAGCGAACGGTGTACGACTATGCGCTGATCGGCACGAACGGCGATGCCGTGCGTTCCAGTGACGGCATCCAGGTGATTCCGAACACGTCCATGTCCTCGGCGGCAAAGTTCGACGCTGTCTTCGTCGTCGGGCCCAATCCGATACCGCGCAAGGGCATCGGCGCCGTCATGGACTGGCTGCGCTTGCAGGCGCGTCATGGCGTCGCGCTCGGCGGCCTCGATACCGGCAGTTACTTTCTCGCTCGCGCGGGCCTGTTGAACGGCTATCGCTGCACGATTCACTGGGAAGATCAGGACGTGCTGCTGGAGCAGTTTCCGAAGCTCACTGTTTCCAATCGTCTCTATGAAGTGGATCGCGACCGCTTCACATGCAGCGGCGGCGTCGCGCCACTGGATCTCATGGTGCATCTGCTCGGACGGCCGCCCGGCAGTCCGTCGCTGGCCGCGCGCGTGCTCGAACTGCTCGTCGCGGAGCGGCGGCGCGGCGAAGAGCGCCAGGTCACGTCCTTGCGTCAATATATCGGCGAGGAGCATACGAAGCTCGATGAAGCGCTGCAGGTGATGGAAAGCAATGTCGAGGAAACGCTGAGCGTCGCGGAGATTGCCGCGTTCATCAAGGTCTCGCAGCGCCAGCTCGAACGATGGTTCCGCGAGCGTCTCGACAAGACACCGGCGCAGGCCTACCTCGAAATACGACTGCTGCGTGCGCGTCAGATCCTGTATCGCACGGCACGGCCGCTCGAGGAAGTTTGCGCACGCACGGGCTTCACGTCTCTCACGCACTTCTCCACGCGCTACAAGGCGCAGTTCAACATCTCGCCAATCGCGGATCGCAGGCGCTATCAGAAGGCGCTTTGACCCCCTGATACGCCGTTGCCGTGCGCCTCGTACGACCGTGCGAGGCGCCGGTCGTGGTTAACCCTCGATGTCGAAAACAGCGATATTCCGTGTCGAATCGGGAAATGTTTCAAAGCCTGAGGCTCCTACCATTCGCTCACACCAACCGACTTTTCACCAAGGAGAAGAGCGCATGAAAATGGAGAACCTCATCCGGATCGAGAATGGCGAGAAGGCCAAGCACACGTTCTCCGACGCCGAATATGCGAACCGTCAAGGCAAGCTGCGCGATCTGATGGCGCGCGAGAACATCGACGCGGTGCTGTTCACGTCCTATCACAACATCAACTACTACGCGGATTTCCTGTACTGCTCGTTTGGCCGCAAGTACGGGCTCGTCGTGACGCCGAGGAAAGTCGTGTCGATTTCGGCGAACATCGATGGCGGACAGCCGTGGCGGCGCACCGTCGGCGACTATAACGTTGTCTATACGGACTGGCAGCGCGACAATTTCTTCCGTGCGGTGCAAGGTGAAATCGACAACAGGGGCCGCGTGGGCGTGGAGTTCGATCAGCTTCCCGTCGAAACGCTTACGAAGTTGAAGGCCGCGTTGCCGTCCGTCGAATTCGTCGATATCAGCGCTCAGACCATGCGCATGCGCATGATCAAGTCCGCCGAAGAGATCGAGGTGATCCGGCACGGCGCGAATGTGTGCGACGTGGGCGGCGCGGCCCTCGCGGCGGCGGTGCATGAAGGCGTGCCCGAGCACGAAGTCGCGCTCGCATCGACGCAGGCGATGGTGCGCGAGATCGCGCGGCGTTTTCCCGATTCGGAGCTGATGGACACCTGGACCTGGTTTCAGTCCGGCATCAACACGGATGGCGCGCATAACCCCGTCACCACCCGCAAGGTGCAAAAGGGCGACATCCTGAGCCTGAACTGCTTCTCGATGATCGCGGGCTACTACACCGCACTCGAACGCACGATGTTCTTCGATCACTGTTCCGACGAGCATCTGCGTTTGTGGAAGATCAATGTCGAGGTGCATGAGGCAGGGCTGAAACTCATCAAACCGGGCGCGCGTTGCTGCGATATCGCCAGCGAGCTCAACAAGATCTATGCCGAATACGGCGTCCTGCAATACCGCACGTTCGGTTACGGTCACTCGTTCGGCGTGCTCTCGCATTACTACGGGCGCGAAGCGGGGCTTGAATTGCGCGAGGACATCGAGACGGTGCTTCAGCCCAACATGGTCGTGTCGATGGAACCGATGATCATGCTGCCGCAAGGCTTGCCGGGCGCGGGCGGCTATCGTGAGCACGATATTCTCGTCGTCGGCGAGAAGGGCGCGACGAATATCACCGGCTTCCCGTATGGGCCGGAGCGCAACATCATCGCTGCCTGAGCGACGTTCGTGCATGAGGCCCGCGGCGCGCGCCGCGGGCGCTTCATGCCCACCCATTAGCAGGAGAAGGGGAGGGGGAGATGAAAGAGAGCGTGGTAATAGGCGAGCTCGCGTGGCCCGAGTATGCGCGACGCATAGGCGTTGGTCAGCCCGTGCTGATTCCGATCGGCGCACTGGAGCAGCACGGCCCGCACATGTCGATGAATCCGGACGTGCTGCTGCCGAGCGCGATCGGTATCGGCGTCGCGGAGAGAATCGGCGCGCTCGTCGCGCCGGCAATCGCATACGGCTATAAATCGCAGCAGAAAAGCGGCGGCGGCAATCATCTGTGCGGCACGACGAGTCTCGACGGCCACACGTTGTCATCGACGGTGAAGGACATTCTCAAGGAATTCGCGCGGCATGGCGCGCGCAAGGTCTGCCTCATCAACGGCCACTTCGAGAATTCGATGTTCGCCGTGGAAGGCATCGACCTCGCATTGCGCGAGTTGCGCTGGGAGAACGTGCACGATTTTCAGGTCGTGATGCTGTCGTACTGGGACTTCGTTACCGATGCAACCATCGCGCGCATCTATCCCGAAGGCTTTCCGGGCTGGGCCGTCGAGCATGGCGGCGTGCTGGAAACCTCGCTGATGCTGCACCTTCATCCGCATCTCGTCGATATGTCGCGCGTGCCGACTCATGCAGCGGCGACGTTTCCGCCCTACGACGTCTTCCCGACGATTCCCGAATGGACGCCCGCTTCCGGATGTCTTTCGTCCGCGGCCAACGCGACGGCGGAGAAGGGCCAACTGCTGTTCGACGTCTGCGTCGACGGCATTGTCAATGCGCTGCGCGAAGCATATGACGCACGATCGAACGGAGGCAAGCCATGAGCACGCATCAAGGCACGGAAGTAGCGGCGGACAAGGCGTGGAGCATCGAGCAGCACGCCATCGATCCGATTCCGCGTGAAGACCGGCACGGCACGCCCGGCGAGCTCTTCAAGATGTGGATCGGCGCGAATACGAATTACGTGGTCGTGGTGACGGGCGCGCTCGCGTTGTCGCAAGGTTTGTCGCTGTGGCAGGCGCTTCTGGCGATTCTCGTCGGCAATTTCTTCGGCTGTCTCGTGCTCGGTCTCACCACGATCATGGGACCGAAGACGGGCACGTCGGGCATCATGACATCGCGCAGCTCGTTCGGGCAGATTGGCTCGTTTCTGCCGAAAGCGGTCAGCCTGATATCCGCGTTGAGCTGGTTCTCGATCAACTCCGTCGTCGCGACGCAAGCGCTGGAAACGCTCCTGAAAATGAGCGGCTTTCATAGTCACATGGTCGTGTGGGTATCGCTCGCGATCATTCTCGCCGCGGAAATCATTCTGGCGATTTTCGGGCACGCAACCATCATTGCGGCGGAGAAGTGGATCGCGCTCGTGCTTGCGGTGCTGTTCGCCGGCCTTGCATGGTTCGTGCTGCCGCATACGAGTCTCGCGATTGCCTCGCAGGTGAATCACGGCGGCGGATCGTTCAGCACATGGCTCATCGCGATGGGCATCGTGTTCTCGTATCCGATCGGCTGGGCCAACTTCGCCTCCGACTACAGCCGCTATTTTCCGGCGGAAACGAGCTGGAAGAAGATCGTGCTCGCGGCGGGCGGCGGCCAGTTCGTCGCGCTGATGTTCTGTGAAGTGATCGGCGTACTCTTCGCGACCGCTCTCGGCGGCACGCTCGGGGAAGATCCCGTGAGCCAGCTGTCGCGCTTTCTGCCGACGTGGTTCATCGTGCCGTTGTTGTTCGCGATCATTCTCGGCGGCATCGCGGCCAACGTGCCGAACGGTTACACCGCCGGCCTCGGCCTGCTCGCGATGCGCATTCCGATCAACCGCGTGACCTCTCTTGCGATCATCGCGCTGTTCACGCTGTCGTTCCGGGTCGTCACCGTGTTCTATGGCGAGTTCTTCGGCATGTATCAGGTGTTCCTGAACTACATGGTGTTCTGGACCGCGCCCTGGGCCGCGATCGTCGTCGTGGACTATTTCCTGCGCGGCGGACGCTACCGTGCCGACGACTGGATGAAGTGGGGCAGCGGTGCGTACTGGTACACGGGGGGCGTGTTCTGGCCGGGGATCATCGCTTGGCTTCTGGGCATCGGCGCGTCGCTCGCATTCTCGAATTCGCCTACCTTCGTCAGCCCGCTCATGCGCGATGTGCTCGGCTGGGGCGATCTGAGCTTCGAATGCTCGTTGCTCGTCGGCGGCCTCGCATACTTCATTCTCGCGCGCCGGCATCCGCTGTTTCGGGTGGGGCACGGCGTCGAGCGCGTGCAGACAGACGCGCGTTCCACTTCCATCTGAGCGCCCCATGGTCCGGCACCGCGCAAGAAAAACAGCCCATGAATCAGAAAAGCGCGGTATCCGTTCATGCACAAGTGAAGCCCGCCGCGAGCGCGGGCTTCACTGCGGACGGGAGTCTGACGCGCAATGATGCACGCGCCTAATGAGTTGACGGGGTTGACGGGTTGACGAGCGACTGAACTCGCAGTATCAGATATGGGGAGGTTCCGGATTGCCGCCAGCGAGAAGCCCGTTCTAACCTCCAAAACACGTCGTGATATGCGACCGTTGAAAACGGTTGGCCAGAACTACAAGCACCGAAGTCGACGCAGACTTCCATACGCGTACTCGAACGATCGGGGAAACAGGCATGCTCAGCGCGCACGAATTCGCGACACTCATGCTGGTCAAGGACGCCGCCGACCAGATCATCGACCGCCAGGAGCTGGATACGCTGCTCGAGCGCCAGCTGGTCGCGATGAAGCAGTTCGTTGGCGACGCCACGCGCCCTTGCATTACCGAAGCTGGGGACTCGCTGTTGCGCGCGGTGCGAAGTTCTCGGCACTGACACGGCGGAACCGGCCCGAACAGCGGCCAGCCGTTTGCTTCTTCCTCCTCGCGCCGTCGACTACCCTCGACTAATCGGCTCGTGCAAGTGAATCCCCTTTGTCGTCAATCGATTCAGGAGGACAGCGCATGACAAAGCTGCTCATCGACATGGTGATCTTCCTTGCGTCGGCGCTGATCACCGTGCCGCTTGCGGTCCGCTTCGGCTTCGGGGCAGTGCTCGGCTATCTGGTGGCAGGCGTCATGATCGGTCCGTGGGTGCTGCAACTGGTGACCGATGTCGACGCGATCCTCCATTTTTCCGAGCTGGGCATCGTGTTGATGATGTTCGTAATCGGGCTCGAGATGAGGGTCGACGCGCTGTGGGCGATGCGCCGCAGCATCTTTGGCTACGGCGCCATGCAAATGATCGTCTGTGCCGGCGCGTTGTCGGGGATCTTTCTGCTCTTGGGATTGCCCTGGCGCATTGCATTGACCGGCGGGCTTGCGCTTTCGCTGTCATCGACGGCAATGGTGATGTCCGAGCTCCAGGAGCGCAAGTTGATGGACACGCCGACGGGCCGTGCGGGCTTCGGCATCCTCCTGTTCCAGGACATGGCGGCTATTCCGCTGATTGCACTCCTGCCGCTGCTCGGCCCCGCCGTGCCCACGCCCGCGGCGGAACCCGGCTGGCTCGTGACCTTGAAGGCGATCGCCATGCTGGGCGCGATAGCGCTGGCGGGTCGCTATCTGCTGCACGTCGTGTTGCGTGTGATACGGAGCACCGGTGTGCCGGAGATCTTCACCGCTTTCGCACTGCTCTGGATCATCGGCATCGCGCTCCTCATGGAGAGCGTTCATCTGTCGATGTCCCTGGGCGCGTTCGTCGCGGGCGTGCTGCTCGCGGACTCGGATTATCGCCACGAAGTCGAAGTCGACATGGCGCCATTCAAAGGCCTGTTGCTTGGCCTGTTTTTCATCGCGGTTGGAATGTCGATGGATTTCAGTGTATTGATGAATGAGCCGCTACGGGTTGGCGTGCTTGTCGTGGCACTGGTCGGCATCAAAACGATTGCGCAGTGGTTTCTTGCGAATCGATTTGAAGTTCCGCCTGCGCAACGTGGCTACTTTGCCATCCTGCTGTCACAGGGCGGCGAGTTCGCGTTCGTGGTGATGGCCGCATCGCTGGCTGCGCGTGTCATCGATCAGCGGCAGGCAGCGCTGGTCACGCTGGTCGTCGCGCTCTCGATGGTATCGACACCTCTGTTGCTGCTCGTGCATCGCCGGCTTTCCGGAGCGCATGCGCGAACCCGAACGAGCTGATCGTATTGTCGAGGCGATGACTGCCGATGTCGTTCGTCCGGCTGTTTGAGAAGTGGTGCTGCCCGTCCTAGACTTGGACAGGCGAACACGTTATCTGGTTTGCCGTCCGGATAGCCTTGCGGCAAGCTGCGAGGAGGCATGAGATGCTATCGCCGATCACCGAACGCACCCTCTCCAGGGAACTGCTCGACGTCCTGATTCGCGCCGGGCTCGTTGCCGTTCTGGCCGTCTTCTGTTTCCGCGTTTTCGTCCCGTTCCTCGACCTGATGGTCTGGGCGCTGATCCTTGCGGTCACGTTATATCCGCTTCAGGTCCGGCTCCGCGGCTCGCGCGCAGGCAAGGATGGCCTGATCGCCACGCTGATCATCCTCGTTGCTTTTGTCGTCATTCTCGTGCCGACATATCTGCTCGGTGTCGCGGTGGCTCAATCGATCGAGCGCGGGATGGCCGTCTTCAAGAGCGGCAGCTTCCAGATACCGCCGCCGGCGGAATCGATAACCTCGTGGCCTTTGGTGGGGCAGCGGGTGTACGACTTCTGGGCTCAGGCGTCCACGGACATAACGGGCCTCGCGCAGAAGTTCGCTCCCCAGCTCAAGCAAGCCGGCCTCGCGGTGCTCGGCACGGTCACCGGTCTGGGCGCCGGGCTGCTCGTGTTCTTCCTCGCCCTGATCGTCGCGGGTATCTTCATGGCGCACGGCGAGAAGGGTTATCACAGCGCGGTGCAGATCGCCTCGCGAATCTCCGGGCCCGAGAATGGCCAGCAGATCGCCGATCTGTGCACGGCCACGATCCGCGCCGTGGCGCAGGGCGTGGTCGGCATCGCGTTCATCCAGATGCTGCTGATCGGCATCGCGTTCGTCGTCATGGGCATTCCCGGCGCGGGTCTGCTGGCGCTTGCGGTGCTGCTCATCGGGATCATGCAGTTGCCGGCCACATTGATCACGGTCCCGGTGATCATCTTCGTCATCGTGACGAGCGGCGTCAGCACGGCGACGATCGTGTTTTCCATCTATGTTTTCGTCGCGGGTCTGGCCGATAACGTGCTCAAGCCGCTGTTGCTGGGGCGCGGCGTCGCGGTGCCGATGCCCGTGGTGCTGATCGGCGCGCTCGGCGGCATGGTCACGGGCGGAGTGATCGGCCTGTTCATCGGACCCGTGATGCTCGCGGTGGCTTACAAGCTGTTCTGGCGTTGGGTGAAAGACCAGCCGGAATCCGATCCGTCGAAAATGCAGAAGCAGAGTTGACGAGCCCTGCGCAGACGACGCCGATGTCGCCTTCAATGCGCCCATGCGGGATGACACTTCTGCTCCGGGCAGGCGGCATCGTGGTTTGCGTTGCGGGATTCCTGAGCGCCTGCATGCGCGTGGGCCCCGATTTCCATCCGCAACGCGAAAGCTGGAGTGAGCACTGGAGCAGCGCGACGCTCGAGCAGGTCACCCGCCAGGCAGCGCAGCCCGATGTGCGGGAATGGTGGACGGTTTTCGGTGACGAGACCGTCGGGCGCCTGATCGCGCAGGCCGATGCCGGCAATGGCAACCTGCAGATCGCCGGGCTGCGTGTGATCGAAGCGCGCGCGCAACTCGGCATCGCGCTCGCGGGACAATACCCTCAAGTGCAGCAGGCGAGCGCCGAGGTGCTTGCCTCGGCGCGCAAGCGCTCGGATGGGTTCAATACTCGCTCAGGCGTTTATCTGCAGTACGGCGCGGGTTTCGTCGTCGGATGGGAGCTCGACTTCTGGGGGCGCTTCGCCCGCGCGATCGAGTCCGCCGATGCCGCGTTCTTCGCCGCGCAGGCGAATCGCGATGCCGCGCTGGTACTGTTGCACGCGCAGGTTGCCGATACGTACTTCGCGCTGCGCACCGCCGAGGCGCGCCTGCGCATCGCGCGCGAGAACGCCCAGTTGCAAAAGCGCAGCTATGACATCGCGCAAAAGCTCTTCAAGGCCGGCGAGACAGATGAACTGGACCTCCAGCAGGCGAAGACGCAGTATCTCGGCACGCTGAGCAGCATCCCTGATCTCGAGAGCCAGATCGTCCTTGCGCGGCACGCGCTGTCCGTGCTGATGGGACGTCCGCCCGGCCCGCTGCCGGAACTCGACGCGTCGACCGGCAAGGAAGGCGTGATTCCGCTCGTGGACCGGGCGGTGCTGCAGGACGTGCCCGCCGAGCTGCTGTTGCGGCGCCCCGACGTGCTCGCCGCCGAATATCAGATGGCCGCGCAGTCGGCGCTGATCGGTGTGGCGGAAGCTGATTTCTACCCGTCCGTGTCGCTGCTCGGCACCCTCGGCTGGAGCGCGAGCTCGCTCACCGGATCGCCGAACACGCTCGCGGTGGCAGTCGGCCCGAGCGTCGTCTGGAATGTCTTCGATCACGGGAGGATCACGAACAACGTGCGTGTCCAGGACGCCCGGCTCCAGCAGTTGACGGTTGCCTACCAGAACACGGTGCGCGAAGCCGCGCGCGAAGCCGATGATGCCGCCACCGCGCTGTTCGCCGCATTGCGGCGCGACAGCATCCTGAACGACGCTCAAGGGGCCGCGCGACGGTCGCTGACGCTCGCCAGCACGATCTACCGGGAAGGGTATTCGGACTTCCAGCGCGTGCTCGATGCACAGCGCGCGCTGTTCGCGCAGCAGGACGCGTATGTCGTCAACCGCCGCAATGCGGTAAGCAGCCTGATCGCGCTTTACAAGGCGCTGGGCGGCGGCTGGTACACGCGGCAGCCGCTCGTCGATGCCGCGACGCGCCAGCAGATGCAGCAACGCACCGACTGGGGCGACCTGCTGAATGAGGTCAGCGCGCCGCGGGCCGCGGACGCGTCATCCGAAGGAGCGTCCCGATGAGCGAAACCTCCGGGCCGACCCAGGCCGCGCCGGCACAGACGCCATCGCCGCAGGCGCCGCCGTCGCCGCCTGAGCCGGCCGGCGATCCGTCGGGCAGGGCGGTCAAGTGGGTCGTCGTTCTGATCGCCGTGAGCCTGATCTGGTACCTGCTTGCGGACCGGTTCACGCCTTACACGCAACAGGCGCGCGTGCAGGCATATGTCGTGCCCGTCGTCGCGGAAATATCCGGCCGCGTGACGCGCGTGTTCGTCCATAACAACCAGGAGGTCAACGCTGGCGAAGTGCTCTTCGAAATCGATAGCGAGCAATATCGCATTGCCGCCGACCGGGCGCGGGCCGAGCTCGAAACCATGCGCCGACAGGTCGGCGCGAGCACGGCCGGCATCGATTCGGCGCGCGCGTCGCTGCGCGCGGCGATCGCGAACGAACTCAAGGCGCGGCAGGACAGCGAACGGCTCGAGCGGCTCTATCGCGAGGACGAGGGCACGATTTCACTGCGGCGTCTCGAGGTGGCGCGCGCGACCTATGAGCAGGCCCAAAGCCAGGTCGCGGCGGCGCGCGCGGAAGTGGAGCGCGCACGCGAGCAGCAAGGCGGTATCGAAGCGGAGAACGCCCAGTTGCGCAGCGCCGCCGCCGCGCTCGAAAAGGCCGAACTCGATCTGGCCAACACGCGTATCAAGGCGCGCACGGGCGGTGTCATCACGGATCTCGGCACGGAAGTCGGGCAGTTCGCGGCGGCGGGCAAGGCGGTCATGACGCTGATCGCGATCCGCGATGTCTGGATCAGCGCGGACATGACCGAGAACAACCTGGGCCGTCTCAAGCCCGGCACACGCGTTGCCATTGCGCTGGATGCGTTGCCGGGCGAGGTCTTCGAAGGGCGTGTGCGCAGCATCGGGTATGGCGTGAGCGTCGGGCAAAGCGCGCCGCCCGGCAGCTTGCCATCCGTGCAGAACAGCCGCGACTGGCTGCGTCCGGCGCAGCGCTTTCCGGTGATCGTCGAGTTCGACGCGAATGAGCGTGCGCGTCTCAGCAACATCCGCGTGGGCGGCCAGGCCGAGGTGATGGCGTTCCCGAGTCAGGGCAATCCGCTCAATCCGCTCGGCCGCGTGTTCCTGCGCGTGATGAGCTGGGTCTCCTACGTCTACTGAAGACGGCCATGGAAAAGAGGCTCCAGCTTCCCGGCCGACGCGCGCTGCGCATAGCCACTGGAACAGCGTCGTGCCTCGCGATCAGTTTTGCGCTGGATCTTTCGATTCCCGTGATCGCGCCGGTGTTCGCCGTCTTTCTGCTCGCGACGCAAAATCGGCCGTTGTCGTTTAAGGCAGGCGTGATGCTCGGGCTCGTCGTGATGTTTACCACCGGCAGCGGCCTTCTGCTCGTCCCGCTGCTTCGGCATTACGCGTTCGCCGGCGTGATGCTCGTCGCTCTCTTGCTCTTTCTCGCGTTTCGCTACGGACTGCGCGGCGGGAACAATCTCGTCGCGACCTTTCTGGTGGCGGGGCTCACGATGATCTCCGCAGCGGGCACCGCGGACTTCCAGGTGGCCGTCACCGTGGTCGGCGCGCTCGTTAAGGGTCTGTTGCTGGCCGTGCTGATCTCGGCACTGACCCACTGCCTATTTCCCGAAACCGTCAGTGCGCGACCGCAAGCCGCCGCGCGCGTCATGTCCGCCGATCGCGCGATGTACATTGCGCTTCGTGCCGCGCTCGTCGTCATGCCAGCGTATCTGCTCGCCATGACCGACCCGACGAGCTATATGCCGATCATCATGAAATCTGTCAGCCTCGGCAGACAGAGTTGCACCGCAACGGCGCGCAGTGCGGCGCGCGAGCTCATCGGCTCCACGCTCTTCGGTGGCCTGCTCGCGATCGCGTTCTGGTTTGCGCTCAGACTCGCCGTGGACCTGTGGATGTTCTTCCTGTGGATGTTGCTGTTCGGCCTGCTCGTCGGACGCAAGCTCTACGGCATCGATCCGACGCGGTACTCGCCGGGCTTCTGGGTCAACAGCCTCGTCACGATGATCATCCTGCTGGGCCAGTCGGTGCAGGACAGCGTGATGGGCAAGGACGTCTACACGGCGTTTGCGGTGCGCATGGGGCTTTTTCTCGCGGTCACGCTCTACGCGTGTCTGATGCTGGTGCTTTTCGATCGACCGCGCAGCACGGATGGTGCTCCGACTTGAGCTCGCGTTTCCCGAGGCGGACCTCGTCCCAATCTCGATCGATTCGCCTCCGGTGTCCTCCGGTTTCATTTGGTTTCATTTGGCTCGAGGACCGTCGCAATCTGGCACGAAAAACAATTTGAAAAAGACGCTTGACGCCACTGAAATAGCCCCGCATAATTCGCCTCCCGTTGAATGACGGCGCGCAAGAAAGCAAGCGAAACAAGTAACTCGCGAAGCAAATAACTGCGCAATGCTCTTTAAAAACTAACAGCCGATAAGTGTGGGCGCTTGATGGCGAGTGCGGCTGAGGTTCTTCGGAATCCCGGCAATAGCAAAAGTAATCAAGAGTCTCACACGAAGTATCAGAGGAAGGTTTTTCTGTCTTTTGACAGATTAATCATCGTCAGTACGTTGAGTGAGCGACCGGGTTCATGGAACCCGAAAACAGTAACAGGTTTGAACTGAAGAGTTTGATCCTGGCTCAGATTGAACGCTGGCGGCATGCCTTACACATGCAAGTCGAACGGCAGCACGGGGGCAACCCTGGTGGCGAGTGGCGAACGGGTGAGTAATACATCGGAACGTGTCCTGTAGTGGGGGATAGCCCGGCGAAAGCCGGATTAATACCGCATACGACCTAAGGGAGAAAGCGGGGGATCTTCGGACCTCGCGCTATAGGGGCGGCCGATGGCAGATTAGCTAGTTGGTGGGGTAAAGGCCTACCAAGGCGACGATCTGTAGCTGGTCTGAGAGGACGACCAGCCACACTGGGACTGAGACACGGCCCAGACTCCTACGGGAGGCAGCAGTGGGGAATTTTGGACAATGGGGGCAACCCTGATCCAGCAATGCCGCGTGTGTGAAGAAGGCCTTCGGGTTGTAAAGCACTTTTGTCCGGAAAGAAAACTTCGCCGCTAATATCGGTGGAGGATGACGGTACCGGAAGAATAAGCACCGGCTAACTACGTGCCAGCAGCCGCGGTAATACGTAGGGTGCGAGCGTTAATCGGAATTACTGGGCGTAAAGCGTGCGCAGGCGGTCTGTTAAGACCGATGTGAAATCCCCGGGCTTAACCTGGGAACTGCATTGGTGACTGGCAGGCTTTGAGTATGGCAGAGGGGGGTAGAATTCCACGTGTAGCAGTGAAATGCGTAGAGATGTGGAGGAATACCGATGGCGAAGGCAGCCCCCTGGGCCAATACTGACGCTCATGCACGAAAGCGTGGGGAGCAAACAGGATTAGATACCCTGGTAGTCCACGCCCTAAACGATGTCAACTAGTTGTTGGGGATTCATTTCCTTAGTAACGTAGCTAACGCGTGAAGTTGACCGCCTGGGGAGTACGGTCGCAAGATTAAAACTCAAAGGAATTGACGGGGACCCGCACAAGCGGTGGATGATGTGGATTAATTCGATGCAACGCGAAAAACCTTACCTACCCTTGACATGGTCGGAAGTCTGCTGAGAGGTGGACGTGCTCGAAAGAGAACCGGCGCACAGGTGCTGCATGGCTGTCGTCAGCTCGTGTCGTGAGATGTTGGGTTAAGTCCCGCAACGAGCGCAACCCTTGTCCTTAGTTGCTACGCAAGAGCACTCTAAGGAGACTGCCGGTGACAAACCGGAGGAAGGTGGGGATGACGTCAAGTCCTCATGGCCCTTATGGGTAGGGCTTCACACGTCATACAATGGTCGGAACAGAGGGTTGCCAAGCCGCGAGGTGGAGCCAATCCCAGAAAACCGATCGTAGTCCGGATCGCAGTCTGCAACTCGACTGCGTGAAGCTGGAATCGCTAGTAATCGCGGATCAGCATGCCGCGGTGAATACGTTCCCGGGTCTTGTACACACCGCCCGTCACACCATGGGAGTGGGTTTCACCAGAAGTAGGTAGCCTAACCGCAAGGAGGGCGCTTACCACGGTGGGATTCATGACTGGGGTGAAGTCGTAACAAGGTAGCCGTATCGGAAGGTGCGGCTGGATCACCTCCTTTCTCGAGCTTCGCACGACACTATCAAGTGCTCACGCTTATCGGCTGTGGTTAAGACAGGCTAAGGGTCTGTAGCTCAGTCGGTTAGAGCACCGTCTTGATAAGGCGGGGGTCGTTGGTTCGAATCCAACCAGACCCACCACCCGGGGCGTGCTGATGAGAGACAGAGTCGAAGTCAGGCATACACGGGGGATTAGCTCAGCTGGGAGAGCACCTGCTTTGCAAGCAGGGGGTCGTCGGTTCGATCCCGTCATCCTCCACCAATCCTCAATGCACAGTGTTTCGTGAAGCACTTTGCATTGGCGATTGAAGCCAGTTGATGCTGTAGGTATAGAAGTGCACCTATCGGCTAAACGTTCTTTAACAATCTGGAAGAAGTAGTAAAGAGAATCGCGAAAGCGCTTAGAGATGGGCGTGATTAACGATTCAGGGTAGTGATTGTATCAAGTATGAAAAGTGATCTTAATGATGACTTGGAATACGGCACAACGCGAATACTCAGCCTATGACGTGGTGAAGACGCGCAAGCAGACACACTCGTTATAGGGTCAAGCGAACAAGTGCATGTGGTGGATGCCTTGGCGATCACAGGCGATGAAGGACGCGGTAGCCTGCGAAAAGTTGTGGGGAGCTGGCAAACGAGCTTTGATCCACAAATGTCCGAATGGGGAAACCCACTCCTAATGGAGTACCCATGACTGAATACATAGGTCATGTGGAGCGAACGCGGTGAACTGAAACATCTAAGTAACCGCAGGAACAGAAATCAACCGAGATTCCCAAAGTAGTGGCGAGCGAAATGGGAGCAGCCTGTACTCTTTATTTGTATTGTTAGCTGAACGCTCTGGAAAGTGCGGCCATAGCAGGTGATAGCCCTGTAAGCGAAAACAGTATGAAAGAACTAGGGGTACGACAAGTAGGGCGGGACACGTGAAATCCTGTCTGAAGATGGGGGGACCATCCTCCAAGGCTAAATACTCGTGATCGACCGATAGTGAACCAGTACCGTGAGGGAAAGGCGAAAAGAACCCCGGGAGGGGAGTGAAATAGATCCTGAAACCGCATGCATACAAACAGTCGGAGCCTCGTAAGGGGTGACGGCGTACCTTTTGTATAATGGGTCAGCGACTTACGTTCAGTAGCGAGCTTAACTGATTAAGGCAGGCGTAGCGAAAGCGAGTCCGAATAGGGCGATCAGTTGCTGGGCGTAGACCCGAAACCAAGTGATCTATCCATGGCCAGGTTGAAGGTGCGGTAACACGTACTGGAGGACCGAACCCACTAACGTTGAAAAGTTAGGGGATGAGCTGTGGATAGGGGTGAAAGGCTAAACAAACTTGGAAATAGCTGGTTCTCTCCGAAAACTATTTAGGTAGTGCCTCGTGTATCACCTTCGGGGGTAGAGCACTGTCATGGTTGTGGGGTCCATTGCGGATTACTACGCCATAGCAAACTCCGAATACCGAAGAGTGCAATCACGGGAGACAGACATCGGGTGCTAACGTCCGGTGTCAAGAGGGAAACAACCCAGACCGCCAGCTAAGGTCCCAAAGATTGGCTAAGTGGGAAACGAAGTGGGAAGGCTAAAACAGTCAGGAGGTTGGCTTAGAAGCAGCCACCCTTTAAAGAAAGCGTAATAGCTCACTGATCGAGTCGTCCTGCGCGGAAGATGTAACGGGGCTCAAGCCAGTCACCGAAGCTGCGGATGCACGTTGAAAGATACGTGTGTGGTAGGAGAGCGTTCCGTAAGCCTGCGAAGGTGTGTCGAAAGGCATGCTGGAGGTATCGGAAGTGCGAATGCTGACATGAGTAGCGATAAAGGGGGTGAAAAGCCCCCTCGCCGTAAGCCCAAGGTTTCCTACGCAACGTTCATCGGCGTAGGGTGAGTCGGCCCCTAAGGCGAGGCAGAAATGCGTAGCTGATGGGAAGCAGGTCAATATTCCTGCACCATTGTTAGATGCGATGGGGGGACGGATCGCGGAAGGTTGTCCGGGTGTTGGAAGTCCCGGTCGCTGCATTGGAGAAGGTGCTTAGGCAAATCCGGGCACGTAATTCAAGGGTGTGGCGCGAGCTTCTTCGGAAGCGAAGCAATTGGAAGTGGTTCCAAGAAAAGCCTCTAAGCTTCAGTCTAATGATGACCGTACCGCAAACCGACACAGGTGGGCGAGATGAGTATTCTAAGGCGCTTGAGAGAACTCGGGAGAAGGAACTCGGCAAATTGGTACCGTAACTTCGGGATAAGGTACGCCCTTGTAGCTTGACTGGCCTGCGCCAGGAGGGTGAAAGGGTTGCAATAAACTGGTGGCTGCGACTGTTTAATAAAAACACAGCACTCTGCAAACACGAAAGTGGACGTATAGGGTGTGACGCCTGCCCGGTGCCGGAAGATTAAATGATGGGGTGCAAGCTCTTGATTGAAGTCCCGGTAAACGGCGGCCGTAACTATAACGGTCCTAAGGTAGCGAAATTCCTTGTCGGGTAAGTTCCGACCTGCACGAATGGCGTAACGATGGCCACACTGTCTCCTCCCGAGACTCAGCGAAGTTGAAGTGTTTGTGATGATGCAATCTCCCCGCGGCTAGACGGAAAGACCCCATGAACCTTTACTGTAGCTTTGCATTGGACTTTGAACCGATCTGTGTAGGATAGGTGGGAGGCTATGAAGCCAGGACGCTAGTCTTGGTGGAGCCGTCCTTGAAATACCACCCTGGTTTGTTTGAGGTTCTAACCTTGGCCCGTGATCCGGGTCGGGGACAGTGCATGGTAGGCAGTTTGACTGGGGCGGTCTCCTCCCAAAGTGTAACGGAGGAGTACGAAGGTACGCTAGGTACGGTCGGAAATCGTGCTGATAGTGCAATGGCATAAGCGTGCTTAACTGCGAGACCGACAAGTCGAGCAGGTGCGAAAGCAGGTCATAGTGATCCGGTGGTTCTGTATGGAAGGGCCATCGCTCAACGGATAAAAGGTACTCTGGGGATAACAGGCTGATACCGCCCAAGAGTTCATATCGACGGCGGTGTTTGGCACCTCGATGTCGGCTCATCTCATCCTGGGGCTGTAGCCGGTCCCAAGGGTATGGCTGTTCGCCATTTAAAGAGGTACGTGAGCTGGGTTTAAAACGTCGTGAGACAGTTTGGTCCCTATCTGCCGTGGGCGTTGGATATTTGAAGGGGGCTGCTCCTAGTACGAGAGGACCGGAGTGGACGAACCTCTGGTGTACCGGTTGTGACGCCAGTCGCATCGCCGGGTAGCTATGTTCGGAAGAGATAACCGCTGAAAGCATCTAAGCGGGAAACTCGCCTTAAGATGAGATATCCCCGGGGCTTCGAGCCCCTTGAAGGGTCGTTCCAGACCAGGACGTTGATAGGTCAGGTGTGTAAGTGCAGTAATGCATTGAGCTAACTGATACTAATTGCCCGTAAGGCTTGATCCTATAACCAGTGTGTTTGCGTCAGTCTCAAGTTAGCGCTTTAGCGCTGACTGGGACAAGTCCCCGCAGGGGAACGCTGGTTGAGTGACGCCTGTGCCCGCAGTCACTGCCCAAACACTTCTACTTCTTCCCAGATTGGCTGTAGCGCGAACCCGCGACACAGCAACAAGTCATGCCTGATGACCATAGCGAGTCGGTACCACCCCTTCCCATCCCGAACAGGACCGTGAAACGACTCCACGCCGATGATAGTGCGGATCACCCGTGTGAAAGTAGGTAATCGTCAGGCTCCTCATGCTGCAACAAAAACCCCACCCCATAAAGGTGGGGTTTTTGCGTTTGGGGGCGCGCAATCGCAATGCGAGAGTCCGTTCTGACACCGCCCCTTCTCCGAAGGTACGGTTTCTGTCGACCATTGAACCCGGCATCGGCGCGCGATCAAGGAGTTGCTGGAACTTGAGACGGCTCTTCATGCACCTGATCGCCAAGACGCGAATGAAGATCGTGGCTTCGGATATCCGCATGCCCAATCTGCTCTTTCCGACGCGTAGTGTCGACTATACTTTTCAGGCGGTCAGCCCGACTGTGTCCACCGCTCGCAGACCAATCGATCTCGCGGTCAGCGTGAAACCGGGCGATATCAATCTGCGGCCTTCCTTGTCGTAAGCGCTGATCTCCCTGCGCGATTGCCGCCTTGTCTTCTTTTCTCTTTGCCTCTTTATGCACGCATAGAAAACGGTGTGCGTCGTGCCGCATGCGCGTCTCCTGGTGGACGCCGTCGCGGTGCGCGCGCGGTCCCTCACTTTCGCTTGAAGAGGACAGACATGGCCACTTACATCATGCTGCTTAATTGGACGGATCAGGGCGTGCGAACCGCTAAGGATACGATCAACCGGGCGCGCGCATTTCGCGAAACGGGCAAGGCGATGGGCGTGACCGTCGGCGCGATGCATTGGACGCTCGGCGGATACGACCTGGTCGTATCGATCGATTCGCCCGACGACGAAACCGCGACTCGCCTCGGCCTCGCGGCCGCCGCGCTCGGCAATGTCCGCACGACGACGATGCGCGCGTTCGGCGAAGAAGAAATGGAGCGTATCGTCGGCGGATTGAAGTAGGCGCGCGATGCGAACGCTGGCCAGAAGCAGTTCCGCCTTGAGTGCAATGGTCCAGTAGGCAAGGCTTGCACTACTGCCCGAGTGCCCTGCACCGCCGTCGTTCGTCCGCTCGAAGGGCATACGGGCGCTTCGAGAGCGCCCGCCGAACTAATCCGGCTTCGAGTCGCCGATAAGAATGAGCGAACGCCGCGGTTCGCACCGCGGCGTTCTATCTCTTACTTCGGCTCGTACCACGAATAGGTCGGAAGCGTCGTGAGCGGCGTGCCGATCTGGAACGTGATGTCCCGCAGCGAAGTCAGCGGGATGTTACGCGGGTCGCCCGTGTACCGTCGGACATCGCCGTTATCGTTGATATAGACCACTATGTTGCCCGTGATGCCCGCGACATTCGTGCTCGAGAGCGGCTGACCCCAGACATCGAAGACCTGGCCGAGCGTGAACGGCTTCACATTCGGGGTTTCGATATGGATGATGCCGGTGTTGTCGTGCGTATGCATCTCGTAGTTGCATTGAGGCAAGATGCCGACGTTCGACGGGAACGCGAGCCATTGGCCGTCCTTGAAGATCGCGACATGCGCGTGCACGTGGAAGGTCTCGGCCATGCCCGCCGCGCAGATCAGGCCGTCCACTGGCGATCCGGTGCCGCCGCTCGCCGTGTTGCCGTTCGCAAAGAACGGCGTGCCCACGACGCCGCCAAAGCTGAGCGTGGTAACGGTCGATGTAAAGGGAGGCGGGTCGGTCCACGCGTACGTCGCAATCTGGGCAGGCGGCGTTCCGACCACGAGCGTCACTTCGCCATGCTGCGGCAGCACGAGGCTCGCGAGATCGCCGGTGTACTTCGTGAGCGTGCCGCCGGTATTCACCCAGGCAGTCACGGGCCCCGTGAGGCCCGCCACGTTGGTCGGGCTGAGCGGCTGCCCCCACACGGCGAAGAACTGGCCAAGCGTGTACGACGCGTTCGACGTCACGTCCATGCGGATCTTGCCCGACGCATCGACGGTGTGGACCGGATAGACGCAGCCCGTCTGCAGCGCCATGGTCGGCGCCACGCTGCCAATGTTCGCCGGCAACGCAAGCTGCTTGCCGTTCTGATACACCGACAAATGCGCATAGCTGTATTTGCTGCCAGCAACCGTACAATTGAGGCTGCCGACCGCCTGGCCAGCGCCGCCGGTGGACGTCGAGCCATCGCTCCATTGCGCCGTCCCGAGCGTCGTGCCGTCCACGACGGCTGTCGCTGCCGCGAGCGTTGGCGTGGTGTTCGCAGCGGGTGTGCTTGCGCCCGATGCGGGCGTCGCGGCGGGGGTGCTTGCGCCGGATGCGGGGGTGCTGCTCGCCGCGGGCGAACTCGAATCGCTGCCTGATCCGCCGCCGCAAGCGGCAACCAATAGGACTGCAGCCGCCGAGACTGCGGCGGTCATCCAGCGAGTGTGTCTCTGTTTCTCTTTGAGCATGTATGGACTCCGCCTGTTCGTCTGAAAAATCTGAACGCGTCGCGCGCCACGTGCGATAGCACGATATGTGCCCGGATCACATCCGGCATCCGAAGCATCGCGAGAGCGACGGTCGATGCGAGAAAGCGCTAGCGCAAGGGCGATCCCGGCACGATTGAAGCAAGTGTTGTCGCTTATGAGCGCGACATCGATTGAATGACCGAATGCCTTCCGGTCAGGCGCGTGCCGATGAATTTCAGTGAGTCATCGAAAGAGAGAACCGGCTGGGGCCCTCTTCGCCGGTCTGGGGAAATGTAGCGTTGATGTTTATCTATCGCAAGTAGAACTATCGTATGGGTTGTGTTTCGCAGCGGAAATCTTCGAAGTGTGCGATTGCGCACATACGTCACGTTGAATATTCGACCGACAATTCGATTCGTGATCGATGTGTGACTCGGCGCGACAATGGAGAATGCGGAGGCATCTCTGTAAAAGGTGCCGACACTGACGTTCGATGCTTTAATGAACAACTGAATTCAGCGGAACCGTTATGATGTAACGACATCAAATCGTACAGCATGTATCACGTCCTGATCTGCAGATAGTGGAGCAAACGAATGACTCTTTCAACGACGCTGATCCAAAGCGTAAGGGATTGGTTGCCCGACAACCTGTTTTTCAGTTTCCGTCATCGACGCACTATCGGACGATTCCCGAAGCTGCGCCATCCGACGACGTTCAATGAAAAGATCATTCGACGCTGCCTCGATCCCGATCCCCGCTATGGCGATCTCAGCGACAAGTTGAAGGTGCGCGATTACATTGCCGGGAAGATTGGCAGCGAGTATCTCGTTCCGCTCGTCGCGGAGCCGTCGGACTTCACGGAGAGCGTTTTCGAAGCCCTTCCGCCGGCCTTTGTCATGAAGGCGAACCACGGCAGCGGATTCGTTCATGTCGTCAAAGACAAGAGCGAAACATCGTTCGCAGAGCTCAATGCGCTAGCTCAACGTTGGTTATCGACCGACTTCTATACGATCGGGCGCGAGCGGCATTACCGCACGATCGAACGGCGTATCTTCTTCGAGAAGCTTCTTGTCGCGCAAGACGGAAAGATCCCGCCCGATCTGAAGATCCATGTTTTCAACAAGCAATCGGGCGACCCCGCGATCTTTATCCTCGTTATCACAGACCGGTTCGGAGAGCATACGCGCGGCGACATCTATGACGGGAACTGGAACATGCTCGACGTTTCGATGGGACGCTACGCACGCAGCACGACTCCCGATCCGCGCCCGGATAACCTAGACGTACTGCTGTCAGTTGCGCGCGCGCTGGCAAGTGATTTCGAGTTTGTGCGCGTCGACCTATACGACATGAACGGAACCATATACTTCGGGGAACTTACGTTCACGCCCGGGGCTGGAATGTTCCCTCTGAAGCCGGACCGTGTGGACTATGAGTGGGGAAGTCTCATGTAAACGGGGAAGGCCAGAGTAGCGCCGAAAAGCTTGCGAGCGCTCGTGACGAAGGCTTCCACGACGCGTCGCGGGCAACCGTCGCGGGCAACCCCGCCCTCGATCGAATAAACATCGCGACCCTTCGAAGATTTCAATTTCCGCGACGCTGATCGTCTTATCATTTGTGACGCGTCCCTGCGCGACCATCACGGTCGACCGGTTTGGAATCTCGTTCCCGCTCGATGCACGCGCTTCGCGGATAACTCGTCGCTGCGTGTTCATCAGCTTGTTGAAGGGGCGTCATGAGATCGACTACACGGCAAGGACGCGCCGATGGCCCGTTGTCCGGTGACGCCATTCTGGCGGCAATCGAAGATCTTCCGTTGTCCAATCGAAGTGCGGCCGGGATTGTGGCAACCGCAGAGGAAAACAGGGCCTCACAGCGCACGTCGCCTGCTATCCGTCATGTCCGGGAGCACTTCTCGCGCAGGATCACGCTAAGTGAAATGGCGGAACTGTGCCGGCTCAGTCCCTCGCAGTTTTCGAGAGTATTCAAGGCGGAGCAGCATCTGAGTTTCGGGGAGTACGTGCTTCGGGTCAGGCTCTGGATGGCATTGCATCGCCTGACATCGCGCCGTGAACTCGTGAAGGAAGCCGCTTATGCCGTGGGCTTCAATGACCTGTCGTATTTCGCGCGGTCATTCAAGCGCTTTTTCGGCATATGCCCGAGCGAACTGAAGGAGATCTCGATCCTGCGCACCGATGACGCGGATCGGTCAGCGTAAGTCTTCAATGCCCCTTCCGCTGGCCACTTGAGCCTGGAGGATCATCCTCCTGGCCGAAGCTCAGGTTAGCTCACATTCCATCGAAAGCGATCCGTCCATGCAAGCCGCCATCTAATGGTCGGAGTCCCGCGTAAGTGGGGATCGCCGTCCTGCCAAGCGCGGGTTTCAAGGGACGCGCCGATCGTCCAAAGTACAGGTAAGGCAGTGGCCCGCTTCTTCGCGTACCGGGCAACATCAACCACAAGCCGTACTGCCTGCCGCCTCGATATTCTCGATTTCCTTTTTGCGAGCATGAGATACGCGTTCCCTTCGTCGAACATGAATGCCACTGCGCGCATCGGGACGATTGGACTGGCGGAATCTGAAGTAAATAACCGGTGATCACGGAGGGCAGCAGCGATCATGGGGCAAATGCAGAAGATGCATGTGTTGGACCAGCGCGCCTTTGTCTGGATAGACCTCACCAAAGAGCCATCCTTGTCCGTTGCGCATTCGATATCCGGCGCATTCGCGTTCAGGACGGTGCGCGAGCCGCAGCATATTACCGGGGATATCGGCCTTCACGCGCCGCCCTTTATCTGTGTGGAGCTCGAGGAAGGCAGCGACGCCGATCCGAAGAGCATCGAAATGCTCACGCGCGTGCGGGAGGTCTATCCCGATCTGCCCACGCTCATCGTCGCGGGGCGATGCTCGTCCGTTGTTGCGCTGTGGGCGGTGCGCCTGCATGTGTGGGATGTGATGATCAAGCCGGTGAGCGGACCGGATTTGTGCAGGACGATCGACGCGTTGACGTCGAGGCTTCAGCGGCGCGAATTGCTGCAGGCCCCACTCGCGCGCGTGGAAAGAGCCGGTCCGCGTCAGGACGCGATGCGCACATCGTCCGCGCTCTCGTACGTGGCGAGCCATTACGCGGACAAGATACTGATCAGCGAGGTCGCCGCGCAATGCCGGCTCAGTCCGTCGCAGTTCTGCAGAACCTTCAGAAAAGAGCATCACGTGAGCTTCGGTCAATACCTGCTTCGCTTTCGCATGGAGCGCGCGCGTGAGCGGCTGTGCCTGCCCGATGTGCTCGTCAAGGAGGTCGCGTATGAAGTCGGCTTCAACGACCTCTCATACTTCACGCGGTCGTTCAGGCGCGAGTTCGGATTGTGTCCGAGCGAGTTTCAAGCTGGTGCGACAACGCAACGGACATCGCACATGGCCGCGTGACGAGACATCGCGGCGCCGTGACGCGATGCCGCGACAAGGCCGGCCTTGCCGGCCAGTCCGTCTCACTTGCACGCGCATGCATGCGCTCACGGGCGAGGCGAGACACTGACATCGAGCTGGAACGTCGCGCAGGCCGAGGCGTCCTTTTCCCATGCGCGGATGCACTTCAACACGAGCCGCGCGCTGCCTTGACCGCTCGCAATGAAGGTCCATCTTGCGATGCCGCCCGCACCCGGCTGGCCTTTGGACACGACGTAGGCGGGGCCGCGCGACGTCAGCACGCCGGCGGCATCCTGCGCGAGGCTCCAGCGAAAGCCGGTGGCCGGCGTTTCGTCGAGCTCGACGATCAGTTCATCGTCGAGCTCGAGCGCGACCGCGCCGCCCGAGTCCGCTTGCTTGACGGTCATGCTTCGCATGGGCGTTCCCGCTTTGGCTCGCGATACGAGCGATACGCGGTCGTGGGGCTCAGGCCGCGATGAGGCGCATCGTCCAGAAGTCGGACGACAGGTCCGTATCGGTGAGGTAAGCATAAGGCATCGTGCAATAGCCCTTCATGCCCCATGCCTCGCCCCACGAATTGCGGATGAGGAAGCGTTGCTGGGAATCGTCGTAGCCCACCGCGACCACGCAATGACCCCCGAGCAACTGTTCACGAGGCCCGGGCATCGGAACGGTGCCGGTCTGCGCGACTTCCGCGCTCTCGAAGCTCTCGTAGACGCTGAACCCGAAGACGAACGGAAAGCCGTCCGCGAGACATCCCTTCATCTGGTTGAGGTTCTGCACCAGGCGCGAGTACTGTACGACCTTGTATTTCAGCGCTTCCGTGTAGCACTTCTTCGGCGGCTTATCCCTGAACTGACTGATGTCGTAGGGCCAGCTGGTTTCAGGGCAATCGCCTTGCTTCGCCACGGACTTGAATCCGTCGCGGATCATTGCGCCGCTGTCCGATTCGACCGTGTGCTCGATGACGCGCTCGTTGTAGTAGATGAAGAGCCGCGATGGATTGAACGCCGGTTGCAGGTTCTGCTTCATGCGATCGAACTGCAACGCTGCGGCAATACCGTTGGCCGTGCAGCTCCCGAGGCTGCCCTGGTCATAGATCGGCGGACATTGCGAAGTCAGATCGACGCTGGCGGGCAGCGCCGCGAGCCGCGTGACGGGTGCGGCATAAAGATGGTCCCGGTGATCGGGCAGGTCGCGCACCCATCCGTAACGCTTGGTCGTGTATGGCATGTCAATCTCCATGGTTCGAGGTCTCGCTCGCGCACGCGCCGACGGTCCGAATGCGACGTTCGTCGCGACTGTCGGGCGGCTGCACGGCCAAGCATAGGGCGACCCCCGGCTGCGGCGTTAGGACGATAGTGCTCACGCGCTAGGACGATTGTGCTGTAAGCGTTTTGACGGCGTGATCGCCGATACGCCGGGATCGAGATCGTTCCTAGATTGCATGCGGACGACATCGGCTCGATGGGGTAAAGCGGCGGATTTGAAAGAGGGCAATTGGTTTGTCGTTTTAAAAACCTTCTGACCCACTCGCTCATCTTAAAAGCAAAATCGTCCTAACAGGCAGCACGATTGTTATAACGGGCGCGCAAACGCCTCATCTACACTGCGCTTCAACGAGGTCGAGAAAGAGCCGTCAGTCACGCCGAAAATCCTGGAAGGGAAAGAAGCCGAAAACGCCGGGTCAACATGCCGGGGCCGAGGTGCGCGCGCCGCTGAACCGATTAACCCTTGGTTCGGATATGCCTCGAGGCGAAGGCTGCATACCTTAAGGGACTTAAAACAGATTCGCCATTATTCATGAAGCTCGACTTCACCGCCGAAGTCTCGCCCAAATTGGAATGTTGCAGGAATGAGTGTGAGGGAACATTCGTCGGAGACAGCGCGCATTTGAGATATCAAGAACATGGGCTGAATTCCGAAAAATGTCGGCTGTTCTGTTGACGGTCTTTTTGCACTACCGCTTGACCAAGGAGGTACCATGAAATGCAATGACCCGGTGGCCCATAGCCAGTATCGATGCTCGTGCAGCATTATCCCGCCTCACATGCTCGAGGCAATCATCAGAAACGGCGATGCGGAGCAGCGCATTGCTGCCGCGCAGACTCTGCATTTGACGGAGCAAATGCGGCTCGATCGCATCAACCTGATGGGGGAATCGGCCCCCGCTCAGGTCTCCGACGAAACTGCCGGCGCCGCTCACAAAAACCGAAAGATCTACACGGCTTCGAATGGCACGGGTCTTCCCGGAACCCTGGTCCGAAGCGAGGGGCAAGCCGCATCCGGAGACGCGGAAATCGACGAGGCCTATAACGGTCTCGGCGCGACCTTTGACCTGTATTACAACGTCTTCCAGCGCAACTCGATCGACAACGCTGGATTGGATATGATCGGAACGACGCACTACGGAGTCAAATATAACAATGCGTTCTGGAATGGTTCCCAGATGGTTTTCGGTGACGGCGATGGCAAGCTTTTCAACCGGTTCACCATCTCCATCGATGTCATGGGGCATGAACTCACGCACGGAGTGACGCAATACACCGCGAAACTCGTATATAGCAATCAGTCGGGCGCCTTGAACGAATCCGTTTCGGACGTATTCGGGTCGATGGTCAAGCAGTACGCGCTCGGTCAAACCTCCGCGCAGGCTGACTGGCTCATCGGCGCAGGGCTATTGGCGGCCGGCGTGAAGGGCGTTGCGCTGCGGTCGATGAAGGCGCCGGGCACCGCATACGACGACCCCGTCCTGGGAAAGGATCCGCAGCCGGATCACATGAGCAAGTATGTCAACACGACGTCGGATAACGGCGGAGTGCATATCAACTCCGGTATTCCCAACAAGGCGTTTTATCTCACGTCCATCGCGTTGGGAGGGCACTCGTGGGATAGAGCAGGCCACATTTGGTATAACACGCTGCTTGATTCGCGGCTGACCACCACGGCGCAATTTCAGGATTTCGCGAATCTCACCGTCGATAATGCAAACAAGCTTTACGGCGCTACCGTTGGCAATGCCGTCGTTCAGGCGTGGCAGCAAGTCGGCATCAATGTGGCGCCGATCGTTTCATGGCAAAACAATAAGGCAGTCTTGTCGACCTATACCAGCCCGCACTCGATGAACGCCTGGGCATACATCCAGGACAACGGCTGGAGAAAGGTTCAATCCCTGACGCCCGACGGTGTCACGAATACTTTCGCCTTGCTCGTCGATGCTCAAAGCGTCAACGCCAGGGTGAACGTGTATCTTGATGGCACGACCATCTATCAGGCTTATTCCGTGTAATTTGCTGAGCATCGTGAAAGGAGATCAATCATGGCATACGTGAATTTTTCCAATGTCAAAGTCACCATGACGTATTGCAGCCCGCATTCGATGAATGCGTGGGCGCTGATCGAAACGCAGCCCTGGAGAAAACCTCAGCCAATCAGCACGGATGGCGTATCCAACATGTTTGTCATGCTGAACGCCGCCAAAACCAGCGGCCGAACCGTATCCGGCTCATATGACGACGCGACGGGACAGCTCTACACGCTATACCTCAACTGAACGCACAATAGCCGGGGCAGTCGAATCTGACTGCTCGCAGTGTTGCATGAAAAGGAATCCATTCTCATGAACCCTTCATCCATCACGATAAAGATCGAGTTCGGTCAGGACGGGAGCGGCACGACCGTCAAGGAGGTATCCGCGGGAGATGCCGCTCCGGCGCCTTCCGCCGGAGCAGGTGTGCATGCCGACCTGACCGGTTCGATACCCACCCCTGACATGACATTAGGCATGGCCGGCGCGCAGGAGAATATTCCAACTCCGTTTTCGGGAGGCGGGGGACTGCAGGAAGCGTCGGCTGCGCCGTCTCCCGAGTTGAATCCGGAGATGATTTCCGGAAGCAAAGATGAGGAGGAGCCGCCTCGGCCGGAAGAAGCGTAGTCGGCGGGACAGAAAAACGCGAAATAGGATCCTTCATTTCAGCGTTTCGACAGCGACAACGACAAAAGAAGTTGGTGCCTGAATCCGGGCGCCAACTTCATTCTGATTCAGTCCTGGACAATAGCGTGAGCTCGTCGATGGACACCCCGATCAACGGCTATCGATGACCATGCATTCTTACGAAATGCATCAGCGCATAGAATTCGGGCGGCGTCGACGGATCGGCCGCGCTGAGCAGCGTTCGCCCGCCCTGGTCCACGATGACGATCTGATGGTTTTGCCCGTCCGCGATTTTCGTGCTCTCCTTCGCGACCGAGCCTTCTGTACGGGCCGCGACGATCAGCCTGGCGAACTCTTCGTTCTGGTCCGGCGGAAGTTCGCTCGCGTTCAGAATCATCGGTTTTGCCAGGCCGGGAATGCCGGCGGTCCAGCCACCGTCGGTGGTCAGTTCGACATGCATCCTTCCTCCTTGTTCGTGCTTCTCGCACGCGTTGCTTATTCAGTATAGAAAACCGGGGGTAACGTGCATTTTCGTCCTTCGCAGTCAAAAGCGGTATCGTGCCCCGTCTCAAGTCACGAACATCGGAGCAAGGGAGAAAGGAAATGAAGCCGCTCGCATTGATGAGTTTGACGGTTCTGCTCGCTACGCTTTCGACCAGCACATTCGCCGACGACGCGGCCGACTGCAAAGCCGCTGGCGGCACGATGCTGACCGGTCAGGTCGTTTCACAGCCCAGGTTCAAGAGCGGCATGTTTCGAAAGGGCGTCGAGCTCTCGCATACGCATCTGAACCTGAAAGGCAGCGACGACAAGACGTACGATGTCGCGATCGACAACGTCTTCGCATCGGGCTATCAGAAGAACAAGAAGGGCGTTCCCGCACCGCTGAACACCATCAAGGTGGGCGACAAGCTGGAACTGTGCGGCATACCGTTTCCGGGCGGCATTCACTGGGTACATAACAATTGCGGCGATACGCCGACGAAGTCGGATCCTGATGGCTGGATCAAGAAATTGAGCGCGGACGGCAGCGTCGGAGAGAATCTGGAACTCAGCCAGAAGTATTGCTATCTCTGGCCGCATCACTGACACGCGTCCGGTTCGATCTCGCGTCCACGCAAGTACAATGGTTCGGCGCACTCCCCGCAGGGGAACGGAGACACCATGACCGGTCCGGCGAACAACCTCTACGAGCGCTGGCAGGAGCAGATCCAGCAGGATTTGAAGGCGCGCATCAAGGCGCACCAGCACGACGTGCTGCAAGCGAAGGCGCTACAAGCCCGGCAGGCCGGCGCGCCCAGGCCACTCATCCTGCTTGGCGACGGCGATTCCTGGTTCGACTACCCGCTGCCGGATCCGCTTCACGCCACGGATGTGCTGGAGGCGCTGAGGACCACCGGCACACCCGCTCCGCTGATCCTCAAGCTCGCGCATTACAGCGACGCGACCACGACGCTTCTCGGCGTGACCCGGCGCAACCGCCTCATCGCACAGTTGCAGGATCCGGCCAACGGACCCATCGATGCCATCCTCTTTTCCGGCGGCGGCAACGACGTGGTCGGCGACCAGTTCCGTTTCTGGCTCAACGATGCGAGCGCGGCCCGCAGCGACCCCGCACGGGGCATCAACGTCCAGCGCCTCGGCTATATCTTCGGCGTGGTCGAGAGTGCCTATCTCGATCTGATCCGCATTCGCGACGAGTTCGCGCCTCATGCGCCGATCTTCGTGCACGCGTACGACTTTGCGATTCCCACCGGCATCTCGGCCTGCCGTCTCGCGGGGCCGTGGCTGCGTCCTTCGCTTGTCGACCGTGGCTGGCCGGACCTCGCGCCCGGCAGCCTGATCGTGAAGACGATTCTCGTCCACTTCCACGCCATGCTGCAGCGGCTCGCGAGCGATCCCGTCCACGACATAGTGCTGGTCGAAACGCAGGGCACGCTCGCGCCAGGAGAATGGGCCAACGAGTTGCATCCCACCGGCGCGGGCTTCGCGAAGGTCGGCGCGCGTTTCAGGAGCGCGCTCGCCGCGCGGTTTCCGGGTCGCATATGAGCGCCGCGCGCGCCATGTGCGAATCGCGTCTCAACCCGTAACGCGCTTCGCTTTCTCTTTTGGCTCCCCCGTTCAGGGGATGGTTTCCGATCGGACTTGCCCCGATCATTCCCAGTCGAGCCGATACGCGACCGATGTTATTCACGCCCTTAATACTCGCCGGCTGATCCCTTCGATCGCTTGATCCGGATGATCTTTTCCTTGCAGAATGCCTCGGCAAAGCTGCAAGGCGTGAGATCGATGTGAGATCGATTCGAACGACACGATGACTTTGGAGCGACACATGCAATTCGTCAGAGGCGAATGCCCCACGCCTGCGCTCGGCATCGCCGTGTTCACGGTCACGTTCATATCGGGATGCAGCGGTTCGCCATCCATCGCCGTGCTCGGCGCGTATTTTCCGGACTGGCTTTTCTGTATTGTCGCGGGCGTCGTGCTGACCGTGATCGTCTATCTGATTCTGAAGCGCTTGCGCGCCGGTCAAGCGATCGGGCCTGCGGCTCTGGTGTATCCGACGCTCGTCACGTTCCTTTCGCTCGCTGTCTGGTTGATGCTGTTCCAGCATTGAATCTCCCTCAGGTGATGCAATGGCGACGACTCCCGTCACGAAAAAGAAACGAGCATGGCCGGTCATCGTGCTCGTCCTGGCGACGCTGCTGTTGCTGCTGCTCGTCATCCGCCAGCTCGACCGCGCGCCGCGCACCGACGACGCCTACGTCTATGCGGATACGATCGACGTCGTGCCCGAGGTCAATGGCCGTATCGTCGAGCTTGCCGTGCATGACAATCAGGCGGTGAAGCAGGGCGACCTGCTGTTTCAGATCGACCCTCGGCCGTATCAGGATGCGCTGACGCGAGGCAAGGCCTCGCTCGCCGCGCTCGATCGTCAGATCGAGCTGACCCAGCGCACCGTCAATGCGCAGCAATACAACGCGCAGTCGGTGCGCGCGGCCGTCGAGCGCGCGCGGGCGGCGGCCGGTCAGGCGTCGGATACGCTGCATCGCATGGAGCCATTGCTTTCGCACGGCTATGTGTCGGCGGAGGACGTCGACCGGGCGCGCACCGCGCAACGCGCGACCCAGGCCGAGCTGAGCGCCGCGCAGCTCCAGGCGCAGCAGGCAGCGGCCGCGGTGAGCGGCGTCGACGCGCTCGTCGCGCAACGCGCCGTGGTCATGGCCGAAATCTCGATCGCGGAACTGAATCTCGAATACGCGACCGTGCGCGCGCCGTTCGACGGCCGCGTCGTCGCGCTGAAGACATCGACAGGGCAATTCGCCACGGCGCTCAAACCGGTTTTCACCCTGATCGATACGCGCCGCTGGTACGTGGTCGCCAACTTCCGCGAGACGGAGTTGAAGGGCATCCGTGCGGGCACGCCCGCCACGGTCTACCTGATGAGCGATACGGGCCAGCGCTTCGCGTCGCGTGTCGATTCGATAGGCTATGGCGTCGCGCCCGAGGAAGCCGGCCTCGCATTGCCCGGCGGCTTGCCGCGCATTCAGCGCACGCTCAACTGGGTTCACGTATCACAGCGCTTCCCGGTGAAGATCCGCGTGGATCAGCCGAATCCGGAGCTGTTTCGCGTCGGCACGTCGGCGGTGGCCGTGCTCGAGCCTACGCGCGGCAGTGATGGCGAGCATCGCTGAGGAGCGCCCGTGGCCGTGAACGCTCATCTGTCTGCCTGTCTGTCCGCTTGTGTGCCCGCTTCCTGGCGCGATTCAGGCGCTTTCCTGAGACGCGAGCTTGCGCCTTTCCCCGGCCGCGTCAACGTGATGCTGCGCTGCATGCTGACGAGCGCCATCGTGATCGTCGCGTCGATGGCGCTCGAAGTGCCCGAACTGGCGCTGTCGCTGCTGGTCGTCTTCTACGTCACGCAGTCGAACGTGGTGGTCACGCGGCTCGTCGGCCTGATGTTCATCGTTGGATCGACGTTCGCCATCGGCCTGTCGATCCTGCTGCTGAAATTCACTTTCGACTATCCGTTGCTGCGCATCGTCGTCGCGAGTCTGCTGTTCTTTTGCAGCGTGTATCTGCTTCGCGTGCTCAGGATAGGCGTGGTGTTCTTCATCGTCGCCATCGTCGTGATCTATGTGCAGAGCTTCGTGGACCGCACGGATCAGGCCGACCTGCTGATTCGCGCGGTGTTGTGGGTATGGGTCGCGGTCAACTATCCGATCGCCCTCACGCTCGTGATCAACACGCTGCTGCTGCCCGCCGAGCCGCAAGTCCAGCTCGAGGCGGAGATGCATCGGCAGCTCGCGGCGCTGGCCGCGCGGCTCGCGCAACTGACCGACGGGAGCGCGAACCCCGCGCCCGTTACGCTGACGTCGGTCCAGCAAGGCGCGCTCACGCTGCAAAAGCTGCTGCGCTTCGCGACGATGCGCGATGCCCGCTATCGCGAGCATCAGGCGTTGCAGCTTGCGTGCATCGCAACGGTGTCGCGTCTTTATCGCGGCGCGAGCGAATTGCCCGATACGTGGCCACGCACGGCGGCAGCGCAGGCGATGCTGCGCGAACTGCGCGCCAACGTGCGCGCGCTCGACGACTCGGTGATGACGCGGGAGCCGTATCGCTATGTCGAAATCGCCACCGCGGAGGAGCGCGCTTGCGCCGACATGATGCCCGCCGCGGGCGATGCGCAGCGGGCGCTGCATGCTTACGCGGATCACGTCGCGAGCGGCGCGCAGGGCGGTGCGGCGGCCCCGGGCGAACCCATGGTCGCGCCGGACGCATGGACCAATCCCGCCTACCTGCGCTTCTCGCTGAAGACGCTGCTCGCCGTGCTCGTCTGTTATGTGTTCTACAACGCCGCCGACTGGCAAGGCATCCACACGATCATGCTGACCTGCGTGATCGTCGCCTTGCCGAGTCTGGGCGCATCGACACAGCGCGCGTTGCTGCGGGTGGCGGGCGCCGTCGCCGGCAGTGCGCTGGCGCTCGTCATGACGGTGTTCGTCGTGCCGCATCTCGACGACATCGTCGGCTTGCTGCTGATGACGTTGCCGGTCGTGGCGTTCGCCGCGTGGATCTCGGCCGGGTCGGAGCGCATCGGCTATGCCGGCATCCAGTTGATGTTCACGTTTTCGCTCGCCTTGCTCGAACGGTTCGGCCCGACCATGAATCTCACGGAAATCCGCGACCGGCTGGTGGGCATCCTGCTCGGCGTCGGTGTTGCGACGTTCGTGCAGATGTCGTTCTGGCGAGAAGGCGAGGGCGACGCGCTGCGGCAGAAGCTCGCCAGGATGCTGCGCGCGATCGCCGCTCAGTTGCAGGCGCCGCAGGCGGGCGCGATCGGTCACGACGAGTTGCCCTATGCGCAACGCCAGATGCAGGCGTGGGCGGCGCTCGCCGACTGCGAGGCAACGCTTTCGCGCGTCGCGCTCGAGCCCGGCTGGCAGGAAGGCGAGCAGGCGCAGCTGACGCTGCGCGGGCAGACGGTGCTTGCGCAGGGACGCGAGATCATGCTGGCGTGCGACGCGCTGCGCAGTGCGCTCGCGACGCATGGCGACGCTTCGAGCCCGCAGGCCGCCGACGCCGCGCGCTCGGCGCAGCAACAGGCAGCCGACGGAATCGGCCGGTACGCGGACGATCTCGCCGCCGGTCCGCCCGCCGCCGAGACGCCGCGCCGGGATGCGATTGCCGTGCGCGCGACGGCACCCGGCGATGCGCCGCTTATCGCTGCCGCGGACGAGTTGTCGCGGCAGGTCGCGGGTCTTCCGGACTGGCCGGCTTTCCCGGCAAGGGCGGTGCGAACATGAAGCAGTCGCTGCGACGCTTGTCGTGCTGTGTGTGGATGTCGTCCGTGCTGGCGGGATGCGCGCTGATTCATCACGACAGCGCGCCTTACGCCGGGATCGCGCCGGAGCAGATCGCGCTCGCGAACGACATTCATCTCGCGCGCGACGGCTGGCCCGCCGCGCGCTGGTGGACGCGCTATGACGATGCGCAACTCGACGCGCTCATCGACCAGGCGCTCGCCGGCGCGCCGACGATGGTGATCGCGCGCACGCGGGTCGCGCAGGCGAAATCGGATGTCGAACTCGTCAGAACGGGATCGAGCCTTCAGGTGGCCGCGCTGGCGATGCTGGATCGCGAGCACGTTTCCGCGCACGGGTTTCTCGGCCCTTTCGCCATGAACGAGCCGGCATTGGGTCTGACGGGGCCGTGGTACACGGAAGGCATCGTCGGGCTGGGCGCGAGCCTGAACATCGACATCTGGGGCAGGCAGCGCGCGCAGATCGCCGCGTCGGTCGGGGTGAGCAACGCGCGCCTTGCCGAGACGTCCGCTGTCGAGCTGGAAATCTCGACGGATGTCGCGCAGCTCTACTACGGCATCCAGACGACGTACGGACTCATCGCGCTCCTGCGCGAATCGCACGAGGTCGCGGCGTTCGCGCTGCAGGCGCACGAGGCGCGTGCGGCGCGCGGGCTGGAGGCGCGCACGCTCACCGAGGAAGCGCGCGCGCAGCAACTGGCGATCGAGCGGCAGATTGTTTCGGCGCAAGGGCAGATCAGGCAGCTTCGCGAATCGATGCGCGCGCTCGTCGGCGCGGGACCGGACGGCCTGCCCGCGATCGAGCCGGTCGCGCTGCCGCGTTCGGAGGCGGCACTGCCGTCGACGCTTTCCTATGAGCTGCTCGCGCGCCGCCCCGACCTGCAGGCAATGCGCTGGTATGTCGAGTCGTCGTTCGACCGGATCGACGCGGCGAAGGCGGCGTTCTACCCGAGCTTCGACATCAAGGCGTTCTTCGGCTTCAACGCATTGCATCTCGCCGACCTCTTCACGCATGCGAGCCAGCAGATCAACCTGATCCCCGGCCTGTATCTGCCGATCTTCGACGGCGGCAGGCTCAATGCGAACCTGAGCGGCGCGCGCGAGGGAAGCAACCTTCTGATCGAGCAGTACAACCAGTCTGTGCTCAACGCGGTGCGCGATGTCGCGCAGACGGGCAGCCGTCTGCAGGCGCTCGATGAAGAGACCGCGTTGCAAAAGCGGCGCATCGACTCCGTCACGTTCACGAGGGACAGCGTCGAGGCCCATTATCGTCGCGGGCTCACGAGCCGGCTCGCGGCGCTCGAAGCGCGCCAGCCGGTGATCGCCGAGCGCGTCGCGCTGCTCACGCTCGACGGTCAGATGCTCGGCCAGGAAATTGCACTGACGAAGGCGCTCGGCGGCGGTTATCGGGCCGATCCGCCCGTCGAGCTCAAGCCGCGCTGAGTGGCGCGTTCTTGATCGTCAAACTTCTGACGTTGCCGCCAATGCGCGCGCGGCAATAAAGACCGCTTTTCCTGCGGTTCCATTCGCCGAACCGGTAAGTCCTCACGGGCTGCGCTGCCGCCATCGCTTGAGCCGTACTCGTCCCGATTGACTTTTACTTAAGCGCCCACAACGATGCGTTACGCCCACGCTTGCGTCAACGACGCCACGTGCGGCGTGCAAGCCGGTCAGACAACGTTCCACATTGCCAGGAGAAGAGAAATGCCCGAAGCATTCCGCGGCCCTCGGTACGTCAGGTTCGTCAACAGGGCGGCAGTCGCCGCAGCGCCGTTCGCAGCACTCGCACTCGCCGCTTGTCACGGGGGAGGAGACGATGACAACAGCAGCCCGCCCGCACCCGCGCCGCTCAGTTGCGCGCAACTCGCGGGAATGAGCGTGCCCGCGAATGCGATCGGCTTGCCGACGACGGGCGCGACCGTCACGGCCGCCGCGACGGTTCCGGCCTCGGGCACTGGTGTCAGCGCGAGGCCCGAATACTGCCTCGTGAGCGGTTCGATCGCGCCGGTCGATCAAAGCGCGCCGAAGATCAACTTCCAGATCGCAATGCCGACGCAGTGGAACAACAAGATCATGATGCTTGGCGGCGGCGGCTACGACGGTACCGTCCCTGTCGTCACGGGCAATGTGCCGGCCGGCCCGACCACGCAGCCCGTGCCGCTCGCGCGCGGCTACGCGGTCTTCGGGAGCGATTCCGGTCACCAGGCCGGCGCACTCGGCAGCCGGGACGGCTCCTTCGGCACGAACGACGAAGCCGTCGCGAATTTTTCCGGCGATGCGCTCAAGAAGACGCGCGACACCGCGGTGTATCTGATCGACAAACGTTATGCGGTGAACAAGCCGACGCGCGCGTACTTCGCGGGCGGCTCGTCCGGCGGACGCGAGGCGCTGGCGGTCGTGCAGCGCTGGCCCGAGGACTGGGACGGCTCCATCGTGCTGTACCCGGCCTGGAATGCGGCGAGTCTGGATCTGCAGTTCGGCCGCATCACGCGCGCGCTCGCGCAGCCGGGGGCGTATCCCAATCAGGCGAAGCGCAAGGTGCTGCTCGATGCCTCGCTCGCCGCATGCGATGCGCTCGACGGTGTCGCCGATGGCCTCATCAGCAACGTCGCGGCGTGCAATGCGAGCTTCGATCCGTCGACCGCCGTAGTCAACGGCACCCCGTTGCGCTGCGCGAACGGCGCGGATACGGGCGATACGTGTCTCTCCGATGCGCAGATCGCGGCACTCAAGGTCTATGCCACGCCGATCACGTTCAACTATGCGCTCGGCAGCGGCGAGACGCAGTATCCGGGCTTCAACGTATGGGGCGCGGATCTGGGCATCGTGAACCCGTCGCTGGTCCAACCGACGGTGATCGCGCTTTCGCTGAATCTGCTGCAGCCCGCCAGTCCGATGCCGTCCACCGCGCCTTACTTCAGCGTCTTCTGGGACCAGTGGATACGCTACTTCGTCGCGCGTGATCCGAACGTCAACTCGCTCGCGGTCGATCCGCAGAACCCCGGCCCGTACCAGGCCCGCATCAGCGCGCTGACGGCCGAACAGGACGTGAACAAGACGGATCTGTCCGCGTTCAATGCGAAGGGCGGCAAGATTCTGATGGCGCACGGCACCGCCGATGCACTCGTGAGCACGCAGTCCACCGAGCAGTACTACATGCGTCTGCGCCAGACAATGGGCGCGTCGACCGTCGGGAATTTCGTGCGTTACTACGAGATTCCCGGTTATGGCCACTCCACCAGCAGCATCTTCAACGCATCGTGGGACTCGCTGACGACGCTGGAGAACTGGGTCGAGAAGGGCGTGGCGCCGCCTCCGCAGACCGTCGCGGATACGACAGGCGTGCCGGGACGCACGCGTCCGCTGTGCGACTATCCCGCGTTCCCGCGCTATAACGGCTCGGGCGACGTGAACGCGGCGTCGAGCTTTACGTGTACCGCGCAGTGAGTTGAGCGCGCGTTGTCCGTGCCGCGGCCCTGGGAGGGCGCGGCACGGCCGCGTCTACTGCCTAGACCTGGCTTTCGTCGGCAGTCGTCTCGTTCGCGGTCCTGGCGAGCTGTTCTCCGGTCAAGTCGCAATAGCGTTGCCAGAAGCCGCGCCCCTTCGACTTTGCGGCATACATCGCGGCATCCGCATTGAGCAGCAGGTCGCGCGCGGAGGTGCCATCCTGCGGAAACTCGCTGATGCCGACACTCGCGCCTACGGTTACCCGTCTCCCGTCGACGGGAAGATCGTCATCGAGCGCGCGCACGATCCTTGCCGCGAGATCCGTCGCGGAGCCGGAGGCATACGCGTCCTCCACCAGCACGACGAATTCGTCGCCGCCCAGTCTCGCCACGGTATGTCCCCTGGAAAGCACTTGTTGCAGGCGGTGCGCCACCGCCACGAGCACGGTGTCGCCGAATGAATGACCGAACTGGTCGTTGATCTGCTTGAAGCGGTCCAGATCGACGAACAGCACGGCGAGCCGCTCGCCGTTTGCGGTCGCGTCGTGCACTGCCGCGTCGAGCCTTTGCATGAACAACATGCGGTTGGGAAGGCTCGTGAGCACGTCGTGATTGGCCAGATGCGCGAGCTGATGCTGCTTGTCGTGAAGCGCGTCCACCTGAGATTTGATTTCGCGCCGCATGCGGTCGAAACAGCGCGCCAGCATGCCGATCTCATCGGTGCGTTTGAGCGGCAATGCTTCCGTCGCGTTCTCGGCGAGAAAATGCGTGGCCGCATGGGTGAGGATCTGCAGCGGCCTCGTCAGCGCGCGTGCAAACAGGATGGCGAGCAGGAGCGCCGCCACGCTCGAAAACAGCACCATTCGCACGATCTCATCGCCGAGCAGGTTCGCGCCGGCCAGCACGTCCGAGAGCGGCTTACCGAGTCCGAGCACGATGAAGCGATTGCCCGCGGACGCTCCAAACGGCCGTCTCACGAATGCGAGCACCTCGTCGAGCGCCTGCTCCGGGTTGGTGAGCCCGTTGATCAGCACGCCGTTTTTCGTGCGATCGAAGAGCGGCTTCGTCGCGGCGAAGCTGTCCTGCATGAACACGCGGCGCCCTTTGTCGAAGCCGAACGCCTGCGAGGAATCGGGATGAACGAGGAAGTCGCCCCATTCGTTGGCGAGATACACCTCATAGTCGGGCGGCAAGTCGGTCCGCAGCAGTTTGAGCAGGACCGCGAGATCGACGTCGAGCACCACCACGCCTACGACGCTGCCCGCGGGCGTGGCGATGGGCGCGGCGAGGCGCAGGATGGGCTTGCCTTCGGCGTAGTGCGCGCCGCGTTCGCGATTGATGGTGATCGGTCCGATGTACACACGGCCGGGCGCCAATGCCAGCGTGTCGAACACGTACGCGAACTGGCCTTTTTCCTGCAGGTTTCCGCCCTGGACCTCCACGATGCCGTGTCCGTCGCGATCGAAGCGGATCCTTTCCAGCCCGAATCGATCGCGCGCAATGAGCCGTGCCTGCAGGTATCCGGGATGATGGAGCATGAAGCTCGAGAAGACCTGGGCGAGCCGCGCCCGGTCCGCCTTCGTTTTCAGGTCGTCGGCCGATTGTGCAACGAGCGCCGACGACGGCATGGTGGCGAGCACGAGCACGTCGGCAGCCATGTCGTCGATGGCAACCGAGAAGCGCCGGCCGAGCAGCTCCGTCGCGGTGAGAAGATTGCGCCCCGCCTCGCCGGCCAGCATGGCGCGGTTGGCGTGATACGCGTAGTAGCCCGTCGAGCCCGACGCCAGCACGCCAATCAAGGCAAGCAGCAACGACAACTTCACCGTCAGTCCGGGCCGCATCATGGAAAGCGCTCCGGCCGGTCGCCGGACACGATCCGGCTCCAGAGCGACTCGCGCTCCCCGATGTTTTCCACCGGCTGAATCCAGATGAGATGAGCGGTATCCCCACTGTATTCGGGTGGCGGGATCAACGTGTTCGCAAGTCCCTGTCGCTGCGTGAGCAGTGCGCTCACGTCGGGTTCGAGCATGTAGTTGATCCAGGCGAGCGCGAGCGGCCGGTTGGTGACCGCTCGCGTCATGGCCCAGCAATCGAGCCAGGCGAGCGCACCCTCTTCGGGAATGACATAACCCACATCCGCACCGGCCTTGCGCAGCAAGGCGAGTTGCTGAGTGCCGTAATTGCCGAACATGAGGGCGGCTTTGTGCTGAATGAAGTACGCCGTGGCTTCCTCGGGCACGGTGTAATAGGTGAGCAGGTTACGGCGCAGTTCGACCAGTTTTCGCGCGAGTTTGCGCATCTGCGCGTCGGTGAGCTGGAACGGATGCGGATAGCCGAGTGCCAGCGCCGCGAATGAGAAGTTATGCTGCGCGCTGTTGAAGTCGAGCACCTTCCCTTGATAGCGCGGATTCCATAGCTCCTTCATGGAGCGGGGCGCAATGGGAATCTGCTTGCGATCGTAGATCAGTCCCATAGACGAATACGTGAACGGGATCGCGTAGACCTTGCCGTTCGCGGTGAGTCCGTTGATCGACGCGAGCGCGCGAAAGCGCGGCAATTGCCGTTGCGTGTTGGGCAGCTTGTCCGGATCGAGCGGCGTGAGCAGGTTCTCCTGCGCATAGCGGTGTATTTCCGCGGTGTTGGCCGCGAGTACGTCGAACCGTGGCTTGTCGCCGGCGTGCATCTTGTCCCACAACGCTTCGTCGGAGTCCACGAGGGTCACTTCGACGCGTGCGTTGAAGCGGGCTTCGAAAGTCTTCACGACGTCGCTGTCGGCATAGCCCGGCCACGCGAGCACGCGCAGCACGTTTTCCTGCGCGATGACCGGCAAGCCGCACAACGTCAGTGCGAAGAAAACGAGCACCGCGGCCGGAGCGCGAGAAGAAAAGCGGACGCACCGAAATACGCGCTTCGCCATCGCGCATGTCTGGAGGAGCAGGACGCTTATCCGATTGGGCGGTGAGGGACCGAGGCCCATTTGACCGTTCTTTTGCCGTCGCAAGTAAAAAGCAACACAAAGGGCTTTGCAGGATGGGACAGGTGACGTGGCTGTTCTCTCCAACCCTCTTGTCGCGCGCTTGATGCTTGGTTGCGCTGCCGTGGTGCTGGCCGGCGATGTTCGGGCGGCTGCACCGTCGAACGACGACCGGAGCCGTCGTTCATGGCACCGGGTCCGGCTCGATTCGACGGGGCCGAACAGGGGCGCTGCCCGACATCCTGAAGCGACTCCATTTCGTTTACGGCTTCACGCCGACGAACTTTAGCGGCGCGGGATCATGTTCACGGGCCGTGGCGCGCGCGGTCCTCCGGTATGTGTTCGGAGATTGGCCGTTGACACGCTTGAACGCATTGCTGAACGCGCTTTCGGACGCATAGCCCAACGTTTGCGCCACGCTGCCGACAGGCGTGTTTTCCTCCCGCAACGCGCGTTCGGCAAGATGCATGCGCCATTGGGTGAGATAAGCCAGCGGCGTCACGCCCGCAATGGTTTTGAAATGGACAGCGAACGTCGTCCGGGACATCGCGCAAGCCTGCGCGAGTTCATCGAGGTGCCACGCGCGACCGGGCTCGTCGTGCATCAATCGCAAGGCGGGTGCGATGCGCGGATCGCCGAGCGCCCGTAGCCATCCGGCTGGCAGGGGGCCGGATGTCTTCAGGTGGGCACGCAGAATCTGGATGAACAGAAGCTGAGCGAGGTGGGCGGACGCGAGTTGCGTGCCGGGCTGTTCGACCGCCTGCTCCTCGACCAGTCGATCGAGGAGCCATCGGAAAGTCGTTGCTTGCGGCGATGCAGCGGGTATGTGAATCCATGGCGGAAGAACATCGGCGAGTAGCCGCCCGCTCGCGGGATCGAGCAGGACGTGCCCGCCGATATGAGCGAAGTCGCAGCCGTTTCCGAGTTGCGCTTTCGTCCTGCCTGCGCCTGCGCCGGAAAACACGCTCATTGCGTCGATGGGGACGATATCCGGATCGCTCGCCAGCACGAAAGACCGTGGCACGGCCAGCAGGCCCACATCGCCCGCGTCGAAACGAATGGGTTCTGCCTCGCCGTCGATTCGCACCCAGCAATGGCCTTTCACGACAGCGAAAAATTTGATCGTCGTCGGTGCCGGAAAGCGGATCGCCCATGCGCCTCCCGCCGTGAAGCCGCCCGTGACGAGCGATTCGGCGTTCGCGAACCTGAGGATGTCGGAGAAAGGATCGCTGCTCATATCCGTACTTTTACGAAAATAAATCGCATTTTAGAGCATTCACAGTTCGGCTGCCCGCCCTTACGCTTTGGACCTCTTCATTCAACTTCAGAGAGATAAGGCTTCTCATGACACCGCCCGGACGACGATCCGGCATTCAGGGAGTGGAGGTACTGCGGGTGAATCAGGAAATGAAATCGACATGAATGACAAAACGGACAAACAGGTGCTCGTCACCGGCGGGACTGGATTTATCGCGCAGCACTGCATTCTGGCGCTGCTCGCGAGCGGCTATCGGGTACGGACCACGGTCCGGTCGCTGGCCCGCGAAGCGGAAGTGCGCGCGAATCTCAAGGAGGGCGGCGCGGAACCGGGCGATCGCCTGTCCTTCGTCGAGGCCGATCTGGGCGGCGACCGTGGCTGGGCCGAAGCGGCTGACGGCTGCGCGTACGTATTGCACGGTGCGTCGCCGACACCGTCGGGCAATCAGGTCCGCGAAGAAGATTGGGTGAAGCCCGCGGTGGACGGCAATATGCGGGTGCTGCGCGCCGCGCGGGACGCCGGCGTCCGGCGCGTGGTGCTGACCTCCGCGTTCGGTGCGATCTGTGCCGGGCATAAGTCGATGAACAGACCGTTCGACGAGTCCGACTGGAGCGACGTGACCGGCAACGTGTGGCTGTATCAGAAATCGAAGACGCTGTCCGAACGCGCGGCGTGGGACTTTATCGCGCGCGAGGGGAACGGACTCGAACTCGCGGCGATCAATCCCGTCGGCGTGCTGGGCCCTGTGCTCGGCGCCGACTATTCGCACTCGATCCGGATCATCGCGAATCTGATGGACGGTCAGGCGGGCTGCCCCAGGATCAATTGCGGTTTTGTCGATGTGCGCGACGTGGCCGACCTGCATCTGCGGGCGATGACCAATCCGGCCGCGTCCGGCGAGCGCTTTCTGGCGACCGCCGGCGAAAGCATGTGGATGATCGACGTCGCCGAGGTGCTCAGGCGCCGCATGGGCGCGGCCGCGAGCAAAGTGACGAAGCGCGTGTTGCCGAACTGGCTGGTGCGCATCGCGGCCATGCGGAATCCGGCGGTGAAGGGCATCGTGCCGCTGCTCGGCGTGAACATGAACTCCACGAGCGAAAAGGCAATGCGTCTGCTGGGCTGGACGCCGCGTCCGCGCGAAGAGGCCATCGTTGCCACGGCTGAGAGCCTCGTCCGGCTTGGGCTGCTACGCGATTCCAAGTAGCGGTCGGCGCAGCCATACGTCGTTGCGGACGTATCCGCGGCGGGCCCCGCCACCGTTGCAATGCGACAAGATCAGGCCAGGCCGCGAGCCGTGCGCGCCGCACGGCTCGCGGCACCGGAATCACACTGCGCCGAAACCGCCACCACCCGGCGTTTCCACCACGAACACGTCGCCCGCGGCCATCTCGACGCTGGCGATATGGCCCAATGCGACGATCTCGCCATCCGCGCGCTCGACGCGATTGCTGCCGCGTCGTCCCGCACGTCCGCCTGCCGCGCCGAAAGGCGCATGAATGCGGTTGTTCGAGAGAATCGATGCGGTCATCGGCGCGAGAAAGCGGATGCGCCGGATCGCGCCGTTGCCGCCGCGCCAGCGTCCCGCTCCGCCCGACTCCGCGCGGATCAGGTGCGACTCGAGCCGCACGGGGTAGCGCCATTCGAGCACTTCGGGGTCGGTCAGGCGCGAGTTGGTCATGTGCGTCTGTACCGCATCGACGCCGCTGAAGCCCTCGCCCGCGCCGCTGCCCCCCGCGATCGTCTCGTAGTACTGGTAGCGGGCGTCGCCGAACGTGAAGTTGTTCATCGTGCCCTGACTCGACGCCACGATGCCGAGCGCGCCGTACAGCGCATTGGTGATTGCGGAGGATGTCTCGACGTTGCCCGAGACCACCGCCGCGGGATAGACCGGATTGAGCATCGAGCGGTCCGGGACGATCACCGAGAGCGGCTTCAGGCAACCCGCGTTGAGCGGTATGTCGTCGCCGACGAGCGTGCGGAACACATAGAGCACGGCCGCCATGCAGACCGCCTTCGGCGCGTTGAAGTTGTTCGGCAATTGCGCGGACGTGCCGCTGAAATCGACCGTCGCGCTGCGCGTCGCGGCATCGACGCGAATGGCGACGTCGATCACCGCGCCGTTATCGAGTTCGTAGCGGTAGCGGCCGTCCTTGAGCGCGCCGATCACGCGGCGCACCGCCTCTTCGGCGTTGTCCTGCACGTGCTGCATGAAAGCGAGCACCACGTCGTGGCCGAATTGCGCGACCATGCGGCGCAGCTCGTCCACGCCCTTCTGGTTCGCGGCGATCTGCGCGCGCAGGTCGGCCATGTTCTGCGCGATGTTGCGCGCCGGATAGCGGCCCGACGCAAGCAGCGCGCGCGTTTCGGCATCGCGCAGCACGCCCGCCGAGACGAGCTGCCAGTTATCGATCAACACGCCTTCTTCCTCGATATGCGACGAGGCCGCCGGCATCGAGCCGGGCGTAATGCCGCCGATATCCGCATGATGGCCGCGCGAGCCGACGTAGAAGAGCGGCTCGGACGAGCCGTCGGCGAATACGGGCGTAATCACGGTCACGTCGGGCAAATGCGTGCCGCCGTGATACGGGTCGTTGAGCATGAACACATCGCCGTCGCGCATCGCGCCGCGATTGCGCTCGATGACGGTTTTGATGCTTTCGCCCATCGAGCCCAGATGCACCGGCATGTGCGGCGCGTTCGCAATCAGATTGCCCGCGGCATCGAAGATCGCGCACGAGAAGTCGAGACGCTCCTTGATGTTCACCGAATACGCCGTGTTTTGCAGACGCAAGCCCATCTGCTCGGCGATCGACATGAACAGGTTGTTGAAGATCTCGAGGCGCACAGGGTCGGCCTCGGTGCCGATCGAGCGGCGTGTCGGCAGTGGCTGCACGCGCGTCATCACCACGTTGCCCTGAACGGTCAGCACCGCCTGCCATCCCGGTTCGACCACGGTCGTGCCGTTCTTTTCGGCGATGATCGCCGGGCCGTCGAGCGTGTCGCCCGCGCACAGCGTTTCGCGCTGGTACAGCGATGCGTCGTGCCAGCTACCGCCCGAATACATGCGCACGACCGTCTGCGCGTGCAGCGGGTCGCCTGCCGCGCGCCGCGGCAGGCTGCCGGCCTGGACTGGCGCGCTGGAATGTCCGATCGCTTCCACGGAAGCGAGCTCCGCGATGAGCGGCGTATCCGCCATCAAAAACGCATAGCGTTGACGATACGCGGCTTCGAACGCGGCGCGCATCGCATCGACGCTGCCCGCCGGCACCGCAAGCGCGGAATCCGTGCCCTGATAGCGCAGATGGATGCGTCGCTCGGTCGTGATACGCGCGGTGTCGACGCCCTGTTCCAGCAGTGCACGGGTCGCATCGTCCGCGAGCGCATCGAGCGCGTCGTTCAGCGTTGCGAGTGAAGACGTGTCGAGCGTCATCTCCAGCGCTCGCTCGCGCATCGCCGTCTGGTCCGCGAGGCCCATGCCGTAGGCGGACAGCACGCCCGCAAGCGGATGCGCGAACACTCGCGTCATGCCGAGCGCGTCGGCCACGCCGCACGCATGCTGGCCACCCGCGCCGCCGAAAGTCGTCAGCACATACTGCGAGACGTCGTGGCCGCGCTGCACGGAAATCTTCTTGATCGCGTTCGCCATGCTGCCGATGGCAATCTCCAGGTAGCCTTCCGCGAGTTCCTCGGACGTGCGGCGCTGACCGGTAGCCGCGAAGATGTCATCGGCGAGTGCCTGAAAGCGCTCGGCGACGATCTCGCGGTCGAGCGGCTCGTTCGCGTGCGGACCGAAGACGCGCGGGAAATAGTCGGGCTGAATCTTGCCGAGCATCACGTTGCAGTCGGTGACCGCGAGCGGGCCGCCGCGCCGGTATGCCGCCGGACCCGGATTCGCGCCTGCCGAATCGGGGCCGACACGCAGCCGCGCGCCGTCGAAGCCGAGCACCGATCCGCCGCCTGCCGCCACGGTATGGATGCTCATCATCGGCGCGCGCATGCGCACGCCTGCCACCTGCGTTTCGAATACGCGCTCGAACTCGCCGTTGAAGTGCGAGACATCCGTCGACGTGCCGCCCATGTCGAAGCCGATCACGCGTTCGAAGCCCGCTGCCTGCGCCGCGCGCACCATGCCGACGATACCGCCGGCCGGACCGGACAGAATCGCGTCCTTGCCCTGAAAAACGTCGGCGCGCGTCAGACCGCCGCTGCTCTGCATGAACTGCAGGTTCACGCCCGGCATTTCGCTCGCGACCTGATCCACATAGCGGCGCAGGATGGGCGACAGGTACGCATCCACCACGGTCGTATCGCCGCGCGAGACCATCTTCATCAGCGGCGAGACTTCGTGAGACACCGAGACCTGCGTGAAGCCGATGCGGCGCGCCAGATCCGCAAGCTCGCGTTCATGAACCGTGTGGCGATACCCGTGGATCAGCACGATCGCGAGTGCACGGATGCCGTTTTCATAGACCTTGCGCAGTGCGCGTTCCGCTGCTGCGTGATCGAGCGCCGCGACCACTTCGCCGTGTGCGCTCATGCGTTCGTCGATTTCCACCACGGTCTCATAGAGCGCTTCCGGCAACGCAATGTCGAGATCGAACAGGCGCGGACGGTTCTGATATGCGATCCGCAACACATCGCGAAAGCCGCGCGTGGTGACGAGCGCGACAGGCTCGCCTTTGCGTTCGAGCAATGCATTGGTCGCGACCGTCGTGCCCATCTTGACCATTTCGACATCGCGCGGCGTGATGGCTTCGCCGGCTTGCAAGCCGAGCAGGTAGCGAATCCCGGCGACGGCTGCATCGCGATATTGCTCCGGGTTTTCGGACAGCAGCTTGTGCGTGGTGAGCGTGCCGTCCGGGCGGCGCGCGACGATATCGGTGAACGTGCCGCCGCGGTCGATCCAGAACTGCCAGCGGGAGGGCGTGCAAACATCGGAGGCGTGATCGTGCTTCATCGTGTCGTGATCTCGAGGCGAAGAGGTGATGGGATGCGAAAGGTGCGATTCAGGCGGATTCGAGTTCACGGCCGCGCGTCTCGGGCAGCGTGAGCGCGGCGATGATCAGCACGCCATACGCCGCCACCGAGAATATGCCGATGCTCGTACCCAGTCCGAAGTGGCTCGACAACGCGCCGATCAGCACCGGGAACAGCGCCCCGATCGCGCGGCCGACGTTGTAGCAAAAGCCCTGGCCCGAGCCGCGTACACGAGTCGGAAAGAGTTCGGTGAGGAATGCGCCCATGCCGGAGAAGATGCCCGACGCGAAAAAGCCGAGCGGAAAACCGAGCCACAGCATCGATGCATTCGTGAGCGGCAGCGAGGTGTACGCGAAGGCTATCGCCATCGAGCCGAGCGCGAACAGAATGAAGTTCGGTTTGCGGCCGATGCGGTCGGTAAGCCATGCGCTGCACAGATAGCCCGCATACGAGCCCGCGATGATCATCGCCAGATAGCCGCCCGTGCCCATCACCGTGAGGTGACGCTCGGTCTTGAGGAAAGTCGGCAGCCAGGTCGTGATCGCGTAGTAGCCGCCCTGTGCGCCCGTCGTGAGGAGGGCGGCGCGCAGTGTCGTCGAAAGCAGTCGGGGCGCGAAGATCTCGGTGAAGCGCGGCGTGTCTTGCGCGTCCTGCTGCTGAACCTTGGCCTGCTCGAATACTTCCGGCTCCTTGACGTATCGACGGATGAAGAGCACGAGCACGGCGGGTACGAGCCCGATCAGGAACAATGCGCGCCACGCGACCTCAGGCGCCATCACGGAGAACAGCACCGCGTAGAGCAGGGCGGCCAGGCCCCAGCCGAGCGCCCAGCCCGACTGGACGAGGCCGACCGCCTTGCCGCGATCGCGCGCGCGGATCACTTCGCCGATCAGCACCGCGCCCGCCGTCCACTCGCCGCCGAAACCAAAGCCCATCAGCGCGCGAGCCGCGAGCAACTGGCCATAGTTCTGTGCAAGACCGCACAGGCCCGTGAATACCGCAAACCACAGCACGGTGAGCTGCAACGTGCGCACGCGGCCGATGCGGTCGGACAGTATTCCTGCAACCCAGCCGCCGAGGGCAGAGGACAGCAGCGTCATGGTGCCGATGAAGCCGGCGTCCGCGAGCGTGATGCCCCAGGTGGCGACGATCGTCGGGATGACGAAGGAAAGCATCTGTGTGTCCATGCCGTCGAGCATGTAGCCCACCTTGCAGCTCCAGAACGCGCGCTGTGCGCGCGGACCGGCTTCGGCGTACCAGGAAAGCTGCGGACTTCCCGTCGGCGCCTTCATGTCGGCGGCATCGTCGGCGCTCGCCGTGAGTGTCTTGCTGTCCATCTGTTGCTCCCGTGAATAGACGCATGCGTATCGATCGAAGCCGCGCACGAGCGTAGGGATGCGTCATTCCCTCCGGGCCGCGTGGCCGGATGGCTTCGATGTGCTGTGAATCGCTCGTCGTGCGGCAGCGCGGTGCGCGCCGCCGGGACGGTCAGAAAATGGCCAGTGACGCGTTGGTGATATCCGTCATCAGCATGTGGCCCGGCGCGTGCGCGATCGCAAGCGGCAGCTTTGCGGCCATCAGCGCGGTTTGCGGCGTCACGCCACAAGCCCAATAGACAGGCAGTTCGCCCGGGCGGATCGTCACCGCGTCGCCGAACTCGGGACGCGCGAGATCGGCGATGCCCAGTTCCGCCGGATCACCGATATGCACGGGCGCGCCATGCACGCCCGGAAAGCGGCTCGTGATCTGCACGGCGCGGATCGCGTCGGCGCCGCGCAGCGGCCGCATCGACACGACGAGTTCGCCGCCGAACACGCCCGCGCGCCGGTTTGGAATGTTGGTGCGGTACATCGGCACGTTGCGGCCTTCTTCGACGTGGCGCAGTCCGATGCCTTCCTGCGCGAGCATGTGCTCGAACGAGAATGAGCAGCCGATCGCAAACACCACGAAATCGTCCTGCCAGAGCGCTTCGATCGATTCGACCTGCTCGCTCGGCTTGCCGTCGCGGTAGACGTTGTAAGCGGGGACGTCGGTGCGGATGTCGATGTCGCGCCCGAGCATCTGCACGCGAAAGTCGCCGGGCTCACCCACGCCGAGCAGCGGGCACGGCTTCGGGTTCGCATGACAAAAGCGCAGGAAATCGTGCGCGTGCGCGGCGGGCAGGATCGCGAGGTTGGCTTGCGCGTACTCGCCGCAGTGCCCGGCCGTCGGGCCACGGAAGTCTCCGTGGCGTACGGCCTGGCGGAATTCGAATGGGGTCATGGTGTCAGCGTGCTCTGGCGGGTTGCGTTGGTTCGTCTGCGGCGGGCGATGCGTTTTGCCTACCGTCAGGCCAAGCATAGAAAAGAAGAAAATTTGACGCCAACTAGTTTTATTTGCGCTGGGTGAATAGAATTTCTTAACGAAATCGCGGGTTTTCCCGAGTCATGTCGAGATTTTCGGAACGGTTTGTCCCGCTTGTTTCACAAAAGCCTTGGGCTATGAATACGCGCTTTCTCGAAACCTTCGTCACGCTCGCCAAGCTGCGCAGCTTCCGGACTACCGCGACCGCGCTGCACGCCACGCCTGCCGCAATCTCGCAACGCCTGAAGGCGCTGGAGGACGAGTTGCAGACCGTGCTCGTCGATCGCGAGAGTCGCGAATTCCGGCTCACTCCGAACGGCGAATATCTGCTTGGCTATGCAAAGGCCGTGGTCGAGGCGACGCGTCAGTTGCAGGCCGCCGCGTCACATGAAGGCGCGATGCGCGGCAAGCTGCGGCTCGGCGTGATCGAAACAGTCGTGCATAGCTGGCTTGCCGATTACATGCGGCGGCTCTCGAACGACTTTCCACAGCTCGAAGTAGAGCTTGCGGTGGACGTGAGCGTCGTGTTGCAGCGGCGTCTGATGACAGGCGAACTCGATCTCATCATTCGCGTGGAAGGCAGTGATGAGGAATCCGTCGTGTGCGATGCGCTCGCGAACTATCCGGTGCACTGGATAGCGCGCGCGGGCCTGCTGCCGCTTGCGCGCAGCGGACTCGCGAAACGCGTTCTGCGTCATCCGATTCTGACATTCGGGCGCGGAACGGCGCCGCATCGCGCGCTGGAGGACATCGTCGGCAAGCTCGCGCTCGCCAACGGCGTGCCGCTCGCGGATACGCGCATCACCGGGTCGCCGTCGATTTCGGTGATCGTGCAACTCGTGCGCGATGGCTTCGGCGTGGCGGCGATTCCGCGTTTGTTCGTCGATGATCTGATCGCGCGCGGAGAAGTGGTGGAACTGCCGCTGCAGCCCTCGCCGCCGTCCATCGTGGTGTCGATGTCCCGACGCGCGGATGCGCCGCTTTTCGTGCATGGCGCGGCGAACGCGGCACGTGCGGCGTGTCACGAATATTGCGAGCAGGCGGACCGGCGCTTGATCGAGCGGCTATAGCGCCCGGCTTTTGCGGGGCGAATGCACTTTACGCTCGCATAGCCCGTCGGCATTCTCAGGTCAAGCCAGGGGCACGCCAATCCATCCCACGGCCCATCCGATACTAAGCATCGGAGAACCAAAGTCTATTGCTGTCCCCTAACGCTGTCGTAGGATCTGACTGCCAGCTCGTCATGTGTCTCGTTGGAACGCAGGTTCTCGGTGGACGCCATAGAATCAGCCGGAAGCGTGTGCGCGCAATTGGCCATTCGGGGGGACGGATGTGAATGAACCCCACGGCCCGACGATCTTGCATTCGTGTCCACCACGCGCGGAGGCGACTACGAGCTGCATTTCGCCGATAAGAGAGACCATGGGGAAAACGAACTCTTTACCAGGCGGCGGTTCGACCTGAAATGACGATCGCATCGCCATGCGCGTGATCGTCGTCATGGTCGGAATCTGGCCGCGCGAACATGGAGAAGACTGATCATGGCTGCCCTTTGCGAAATTTGTCATGCCCGTCCGGCGGTCGCGCAAGTGACCGTCGTGCAGAACGGCCAGCGCAAGTCGATGTCGATTTGCGAATACGACTATCGTCAGCTGATGCGGCATCAAAGCATGCTGAATCCGTTCGATTCCCTGCTGGGCGGCGGCGGCCTGTCGCGCCTCATGGGCGGCATGCCCGGCGGCGAGGATGAAGACGACGAGGATATGGTGGCCTCGGTGCCGCGCGAATCCGTCGATGTCACCGATGCCTTCAGCGAGCAGACGATGGAGCTTCTGCAACGCGCCGCAGAAAAGGCACATGAATTGCAGAAGACCGAGCTCGATACCGAACAGGTCCTCTATGTCCTGGCCGACACCGATGTCGTGCAGGCGCTCTTCAAGGAAATGAAGCTGTCGCCGGACGACATCAAGCGCTACATCGACGAGCACGCGCAGAAGGGCAAGGCCGATCCGGATGCGTCCGTCGAGAAGATGACGATCTCGCCGCGTCTCAAGAAAGCATTCCAGTACGCGTTTCAGGCCTCGCGGGAGCTCGGGCATTCCTATGTCGGCCCGGAGCATGTGCTGATCGGTCTCGCGGCCGTGCCGGACTCCATCGCGGGGACGCTGCTGAAGAAATACGGCGTGACAGCGGAGGCCTTGCGCCAGAAGGTGGTGAAGATCGTCGGCAAGGGCGCGGAAGACGGACGCGTCGATACGCCGAGCGGCACGCCCACGCTCGACAAGTTCGGCCGCGACCTCACGGCCATGGCGCGGCAAGGCAAGCTCGATCCGGTGCTCGGACGCGCGCAGGAAATCGAGAGCACGATCGAAGTGCTCGCGCGGCGCAAGAAGAACAACCCTGTGTTGATCGGCGAGCCGGGCGTGGGCAAGACCGCGATCGTCGAAGGGCTGGCGCAGCGCATCGTCAATGACGACGTGCCCGAAGATCTGCGCAACAAGCGGCTCATCGAGATCAACATCAACTCGATGGTCGCGGGCGCGAAGTATCGCGGCGAATTCGAGGAGCGCGCCAAGCAGCTCATCGATGAAATCACAGCCAAGCAGGACGAGCTGATCGTGTTCATCGACGAACTGCATACGATCGTCGGCGCGGGGCAGGGAGGCGGGGAAGGCGGGCTCGATATCGCCAACGTGCTCAAGCCCGCGCTCGCTCGCGGCGAGCTGAGCCTCATCGGGGCGACGACGCTCAACGAGTATCAGAAGTACATCGAGAAAGATGCGGCGCTCGAACGGCGCTTCCAGCCCGTGCTCGTGCCGGAGCCGACTGTCGAGCAGACCATCGTCATTCTGCGCGGCCTGCGCGACAAGCTCGAAGCGCACCATCAGGTCACCTTCGCCGACGATGCGTTCGTGGCCGCGGCCGAGCTGTCGGACCGCTACGTCACGTCGCGCTATCTGCCGGACAAGGCTATCGATCTCATCGATCAGGCGGCCGCGCGCGTGCGCATCGGCGCCACTTCGCGGCCGCCCGAGATTCAGGAACTCGAAGCAGAGATCGCGCAGCTGAAGCGCGAGCAGGACTATGCGTCGTCGCGCAAGCGCTTCGACGAAGCGAAGGGTTTCGAGGAACGCATCAAGGACAAGCAGGCAAAGCTCGATGGGCTTACCGAGGCCTGGCAGCGCAAGACGGGATCGGAAACGCTGGAAGTGACGGTTGCCGCGGTTGCGGAAGTCGTATCGCGTCTCACCGGCATTCCCGTCACCGAGCTTACGCAAGAAGAGCGCCAGAAGCTGCTCGACATGGAGAACAAGCTGCGCGAGCGCGTGGTCGGTCAGGACGAAGCTGTCGTCGCCGTCAGCGATGCGGTGCGTCTTTCACGCGCGGGCATGGGCCAGGCGAACCGTCCGATTGCAACGTTCCTGTTCCTCGGGCCGACCGGCGTCGGCAAGACCGAGCTCGCGAAGGCGCTCGCGGAAACCGTGTTCGGCGACGAGCAGGCGGTGATCCGCATCGACATGTCGGAATACATGGAGCGGCATGCGGTCGCACGGCTGATCGGCGCGCCGCCGGGATATGTGGGCTATGACGAAGGCGGTCAGCTCACCGAGCGCGTGCGCCGCCGTCCGTATTGCGTGATCCTGCTCGACGAAATCGAGAAGGCGCATCCCGATGTGAACAACGTGCTGCTGCAGGTTTTCGACGATGGCCGCCTCACCGACGGCAAAGGCCGCGTGGTCGACTTCAGCAATACGATCATCATCTCGACGAGCAATCTCGGCGCGTCCATCATCATGGATAACCTGGAGAAGAGCGACAAGGATCGCGATTCAGAAAAGGAAATGCGCGCGAAGCTCATGGACGTGCTGAAGGGGCATTTCCGTCCGGAGTTCCTGAACCGCATCGATGAAATCATCGTGTTTCATGGGCTCTCGCGCGAAAACATCCGTTCGATCGTGCGGATCCAGATCGATCGCGTCACGCGCACGGCGGCTGCGCAGGACATCACGCTCAAGGTGCAGGACTCGGTCATTGATCATCTCGCCGACGTGGGTTATCGGCCGGAGTTCGGGGCACGCGAACTGAAGCGCCAGATTCGTCAGGAACTGGAGACGCGCTTGGCGAAGGAAATCCTCGGCGACAAGCTCAAATCCGGCGACACGGTGGACGTAAGCTACGACAAGGAGACGGACGAGGTCGCGTTCAAGAAGGTCGAGGCCGAGGCGAAGCCGAAGAAGGCCAAGGCGGCGAGCAGGAAGGGCACGGCAAAGTCAGCGGAAGGCAAGACCGAGTCCGCTAGCAGCGAAACCTGATGGTGCGCGTGTAGGCGTTCTAAAGGAGCCGGGCGGCCATATCTAGCTGCCCAGCTCTTGAAAGGCATGGCCGTTCGAATCGAGTTCCTTGAGTATCGCGGGCGACAGCTCGCTTTGCCAGATATGCCCGGAAAACTGCCACTGTTTCGCTTCGGCCGCCGCGAAATCCGGCAGGCCTGCACCCTTGCGGACATACAACCCGAGCGTGGGTTTCGTGAGGTTGATGTAGAAGTCGAACTCTGCTTGTTGCTGTTGCATGGAACATCTCCCGATAGGATGAAAAGAGCGTTTCACCCAGCATAGGCCACGCCTCGACCGAAGAGCGATTTTTTAGCGCGGCATGTAAGCACGCGAAGCGCCAAAGAGCGCTGGTTCGATTAGAAGGCTTTCCGCGAACTCGGCGCCCATCGTCTGGGCTTTGTCCTTCTTTGGAGCAAGACTATGGTCATCCATCAACGCGAACCTGATGTCGAGCCCGGCGGCGTGCCGCGCGCAAGAGGACGGCTCACGTCGGCGGAAGTGCGCATGCCAGGAAGCAGAACGAAACTTTGCGCGGGCCATGAGGATCGTCGGCCATACGGGAAGCAGTTGCTCTGGTTCGTTGCGCTATGGCTCGTGGGAGTCATTGCCACCGCGCTGCTCGTGCTTCCTTTGCATCTCCTCGTCTCGGCAGCTATGCATCGCTGATACCCGATCGAGGTTCGCCTTCCAATTCTTATCATCGGCAAAACCGATATTAACTTGCGCTTGGTACGTCCTTAAAATTTCCTCGAGCAACGAGGAATCACTCGCATGACGACCAAGGAGGGACGGGTTGGTCACTCACGCAGACGCCCTCATCATTCTGTGCTTGCTCGCCATCGCGCGTTCTGTACCGGTCGCGGCGCATGGGCGCGACTAGACTGAACCTATCTCAGCAGCATGCCGAGAAGAGCCCGCAACCCGCTGTTGAACAGCCTCCCAGGCATCTGGGAAGTTCATGGAGTCCAATATGACCACACGACGTGAAGTGCCGGGTATCCGACCCTATGACGGACCTGCAGGAGGCTGGGGAGCGCTCCGCGCGACAGCTCAGGCGATCCGGACCCAGATGGAAAGCGTAGAGGCGCCGATCACGCTGTTACGGACCAATCAGCCCGACGGCTTCGATTGCCCGGGTTGCGCCTGGCCAGACAAAGAGCACAAGTCTACTTTTCAGTTCTGCGAGAACGGCGCCAAAGCAGTCACGTGGGAAGCAACGACCAAGCGGGTGACGCCGGAGTTCTTTGAAAGCAACACCGTGTCGTCGCTGTTGCAGCGCTCGGACTTCGAGCTTGAGGATCTCGGCCGACTGACGCATCCCCTCGTCTACGACGCCGCCACAGACAAGTTCCGGGCCGTCGAATGGGAAGATGCATTTGCGCGCATCGGTGAGGTGCTTCGCGGTTTGCCTTCGCCCAACGACGCGGAGTTCTATACATCGGGAAGGGCATCGAACGAGGCGGCCTATCTCTTCCAGTTGTTCGCCCGGGAGTTCGGCACCAACAACTTCCCCGATTGCTCGAACATGTGCCACGAGCCGACCAGCGTCGGGTTGCCTCAGTCGATCGGTATCGGCAAGGGCACGGTATCGCTGGACGACTTCGACAAGACCGAACTCATCCTTTCCATCGGTCACAATCCCGGCACGAATCACCCACGCATGATGGGAACCCTTCACGAATGCTCACGGCGCAACGTTCCCATCATCGTATTCAATCCTCTGCGCGAGCGAGCGCTCGAGCGCTTCGCCGATCCGCAGAGCGTCGTCGAAATGGCGATGTTAGGCTCGACACGCATCGCGTCGACCTATTTCCAGCTGGACGCCGGCGGAGATGCCGCCGCCCTCAAAGGCATCATGAAGGCGCTGCTCCAGATGGATGCGGAGCAGGGCGGGACCGTGCTGGATCACGAGTTCATTGCCGCTCACACTCAGGGCTTCGAGGCGTGCGCGGCCGATCTCGAAGCCACGTCATGGGAGGACATCGAAAAGGCGAGCGGGCTCGACCGTGAACATCTCGAAGCGGTGGCCATTGCCTATGCCAAATCGAACGCGACGATCGTCACGTACGGCATGGGCGTCACCCAGCATAACAAGGGGACGGCCAACGTCCGGCTGATCGCCGATCTGCTGCTCATGCGCGGCAACATTGGCAAGCCTGGCGCGGGGATCTGTCCGTTGCGCGGGCATTCGAACGTGCAAGGCAACCGGACGGTGGGCATCACCGAAAAGCCGTCCGAGAGTTTCCTTCAAAAGATCGAGGACGTATTCGGGTTCCAGCCGCCCAAGGCTCACGGACACGATGCCGTCCAGGCGATGCAGGCGATGGTCGCCGGGTCGGCCAAAGCCCTCGTTTGCCTCGGCGGCAATTTCGCAGTTGCGCTGCCTGACTCCGAGCTGGCGTTCCCCGCGATGGGCAAGCTCGATCTGAGCGTTCACCTTGGCACGAAGCTGAATCGATCACACCTGCTGGTGGCAAAGGAATCGTATCTGCTGCCCGTTCTTGGTCGCACCGAACTCGATATGCAGGCGACCGGGCGGCAATCCATTACCGTCGAGGATTCGATGTCGATGGTCCATGCGTCGTCGGGAAAGCTGACGCCGGCATCGGAACATCTGCTCTCCGAGCCCGCGATCATTGCTGGCATCGCGAGCGCCACGCTGCCGGGCAGCAAGGTGGCGTGGAAGGACCTGATAGCCGATTACGACAAGGTTCGCGATCTGATCGAGCAAACGGTGCCGGGCTTCGAAGCCTTCAACGAGCGAATCAGAACGCCCGGAGGATTCCGCATGCCGCTGCCTCCGACCGAACGCGTATGGCCCACGCCTTCAGGCAGGGCGATGTTCTCGGTGTACGGTGGCGTGAAGGAAGATGCGGACGTGCTCGGCGCGACCGGTGTCTTGCGTCTCATCACGATCCGCAGCCACGACCAGTACAACACGACAATCTATGCCCTCGACGATCGGTATCGCGGCGTATTCGGCCGGCGCGACGTGTTGTTCATGAACGAAGCGGATCTTGCCGCGCGCGGGCTCGAGCATGGCGACCTGGTCGACATCGAAACGATCGCATCCGGCAGACAACTGTGCCTGAAGAAGATCACGGCCATCGTCTATGACATCGCGCCGGGTTCAGTGGCCGCCTACTACCCGGAAGCGAACGTGCTGGTGCCTTTCGACTATATCGACAAGGAAAGCGGAACGCCTTCGTACAAGTCCGTTCCCGTTCACGTCGTACGTTCCGCACAAGACTGATCGCGACACTCGACGCATCAGATCGAAAGCTGTCCTGCGCGAAGCATCCGGCGGATGCTTCGGCCAGGCACGATCTCTTCACGACCGTGAGCATCAGGCGGCAAGGCCGATTCGTCGTCTCACGCCTCTCTTGCCGCAATTGCTGCAACAACCAGGAGCAAATTGTTCAGCCATGGAACTATTCGATGCCTTCCACCTCGCCAGGCTGCAGTTCGCCTTCACGGTCTCGTTTCATATCGTCTTCCCTGCGATCAGCATCGGAATGGCCAGTTTCCTCGCCGTGCTGGAATGGCGCTGGCTGCTGACCGGCGACGCCGCCTACAAGGAGATGTTCCATTTCTGGTCGAAGATCTTTGCGATCGGCTTCGGAATGGGCGTCGTGTCGGGCGTGGTCATGGCCTATGAGTTCGGCACCAACTGGGGCGGATTTTCCAGTGTCGCCGGGAACATCACCGGGCCGCTCCTGACCTATGAAGTGCTGACGGCGTTCTTTCTCGAGGCCGGGTTTCTCGGCGTCATGCTGTTCGGATGGGAGCGTGTCAGTCCACGCGCCCACTTCTTCGCGACCTTGATGGTGGCGCTGGGCACGCTCATTTCGACCTTCTGGATTCTTTCGTCGAACAGCTTCATGCAGACGCCGCAGGGATTCGCCATCGAGAACGGACGTATCGTGCCGGTGGACTGGATGAAGGTGATCTTCAATCCTTCGTTCCCGTATCGCCTCGTGCATATGACGATCGCCGCGTTCATCGTCGCGGCTTTCATCGTCGCGGCTTGCGGCGCGTGGCATCTGTTGCAGGGCCGGCGAGACAAGCCGGTGAAGCGCAGTTTTTCGATGGCGTTGTGGATGCTGCTCCTGCTGACGCCGATCCAGATTCTCGTCGGGGACGCGCATGGGCTCAATACGCGTGAGTATCAGCCGGCGAAGATCGCTGCCATCGAAGGTCTCTGGGAGACCGAGCACGGCGGCACGGCGCTCAATCTGTTCGGCCTTCCCGACATGGAGGCAGAGGTGACGCGTTACGCGATCAAGATACCGCATCTGGGCAGTCTCATCCTGACGCACAGTTGGGATGGCGAAATTCGTGGGCTGAAGGAGTTTCCGGCGAAGGACCGTCCGTATTCACCGATTGTCTTCTGGACCTTTCGCCTGATGGCAGGCCTCGGCATGCTGATGCTGTTGACCGCCGTTCTTGGTCTGCTGCTCAGACGGGGCGGCCGGCTCTATGAAACGCGGTGGTATCAGATTTTTGTTCTCTGCATGGGACCATCGGGAATCGTCGCGCTGCTGGCAGGATGGATCACGACCGAGGTGGGCCGCCAACCCTGGACCGTCTACGGTGTCTTGCGGACCGCGGATTCCCTTTCACCGATCAGCGCCCAGCAGGCTGGCGTTTCGTTGCTGATCTTCGTGCTGGTGTATTTCCTGGTGTTCGGAACGGGGGTGTACTACATGTTGAAGCTGATGAAACGCGGGCCGGAGGAGCATGTCGAGCGCCGCCTGTCCCGCAGATACCCTGTCTTGCGGAACCGCCCGCTCGACGCACTGGAAGGAGAATGACGCCATGCAAATCGACCTTCCCGTTGTGTGGGCCGCGATCATCGGGCTCGGTGTGTTCATCTACGTGATGCTGGACGGATTCGATCTCGGCATCGGCCTGCTGTTCCCGTTTTTCGAAGGGAAAGGTGAGCGGCAGGTCATGCTCAATACCATCGCCCCGGTCTGGGACGGTAACGAGACCTTCCTCGTGCTCGGCGGCGCCGCGCTCTACGGAGCGTTCCCGGTGGTCTATTCGACGCTTCTGCCGGCGAACTACATGCCTTTGATCCTGATGGTCGTTGGGCTCATATTCCGCGGCGCGGCTTTCGAACTGCGATCGAAGGCGTCCCGGACGCAGCATGCGTGGGACCTCGCCTTCATCGGCGGTTCCGCACTTGCGGCCTTCTGCCAGGGCATCGTGCTGGGATCGCTTCTGCAAGGCATCCGGATTGTCCATGGCCGCTTTGTCGGCGAGCCATTCGACTGGCTTTCGCCGTTCAGCCTGTTTTGCGGCATCGGCGTGGTCATCACGTATGCAACGCTCGGGTGCGGCTGGCTCATTCTGAAGACGGACGGAGAGTTGCAACGAAAGATGCGCGAGCTGATGAGGCCGATCGTGATCGTGCTGCTTGGGGCGGTCGCCGTCGTCAGTCTGTGGACGGTGATCGGATTGCCGGCGGTGGCACATCGCTGGTTCGGAAGCGGCAATCTCGTTTGGTTTCTTCCGGTCCCGATCCTCGTGCTTCTTTGCGTGTGGGGCATCTTCCGCGCGGTGCGGCTGAAGCATGAGGCCACACCGTTCCTTCTAACGCTCGCACTGTGCTTCCTCGGTTATAGCGGCTTGATCATCAGCATCTGGCCGAACATCGTCCCGCCTTCGCTGACCATCTGGGAGGCCTCTGCCAGTCACTCGAGCCAGTTGTTCGCGCTCGTCGGGACGGTCATCGTGCTGCCCATCATTCTCGTCTACAACGCCATGCAGTACCGCGTATTCCGCGGCAAGGTGAGGGAAGGGGACGCGGGATATCACTGATGGCAACCGCGCGATCAGTACAACAACAGAGCAAATCATGATTGTGAGGTCGAATCAGAACTGGTTCCGATTGCTGTTCGTCTGGAACGGTTCCGTGTTGCAGTCGATTATTCCCCAACTATTCTTTATGGGCGTTGTCAGCAGCCTGGCCGTGTTCACGCACGGGCGCATCTTCGGCGAGAAGATTCCGCTCAACACGGCGCCGTTCACGTTGTTCGGTCTCGCGCTCGCGATATTTCTTGCGTTTCGCAATAACGCGAGCTACGAACGGTTCAACGAGGCGCGCCATCACTGGGGCAATCTTCTGATCTCGAGCCGGTCCCTGACGTCGCAGATTTTGTGCTATGTCCCGTCCGGCGCGGACAAGCTTCACATAGCCCGCACGCTCATCGCCTGTATCTATACGCTGAAGCACGAGCTGCGTCGAACCGATCCGACCGCGGATCTTCTTCCCTTGCTCGGGCGCGCGCGGACCGACACGCTGCGGAAGAGCTGCTACAAGCCCACTTCGCTTCTCAATGACGTTCGTCGGGACGTGGCGGATTTACAGGCTCGTGCACTGGCTTCGGAGACGAAACTCTGGATGTTCGACGCGCAGATCAACGAATTGGGCAAGGCTATTGGCGGATGCGAGCGCATCGCGTCGACGCCCATTCCGTTTTCCTACAGCGTATTGCTTCATCGGACCGTCTACGCCTATTGCATCTTGCTCCCGTTCGGCCTCGTCGATTCGACGGAGTTTTTCACGCCGCTTCTGTGTGTTTTTATTTCCTATACGCTGATTGCACTGGAGGCGATCGCCAGTGAAGTCGCGGAGCCGTTCTCCGTCGCGCCGAACGCGCTTGCGCTCGACGCCATGACGCGCAATATCGAACGATCCATTCTGGAATTGTGCGGATGTGAGATTCCCGACGAGGTCGTACCCGTTCGTCCCTATCAACTGACTTGATCGCGCGGTCGTGCAACGGTCGTTTCATGCGCGTACTGTGCTTCCGGACGTCAACGCGAACTGTGTGTCACGCGCACGCGCCGACCGACTATCCTGCAGGTTATCCAATGCGCTGAGCAGACGTTCCACCTTCTTAACATCGAAGGGCGCTGCACGGCCCAACCATTCGCAGTTCACTCTCGAACAGATCGTGAAGATAATCGACCAGCCGATACTGGCGGATATGGCATCTCGTGATCGCCTGACCGTTGGAGATTCCTCGCCCATTCTCGACAGGCTCGATCGTCCCTTGCGGGATTTACGGCTGTCCGTTATCGATCAATGCAATTTTCGTTGCACCTATTGCATGCCCAGAGAGACATTCGATGCGGACTATCCGTTTCTGGCATCTTCGGAGCGCCTGTCGTTCGCGCAAATGCTCAAGCTCGCGAAGGCATTCGCGCTGCTCGGCGTGGAAAAGATACGTATCACCGGTGGAGAGCCACTGCTGCGGCGTGGCCTCGAATCGCTGATAGAGCAGCTCGCCAAACTGACGACCATAAGCGGCAAGGCGATGGAGCTCGCGCTCACGACGAACGGTTCCCTGCTTGCCGCGAAGGCGCGATCACTTCGCAACGCCGGTCTCGGACGTGTGACAGTCAGTCTCGACGCAGTCGATTATGCGGTGTTCCGCAAGATGAGTGACATCGACATACCCGTGTCGCGCATACTGGACGGCATCGAGACGGCGCGCGCAGTTGGACTCGATCCGATCAAGGTGAACACCGTGGTCGAGCGAGGTGTGAATGACGGTCAGATATTGCCGCTCGTGCGGCTTTTCAAAGGCACCGGCGTAGCCGTTCGCTTCATCGAATACATGGACGTTGGGGGCGCGGCAGCGTGGTCGAAGGCCAAGGTGATCACGGCTCGCGAGATTCGCGACGTCATTGAGTCGGAGTTTCCGTTGATCCCGCTCGCCGGGCACAGGGGCACGGCAGTCAATTATCGCCATGCGGACGGCGAGGGCGAGGTCGGATTCATTGCGAGCGTATCGAAGCCGTTCTGCGGTTCGTGCTCGCGCGCCCGTGTATCCGCCGACGGACACCTATATTCGTGCCTGTTCGCCACAAAAGGCACCGACCTTACGCCCTGGCTCACGGATATCGCATCAGTCGAACAACTGGCCGCGGCCATCCGCAACCAGTGGAGTGAGCGCGCTGACCGCTACTCCGAACTTCGGTCGACGCAGCGCAAAAGGGAAGCAGGGCGCGTCTATCCGACGGTCCGCATGTCGCTCGTCGGCGGCTGACGGCTCGCCGGTCCGTGGGACGCTAGCGCGCACACGTTGCGACGAGCTTTCCGACGGTAATCACCGCCTGCTCGATCTCGCTGGACCAGGGGCTGCTGTAGTTGAGACGTATGAAATTCCTGTAGGTCGACTCGGAAATCGAGAACATGTAGCCCGGCCCGATCGTGATGCCCTGATCGAGCGCGAGCTTGTAGAGACGCATCGCGTCGACACTGGATGGCAACTCGATCCACAGTACGTATCCTCCAGTGGGGTTGGATACGCGCGTCCCCTCAGGAAAGAAGCGCGAAACGATCGCCTTCATGAGACTGGCCTGCTGTGCATAGGCCTTGCGCACGCGTCTCAGGTGGTGCTCATACCCGTCGCGTTCGAGGAATTCCGCTATCGCCAGTTGAGGAATCGACGGCGAGGTCAGTGTGTTCAGAAACTTGAGCTTCTCCACGCGATCTCGATAGCGGCCCGGCAAAGCCCAGCCGATCCGGTAGGCGGACGTCAGGCTCTTCGAGAACGACGAGCAGTGCAGCACCAGTCCCTTGGTGTCGAAAGACTTCAACGTGCTCGGATGAGCGCGGTCGAAGTGCAGCTCGTTGTAGACGCCGTTCTCGATGACCGGAATGTCCTGCGCGGTCAGGAGTTCAACGAGCTCCCGCTTGCGCTCGTCGGGCATCTGGAAACCGAGCGGATTCTGGAAATTGGGCATGATCATGCAGGCGGTGATCGTCTGCGACTTCACGATCGCTGAAAGCGCCTCGATATCGATGCCGTACTCCGGATGTGTCGATACTTCGATCGCCTTCATGCCCATGCGTTCGATTGCATGGAGCATCGCATAGAACGTCGGCGACTCGACCGCGATCACGTCGCCGGGCTTCGCGACCGCCTGAAGACAGAGATTGATAGCCTCGGTCGCGCCGACCGTAATGATGATCTCGTTCGGATCGACCGCCATGCCGTTCTCGAGGTAGCGGCGCGCAATCTGCCGCACGAGTTTCGCGTTGCCCGGCGGCAGCGCATCCGTTACGCCCCATTGCGCCTTGCCCCGTCCCGCGTCATAGGCATAGCGGTTGATCCGCTCGAACGGAAACAGACTGGGATCGGGGTAAGGCGAGCCGAGCGGCACCGCATCGTCGACACCGATCGAACGCAGCGTCGACAGCACCAGCCGGCTGACATCGACCGGCGAGGAGATCGGGATCGGTCTCGACGGCCGGAGTTCAAACATCTTCCGCTCGCCTGCGTCGCCGTGGAAGTTGACGAAATAGCCCGACTGGGGCCGGCTCGTCACGAGGCCGCGGCTTTCGAGCAACAAGTACGCGCGAATGGCGGTCGTGACGCTGATCCTATGCTGCTGGCTGGTCTGACGAACCGACGGAAGGCGCTCTCCATGACGGTAGACGCCTTGCCGGATCGACCGCTCGATGTCGTCTGCAAGCTTCTCGTAGAGATTCATCCGACGACTCTCCTGACATCCGCTATGAGTTGTGTCGGCCGCCTTCCGGCGCGGGCGCTCGCGCCGACAGATTCTCGCCCGGTCCCGAGATCCTAGCAAAACTGTAATGACGGGAGACGGCTCGAACTGTGCACGCTATGGGTGACGCTCCGGTCGTACTCTTTCCTCCATTGAATATACGGTGCGGGATTCCGGAATTGGGGCCCGCACATACCGAATGAGGCTAGAGAATGAAAACGGTGAATTGGAAGAAATCGGCTGATGCAAACCATTGGCGGCTCGCGGGCGGGGCGGCTCACCATTGTCACGACGCAAAGGCGGGTCGAATAAAGTGAATTTGCTCGAAGCCATGCGCATATACGTGAGGGTCGTCGAACGCGGGAGTATCTCGAACGCGGCGAGAGACCTCGACATCGGCCAGCCGGCCGCCAGCGAACGTATCGAGCGGCTCGAGAAGTATCTCGGTTGCCGGCTTCTGCTTCGCAGTGCCCGCGCCTTCAATTGCACGCCCGATGGCATTGCCTTCTACGAACGTAGCAAGAGAATTCTTTCCGCGGTGGAACAGGCTGTGGCTGAAATGTCGAACGATGAGCAGGCAATCAGGGGAACGATCCGCATCGCGGCACCGCACTGCTTTGGCGAGACAGTCGTACCGAGGACGTTGGCGCTCGTTCGCGCCGCTTATCCGCAGCTCGAACTGGAACTGGTGCTGAACGACAGGATCGCCGATCTGGTCACGGAAGGCGTGGACATCTCGTTTCGTCTTGGACCGCTTGAAGAAGGCGCGTTCATTGCACGTCAGCTCGGGCAGATCGGGCGTACGCTCGTTGCCGCGCCGGATTATCTGAGCCAGCACGGACCGATACTGGCGACATCGGACCTGGTCAGGCATCCGTTCATTCGGGCACAGGGCATGTTCACCACGGACCAGTTGCCACTCCGACAAAGCGCGACTGTCGTTGAAAATGCGCCGATTCGCGCAGCCATCAGGACCACGCACTGGCGGCCCGTGTATGAAACGATTCTCTCCGGCGTAGGCATCGGCGTGCTGGAGGATCCGGCTTGCGCCGAGGCGCTCGCAGACGGCCGGCTCGTGCGAATCCTGCCTCAGTACGAGGTGCCATCTTTCGAGCTGAACATGCTGATCCAGGCGCAACGTCCCGTCCCGCCGCGCGTGCGCATGATCATGACGTTGATGAAGACATGCATCCCTGAAATTCTGCAAAGGATACACGTCACGCGCGGCGAGACAGAAGACTGCAGTGAAACGCCCGCCAGCGACGAGGCTTCGAGCCTGCTGGACTCGTCGTTGCTGCGATGAATTCCCGACGATGCCCAGATCCCCAATGAAAGTACATCACGGCACGGACGGCCTCACCGAAAATGTCCGGCGAAGGTTCGACCACTTGATCAACGTGGTCGAGTTGACGGTGCTGATCCTGATCGGCCTCGCCACTGCGTTTGCCATGGCTCAGGAGACCTGGAAAGTCCTGAGGGCCGGCACCGTCTCGCTCACGGACCTTCTGTTGATGTTCCTTTATCTCGAAGTCCTTGCCATGGACGCGCGATATCTACGCCTTGGGCAGTTGCCGGTTCGGTTTCCGCTTTATATCGCCATGGCGTCGCTGGCGCGAGATCTCATCCTGAACCGCAGCGACACGGCGGACCAGCATATCCTCATTACTACGCTCGGCATAGCAGTGCTCGCCATCAGCGCCGTTGTCCTTCGATTCGGTCAACATCGGTATCCCGCGCGCGACGATGAAGGGCGTGACGAGCTGTCGGATTCCCACCCTTGATCCTGAGCCGGACGCGGCCGCCTCGCCGATCCGAAAACGTCGCGAGCGAAACTTGGATATCCCGCTGCACGACCTATACTAAAGATGAGCCGCGCGGAAGCCGGCCCTATGCTTGGGCGAACGAGAGTTCGTTTATTGGGGCGCGGTAGCGGGGCCACGGAAACGCCTGCGTTTTGCGCGGGCGTTTTCATTTTCGGTTCAGCCCTACCTGTCTCATCAACGCGGATTGAGCGCCTCCGTTACGCTGTCGTCGGCGTTTGCGTCGCGCGCGGGAGTGGGCGGACCGAGGTCTTTCGGCTCCCGCGCACTCGTGTCGTAGAGGCGGTCCGGAATGAAGGACGCGCAGACGCCGCTCAGGAAGAACACTGCGCCGACCAGCAGAAAGCTCACACCGAACGAGAACTGCGTGGCGATGAACCCGATCGCGACAGGCGCAGCGCCCGAACAGAAGCGCCCCACGTTATATGAACCGCCGACGGCCGTGCCGCGAATGCGCGTCGCGAAGCTTTCGGACATGAACGCGCCCATCGTGCCGAGCGGCACGCCATAGAGAAAGCCGAAGAACAGCATCAGCCAGACGATGTTCTCGCGCGTATGAAGAAAGACGATGACCGGCAGAAACAAGGCCGCGCCGATGCAGCCGAGCACGTACACTCCGCGCCGGCTCCACAGGTCGCCGACCCAGCCCGCGACGATCTTGCCCACGAATGCGACTACATAGGTACCGATCATGTAGCCCGCCATCGAGCCGAAGCGCACGTGCAGTTCTTTCTCGAGGTAGGTTGGCAGCCAGTTGTTGAGTCCGTAGAAGCCCGACAGCGCGAACACGGATGCAAGCGCCCACAAGACGAACATCTTGCGCGCCTCGCGATCCGAGAAGATCAGGTAATAACGGTTCTCGCGCCATGTGCGGCGCACGCGCGGCGCGTCTCGCCGCATCGCCACGCTTGCGCGCCAGCCGGGCGGCTCGGGCACGAACCAGTGAATCGCCAGCGCCAGCAAGACGGGAATCGTCGCGACATAGAAGAGCATGCGCCAGCCGTAGTGGGGCAGGATCCAGTTGGCGAGCGAGATCACGACGATATATCCCGCCGATATGCCGGTCTGCAGGATGCCGAGGATCAGCGAGCGCCGCTCGGTCGGCACATATTCGGCGACGAGCGTGCTCACGAGCACCATGCAGCCGATCCCGAGCGAGCTGATGAAGCGCACGAGCGCGAACTGGGCGAACGTGTGTGTGAGTCCGAGCAGGCCCGCGCCGAGCGAGAACAGCGCGAGCGCCCACACGACGACGCGCACGCGTCCGATCGCGTCGCTCGCCCAGCCGCCGAGGATGCCGCCCACCGCCATGCCGACGAGCGTCAGGCTGCCCAGCGCGCCCGCCTCGACATTGGTGAGCCCGAATTCGCTCTTGATGCGCGTGAGCGTGAGGCCATACATCATGACGTCGGCGCCGTCGACGAGCAGCGCGAGATAGCCCAGCGCGAAAACGATCAGCCAGCGCCCGGTTTCAGGAGCAGCGCGGTTCATGAACGCGGCTCCTCACCGGCGTTAGACGGCGCGCGGGAAATCAGCGCGGGCGCGAGAAACGAGCCGAGCAGCACGCCTGCGTCTTCGTGCTCGCGCGTGTACCAGTGCTCGATATGCGTGAGATTCATCGTGCCGATGCATTCGCCGTCATACGCGATCGGAATGTTGAGGATAGAGCCGAGGCCCATGTCCGCCATTGTCGCGTGATCGTCGAACGCGTTGCGGATGTCGTGCGCGGTCTCGCCGCGAAACGGCCGCAATTCATGGAGGATTTGCGTCGCCCACGCGGTGCCGCGCTTCTTCTTGCGGCCACCGGTCGGATATACATCGGGCATGTTGGTGAAGACGCGCTCCACTTCGTGATTGCGCGGGTCGTACGCCATGATGGTGAAAAGCCTGAAGCCGATGGTTTCGGCCGCGACAGCGGCGACCGCGTCGAACAGTGTGGCCGGTTGTGCGGGCTCGCGCATCGCCCGTGCGAGGCGTTGAAGGTCGGGCAATTGCAACGGGCGCACCGTGGACGTTTGCATATCTCGCATGACGATGAAACTCTCTAGCCGCGCAGGTTCTGGGGAGCGAGGCGGTCGCGTGCATCGCTCCCGACCGCGCCGTTGATTTCGATGTCTTCGAGCGAGCGATTGCGCGTCTCGATGCCCAGGAAGAACACGACACATGCGCCCGCGAGCAGCACGGCGGTCGTCATCGCGAACACGCCGAAGAAGCCGAAAGACGGATACACGATGCCGACGAGAATCGGCGCGCTCACCGAGCCGATGCGCCCGAACGAGGACGACGATCCGGTGCCCGTGGTGCGCACCGAGGTCGGGAAAATCTCCGGCGTGTACGCATAGACGCCCGCGAACGCGCCATTCATGAAGAACGACAGGCAGATGCCCGCCGCCATGATCTGCACACCGGTATGCGAAAGCGACAGCATGATCGCCGCGATGCCGCCGAGCGTCATATACGAGGCCACCACGCCCTTGCGGCCGATCTTCTCGTTGAGCCACGCCGCCGAGAAATAGCCCGGTATCTGCGCGCCGTAGATGGCGATCGAAAAGCCGAAGCTCTTCGTGATCGTGAGGCCTTCCTTGACGAGCAGGCTCGGAATCCACGAGAAGAACGAGTAGTACGCGAACGCCACGGCGAACCACATCAGCCAGCTCACCGCCGTGGTGCCCGCGAGGCGCTTGCTCCACAGCGTCTTCACGTTTTGCCACGCGCTGCCGCTGCTCTTCGCTGCGGACGGAACCGCGCCCACGGTCGCGAGCGGTGCAAGCGCGATGCCGCGTTGCGCATACCACGCCTCGATACCGTCGACGATGCTGCCGGCTTCGGCGACGCGGCCCTGGCTTTCCATCCAGCGCGGCGATTCGGGCAGGGTGCGGCGCCACCACAGCAGCATCACGACGGGCAGCGAGGTGATGACCGCAAGATAGCGCCAGCCGTCCGGAAAATTGCGCACGACGGTATAGCCGAGAATCGACGAGCTCAGATAACCGAACGACATGAAGCCCACCAGCGCGCCGCAGAACATGCCGCGGTAGCGGCGCGGCACGAATTCCGCGAGAAACGGCGCGATCACGACGGTTTCCGCGCCCGAGCCGAAGCCCGCGACGATGCGCAGCGCGAAGAACGTGTGCCAGTCATTCGCGGTGGCGCTCGCGAGCGATGCGACGCAATAGATCGCGAGCGCGCTCATCATGATGCGGCGCCGTCCGATGATGTCCGCGAGTACGCCCGACAGGAACGCGCCGAAGAAATAGCCGATATACGTGCTGCTCGCGACGAGTCCGGTTTGCGCGCTCGTCAGGCCCCACAGCTTGCTGACGACCGGAAGCAGGAACGCGAGCGACGACGAATCGAGGCCGTCGAACATATAGCCGAGTCCGCCGATGATGAGCAGTTTGCGATGAAAGCCGGATAGCGGCAGCCGTTCGAGGCGGGCGGCGACAGCGGACATGATCGATGTTCTCCGGTGGATTCTGTGTCAGCGCCCGATCGCGTAAGCCTGCATCTGGCGCGGCGTGGCGGCGCCGCGCATCAGGCCATTGCGGATGCCCACGGCGCACACGCGTCCGAGCGACCATGGTTCGGCGACCGTGAGTTCGTGGCCGCGCGCGCGCAATGCATCGAGCGTCGTTTGCGGGAAGCTGCCCTCCGCCGACATCTTGCCGAGCTGAATGTCGCGCGGATAAAACGAGCCGGGGAAATGTGCGGTCTGAAACGATGGCGAATCCACGGCGGCCTGCAGGTTCATGCCGAAATGCACGTGCCGCAGCAGCAGTTGCAGCGACCATTGATCCTGCTGATCGCCGCCCGGCGTGCCGAGCGCGGCATACGGCTTGCCGCCGCGCGTGACGAGCGTCGGTGAAAGCGTGGTGCGCGGGCGGCGTCCCGGCCCGAGCGACGAGGGCAGGCCTTCTTCCATCCAGAACATCTGGCCGCGCGTGGTCACGTTGAAGCCCAGTCCCGGCACCGCGGGCGACGCCTGCAGCCAGCCGCCCGACGGCGTCGCCGACACCATGTTGCCCCAACGGTCGACGACATCGAGATGCACCGTGTCGCCGCGCAACTCCGGCAGCGGCGCGAAGGTCGGTTCGCCCTGGCCGAAGCCGCCCGGCTGCTGGCGGCCCGCGTTGGCGAGAATTTTCGCGGCGCGCGCTTCGCTGTCGAGGAGCTTGCCCGGCCGGAATTCGAACGATGCGCGGCGCGGATCGATCTGCTTGCGGCGCGCGTCGTTGTAGGCGTCGCTGAGCAGCGTGTCCATCGGCACGTCGGAGAAGTTCGGGTCGCCATAGAAGACGTCGCGGTCGGCGAACGCGAGCTTCGAACATTCGATAACCGTGTGCACGAAGTCCGGTCCCAGCGGGTCCATGCCCGCAAGATCGAAGCCCTTCAGCAAAGCGAGCTGTTGCAGGAACATCGGACCCTGTCCCCATGGGCCCGTTTTGTGGACCATGAAGCCTTCGTATTCGTAGGACACGGCGTCTTCGTACGTCGGCTCCCAGCGCGCGAGATCCGATGCGTCGAGCAGGCCGCGATTGCGCTGACCCGATGTATCCAGCACGTCGGTCGAACGGAAATACTGATCGATCGCATCCGCGACGAACCCGCGATAGAACGCGATGCGCGCGCGCTCGCACTGTTCCGCGCGATCGCCGCGCGTCTTCGCCTCGCGCAGAATGCGTTTGTAAGTCTCCGCAATGGCCGGATTCGCGAAGAGATGATTCGGACGCGGCGCCACGCCCTCGCGCAGCCATTGCTCGGCGGACGTGCGCCATTCGCGCTTGAAGAAATCCTGGATCGCCAGAATCGACGACGCCATGCGCGGCAGCACCGGATAGCCGTGTTCCGCATAACCGATCGCGTAGCTCAGCACGTCTTCGAGCGGCAACTGGCCGTAGTCGCGCAGCATCGCCATCCAGCCGCCGAACGCGCCGGGGACGACCGCGGGCAACAAGCCGGTGCCGGGCATCACGCTGAGGCCCATGTCCTTCATGCGCCCGATTGTCATGGCGGCGGGCGTCACGCCCTGGCCGCACAGCACGCGCACGCGATCTTCCTTCGCGCTGTAGAACACCGCGGGCAGTTCTCCGCCCGGCCCGTTCAGATGCGGCTCGACGATCTGCAGCACGAAACCGGCTGCGGCCGCCGCGTCGAACGCGTTGCCGCCTTTTTCGAGCACCGCCATCGCGGACGCGCTGGCGAGCCAGTGTGTCGAAGCCACCATGCCGAAAGTGCCTATCAGTTCGGGTCGTGTCGTGAAACTCATTGCTGTTGTCCGTTTATCGAACCAATGTAAATTGGTTCGATTTGAAAATACAAAATATGAAGCCAGCGTACGTGATCATAAAAAGTAAAGCAATCCGTCGCTGCCTAATCGGCTTTCTGCTACATTGAACCAATATTCATTGGTTCAAATTTCAATCCATGGAAAAGCCCGCGCTCGACAAACTGCTCGACTATGTCGCGCAGCACAATCTGAAGGACGGCGACACGTTGCCGCCGGAACGCAGCCTCGCCCAGGCACTTGGCGTGAGCCGGCGCGATCTGCGCGGTGCGCTGGCGTCGATGGAAGCGGCGGGGCGGGTATGGCGCGGCGTCGGGCGCGGCACCTATCTGGGTACGCGTCCGCTGAAATTCTCGGCTTCGCTGCGCAGTCTGCGCGCGGGGTCGAGCCCAGCCGATGTCGCGGAAATGCGCTTGGTGCTGGAACCGGCGTTCGTCGAACTGGCGACGCGCAAGGCGAGTCCCGACGATCTCGCGGAACTGGAGAAATGCGCGCGGCGCAACGCCATGGCGAAAGACGACGATGAGTGGCAGCAGTGGGATCATCGCTTTCACTTGCTCATCGCGCAGGCGACACGCAATCCCGCGATCATCGCGCTGATGGACGTGGTCAACGGCATGCGCATGAAGCCGAACGCGCGCGAAAAGACTGCCGATCAGGATACGCGACGGCATTTCGCGGAGCAGCATCAGGCCGTCGTGCAAGCGATGGTGGAGCGCGACGGCACGACGGCCGCCGCCCGCATGCGCGATCATCTACTGAACGTGCAATGGCGGATGCCGTCGCATCGGGAATGAGGGTGTCCGATATCAGGAATCCGAATCGATGCATGGCTTGCATCACGCGCGGGGAAGGACGGCGAGCGCCACTGCCCCGTCAGCGCGGGCATCGATTACTCCGTCTCGAAGTGAAACCGACCGTGTACATCCGAGTTTGACGTCGCCCTGATCGCATCCTAGTCTTCGAGAATCGGCAGGCCTTCGCAGAGCGGCCGAAATGACCCGGGGGTGCGACGATGAAGCCCGAACGCATGCTGCGATGGTCTCTTGCCGCGCTCACCGCGTTGCTGCCCGCGATGCCTCACGCGCCGCTGGCCGCGACCACGGGCGAGGCGTTCGGCGCGCCGGGCATCACCGCGATGCACGGTCCGGCGCGCAAGTCCTTCCTTGGCACCGCGTTGAATCCGGCGTCGCAGATCTATTTCACGGGTTATCGCGGCATCGTCTCCGAGGTCTACTATCCTGTCCTCGACACGACCGAAACCGTGGACCTCCAATTCCTCGTCGGCGACGCGGCGGGCACCTATGTCGACGAGGAAAAGCGCCAGGACTACAGCGCCGCGCGCACCGATGCGCGCACGATGAGCTGGCAGGTCACGACGCACAACGATGCCCACCACTGGCGCATCGTCAAGACGGTCTTCAGCGATCCCACGCGCAATGCGCTGATCGAGCGCGTGACGTTTCAGGCATTGAACGGCGCGCGCATCGGCGATTACAGGCTTTATCTCCTCTTCAAGCCGCATCTCGACAATGCCGGCGGGCACAACACCGTATGGACCGCGACCGCCGCGAACGGCCGGACGATGCTCGCGGGCAGGCACAACACGCGCTATTCGGCGCTGGCGGTGTCGTTGCCGTGGCAGGTGCAGGGCGGCACGACGATGGTGTCGAACGGCTTCGTCGCGCAAAGCGACGGCTGGACCGACCTGCTCGGCGGCGCGGCGGCGGACAGGAAAATGGACTGGACGTATGCATCGGCGACCGATGGCAACGTCGCGCAGATGGGCTGGATCGATGCGGCCAACGCCAACGCCAACGCGAATGCAAATGCGAACGCAGCGAGCGTATCGTTCGATGTCGTGCTGGCGTTCGACAGTTCATCGCCGGCGAACGCGATGCAGACCGCGAACGCCACGCTCGCGGACAACCTCGACGCGCTGCGCACGCAATACGACGACGCGTGGCATGCCTATTCCGCGGGCCTGTCGCCGCAGAGCGACGACATGTGGTATCTCGCCGCGATGACGCTCAAGACGATGCAGGACAAGAGCAACGGCGCGATGATCGCCGGCATCGGCACGCCATGGGGCGAGACGCAGGACGACGGCAACGCGGTGGGCTATCACATCGTATGGGCGCGCGATCTCTTCAAGTTCGCGAATGCGCTGATCACCGCGAACGACACGTCGACGGCCACCATCGTCGCGCACTATCTCTTCGACAAGCAGCAGCAAAAGGAGAATTGCGGCGCCAGCGAGTTCTCCGCGCCGCAGTGCGCGCACGGCTATAGCCGCGTCGGACGCTTTCCGCAGAATTCGTGGGTCGACGGTACCCAGAACTGGTCGGGCACGCAGATGGACGAGCAGGCGATGCCGATCCTGCTCGCATGGCGCCTCGGCCCCGGCGTGTACAACGCCCTATGGCCGCAGATCCGCCTCACCGCCGACTTCATCTTGAACACCGGCCCGTGGACGCAACAGGAGCGCTGGGAGGAAGCTTCCGGCTATTCGCCTTCGACGATTGCGGCGGAGATCGCGGGGCTCGTCGCGGCGGCGCGCATCGCGCTCGACAACGGCGACACCGCGCGCGCCGGCGCGTATCTCGGCGCGGCCGATTACTGGCAGCAGAACGTGACGCGCTGGACCTACACCGACGCCGGCCAGCTCGGCAACGGCCACTTTTACGTGCGCATCAATCCGGCGGGCATGAGCGGCATGGGCAGCGGTCCGCGGAAGTACGAGCCGACGAGCTATCCCGATTCGGACCAGCGCTACGACGTGGCGAACGGCGGCGGCAACCGCAGCGAGGACAAGGTCGTCGATGGCGGCTTTCTCGAACTGGTCCGCATGGGCGTGAAGCGCGCGGACGATCCGACCATCGCAAGCACGCTCGCCGTCTACGACGCCGTGCTCGAAACGACGTTCAGCGACTCGAACCCGGCGTGGTTCCGCTATAACTTCGACGGCTACGGCGAACGCAACGACGGCAGCGATTTCAGGAACACCGGCGTAGGGCGCGCATGGCCGATCTTCACGGCCGAGCGCGGAATGTTCGAAATAGCGCGCAGCGGCCGCGGCGGCAGCGGCGAGAAATATCGCGCGGCCGTGAGAAAGTATGCGACGCCCGAAGGCTTCATCCCCGAGCAGATCTGGACCACATCGAAGACGCTGCCCGACCACTGGACCGTGACGACGCCCGCGCCTTATGCACCTGAAACGCCGACCAAATCGATCGCGCCGCTCAACTGGGCGATGGGCGAGTACATCAGCCTGGTCGCATCGATCGAGGCGGGAAGGATCGTCGACATTCCGTTGATCGTGTGTGCGCGCTACAGCAATTGCGTGGCCCCGCCGCAGGCGAACGAGACCGGCGTGGCTATCAACGTGAACGCGGCGACGCAACCCGGCCAGTATATGTACGTAACCGGCAACGTCGACGCCCTCGGCAACTGGAACACCGATCTCGGTCTGCCGGTGGACCCGGCGAGCTATCCGATATGGCGCAACAGCGTGAATCTGCCGTCGGGCACGAGCGTTCAGTACAAGTACTACCGCAAGAACGCCGATGGCACCGTCACCTGGGAAAACCGTGCCGGAGGCGGCAATCGCCTGCTGGCGGTGCCTGCATCGGGCAAGGTCGCGCTAAACGACACCGTGAGCTGGTGACGACCGGTGCCCCAAACTATGCGGCCTTCGACGCAGCGCTAGGCGCGACGAGAGCGTCCCACGGAGCATCGATCAGGGCGCGCCGAACATGCTCGATGAAAACGCGCAGCTTGTTTGACGTGAACTGGCTGCGAGGATAGACGGCATAGATGATGTCGTCTTCCGGGTGCTCGTTCGGCAGGATCCTTACCAGCCGCCTCTCCAGAAGATCCCGCGCGACGATGAATGCGGGCAGTACCGCGATACCCAGTCCGCGTACGGCAGCATCCCGCAGCACGTCTTCGTTGTTTGACGCGAGCACACCTGCCGGCGCAAAGATACGGGGTTTCATCGTCGCTGCCGCTGTCCGAAAGGACCAGGTTTGAGACATGGACGCATTCGTGTAGCACAAGCAACGATGTTTCGCGAGGTCGTCGAGCGAATCGGGCGCTCCATGCTTTCTGATGTAGTCGGGGCTGCAGACGAGCACGCGGCGGCTGACTCCGACGCGGCGGGCAATGAGTGCGCTATCGGGAAGACGCGCCACGCGTATGGCAAGGTCGAATCGTTCGGCTTCGATATTCATGAGCCGGTCATCGACCTCTATCGTGAGCCGAAGCTCGGGGTGCGCCCCGGCGAAATTCGCCATGACGTCGCCAAGCCACAACTGGGTCAGACTGACTGGCGCCGTAATGCGCAGTTCGCCGCATAGCGCATTCGCCCGCTCCGATATCGCTTCGACGGCCGCCTCCAGACGGCGCATCGATTCCAGAGCGGCCTCATGGAAAGTCAGTCCTGCATCCGTTGGCGTGACGCCGCGCGTCGAACGTATCAGAAGTTGCGTGCCGAGGTCGCGCTCGAGATCGCTGATACGTTTGCTCACCACGGACTTGGAAAGATCGAGACGCCTCGCCGCTTCAGTGATGCTGCCTCGTTCGACAACCAGCACGAATGCCTGAATGTCTTCGTTGCTGAGGGTTCTCATGGATCGGCTGCTCCGTCCATCGCGGGTCTTTACCATGCGGAAACGTCCGCAGAATCAATAAAGAATAACGTCGTGCGCGCCGTGCTGGTGCACGACACGCACTTCGTCTGGAAGACTGACTGGGCGCGCTATGCCGTTGCTGCCATCTTGCCGAAGCGCCCGCTATTGAAATCCTTTACCGCTTCGTCGATTTCCTCGGTCGTGTTCATGACAAACGGACCATAGGCGACGACGGGTTCGTCGATCGGCTCGCCGCTCAGCAGCAGGACGACCGAATTGCTGTCGGCGTCGAGCTGAACGTCGGTGCCCTCTTGGCCAAGCAGAACGAGTTGTCCGTCGCTGACGGCCCGCTCATCGCCATTGACCCGGATCTGGCCACGCAGCACGATAAGTGCGAGCGTCCTGTTCTCCGGCAGCGTCAACGTCGCACCACGCCCCGCATTGAGCCGCACATCCCAGGCATCGATCGGCGTGAAAGTGCGCGCAGGCCCGGGCTTGCCTGCGTACTCGCCGGCGATGACCCGTACCTGTCCTGCGCCAGCGGGCAGGTCGATCGAAGGAATCTGGCCGGCGACGATGCTCTGATAGCCGGGGGCGGTCATCTTGTCCTTTGCAGGGAGATTGACCCAGAGCTGCACCATCTCGAGCGTTCCACCTGTTTCGGCGAACTGGCGCGAATGGAACTCCTCATGCAGTATGCCGGCACCGGCTGTCATCCATTGCACGTCGCCGGGACCTATCCGCCCGCCGCTGCCGGTCGAGTCGAGGTGCTCCAACTCGCCCTGATACACGATGGTGACGGTCTCGAAGCCGCGATGAGGATGTTGTCCAACGCCGAGACGGCGGGTTGTCGGCGCAAAGTGCATCGGTCCCGCGTAATCGAGCATCAGGAACGGGCTCAGGTGCCGGCCCATCGTGTGGTGCGAGAACAGCGTGCGCACCGGAAAGCCGTCGCCGACCCAATGTGAATTGGGGTTGCTGTAAGTGCCGAGAATCCTTTTCATCGTCGAATTTCCTTTCGAAGGCCTATGGCCTGGTCATATGGGCGAAGGGTAGTGGATGGACGATGGCGGCGGTAGGTCATGGAATGACCGTCTGTGTCCCATGAAAGGAACGATCGAACGGATGCAAGGCAGGCCTCTCGACGCACGCCAGCCATCGTGATGAGGCACGGCGAGGACGCACGACTGCAGCACGCGCTCGCATCCGGCAGACGCTCTTCGCAATAAGAAGACTCATTTCGTCACCCTCGTGCGTCTCGTTCTGGTTCTTCGAACGCCTCGTTCGGTGAACGCTGCTCACGGTCGTCTCATGATTCGCGTATTCTTTGAAAGCAGGCTCGCATTGGCGCTTTCTACGCTGTGCACGCGGAGCGATCTCATCGCGTGCGTAACTAGATGATCAGGCGGCGGTTCATGAATTAGTGGAATGATTTTCTTCGAAATAATTAGCTTAGCGAATCAAATAAATCAGTGGTCGACACGGCGCTCTGGCAGCGGCCTCCAGGCGAGGCCGCACCGTCATTGAATTCGCCAATCTGCAACTGGAGATCGAGATGAATACGAACAAGCGGATTTACCGTCAAGTCTCTCGGGCAAGGACGTGCATTCCTGGCTGGCGTCCCGCTGACCCTCGCTCGATACTTTCTGCCGCCGCCATCATGCTCGCGACGCTGGTTCCTGCGCCCCGCGTCCTGGCGGATCAGATCACGCCGCCGTCCACCAATGGCCCGAGTCAGGAGGAGCTGAACCGCGCGGACGTCGATCCGGCGCATTGGCTGATGGATAACAAAGGCTACATGGGTTACCGCTATTCGAAGCTGAAAGGTATCGATGCCGGCAATGCGAGCACGATCAAGCAGGTCTGTTCGTTCAAGGTCGGGACGAACGGCTCGTTCCAGACTGGCCCGATTGTCTACGACGGCGTGCTCTATGCAACGACTGCCTTGAAGACATTCGCCATCGACGCATCCAACTGCCAGAAGGTGTGGGAATACGACTACACGTCGACCAGAACGGTCGCGCCGAACAGCAAAGGTCTGGCGATCGCGCAGGGTCGCGTGATACGCGGCACCCCGGACGGCCACCTGATCGCGCTGGATGCGAAGACGGGCGCCCTTCTGTGGGACAAGGCTGTGATGAACCCCTTCAAGGGCGAGTTCGCGACAGCCGCGCCGCTCGTCTGGAACAACATGATTTTCATGGGCAAGGCGGGTGCGGACCGCGGCATTCGCGGCGAGATGATGGCGTTCTCCACGTCCGACGGACATCAGATCTGGAGCTTCTACACCATTCCTTCTCCCGGCCAGACAGGTTCCGAAACGTGGAAGAAGAAGGCCAGCATCGAGCATGGCGGCGGCTCGCTCTGGACCGCGTTCAGTCTCGACCCGGACGCCGGTCTGCTGCTGCTCCCCGTTGGCAACCCCGGTCCTGACTTCGACAACGACTCGCGTCCGGGTACGAATCTGTTCACGAATTCTCTCGTGGCGCTCGACGCGAAGACCGGCCGCCTCAAATGGTGGTACCAGCTGGTTGCACCCGACGATCGCGACTGGGATACCGATGTCGTCGCGGCCTTCGATTCGGCGGATAACCAGAAGCTGGCGGCTGTGGCCGGCAAGGACGGCGTGATTCACGTCGTCGACCGCACCAACGGCAAGCAGGTTTCGGCTTCGCCGCTCGTGACGCGCTATGAAGGCACGACGGGCCCGGTTCCGAAGGGTGCAGGCATTCGCGTCTGCCCGATTGCAGCCGTCGAGTGGAACGGGCCTTCATACAGCCCCGATACCAAGCTGATGTACATGACGGCCGTCGACTGGTGCGCGCAGGCGATCAAGGGCGCGACGCCCGCCTACAAGGCAGGCCAGGAGTATCTGGGCTGGGCGAACTACTACGGCACGCGCGATTCGATCGATCAGGCGTTCGGCGTATTCAGTGCGATCGACCCGGTTACGGGCGGCGTCGCATGGCGCAAGAAGCTTCCGGGCGTGCCGCTCGGCGGAATCACGGCGACAGCCGGCGGCATCGTGATGACAGGCACCGCGGACGGCAATTTCTATGTGGTCGACGCAGGCACCGGGAACGAGCTGCTGAAGACCGGCCTGGGCGGCGCGATCGACGGCGGCGTGATCACCTACGAGGTCAAGGGCAAGCAATACATTGCCGCTGCCGCCGGCGATAACAACCTGACGTTCGGGGTCAAGGGCGACAACACGATCGTCGTGTTGAGCCTGCCCTGATCGGGCGAACGACGTCGCTGATTCATGTCGTGCTGGAAGGGCCGAGCGCCCGAAGCGATGCGGGCGGCGTCGTGGACGTTCGCGATGCCGCCGCGCTCGTGCGTCTATCCGACCAAACGCTTCGCGGCAGTGGAATGATGATGACCGACCTGGCAAAAGAAGACATCGGGCGACGTGCGTTGCTCGACGTGCTGACACCCGCTACGCAGACATCGGCGGTCTCGACCGGCGTCGTGCGTCGGAAGCCGCAGAGATTCCGTTTGAAGAAGCGCCTGAATGACGAGGCCGTGTCGGAAGTCGGCGCGGTGTCGAGGCCGATGCGCATTTCGCTTGTCGAGCGACTGTCATCGGGAACCGTGAGCGTGTGCTGGAGCGATGCCAGAATGGGCCGCTGCTCGGAGCAGACATGGCGGCTGGGACGCGCGCGGAGCAATTCGCTTTGTCTTCTGACTGGGAGGTATATCCGGTACGGTGACGAAGTCTATCGATCACCGGCACAGCAGACCCCACTCGTTACCGATCATGACCGGATGATCCTCGCCTGTTGCGTCGATGAAGTCATGTCGCCAACACGTGGCGATGAGCAGGTCGAGCGAGGGTGAGGCGCGGTATCCGCAGACACGACGCGATCAATAAGCAATAGCATGGGATTCCAGCGGCGTGACGCTGCAGTTCCCCGAGTTCCAGTCTTTCGGGACCATGGTCGTACAGGCGATTTAAGGCGTCGTCGCTGGGCAAACGAGCGTCGACGCGGCGCGGAAGGCGGGCAACGCCGCCGCCGATCGCGCTGTGAAGCAGGCGGGTCATCAGGAGCAAGTTCGCGGAAATGTGCTCCGCGGCCACTCGGGCCATTGATCCAGCCTTCTCGCCGGCGTCAGTCGACGATCGCTCCGATGCGGGAATGTTCATGGGCGGCCGCTATCGAGAGCCCGAGCACGTCCTCCGGCGCGACCGGCCGGCTCAATAGATAGCCCTGCACGAAGTCACATTGCGCATGCCTCAGCAGTTCGAGTTGCGCCGCTTCTTCGAGACCTTCCGCCGTCACGCTCAACCCCAGCGTGTGCGAGAGCTGAATGATGCCGCACACGATGCTGCGCGTCGCCTGATCATGCTCGAGGCGCGTGATGAAGGAGCGGTCGATTTTGACACTGTCCGGCGAGAAATCAGCCAGATAGCGCAGACTGGAATAGCCCGTGCCGAAGTCATCGATGGCGATGCGCACGCCGAGTTTCTTCAACGCACGGAGCGTGCTCTGCGCGAGGTTGGGATCGTCCATCAACGCGCTCTCCGTCAATTCCAGTTCCAAAGACGAAGGAGGAAGCGCGTGCCGGCGCAATGCACTGTCCACTACCTCGACGATGGCGGTGTCGCGCAACTGGCGCGCGGACACATTCACCGATATTCCGAGGGAGCGGGCGCCCGCCTGGCGCCAATGCGCGAGTTGGCGAAGCGCGTCGTCCATCACCCAGGCGCCGACTTCGGTGATGAATCCGCTCTCCTCGAGAATGGGGATGAACACGCCGGGCGAGATCAGTCCGCGCTTCGGATGCCGCCAGCGGATGAGGGCTTCGACCTTGCGCACCGTGAGCGTCCGGGGCTCGTAAATCGCCTGATAGTGAAGCTGGAATTGCTTCTTCGCGAGTGCCGCGGGCAGGTCGCGCTCCAGTTCGAAGTCGACGATGCGTTCGCTCGAGTCCTTGTCGGCAAAACGGTAGCCGTTACGTCCGGCTTTCTTGGCCGCGTACATGGCGATGTCCGCGCTCGTGAGGAGCGTCTCGCGATTCGCCCCGTTCCCGGGAAATACGGAAATGCCGATGGACGCCGTGATGGTGCCGGCGCGGCGCGCCTGATCCGTGTGCACGAGAGCGCGAAGTGTGCCTCGTGCGACGCCGGCGAGCTCGTCCTGGTTCTTTGCACCGTCGATCAACACGGCGAACTCGTCGCCGCCGAGACGCGCAAGGAAGGCGTCTGGCGGCAGCGCCGCGCCGATGATCTTGCTCAGCTTCTTGAGGAGGCGGTCGGCCGCCGTATGACCGAGCGTGTCGTTGAGCACCTTGAACCGGTCGAGATCGATGAACATCAGGGCGAAGGGAGCCTTTCTGCGGCAACGATCGTCGATCCTGCGCATGAGCGCGGCGCGATTCGCGAGCCCGGTCAGCGAGTCGGTGAAGGCCAGGCGATCCAGTTCCACGAGGCGGTCTTGCTCCGCGGTGATGTCCTCACTGATGCCGACGATGCGTGCCACGTTTCCAGCATCGTCCAATACGGCCGACCCGGTGCTTTGAATCCACCGTACGTCGCCGTTTGGCCGGCGGATGCGGTAGCGCGCCTTCTGGCTGACCTTGGACTCAGCGATTCGATGCATGGCCGACTTGAGGTGCGGCAGATCGTCTGGCAGCACGAGAGCCATCCATGCCTGGGGCGACTCACGAAACGACTGGGCGTCCATGCCGAACACGGATGCACAGCCCGCACTGATGTGATGAAGACCCGTGAAATCGGCGCTATAGGAGTAGAAGCACAGGCCGACGTGCGCCTCCATTTCGGACATCAGCGTTTCCTTGGCACGCAGAGCGGTGGCCAGTTCCTCTTCCTGCGTCACGTCCAACGACGCGCAAATGATGCCATCCACGCGACCGTTGCCGTCTTCGATCGGGATGAGACGCGAATACCAGACCTTGGGGATGCCCGCAGTGGTCGGACAGCTACCCTTGAAGGCAGTGCGGGCCCCGTTTTTGGCTGCGTAGAACGCATTGTGCGCGGCAGTCGCGTCTTCATTGGACCAGAAACCGAGCCAGTTCGAACCGGCGAGCTGCTCCGGACCGCTTGCCTGCATGAGCTGTGCGCCATATTCGGAGATGCGCACCATGCGGCCTTCGGCGTCAAGCAACTTCAGGCATTCGCGATTGGCCTCCAGAAGTGCGCTGGCGAGAGCAGTGGCGGCGTTCGCGCGCGAGGCAAACCGGCGCGCGCGACGGAAGCAGGCCGCGAACACGACTGCGCCGACCGCGACGCCGGAGCAGAAGGCGACGCCCCTGGACGCGAACGACAGTGCCAGGCAGGTCAGCGCACAGGCGCCCCAGGCCGCGAGACCGATCTGCACGAGGTTCGACGGGGAGAGCGTCGCACCCTCCGAGCGGGTCGACAAAAAGAAGGAAAGAAATTCCTGATTCTGAGCGGGCTTGGCTCCCTGTCGTGAATCGTCGCCACTAGCAATGGCGCTGGACGATTCGGGATTGAGGGACTGGCTCATTACGTTGACGACGCGGACTTTTGATGAACATGCAGCGAACTCTGCTTCGCTTGTGGCGAGGACCACAGCTTGTTTACGTCACCGCGTGTTCAATGCTTTAGCCGGCCGAGGGAAAGTAAGGCATCCGGCGAAAGTGCAGAAGGTAAATTTGTCCAGTCGGGTGCGCCGCAGCGTCGTCCTGTTGGCGATAACTCCCGTTGCGTCGATGAACCCCTGCCTTGGTGTGTACCCGGCCGGCTACTAAAGTTTATCCATCAATCCACCGAACCCGGCGCGGGTGTACGCGGATCGCGCAGATATGGCTTCAAATGAGCGAAGGGGAGCGCCCATGCGGGTACTTATATCGGGAGCGGGCATTGCCGGACTTACTGTTGCATATTGGCTGCGCCGTCATGGATATCTTCCGACGCTGGTGGAGCGGGCGCCGTCATTGCCGACCGGTGGCTACAAGATCGATGTGCGGGGAACGGCGCTTGAGATTCTGAAACGCATGCAAATTTATGAAGCCGTGATGGCTGGCGCTACCGACATGCAGGAGGCTCTGTTGGTCGATCGCAATGGAGATGTCATCAAGCGGATAAGTGGCGACCAGCACGGCCATCGCGTCGGCGAGGACGTGGAAATCGTGCGCGGCAGTTTATGTCGAATATTGATGGATCGGGTTGCGGACGCAGAGTTCATATTTGGAGACGAGATTCAGTCGGTCTGCCAGTCCGGCGATTCGGTGCAGGTCCAGTTTGCGAAGAATGGTGCGCGCGAATTCGAGTTGGTTATCGGCGCCGACGGCATCCACTCGAATCTGCGGCAACTTGCATTCGGTGACGAGTCGCGCTTCCTGCGCGACCTGGGTTTATACCTGTGCGTCTACTCGGTTTCGAATTATCTGGATCTGGACCGGGTGGAAATCCAGTACACGGAACTGGGCCGCATGGCGGCGGTCTGGCACGCTCGAAAGGATTCGGATCTCAAGGCGTGCTTTGCCTTTGCTGCCTCTTCTGCCCGGATAAACCTGCAGGACAAGACACAGCAGCAGCAGGCACTGCGCACCGTGTATGCGGACATTGGGTGGGAGTTCCCGCGCCTGCTGGACCGGATGGAGCAGGCTTCGGACTGGTATTTCGATACCGCAGCCCAGATTTGCATGGAGAGTTGGTCGCAGGGGCGAATCGTGTTGCTGGGCGATGCCGCTTTCTGCGCATCGCCTATGTCCGGTCAGGGTACGAGCCTTGCTTTGATCGGTGCCTACGTGCTGGCCGGAGAACTGGCTGCGGCATCCGGTAATCATCGGAAGGCGTTTGCCGAATATGAAAGTGGAATGCGGCCATTCGTGGAAGCGAATCAGGCGCTCGGGAAGAGGGCAGCGAGTTTGATGCGGTCGAACGAGAAAAAGACGCTCGGAGCGTGGCTACTCGTGCAGTTGATGCGGCTGATCCCGGGCCGCATGACGGAGTTTTTCATCGGGCGTTCCACACAGCGCATCGCCAATGTGGCCAACTCAATGGCTCTTAAGGATTACTAGAGTCCGGTCTTCGGCAACCGGCCATCGGCTTATGATTCGGCGTGTGAGCGATTTGCGCACTTTGATATAAGATGCTGCTCTCTTTGATTTTCACCCTGCGTTGCGCGTCCGCTGGCGCGCGATTGTTCGCCTGACCCGGATTGTCAATTCGACGCGCTGGCCTTTTTCGTCGTCGCTCATCCCCATAAAGTGTTTCATTCGTGCGCTGACCGTCCAAGGTCGAATGCGCCGCGCCCGCTTTGTGACTGCCAAAGGCGAGGCGATCGCTTCGCCCACATTTTCCCGTTTCCATCGATATGCACATTGATACCCTCACGATCTCCGGAGCATCGGACCGCCTTCCAACAACGATACGCCAGTGGCTCGCCGTGCTCGCGGTCGCAGTCAGTGCGTTCGCATTCGTGACGGCGGAATTTCTGCCGGTCGGCCTGCTGCCGCAGATCGCTCGCGACCTGGGCGTGAGTCCCGGCATCGCGGGTCTGATGGTGACGACGCCCGGCGTCATGGCCGCCATCTTCGCACCGACGCTGATCATCGGCGCGGGCCGCATGGACCGTCGGTATGTATTCCTGCTGCTCACCGCTGTCCTGTTCGTTTCCAACGTCGTGTGCGCGATGGCCCCCAGCTTCCCGACGATGCTCATAGGACGCGCCATGCTCGGCGCGGCGCTTGGCGGCTTCTGGACGCTCGCGACGGCTGCGGCGCCGCGGCTCGTGCAAGGCAAGGACGCAGCGAAGTCGACGGCGATCATCCTGACGGGCGTGACGTTTGCGACGGTCATCGGCGTGCCGCTCGGGATCTTCATCGCATCGTTTGCGTCGTGGCGGCTTTCCTTTGCAGCGACTGCGGGCCTCGTGGCCGTCGCGCTGATCGCGCAGGCGCTGCTCGTGCCGCGGCTGCCGTCCGCGTCCGGTCTGCGCATCCAGGACTTCAGGGCGCTGCTTGCGAGGCCGCATGCGCGACTGAGCATGTTGATGGTCGCGTTCGCTTTCGGCGCGCACTTCTCGACCTACACGTACATCGCGCCGTTGCTGGAACAGGATTTCTCGCTGAACGCGATCACGTTGCTGTTGCTCGGCTTTGGCGTCATCGGCTTCTTCTCGAACGCCCTGATGTCGATGATCGTCGCGAAGCATCTCGTCAAATCCGTCGCCGTCATGATTCTGCTGCTGCTCGGCGCGATCATGTCGATGCTGCTGTTCGGGCATTCGCACATCGGCGAGACCGCCGCGATGCTGATCTGGGGCGTCGCTTTCGGCGCGCTGCCGCTGTGCTTCAGCGTCTGGATTCAGCGCGGCACGGCGGACTATCCGGAAGCCGGCTCGGCCATGTTCGTGAGCATCATTCAGGTGGCGATCGCGACGGGGTCTGCCGTGGGCGGCGCGATCGTCGACCGCGCGGGAGTGGAAACCGACTTCATGCTCGGCGCGGGACTCGCCGTGCTCGGTCTGGCGACGTTGCAGCGCGTGACGGCGTTGGGACGTTCGGGCATGACGCGCGCGGCGGAGAACCGTTGCGAGCCGTCGCTCGACTGAGGCGCCCGGGAACGCGCGCAGAGCGGGCTCGGGTTCGGACTGCGGCTCGTCAGATGGGCGACGCGCAGCCCAGGTCTTTCCGCGAACCCGGGCCCGGCGGCGCGCAGACTATTGGCGCAACGGCCTCAAACCCGCGCGCACTTCCTCGGCGAACAGGTCGGGTTGCTCCCAGGCCGCAAAATGTCCGCCTCTGTCGAGCCGGTTGTACCAGATGAGGTTGTGATACGCGCGCTCCGTCCAGCTTCGCGGCGCCTGATAGTTCTCGCGCGGAAACACGCTCACGGCAGCGGGGACGGAGACATCGGCGGCGGCGAGGAAGTTGAAATGCGACTCCCAGTAGAAGCGCGCGGATGACACGCCCGTGTTCGTCAGCCAGTAGAGCGTGATGTCGTCGAGCACGTCGTCGCGCGTCATGGCGCCCGACGATTCGCCATTGACCGCGCGCCCGAACACCGCCGAAGTCAGCGCGGCCGCCGGCTGCACGTAACCGTCGCCGTGATCGAGCAGCCAGCTCGCGAGCCCTATCGGCGAATCGGCGATGCCGTACAGCGTCTGCGGGCGCGTTCCCATCTCCAAGGCATATGCGCGCCGCTTCTTTGCGGCACTGCCGAGCTGGTCATACGCGTGCTTCTCGTCGTCGGAGAGTCCCGCCGGCGCAGGTTCGCCCGCCTGCAGCGCTTTGGCAATTCCGGCGGGAACCGTGGCGGGGAAGTTGACGTGGATGCCCAGCAGCTCCGGCGGCGCCTGCTTGCCCATCACGTTCGCGACCACGCCGCCCAGGTCGCCGCCCTGGGCGGCGAACCTGTCGTAGCCCAGCCGCTTCATGAGCGTCACCCAGGCACGCGCGGTGCGCTCCGGGCCCCAGCCGGTTTCGCCCGGCTTGCCCGACAACCCGTAGCCCGGCAGCGACGGAATGACCAGGTGAAACGCGTCCGACGCACTGGCCCCATGCGCGGTGGGATTCGTCAGCGGATCGATGATCTTGAACTGCTCGATCACCGAACCGGGCCATCCATGCGTGACGATGAGCGGCATCGCGTTCTCGTGCTTCGAGCGAACATGGATGAAGTGGATATCCAGCCCGTCGATCTCGGTCACGAAATTCGGGTATGCGTTGAGTCTCGCTTCGCACCTGCGCCAGTCGTAATCCGTGGACCAGTGGCGCGCGAGTTCCTGCATCATCGCGAGCGGCACGCCTTGCGAATCGTCGGTGACGGTTTCGCGCTCGGGCCATCGTGTGGCCCTCACGCGCCGACGCAAATCGACGAGCTGTGCCTCCGGAACGTGCACGCGCAGCGGACGAATGGCGTCCTTGCCTGCGCCCGGTGGTTTCGTGATCGACACGATCGATTGATTCGTTTCGGCGAGGGCAAGTTGGCTCAGCGAGGCAGCAGCGACGCTCGCCGCCGCCGCGCCGACGAACCGGCGCCGCGATGGCGATTGCGGAATATCGTTTGACATGGGGGCTCCTGATTGAAATGAAGGCGCATGCGATGCGCGGCGTCACGCGCGCGTGAATTCAGCGGCGTGGTGCGTCACGAACTCGCGCATGGTCATGGGCGTCTTGCCGGTGAGCATGAAGAGGTCGTCCGTCATGCGGTCGTACTTTCCCCGCGCGTGAAGCTCGCCCATCGCCGCGAGGTGCCGGACGAGATGTTCGGGCACGCTCATCCGTCGAAGCGTGTCCGCCCACGCAGAGAGCCGCACGTCGCGATAGCGGATCGTGCGCCCGAGCACCTCGGAAAACACGCTTGCAAAATGCTCGAGGTCGGCCGATTCCGGTCCGGTCAGGTGATAGACCTTGCCGATGTGCGGAGCCGGATCGTCGAGTATCGCCGCCACGGCGCGCGCCACATCCACCGCCGAAACAGGCGATGTTCTTCCGCTGCCGAGCGGCACCGCCAGTTCATCCCGCGCGCGCACGCCTTCGGCGGCCAGAAGCCGGAAGAAGCCTTCCAGGAAGACCGTGGGCCGCACCGTGACGACCGGCAGCCCCGACCACGCCAGGGTCTGTTCGGCGAGCCAGTGCAGCTTGTGCTGCGGGCTGTCGGTGGTCTCGGTGATGCTCATCTGCGCGACCGTCATCTGCGACATGTTCACGAAGGCTTCGACGCCATGATGACGTGCAATCGCCGCCATGTTGACCGTCGCTTCCAGATACTGCGCGGACACGGACATGCCGAAGTAGATGCGCGATACACCTTCGACCGCGCGATGCATCGATGCAAGATCGGTCAAGTCACCCTGCACGACTTCCGCGCCGAGACGGCGCAGATCGCCCGCGCGCTCATCCTCGTGGCGCACCAGCGCACGCACTGTATGCCCCTTCGCGAGCAGCATTTTCGTGAGGTTGCGGCCGATGCCGCCCACCGCGCCCGCGGCGCCTGTTACCAGAATAGGTCTGTCGTGTACGGGTTTCATCGTCATATCGGTTACTTCCAGCGATGTATGTGTATATGCACTATTGCGTGAAAAAATCAGGATGTTCGGAGCAGGGCGAGGCCGGGTCTCTCGAGTGCCGCACGATCATGCAGATGCATGCCTGACGTGCGGTCGATCAGGAGGCTCAGCACGTATTGAATCGGGCCGATGTATCTGGACTGTGTCGTGAAGCGCGGGATTTGTAAGCGCCTGTATCGGCGTGAGGAGCGGATACATTCGGTCAAGCCGGCGTGACCCTTCAGGTGCAAAAACGGTTGCTGTGAGCGGGTCAACGCCGACATGCCGGTCATGACGATGCGCTATTTCGCCTCGCCTCCTCGATTGCAGGCGAGGGAACGAATCGTGCAGGCCGCCGGTTCCCCTGCCAGACGCGCCTGACGATCGCAGGGCTGAGCAGCGATGACGGCGGCATCATCAGGTTGACGACCTTCAGAAACGCGGTCGCCAGCGTGCAGTCGCGTGTCGCGGCAAGATGAAGTTTGCCGATGTACCAGTTGATGAAACGCCGCATCGGCGGACGTTCACCGTTGACCCGTGGATTGCGGAGGTCGTTTCCAACGGCGATTTCCCACGGAATATCGACGATCTTCGCGGCCGCTGCGAAGAACTGGTGCGCGAGATCGATCGAGCCTGCGCGCAGGCACCGATGCAGCGTCAACGCTTCCTCTGCCGCGACCGTCATGCCCTGCCCGTAGACAGGATTGAAGCTGCAGATGGCGTCACCGAAAACCAGATAATTTTCGGGGAAACGCGCGAGCCTCTCGTACCGCCGGCGCAGACTGGAGACGTAGCGGTAGCGTCTGTAATCGGATAGCGGCTCCGCTCTCGCGACCACGTCATGAATCTCCATGGTCGGCAGCGTCGCCAGATACGCGAGAAAGCCCTGGTCGTCGTTCGGTGCGTCGTCGCCAAAATAACCCCCGGCACTGACGATCCAGCTGTCGTTTTCCTGCGCGAGCATGACGCCGTTGCGCCAGTTCGGCGCACTACCGGCGACGACGATACCGTGCTTGCCGCCGAGATCGGCAGGCTGGCGCCGATACGTACGGGTCATGTAGCTAATGCCGATCTCGACTTTCTCATCGGCGGGCGGGGCGTAGCTGAGTGCTTCAAGCCACGCGGCACTGCATGAGCCACGGCCAGTCGCATCCACGACGAGGTCCGCGTCGATGGTCTCTTCCGGCTGGCCCCCGACACATGCGCGCACGCCCGTCACGCTCTTTCGGGCAGGGCAGGTGGCCAGCCCCCGCACGGCGCAATGTTCCACGGCATGCACGTTGGGCAACCCCAAAAGCCGCCGGCGCAGATGGCCTTCGAGCACCGGACGGCTCGCAAGCAGGCCGGTCAGGTCGCTTGCGCCGCTGGCGAGCCTGACGTTGTGACCGATCCAGATCACATCGTTGGCTACATCGCCGGTCAGGCCGCCGCTCTGCGCGACGACCTCGGCGTTGTATCCCGGGAAGAATGTTTCGAATACCGTGCTGCCTCGCGCGAGGAGACCATGGGTATGACGACCCTGTGGCACGCCTTTGCGCGAGGTGTCCGCTGCCGGAAACGCATCGCGTTCGAGCACGGTGACGAGGGTATAGAACTCCGACAGGACGCGGGCGGCCAGGAGCCCGCCTATGCTCGCGCCGATCACGATCGCATGCTCGCCCAGTTTCTTCATGGCAATCCTCCAGTTCGGTCTGTAGCGATGAGCCAGGCGGTCATCGTCTGCAAGCAATGCTAGGATTGCCTCGTCCCCTGAGCGTCCCTCGGACGCCGTCATAGAAGGTCGCCCCGTCATGGCTTTGTTCAGCGTGCGAACGCTTGGATTTCCGGAGATCCGTCGGGACGGCCGGCTGTGCCAACTGGCTTTGCGCAAAGGTTTGGCCCTGGTGGTCTACCTGGCCGAAGCGAAGACCTCGGTCGGGCGCGATGCCATCGCCACGATGCTGTGGCCGGAAGGCTCGGAAGAAGTCGTGCGGGCGCGGCTGCGGCGTCTGTTGCATCGCGTCCAGCTCTCCCTCGGCGACGACGTTCTGACCACCGACCGCTCGACAGTTCGATGGTCGGCGGAGATCGGCCTGCACATGGATTCGCGGTTATTCGAGGAAGCCTGCGACCGCGGCGAGTTCGAGCGGGCGTGCCGCGCGTATTCCGGCGACTTTCTCGAGGGCTTTTCGCCCGGCGACTGCCCGGGGTTCGACGAGTGGGCCTTTTTTCGCCGGGAGGCCTTGCGGGGCCGCGCGATCCAGGCGCTCGAGCGCGTGGTGCACGACAAGAATGCGGCCGGCGACTACGCGGCAGCGGCCGCGCACGCCGGCCGTCTCGTCGAGTTCGATCCGCTTAGCGAAGTGTACGGCCGTCACCTCATCCGCAATCTTCTGCTTGCCGGGGACCGCGCCGCTGCCCAGCGGCACCTCGAGGCCCTGACGCAGCGCCTTCGCGACGAGCTGCATGTGACGCCCGAACCGGAGACGCGGGCCCTGCTGAATGCCGGCGCAACGTTGCCCATGGAAGACCCGCCGCCGACGCGTTACGTCAGCGGCGGCGGTGTGCATCTCGCATTCCAGACCTACGGCGCCGGGCGGATCGATGTTCTGGTGCTGCCCGGTTTCGTCTCTCACGTTGAACGGGTGTGGGAGGAGCCACGGTGCAGGGCGTTCCTGTCCTCGCTCGCCGGGATGGGCCGTCTCATTCTGCTGGATCGTCGCGGTGTCGGGCTTTCCGACCGGGTCGGATTCAATCCTGGTGTCGATGCGACGGCACAGGATATCGGCACCGTGCTCGACGCCGCCGGCAGCCGCCGGGTCGTGTTGTTCGGTGCGTCGGAGGGCGGACCGGCATGCATCAAATTTGCCGCCGATCATCGCGATCGAGTCGCCGGTCTTGTTCTGTTCGGCTCCCTGGCGAAGGGAAGTGCAACGCCTGACTATCCGTACGCGCTCGACGCCTGCCAGTACGACGCCTGGCTGCAGCAGCTCATCGCAGGCTGGGGCGGCCCCGCCGGCATCGAAACATTCGCACCGAGCCTGTCCGGCGATCCGCACGTCAGAGTCTGGTGGGCGGGCTTGCTCCGGGCCGCGTCGAGCCCCGGAGCCATCAAGGGCGTGCTCGAGGCGTTGCGCGATATGGATGTGCGGCATCTTCTGGGCCGGGTTTCCATCTCGACGCTCGTGCTGCACCGTCGCGGCGACCGCGCCGTTCGCATCGACGCGGGCCGGCATCTCGCAAGCCATATCGCGCATGCCCGATTCGTCGCGCTCGACGGGGCGGATCACTGGGCCTTCGCGGGAGATCAACGGCCTGTCGTGGACAACATCAGGCAGTTTGTCGGGAGTCTCGCTGCGTAAGCTTCACACAGATGTGCGTGCAGGCATTGTTTCTTCCCGGCTCAATGCCGCGGCGATTTCCGCCGCCGCCTTCTGCAACTCCGGCACATAGCGGCGCGTGGCATCCGCGAGGCTCACCGCGCGCGACAGAAAGACGACATTCAGGCTCGCGAGCACACGCTCGTGCGCGCCGATCGCGACCGCCACCGCACCGATCTTCGCCTGCGCGGTCCAGTCTCCGTGATTCGATCCGAACCCATCCTCGCGCACGCGCCGGATCAGCTTGCGCACGAGCGCATCGTTCTTCGCGAACGCCTGCTGCTCTTCGCCGCCCGCGCCGGAGCGCAGCAGTTCCAGAATGTCCTCGCGCTCCTCGTCCGGGCACATCGCGAAGTAGGCGCGGCCCGCCGCCGTCAGCAGGATCGGCAAGCGCCGCCCGACCATCGCGCGATGAAACGACAACTGGCTGAAGCGATGCGTCGTCTCGCGGATGATCATCGCGTCGCCGTCGGGCGTGGTCAGATCGGATGGCCATGCGACGCGCTGCAAGAGCTGCCCCATGATCGGGGGCGCGACGGTCGCGATGCGCTCGGTATCGGTGAAGCCCTCGCTCAACGAGCGCACGGCGAGCGTCAGGCGGAAGCTGTCGTCTGACGTGCTGCGGCGCACGAACCCTTCCTCCATCAGCGTTTCAAGCAGACGGCGCACCGTGGTGCGATGCAGGCCGGTCAGATCGGCGATCTGCTGACTCGTCGCCCGTCCGCCTTCCATCGCATTCAGCGCCCGCAACACCTGAAGGCCGCGCGCCAGTCCACGCACGTTCGTGTACGTTGTCACGCCAGAAATCCCTTTGAATTCAATAATGTGCATTCTATGCACATTTCGGAGATTTTGTTGAGGGCGTTTTCTGCCGCCCATAGACTGCACTCACAATTTGAACGAGCGAGAGCCATGCAAGAGGCAGGCGCCGTTCGTTCAGCACATCGGACAAACCCATTCAGGAGACAAGCATGCGCCCCGCCTTTGAACCGGCGGCCGGCAACGGCCGCGCTCATCCTCACGAAACGACACATCGTTCGATCGATGCCGATGTCGCCATCATCGGCGCGGGCCCGGTCGGGCTGATGATCGCGAACATCCTCGGCCTGCAGGGCGTGCGCGTCGTCGTGATCGAGAAGCTCACGCAGATCGTCGACTATCCGCGCGCCATCGGCCTCGACGACGAAGCGTTGCGCGTCTTCCAGTCGGTTGGCCTTGCAGACGAGCTGCTCCCGCACACCACGCCGAATCACTGGATGCGCTTCACGCTGAAAGGCAAGTGCTTCGCGTCGATCGAGCCGCGCACCGACGAGTTCGGCTGGCCGCGCCGCAATGCCTTCATCCAGCCGCTCGCCGATCAGATTCTGTATCGCGGGCTCGCGCGTTTTGCGCATGTGCGGACGCTGCTCGGACACAGCGTCGACAGCTTCGCGCAGGACGAGCGCGGCGTGACCATCGAAGCGACGGACGCGCACGGCGCGAAGGCGACGATCCGCGCCGCGTACATGGTCGGCGCGGACGGCGGCAACAGCTTCGTGCGGCGCACGCTCGACGTGCCGTTCGAAGGCCGCACGAAGCCGAATCAATGGATCGTGATCGACGTGCGTAACGATCCGATCGGCTCGCCGCATGTCTATCTGCATTGCGACGCGCGGCGTCCCTATGTGTCGGCGGCGCTGCCGCACGGCATCCGGCGCTTCGAATTCATGGTGATGCCCGGCGAGACGGAGGAAGAACTCTCGAAGCCTGAGAACATGGCGGCGCTGGTGCGCGGGGTCGTCGCCGATCCGGACAAGGTCGACTACATTCGTCAGCGGGTCTATACGCACAATGCGCGGCTCGCGAGCACGTTCCGCGTGAAGCGCATCCTGCTCGCGGGGGACGCGGCGCACATCATGCCGGTGTGGCAGGGGCAGGGCTATAACAGCGGCATTCGCGACGCGAGCAATCTCGGCTGGAAGCTCGCGATGGTCGTGAAAGGCACGGCGCGTGACGCCTTGCTCGATACCTACACGATGGAGCGGCGCGCCCACGCGCGCTCGATGATCCACCTCTCCGAAGTCGCGGGCGATATCTTCGCGCCGACGAGCTTCGTCGGATCGAAAGTGCGTGACGCGTTCGTGCGCAGCTTCAGCGTGCTGCCTTCCATGAAGCGCTATTTCGTCGAGATGCGCTTCAAGCCGATGCCGCGCTATGAAGAAGGTGTCGTGCTGCTCACGCGCCGCGAGCGGCGCGACGGCCTGCTCGCACGCATGATCGCGAAGCGCGGGCACGCCGCGTTCGGGCGGCTCATCGGCCTCATGAGCGAGAAGCGCGAATCGCTGATCGGGCGCGTGGTGCATGGCCGCGATGCGCAGGCGGGCACGCCCGTGGGCCGCATGTTCATCCAGCCGCGCGTGCGTCTCGCGGACGGCGGCATCGTCCGGCTCGACGACGCGATCGGCAACCGCTTCGCGATCGTCGGCTGGGGCGCCGATCCAACCTTTGGCCTGACGCCCGAGGCGCGCCGCATCTGGCGCGCGCTCGGCGGATGCTTCGTGATCGCGAAGCCCGATCCGCAGCTCGCGTTCCACGATGACGTCCCCGAAGACGTGATCGCCATCGGCGATGTCGACTCGCGCCTGCGCGACTGGTTCGCGCGCGTGCCGGAATCGGTCGTGCTGTTGCGGCCCGACCGCTTCGTGGCCGGCATGTGCTCGCCGCAATGCGTATCGGATTCCATTTCGCAACTCGCGCAGAAGCTGGCGCTTGACACGGCACCGGACGCGACGGCGAACGACGCGACGTTCGCGCCCGCCGCCGACCTGGTGGGAGCCTGACATGCCGATCCATCTCGAATGCATGTCGCACACGCCCTTGCACGGTTATTTCGATCCCGCGCCGGACGTCGTCGCGGAAGTTGAGCGGGTGCAGCGCGCGGCGCGCGAGCGCGTCGACGCGTTCGATCCGGAGCTGGTGATCGTCTTCGCGCCGGATCACTACAACGGTTTCTTCTACGACGTGATGCCGCAGTTCTGCATTGGCGTGAGCGCGACGGCCATCGGCGATTTCAACAGCGCGGCGGGTCCGTTGCCCGTCGTGCGCGATGTGGCGCTCGCGCTCGCCGATGCCGCGCTCGCGAGCGATATCGATGTCGCCGTGTCGTATCGCATGCAGGTCGATCACGGCTGCGCGCAGGCGCTCGAGGTGCTCACGGGCGGCATCGGCCGCTATCCGGTGGTGCCCGTCTTCATCAACTCGGTGGCGCCGCCAATGGCATCGTGCCGCCGCGCCCGGCTGCTCGGCGATGCGATCGGCCGTGCCGTCGCGCGCATGAACCAGCGCGTGCTGCTGATCGGCTCGGGCGGCATTTCGCATGAGCCGCCGGTGCCGGAAATCGCCGGCGCGGACGAAGTCGTCGCGGAACGGCTGATCGCGGGGCGTAACCCGTCGCAGCAATCGCGCGATGCGCGCGAGTCGCGCACCGTCGCGGCGGCGAAAGCGTTCGCGGCGGGCGACAGCCGCCTGCATCCGCTCAACCCGGCGTGGGACCGCGCGTTTCTCGAACTGCTCGAACGTGGCGAACTCGCCGCCGCCGATGGCCTCACGAACGAAGCGATCACGCGCGATGCGGGCAAGTCCGCGCACGAGATCCGCGCGTGGGTCGCGGCGTTCGGCGCGCTCGCGGCGAGCGGCCCTTACGCGGCATCGATCGATTACTACCGCGCGATTCCCGAATGGATCGCGGGCTTCGGCGCGATGCACGCGCGCGAACGGACCCTTTCCAGGAGATAGAACCATGTCGGATGACAAGAACATTCAGTCGATGGCCGCGCGCCTGCGTGAAGCGCAGTCCTCGCGTCGGACAATCGCGCCGCTGCGCGAGACGTGCCCCGAAGGCGACGCGGCGCTCGCCTACGCGATCCAGCAGATCAACAACGACATGCGCGCGGCGAACGGCGAGCGCGTCGTCGGCAGAAAGATCGGCCTGACTTCGCCCGCGGTGCAGAAGCAGCTCGGCGTCGATCAGCCGGACTTCGGCGCGCTGTTCGAATCGATGGCGTACGGCGACAGCCAGCCGATGCCGCTTGCGTCGCTGATCCAGCCGAAGGTCGAAGCGGAGATCGCGCTCGTGCTCGAACGCGACCTGACCGCCGAAAAACACACCTTCGCGGATCTGATCGGCGCGACCGCGTACGCGGTGGCTGCGATCGAGGTCGTCGACAGCCGCATCCGCGACTGGGACATCCGCTTTTTCGACACCGTCGCGGACAACGCATCGAGCGCGCTGTTCGTGCTCGGCAGCCGCCCGGTCCTGCTGCGCGACATCGACCTGACCGCCTGCGCGATGACGCTAACGCGGGACGGCGAAGTCCTGTCGCGCGGCAATGGCGCGGCGTGCCTCGGCAATCCGCTCAACGCGGCCGCATGGCTCGCGGACCGCATGGTTCAACTCGGCACGCCGCTGCGCGCGGGCGACATCGTGTTGACGGGCGCGCTCGGCCCGATGGTCGCGGTGAAAGCGGCCGGCACTTACACGGCGCATATCGAAGGGCTCGGCAGCGTGCGCGCCAGTTTCAGTGAATGACAGACGGAGACATCCACATGGCAACAGACAACACCACATGCAAGGCCGCGATCATCGGGTCCGGCAACATCGGCACGGACCTGATGATCAAGATCATGCGCCGCAGCCGGCATCTCGAAGTCGCGGCGATGGTCGGAATCGATCCGGCCTCGGATGGCCTCGCGCGCGCCGCGAAGCTCGGCGTCGCGACGACGCATGAAGGCGTGGAAGGCCTCACGCGCCTGCCCGTGTTCGGCGAGATCGACTTCGTGTTCGATGCGACGTCCGCCGGCGCGCATGTGAAGAACGACGCGTTCCTGCGCACGCTCAAGCCCGGCATCCGCGTGATCGATCTGACGCCCGCCGCGATCGGCCCGTACTGCGTGCCGGTCGTGAACCTCGACGCGCATCTCGATGCGCCGAACGTGAACATGGTCACGTGCGGCGGACAGGCGACGATCCCGATGGTCGCCGCCGTGTCGCGGGTCGCGAAGGTGCATTACGCGGAGATCGTCGCGTCGATCAGCAGCAAGTCGGCGGGGCCCGGCACGCGCGCCAACATCGACGAGTTCACGGAGACGACGTCGAAGGCGATCGAAGCGGTCGGCGGCGCGGCGAGAGGCAAGGCGATCATCGTGCTCAATCCTGCCGAGCCGCCGCTCATGATGCGCGACACGGTCTATGTGCTGTCCGAAGCGGCGGACCGCGCGCAGATCGAAGCGTCGGTCGAACGGATGGCGGCGGCAGTGCAGGCCTACGTGCCCGGCTACCGGCTGAAGCAGTCCGTGCAGTTCGACGACATCCCCGCCGCTGCGCCGTTGCACATTCCCGGCCTCGGCCGTTGCAGCGGTTTGAAGACCTCGATCTTCATCGAAGTGGAAGGCGCGGCGCACTATCTGCCGGCCTACGCGGGCAATCTCGACATCATGACTTCCGCCGCGCTGGCGACGGCCGAGCGCATGGCCGCGTCGCTCGTGAACGCCTGAAGCAAGGAGCATTCGATCATGGACAAGAAACTCTATATCTCCGATGTGACGCTGCGCGACGGCATGCACGCGATCCGTCATCAGTATTCGATTCAGAACGTGCAGGACATCGCCCGCGCGCTGGACGATGCGAAGGTCGACAGCATCGAGGTCGCGCATGGCGATGGCCTGCAAGGGTCGAGCTTCAACTACGGCTTCGGCGCGCACAGCGATCTGGAATGGATCGAGGCCGTTGCCGATGTGGTGAAGCACGCGAAGATCGCGACGCTGCTGCTGCCCGGCATCGGCACGATTCACGATCTGAAGGCCGCGTACGACGCGGGCGCGCGTGTCGTGCGTGTCGCGACCCATTGCACCGAAGCGGACATCTCGAAGCAGCACATCGACTATGCGCGCAGCCTCGGCATGGACACGGTCGGCTTTCTGATGATGAGCCACATGACGACGCCCGAGAACCTCGCCGTCGAAGCGAAGAAGATGGAAAGCTACGGCGCGACCTGCGTGTACGTGGTCGATTCCGGCGGCGCGATGAACATGAACGACATCCGCGCGCGCTTCAGGGCGCTGAAGGCGACGCTCGATCCCGCGACGCAAACGGGCATGCATGCGCATCACAACCTGAGCCTCGGCGTTGCCAACTCGATCGTTGCGGTCGAGGAAGGCTGCGATCGCGTCGATGCGAGTCTCGCGGGCATGGGCGCGGGCGCGGGCAATGCACCGCTCGAAGTGTTCATCGGGGCGGCCGAGCGCATGGGCTGGCATCACGGCACGGATCTGTATCGCCTGCTCGATGCGGCGGACGATATCGTGCGCCCGCTGCAGGACCGGCCGGTGCGCGTGGACCGCGAGACGCTCGCGCTCGGTTATGCGGGCGTGTATTCGAGCTTCCTGCGGCATTCGGAAATCGCGGCGAAGAAGTACGGCCTGAAAGCCGTCGACATTCTCGTCGAGCTGGGCAAGCGGCGCATGGTGGGCGGTCAGGAAGACATGATCGTCGACGTCGCGCTCGATCTGAAGAAGCGCGAAGCGCGCGCCTGAACCATCCGATACGCGAAGCGCCACAAAGAGCGCCGCATCGTTCAACCTGGAGACATCAATGAAAACGTCAACGGCTTCATCCGCGCGCGCCGGCGGCGCGCTCACCATCGGCCTGTGCCTCGCGGTCGCGCTGCTCGAAGGGCTCGATCTGCAATCAACCGGTGTCGCCGCGCCGCGCATGGCGCGCGAGTTTCATCTCGCGGTCGCGCAACTCGGCTGGGCATTCGGCATCGGCGCGCTCGGTCTGTTGCCGGGCGCGGCGATCGGCGGCAGGCTCGCGGACCGCGTCGGCCGCAAGCGCGTGCTGATGATGTCGGTCGCGCTGTTCGGGATATTTTCGATTGCAACGACCCAGGTGTGGGATCTGCAGAGTCTGCTCGTCGTGCGATTTCTCACAGGCCTCGGTCTCGGCGCGGCGATGCCGAACCTGATCGCGCTGTGCGCGGAAGCGGCGCCGCCCGGACAGCGCGGCACGGCGGTCGGCGCGATGTACTGCGGCATGCCCTTCGGCGCGGCGCTCGCGGCGGTGATCGGCATTCTCAGCCCGGGCGATGAAAGCTGGCGGCATATCTTCTATGTCGGCGGCATCGGGCCGCTCCTGACCTTGCCGCTGCTCGCACTCTTCCTGAAGGAGTCGACGCACTTCATCGCGGCAAGCCAGGGGGCAACGCGCGAGACCAAGGAAGGCATCGTGCGGGCGCTTTTCAGCGAAGGCCGCGCTGGCACGACCGTCGCGCTGTGGATCAGTTATCTGGGCACGTTGATCGTGCTGTACTTCCTGATGAACTGGCTGCCGTCGATGGTGCTCTCGCGCGGCCTCACGCCCGTGCAGGCGAGCATCGTGCAGATGATGTTCAACATCGGCGGAGGCATCGGCGCGATCGTGATCGCGGGGCTGATGGATCGCATCGGCAAGCGGCCGGTCGTGGTCGGCATGTATGCGGGCATCGCGGCCGCGCTGCTTGCGCTCGCCAGCGCGACGGGCAGCGTGTCGATGGCGTGCGGCGGCCTGCTGGCGGGGCTCTTTCTCGTCGGCGCGCAGTCGGTGCTGTATGCGCTCGCCGGCGGAGCGTATCCGACGCAGGTGCGCGGCACGGGCGTCGGCGCGGCGGTGGCCGTGGGCCGTGTGGGCTCGATGGTCGGCCCGCTGATCGCCGGGCAATTGCTGGCGCTCGGCCAGAGCGCGTCGATGCTCGTGATTTCGAGCATCCCGCTCATCGTGATCGCGGCGCTCGGCGCGCTCGCGGTGGTCGCGAAATTTCCGCGCGAGTCGGCCGACGGCTCGCGCACGCTTGGAACCGAATCGATCTGACGAAGGATATCGACATGACTGACACTGTGACTCATACCGAAGCCGCGACCAGCAAGTTCGTGAACGTGATGGAAGGCGGCACGGAACTGCGCGTGCACTACAACGACACCGCCACGGGCAAGGAGACGCTCGTGCTGCTGCACGGCTCCGGCCCCGGCGCGAGCGGCTGGGCCAACTTCTATCGCAATGTGGACGCGTTCGCGAACGCAGGTTACCGCGTGATCCTCGTCGACTGTCCCGGCTGGGGCAAGAGCGATTCCATCGTCTGCACCGGCTCACGCTCCGACCTCAATGCGCGCGTGCTGAAGGGCGTGCTGGATACGCTCGGCATCGAGCGCGCGCATCTGGTCGGCAACTCGATGGGCGGGCATAGCGCGGTGGCGTTCGCGCTGTCGTATCCGGAGCGCGTCGGCAAGCTCGTGCTGATGGGCGGCGGCACGGGCGGTCCGAGCCAGTTCGTGCCGATGCCGACCGAAGGCATCAAGCTGCTGCAAGGGCTGTATCGCGACCCGACGCTCGAGAACCTGAAGAAGATGCTCAACGTCTTCGTCTACGATGCGAGCACGATGACGGAAGAGCTGATGCAGACGCGGCTCGATAACATGCTCGCGCGGCGCGATCATCTCGAGAACTTCGTGAAGAGTCTGGCGGCCAATCCGAAGCAGTTTCCGGATTATGGTCACCGTCTGAACGAGATCAAGGCGCCCGCGCTCGTGATCTGGGGACGCGATGATCGTTTCGTGCCGATGGATGTGGGCCTGCGGCTCGTGTGGGGCATGCCGAATGCCGACCTGCATGTGTTCGGGCGCTGCGGGCACTGGGCGCAATGGGAGCACGCGGAGCGATTCAACCAGATGGTGCTGGACTTTCTGCGGCAGTAGGGAGGTCGTTGCATCGATCCGGGCTTCTCTCGGCCCGGACGATCGGCGACAGGCGGGTCTGACTCGAGACCATGCAAGGTCCTCGATATAATCGAAGCCTCATTCAACGAGGACCCTTGCATGAAAACAGTCGCCGCTTTGCTCGCCGCTTCGGCCATCGCATCTACCGCATTCGCCGCCAATACCATTGAAAAGCTGCCTTCGGGCGTCGTGGTCGAGCACATCAAGCAAGGCACCGGCCCGCAGCCGACGGCCAGTGATGTGGTGCGCGTCAACTATCGCGGCACGCTCGCGAACGGAACGGAATTCGACAATTCGGAAAAGCACGGCGGCCCCGCGACTTTCCCGCTAGGCCGCGTGATTCCGTGCTGGACGCAAGGCGTGGCGAAGATGAAAGTGGGAGGCAAGGCAAAGCTGACGTGTCCGGCGGCCACCGCTTACGGCGATCGCGGTGTCGGCGCGATTCCGCCGAACAGCGATCTCACGTTCGAAGTGGAACTGCTCGGCATCGGCAAGTGATCGTCTTGTAATGAAAGCCCGCCGCTCAAGGCGGGCTTCCCGAGGTTCGCGCATCTCAGTGAAACGATACGCTGATCGTATCGTTTCCAAGGTGCGTTTCGTTATAGCTGTCGACGGTGGTCTGGACCACGGGACTGGCAACCGCGAGTCCGATAGTGTCGAACGTCACGGTACATTCATCGTCGTCGTAGTTGGGCCCGGCCCAGGCACCGCCCACCGTGTTGGACCAGTCTTCGATCCAACTTCTCATCATGAGCGGGCTTGGCAGCTTCTGCTTGCTGAAGGCCTTGATTTTGACTGTTGGCATGGCGGATTGACCTCCTTCATGTGACTGAAGCAACATGGGGGAATCTTCGCGGCATGTTCAGTATGACGAACTATGTCGCATCTTTACGATAGACGAAGTTGCCTCTATTGCAAGCGAAAACCGTATCAGGGACGATGCGAGTTCGATTGCCGCTTTCCACGCTTATCCGGCATGCGCTCGCCCCGATGGACTCACATTCCGCCCCGCCGGTCAATACGCAAAGAGTGGCATACCTATAGCGCCTCAAAAATCCTAAGTTAAATACGCCACGTTGTACTTCTTCAGCGAGTGATGATCGACGTCTTCTACCATCGATGCCGCAGCCCGGCTACCGCAGATACCTGATTCTTCGTCGTCGATGGCGATAACGTGTAGATCTGGGCATACGGCGCGTCCTTCGCCGCGTGCTGATAGATGCCAACGAGGAACAGGTCCGTTCGTTTGCTCAGGAAGTAATTCGCACCCGCGTTCACCTGATGCCATGCGGGCGACGCATCCTGCGGATGGTACTGGCCTGTCGTATAGATATACGCCGCGCCGAGCAGCAGATCGGGAAGCACATAGTCTGTGAGCGAGACCTCGAAGTTCTGCAGCGTCAGTCTCGACTGATCGAGATAGTCGAAGCGCGCATTCGTATAGAGGAACGACACGTTCGCCGCTCCGATCGCATATGCGCCTCCCGCGCCATACATCATCTGCCGTCGCACGCCCGAGCCCGTCGCCGGATTGGTGACGAATGGCGACGTGAATCCGTAATCGCCGACCACCGCGCCGTTCGTATTGTTCGGGTCATTCGGCTCATTGACGAGGAGGAACGCCGCGCCCAGCGACAGCGGCCCTCGACGATACTGCGCCGCGGCGCTGTACGCGTTGTTGTCGGAGAAGCCGCCCGCCTTGTTCGAGAAGCCATACAGCGCTTCCGCCTGAAAACCGCCGTAGTCGATCGTCTTGTATTGAACCGCGTTGTTGATGCGAAAGGTGTCGAAGACGTTGTCGTTGTCGCCGATATGCGTTCCATACGCCGCGAACTGGCATGCCGATTCGAACATGCAGAGCGTGACCGCCTCGTCGTACTGCCGCCCGAAGGTCAGCGTGCCGAGCGTGTTCGACGACAGACCGACGAAAGCCTGTCTTCCGAACTCACGTCCTCCCTGGGAGAGCGTGCCGTTGCCGATGTTGTAGCCGCTCTCGAGCGTGAAGATCGCCTTCACGCCGCCGCCGAGGTCTTCCGTGCCCTTCATGCCCCAACGGGGAGTCTGCATCGGGCCGCTGGAAAATTGCCACGTCGAGTGCCCTTGCCTGTCCGCGCCCCGTTGATTGTTCGCGTAGACGATGCCCGTCGAAACCAGTCCATATAGCGTCACGGTGCTCTGTGCGAATGCGCTCTGCATGCACAGGGCGCTTGCAGCGATGACCAGCAAACGTCGTTTCATGGTGTTCCTGTCGTTTGAGTGTGAACGCATACGTTCTTATAAATAAGGATGCCGAATCGACGAATATGGATTCCGATGCCGGCCTCCGACAGCGTCCCTCCCGATGTCCGATGCATCGGCAATCCCGGGGCGCCCCGGTTGCGATGAATTCTTGCGGAACAAAAAACCCGCCGGATAGCACCGAATTTGGCCACCAGCGAGCGAATTTTTAGTGCGCATGTCCGCGGCAACTGCACGCGGCGCGCTCGCCTTATCGGAGCGCTTTTATCGCGCGGGTATACCCTGGTGATCTAATTTCGGCATCACTCATCGCAAAAAATGATGCTATGCGCGGACACTTTTGGCTGCCGACAATGGGTTCAACCGGCATCACCCCTCAGACGGAGAAACGCCGGAAAGCACTCTCATCGCGCAAACACATCGGAGACGAAGATGGCAATCATCGAAAACGCGGGACGGCGGCGCGCGCTGCGCACCCTCACCGCCGGCGCACTGGCGGCGGGCGGCGGGCTGCTGTCGGTGCGCGCATTCGCGGGCGGTCTCGCGACCGTGAACATGCAGCTCGGCTGGGTGCCGGGCGGGAATCAGGTCGGCGAGGTGGTCGCGAAGCAGCTCGGCTACTACGAGAAGGAGGGTATCGACTTTCATATCCAGCCGGGCGGCCCGAACATCGACGGCGTCGCGATCGTGGCGTCGGGGCGCTTTCAGGCGGGCGAGATTTCGTCGAGCCCGTCGATCATGCTGGCCGTATCGGAAGGGCTGCCCATCAAGTGCATCGCGGTCGGGCTGCAGCAACATCCGTATACGTTCTTCTCGCTGAAGAAGGCGCCGATCCGCTCGCCGCAGGACATGATCGGCAAGCGCATCGGCATTCAGTCGACGGGCATGGTGCTGCTGCGCGCGCTGCTCGCGAAACACAAGATTCCCGAGAACCAGGTGAAGATCGTGCCGACAGGCGCGGACATGATGCCGCTCGTCGCCGGGCAGGTCGATGCCGTGACCGGCTGGCAGACCAACACGACGGCGCTGAAGCCGCTCGGCGCGGACCGCGTCGATCTGCGCCTGTGGGATACCGGCGTGCGTCTCTACGCGCTGCCGTACTACGCGACCACGTCGATGCTGAAGGAGCATCCGGAAACGGTCGCGGGTTTCCTGCGAGCGACCGCGCGCGGCTGGACGTACGCCAATCAGAATCGCGATCAGGCCATCGACATGCTCGTGAAGGCGTATCCGAACCTGAACCGCGCGGACGAGCGCGTCGCGATCGATTCCCTGATGAGCTACGCATTCAACCAGACGACCCAGACCCAGGGCTGGGGCGCGATGGACGCGAGCGTCTGGGAAGAGCAGATCGCGATGTACGGCCAGCTCGGCCAGTTCCGCGCGGCGCAGCCGAAAGTCGATGACGTCATGACGCTCGACGTGCTCAAGGCCACTCATTCCTCCCGCCTGAAGGTGTAACCCATGCATGCTGCCACTCTGAATCCGCCGCGCGCGGAGCGGGCGAGTTCGCACTTCGCGCTGCCGCACGGCGTCGATTGCGCGATCAGCGCCCGCGACATCAACGTGCGTTTTTTCACCGACCGCCGCAGCGTCACCGCGATCGAAGGCCTGAGCCTCGATATCGCACAGGGCGAATTTCTCACGCTGCTCGGGCCGTCGGGCTGCGGCAAGTCGACGTTTTTGCGTGTTGTCGCGGATCTCGTGAAGCCGAGCCGCGGCAGCATCAGCGTGCTCGACGCGGCGCCGCAGGCCGCGCGCGAGCGGCGCGACATCGGATTCGTGTTTCAGGACGCAGCGCTCCTGCCGTGGCGCACGGCGATCCAGAACGTCGAGTTGCCGCTCGAAGTCGCGCAAGGCAAGGCGCGAGCCGGCCGCGCGACGCCGCGCGAGCTGCTGGAACTCGTGGGCCTCAAGGGCCGCGAGGATGCGTTTCCGCACGAGATGTCGGGCGGTATGCGCCAGCGCGTGGCGATCGCACGCGCGCTTGTCTGCGACCCGAAGGTGCTGCTGATGGACGAACCCTTCGGGGCACTCGACGAGATCACGCGCGACCGCCTCAACGAAGAACTGCGCCGCGTGTGGAAGGAGCTTGGCCTCACGACGCTCTTCGTCACGCACAGCATCTATGAAGCCGCGTTTCTCGGCCAGCGCGTGCTGATGCTCGCGGCGAATCCTGGCCGAGTGAAGGAGATCGTGCCCGTCGATCTGCCCGAGGACCGCACGCTCGATATTCGCGAGACGCGCGAATTCGTCGAACTCACCGCGCATCTGCGACGCGTACTGGAGACCTGCTGATGGCTACGTCCGAAATGAACCTGAACGTGCCGGCGAGCGTGCCGGACGCGGAATCGCAAGCGTGGCGCGCGCGCCGTCGCCAGCAGATGTGGCGTGCGCGCGTGCTGCCGGCGCTCGGCGTCGCGAGCCTCATCTTCGCGTGGTGGGCGGTGGTCGCGGGCTTTCATGTGAAGCCGTTCATCGCGCCGTCGCCGGCACTCGTGTTCGAGACGCTCTTCGCGAAGAGCGACGTGCTGCTGCAGAACCTCGTGCCGACCGCCGTCGAGGCATCGCTCGGCTTTTTGCTGGGCAATCTCGCGGCCATCGTGCTCGCGACGATCTTCGTGCACAACAAGACGCTGCAGGAGATCTTCTATCCGGTCGCGGTGATGATCAACTCGATACCGGTGGTCGCGAAGGCGCCGATCCTCGTGCTCATCATGGGCAACGGACTCGAGCCGAAGATCACGATCGCGGCGATCGTGTGCTTCTTTCCGACGCTCGTGAACATGGTGCGCGGCCTCGAAGCGGTCAATCCGCAGGCGATGGAACTGATGCACGTGCTCTCCGCCAGCAAGCGGGAGATCTTCTTCAAGCTGCGGCTCTACGCGTCGCTGCCGTATCTCTTCTCGGCGCTGCGCATCGCGGCATCGATGTCGGTGATCGGCGCGGTCGTGGGCGAGTGGATCGGCGCGACGGAAGGCATCGGCGCGATGATCATCCAGGCGACCTACGCCTTCGACTCGGCGCTGCTTTACACGGCGATCATCATGAGCGCCGTCCTCTCGGGCTTCTTTTTCCTCGTGATCGCGGCGCTGGAGCGCTGGCTCGTCAAGTGGCAGCCGGAAGGCATCCGCTGAACGCGACGCGACACGAACCCTCATCACAGGAGACGAAATGAACATCATCAGCGACTGGATTCAGGAGCCCGCAAGCGACGTGCGCGTGGCGGCACAGGCTAACGTCGTCGTGGTCGGCGGCGGGCCGGCGGGACTGTCGGCGGCGCTCGCCGCGGCGCGCAACGGCGCGGAAGTGATCCTGCTCGAACGCTACAACCATCTCGGCGGCCTTGCGTCGGGCGGCATGGTGCTCGTGCTCGACGACATGTGGGACAACCATTTGCAAGAGATTTCAGTGCGCGGCACCTGCATGACCTTCATCGAGCGCATGGCTGCGCGCAAGCTCGCGACTTTTCCGCGTTCGGACGAATGGGGCGAGGACCCGGCCGCGTATCGGAAATGGGGACGCTGGGGCACGTTCGATTTTCATAGCCAGAAGAACCCGCATCCGGTGTGCTTCGCGGCGGCCTTCGATCCCGATGCGATGAAGCGCGTTGCGCTCGAAATGGTCGAATCGCTCGGCATCAAGCTGCGGCTGCATGCGTGGTTCTCTCGCACGCTCGTCGAGGACGGCCGTGTCAAGGGCGTGATCTGCGAGACCAAGAGCGGGCGCGAAGCGATTCTTGCCGATGTCGTCATCGACGCGACCGGCGATCTCGATGTCGCGGCATCCGCCGGTGTGCCCCATGTCGGCGGCAGCTATATCACGACGACGGTGTTCCGGCTCGGCGGTGTCGATACGGAGGCGGCAGAGCGCTTCGAAGCGGAAGAGCCGGAGGCGTTCGCGGCGCTCGATCGGCAGATCAAGCGGATTCTCGGCGGCTCGTGGGGCTACTGGTGGCTGAAGACGCCGCTGCCGGGCGTCGTGTGGTGCAACTGCCCGCACATGGCCGGCCTCGATGGCCTCAAGCCCGAAGACCTCACGCGCGCCGAGATGCAGGGACGCAAGCACATTCATGCGGTCGTCGAGTTCGCGCGCGAGAAGCTGCCGGGCTTCGAGAACTGTTATGTGATCGATGTCGCGCCGCAGACCGGCGTGCGTCAGACGCGCCTGTTGCAAGGCGAATACGTGATGACGAAGGAAGACCTCGCGCAACGCACGCGCTTCACCGACAGCATCGCGCGCGGACGCGATTACTACATGCCGTATCGCGTGCTGTTGCCGAAGGAGATCGACAACCTGCTCGTCGCGGGCCGCCATTATTCGGCGACGTCGCAGGCACAGAAGATGTCGCGCGAGATTCCGCCCTGCATGGCGATGGGCGAGGCCGCGGGCGTCGCGGCGGCGCTCGCGCTGAACGCGGGCGTCACCGTGCGCGATGTCGACGTGCCCGCATTGCAGAAGACGCTGCGTGCGCAGGGCGCCGACCCGGGCGATCAAAGCGGACGCAACGCGGACATTCCGCCGCTCGCGGTGCATGTGCAAACGAGAGAAGCAGCATGAGCAACACGGAGAACGCAATGAAGAAACATGACCTTCCATTGACCGGCGTGCGCGTGATCGATCTCACGCAAGTGATGATGGGCCCGGTCTGCACGCAGATGCTCGCCGACTACGGCGCGGATGTCGTCAAGGTCGAGCGGCACGGCGCGGGCGATCTGAGCCGCTCGACCTTCGAGCCGGTGGCGGGCGCCGACAATCCGATCTTCTGCAGCCTGAACCGCAACAAGCGCAGCGTTGCGCTCGATCTGCGCGACGCATCGCAAATGGATGCGCTGAAGGCGTTGATCGCGCAAGCCGATGTCGTCGTGAACAACTTTCGCGCCGGCGTGATGGATCGGCTTGGCTTGAGCTATGAAGCCTGTCGCGCGCTGAATCCGCGCATCATCTATGCGGTCGGCACGGGCTTCGGCGAGACCGGACCGTATGCGCACAAGGGCGGCCAGGATGTGCTCGCACAAGCGATGAGCGGCGTGATGGCGCGTCGCGCGGATGACGCACTGCCGGTCTCGGTCTATCCCACGGCGCTCGCGGATTACTCGGCGGGCATGCACATGGTGCAGGGCATCCTGCTCGCGTTGCTGCATCGCGATCGCACGGGCGAGGGACAGAAGGTCAACGTGTCGCTCTACAACTCGATGCTCGCGATGCAGATGCAGGAAGCCGCGATGATCATGATGGCGGACTCCGAAGTGAACTGGGCCGCGATGCCGCTTTCCGGCGTGTTCGATACGACGACCGGGCCGCTCGTGCTGGTCGGGGCATTCAAGGCGAATCCGCTGCGCGACATCTGCGCGGCGTTGCAGATCGAGGATATGTCCGTCGATCCGCGCTTCTGCAACCTGAACCAGCAGTTCGCGCACAAGGCCGAATTGCAGCGCACCTTCCGCGAGCGCTTCGCGAGCAACAGCCGCGAATACTGGCTCGCGCGTCTCGAAGAACAGGATCTCCTGTGCGCGCCGGTGCGCGATCTGCGCGAGGCGCTCGTCGATCCGCAGACGCAGCACAACCGGCTCGTCATCGAAGGCGATGGAGAAGGGCAGCCGGTGCGTCTGATCGGCAGCCCGATCGAGCTGTCGAACGCGCCGGTTGCGCTGCGCCGCCCGCCGCCACGACTCGGGCAACACACCGCCGAGATTCTCGGCATCGCGACGACGGAGGCCGTATGAGCGTGCGTCTCGTCATCGATCGACATGTCGCCACCGTCACGCTCGCGCGTCCCGAGGCGCTCAACGCCGTTGATCTGCAAACGGAAGCAGAACTGCAACGCATCTGGGCCGAGCTGGAGCATAACCGCGACGTGCGCGTCGTCGTGCTGACGGGCGAGGGCGATCGCGCGTTCTGCGTCGGCGCGGACCTGAAGAATCCCGCGATGAGCGGGCTCGAATACTGGGCCGCGCCGCGTCCCGGCGGCTTCGGCGGCATCGCACTGCGCGAGACGCTGAACGTGCCGGTGATCGCCCGCGTGAACGGCTATGCGCTCGGCGGCGGCTTCGAGATGGTGCTCGGCTGCGATCTCGTGATCGCGTGCGAGGAAGCGAGCTTCGGTTTGCCCGAGGCGCTCGTCGGACGCATGCCGCTCGACGGCGGCATGACGCTGCTGCAACGCCAGATTCCGTATCGTCAGGCGATGGCGATGCTCATGACGGGCCGCCGCATCTCCGCAAACGAGGCGCTCTCGATGGGCCTCGTCAACGAAGTCGTGGCGCGCGCGGAACTCGACGCAGCCGTCGAACGATGGGTCGACAGCGTGCTCGCGTGCGCGCCGCTCTCGGTGCAGGCGATCAAGCAGGTCGTGCGGCGCACGTCGACGCTGTCCGCGAGCGAGGCGCAGGCGCTCCGTCTGCCCGCGCTCGTCAGCGCGCTGCAATCCGAGGATGCGCACGAGGGCGTGCGCGCGTTCCAGGAGAAGCGCAAGCCGCAATGGAGGGGATGCTGATGGCCTATGTGATCGGGTCGCCCTGCATCGATGTGAAGGACGGCGCCTGCGTGCAGTGCTGTCCGGTCGACTGCATCTACGAAGGCGAGCGCACGCTCTACATTCATCCGGAGGAGTGCATCAACTGCGGCGTGTGCGTGTCGGTGTGCCCGACCGAGGCGATCTATCACGAGGAAGAACTGCCGCGGGCGGAAGCCTCGTTCGCGGCGGTGAACCGCGCTTTTTTCGGCGCGGGCGTGAGCGCGCTCGGTTCGCCGGGTGGCGCGTCGGACGTCGGCAAGGTAGCCTTCGATCATCCCGTGGTCGTGTCGTGGCCGGTGCGGGTGATCGACTGAGGGCAAGCGATGCACGCGAACGTACTGAAGTATTTCGTCGAGGTGGCGCGGTGCGGATCGATCCGCAAGGCCGCGCAGAACCTCTATGTCGCGTCGAGCGCGGTGAATCGGCAAATCCTCAAGCTCGAATCGGAAATGGGCACGGAGCTTTTCGACCGGCTCCCGAACGGCATCCGCCTGAACGCCGCCGGTGAGCGCGTTCTGCAGCATATTCGCGGCACGCTGAACGACTTCCATCTGATGCGCAGCGAGCTCGATGAGCTGAAAGGCGAGCGCAAGGGCCATGTGTCCGTCGTCGCGATGGATTCGCTCTTCGTCGATTTTCTGCCGGCGACGGTCGAGGAGTTTTCGGATGCGTATCCGGCCGTCACGTATTCGATCGCAGCCGTGCCGCCGCACGATGTCCCGCCGCGCGTGCTGAGCGGCGAGTACGACGTCGGCATCACGTACATCACGAAGCTGCCCGCCGGGCTCGATGTCGTGACCGAGGTGCCTTTGCCGCCGGGCGTGGTGATGGCGTCGTCGCATCCGCTCGCGAGGAAGGAGCGCATCACGTTCGACGAGTGCCGGCATCACGCGTTCCTGCGTCTCGAAGGCCGCTCGCCGATACAGGGTGTCACGAGCACCGACTTCCCCGCGTTCTGGGAATCGCTGCAGCCGAGCGTCACCTGCAATTCGACGACGCTGCTCAAGCGTCTCATTGCGTCCGGGCGCGGCATCTCGTTCTTTTCCAAACTCGCGTTTCTCGACGAACTGTCGCGCGGCGATGTGACGTGGCGGCCGATCGACGACGAGAACGTGAATGAATTGACTGTCGGAATAATCAAGCCGAGCCAGCGTGCGCTGCCGCATGTGACGGAGGAGTTTGTCGAGCGCATGGTGCGCAGACTGAAGCATGTCGAGCTGACTTTGCGGGAGTTCTGAACTGAGAGCGACATCGTTTGCAAAGGTACATCCTCGCTGCTACTGCACGGCTCCTCTGGGAAAGCCAAAAAGCATTAAAGCGTGCGCACTGGTAAAGTGCACGTGATCGACAATCGACCAGGAGCTCGTCCATGACTATTGCAGGTTATTCGAATACGCAGCTTTTCATCGATGGTGAATGGTGCGGCGCCAAATCTGGCGAAACCATCGACGTCTTGAATCCGGCAACAGGCGACGTTATCGGCAAGGTGGCGAAAGCAGGCACCGTCGATCTAGAGCGCGCCGTCGCGGCGTCGCGCCGCGGCTTCGCGACGTGGCGCAACATGACCGCCCTCGAACGCGCGGCTACCATGCGCAAGGCCGCCACGCTCATGCGCGAACGCGCGGATTCCATCGCGCGACTGATGACGCAGGAACAGGGCAAGCCGCTCGCGGAGGCGCGCATCGAGGTGAATTCGGCGGCGGACATCATCGAGTGGTTCGCGGACGAAGGGCGCCGCGTGTATGGCCGCATCGTGCCGCCGCGCAACGTCAACGCGCAGCAGACGGTGGTGAAAGAACCGGTCGGCCCGGTGGCCGCGTTCACGCCGTGGAACTTTCCCGTCAATCAGGTCGTTCGCAAGCTGTGCGCTTCGCTTGCGACGGGCTGTTCGTTCATCGTGAAAGCGCCGGAAGAGACTCCGGCATCGCCTGCGGAGCTGATCCGCGCTTTCGCCGATGCAGGCGTGCCGAAAGGCGTCGTGCAGTTGGTGTTCGGCGATCCGCCGCAGATTTCACAATTCCTCATCGCGCATCCGGATATCCGCAAGGTGACGTTCACCGGATCGACAGCCGTCGGCAAGCAACTCGCCGCACTCGCGGGCCAGCACATGAAGCGCGCGACAATGGAGCTCGGCGGCCATGCGCCGGTGATCGTCGCGGAAGACGCGGACGTCGAGCTCGCCGTAAAGGCGTCGGGCGCAGCGAAGTTCCGCAACGCCGGACAGGTCTGCATCTCGCCCACGCGCTTTCTCGTGCACAACAGCGTGAAGCAGGACTTCATCGCGGCGCTCGTGAAGCATGCGGAAAGCCTGAAGATTGGCGATGGCCTCGCGGATGGCACGACGCTCGGGCCGCTCGCGAACGCGCGCCGCATCACCGCGATGAACAGCGTGATCGAAAATGCGCGCAAGACGGGCGCGACGATCGCGACGGGCGGCGAACGCATCGGCACGGCAGGTAACTTCTTCGCGCCGACGGTCATTACTGACGTGTCGCTCGAAGCCGATGTGTTCAACGCGGAGCCGTTCGGTCCGGTGGCGGCGGTGCGCGGCTTCGATTCCCTCGATGAGGCGATCACCGAAGCAAACCGCCTGCCATATGGTCTTGCGGGCTACGCGTTCACGCGCTCGTTCAAGAACGTGCACCTGCTCACGAACCGTCTGGAAGTAGGCATGCTGTGGATCAACCAGCCGGCCACGCCCTGGCCTGAAATGCCGTTCGGCGGCGTGAAGGATTCGGGATACGGCTCGGAAGGCGGGCCTGAAGCGCTGGAGCCGTACCTGGTGACGAAGTCGGTGACCGTGATGGCAATTTAAGAGCCGGCCGCCAGGTTCGTTCAGGAAAGAGGGCGCGGTCGAGGAATTCCGAAACCGGCAGTCACGCGGGATCCTGGCAAATGTGTCAAGCGGGTCGCGCAGGGATGGTCGAGCGCGCCCGGCACTTTATCCATGGAAAATGGTTTCGACGCACGAGGGACGACGGCGATACATCGTCCCTTGTTCAGTGTGTTCAAGCTCCCGATCGCATACGCCTACGCCGTGTGCGATATCTCTTCATGCAGGCGCATGCCGTGCCCGCTCGGCACGAGTCTGCCCGTGCACGCCGTCGAGCGGCCGCATCCCCGAGTCCTTCTCTCTGACCTCACGCTGCGTGCAGCGTCGTATCGATGCGTGTGCCGCGCTTGATGAAGAGGGTCACCGGCGTCTTTTCGCAGATTTCGGCGAGCCGCGCGCATTGCGCTTCGTCCAGCGTTGCGCTGATCGCGACGCTGCGGCGGATATACTGTGTCCCCTCCTGATCGACGTGCAGGCTCACGTCGACGCCAATCTCGGCGTCGGGCCACGTCTTGCGCTGCATGTACATGCGCAACGTCGCGGCCGTGCAGGCCGCGAGCCCGGACAGCACGAATGCGAACGGCGCGGGACCGCGATCCTCGCCGCCTTCACGCGGGCCTTCGTCGCCGGTCAGTGCGTGGCGGCCCGCCTCGATGGCGACGACGTAGTTGGCCGCATCGGCCGCAAGGCGGGCTTTGGCGGAGGCGAGCGGCATGGAATACTCCTCGGGCAGATCGATCTTTGGGACTGTCGACATTGGGCCGACGCCAGCGAATTGATTGTACTTAAGATGCGTTACGCTACCTGTTCCGAGCGCGCTCGCGCTCTATTCATCGACTCGGTCTGGTGGACGGTCATCCTTCTGCTTGTCCCGCTCGGGCCTTCCATAGAAGACTTGCCGCTGTCACCCGATGCGTTCGCCGCAACCGTCCTTATTTGGATGATGGCTGCGCAATGCGTTCCAATACTCATAACTGGTGTCCTGTGGGTCGTGTGGGGTACGTCGCCGGGGAAGCGTGTGATCGGACTGCGGATTGTCGATGCGGACAGCCACATGCCGATGTCAGCGAGGCAAGCCGTACTGCGCACAGTTGGCTACGTGCTCACGTTCACGACCTGCGGAGCGGGCTTCCTCTGGGTCATGTTCAATCCACGCCGGCAAGCTCTGCATGACCGCATCGCGAATACTGTTGTCGTATCTGAAAAAGGTCCACCCGGCGGGACTTGAGTATGAGAAAGAACTCGGGCCGCGCCTCATGCCAACGGCCCGTTGAGGAAACTGTCTGCGGCTCGCCGGCCCTCGCCCGCGCCTGTCGTATGGCGGCTTTGCCCGCAGCAATTGTGAGCATTCAGCCACTACGCAGGCACTTGTCCGGGCGCCCCGCCGAGCATGCGCAACTTCTCGCTAACATCCGAGACATCATGGCCGGCAGCGCGGAGCGATTCGACGAGCCGATGAGCCGACAATCGGCAGTTGCCGAGCGTCTCGTGAAGGCGCGGGTCGGTTTGCATGCATGTAACGGCCCTTTCAAAGTCAACGGGCGGTTCGCTCAGAAGCGCCGGCACGATTTCATCGGGCGGTATCGACGAGCCCTGGCTGAATAACTGAGCTGCCCAGTCGGACTCGACGAGCATCGCACGGCGTTCGGCCTTTTGAACTTCTTCCTGGTCGAGCACGGTGAGGCTCTGACGATTCTTTTGAATGGCGCCGCGCCATGCGCCAAGAACATCGCTGCGAACCTCGGCAATTGCGTGGCCCAGGTCACCGTTTGCGCCGCCCGCAGTGAGCCGGCGGTCTTCGAGGGAGTCGAGCCGCTCGCGAAATCCTTCCAGATACGAGCGCCAATTCAACGGAAGGTCGTTAGCCGAGTAGAACTCGCGGGCCAGATCACTGAGGTCCTGTTTAATGTCCCTTATTGAACGGTTGTCTGCGACGCGGGCCTCATACACGTCGTTCGCCGTAACCATTTGCCGATGAAGAGGGAAGAGCGGATTGTTATGGCGGCGTCGCAGATGACGTTCGGACGCACCGGCTTGAACACTCCACTTCCAGTTGGGAAGCGAGGTGGCATTGAATTCGGCGGCCTCGATCATGGGGCGAAATACCAAGAGGGCTTGCACGGTGGCATGACGGAAGCAGGCGGCCAACTTATAGTCGTCACCTTGCATGTCCGAAGCGTGCTCTCCCGCGTATGGTGAATTCGGGGCGAGCTGGAAGTAGGCAGAGGCGAGGAAGAATTCCATCGGCAACTGCACGGCCAGTCCTTCTTGCTCGAACGTGCGCGCCTCCTCGGAGATGGTCTCGAAGGCGTGAGCAAGGCGATTCTCGAGGTCGAGGAGCTGGTCGACGGCGTCACCATTTCCCGGGCGCGCGGCATCCGCGAGCAAGCAATAACTGTCCCGAGCCATCCTAGCTGCGAGGACACCATGTTTTTCCGCGAAGAGCCAGAACCAAAGCGCCAGTTGATAGCCGCGTGCGCCAGCTTGCGCGACGCCCCGGACGTTCGAGGAGAACTCGATTCCAGGGGCGGCCCAGCTCGAGAACGGCAGCGCGTCGGCGCGCTCATAGAGGTCCAACAATTGTCGGAGAGCCGCGTGAGTGTCGACTGGCCAGTTGGCCGTCGGCTCGCCAGGGTGCTTCTCTGGTTTCCAGAACTTCCAGTCCATAAGCCAGTCCTCGAGCACAGAAATTGGGCCGCCCAGGGCTTGCCTGGTCACGGGCTGGAAGGCATGGTTGCACACTGTGCCGGGGGCGTAAATGGGCGAAAGAAGGCACGCACGCAGGTCATTGATTTAACACGCCTGACAATGTTCTGATGATTGTGGAGCCGGCCATCGAGTGACGCTGACGCAGCTCCTTCAAAAAGCAGCGGGCGCGGCCGGGCATGCTGCGGACCCGTCTGTGCTGCCGCTGGTCGACGGATGGAGAGCCGATGCCTTCATTCGTCGTTGCGCCGGGCGAGCGGCAGCAATACTATCGAGTGCATCAGGCGTGGGGCGCCTGCCTGAACCTGCGCTACCGGCAGAGCAGCAATGAGCAACATGCGATTTCTCGCGGCGTTAGCCTCACCGTTCGTGGTGGGCGGCTTACTTCACCTGATATATCCGCTGGCACAGTCAGCGGGATATCACCAGTTCCCCGATACGCGGCTTATTTGTGGCGTGCATAACGGCGCGAATGTGCTCTCCAATCTTGCCATTCTTGCTGCGGGCCTCGTGAATCTGCGTTGGTGCTGGCGACATCGCGCCTCGGATGCTCTCCAGATGCCGGGCATGCTCACAGCCGCGCTGGGTTTCGTCATGACCGCAGCGGGTTCTGCGGTCTATCACTCAAGTCCGACCGATTCCACTCTGGTCTGGGACCGCTTGCCGATGACAATCGTCTTCGCGGGCATTCTGGCGATGCTCTATACCTCCGTGACGGGACAAAGAATCCTCTGGTCGCAAGTGCCATCGATAGTGACGGCGGCCATACTGACGGTACTCGTCTGGGTCTGGTTCGGAGAGTTGTGGCCTTACACGCTTTTGCAGTACGGAGGCCTGGCAGCAATTGTCGGATTTACTTGCTGGCGGAAGGTTGCCAATCCGGGCGGCTGGTGGGGGGTGATTTGCTGGTACGGCGTGGCGAAGGTATTCGAAACGTTGGATGTATCGGTATGGATAGCCACGCACCATTTCGTGGCGGGTCACACGCTTAAGCACATCGCGTGCGGAGCGGCCGGCTTCGCGCTCCTGAGCATCGTCAAAGAGCACACGTCAAATGAGTTGACATCCCACCGGGAAGGTCCTTTGTCCTATAGGGTATGACCGTCTTCTGCCCGGAAGCATGCTTGAGGTTGCCGTGGCCGGCGCGCATCTGCCACCAGATGTGTATTCTCTCAAAGTCGTTCCTCGAGAGGAGCACCCGTGAAATACCCCCTGATTCTGGGCTTCGGTATTGTGGCTGTGGACGTGGTCGTGTGGCGTGCGAGACTGCCCGAGAACGACCTGATGCGGCTCTTCATACGGCTCGGCCTTTTCTTTGCGTTGAGCTGGGTACTCTTTTCCTCCGGGTTGAGTCCTTTCACGAAGGCTCCGTACGACGACGTAGTCGAACTGCACTGGCTGGGGCAGGTCCTCGAAATCATCTGGTGGCTGATGGGTGCGCGTCTGTTCACCCTCTCGCTCGACACGCTGCTGCTACCGCGCGCCTGGAGAAAGCAGCGTCTGTTCTCGGACGTGTTCGGCGCCGTGGTCTTTCTCGCGGCGGCAGTGGCGGCGCTGGGGTTCGTGCTCGAACTGCCCGTGCGCGGACTCGTCGCGACATCGGGCGCGCTCGCCATCGTGCTGGGCCTCGCCATACAGAGCACGCTCAGCGACGTTTTCGCCGGCATCGTCATCAACACGACGGAGCCGTACGCGATAGGTGACTGGGTGACGATCGATGACGTCGAGGGCAAGGTCGTCGAGATGAACTGGCGCGCGACGCACTTGCAGACCGGGCAGGGAAATTTGCTTATCGTGCCGAACGCCGTCGCTGCGAAGGCAAAAATCACCAACAACAGCAGGCCGGGCGACGTCCACGGACTATCGCTCGTCCTTGAGATCGAACCCGAGGCGCGGCCGAAGACTGTGCTGGATGCCTTGGAGCGTGCGCTCACAGGCTGCAATGTCATCCTCGCGACGCCCGCTCCCTACGCCCGTATGAAGCGCACAACCGTAAACTCGGTGCAGTATGAGGTGGTTGCCTTCGTCGACGAGATGAGCAAGAAGCTCGCCGTATCCAACGAACTCTTTGACCTCTGCTACCGTCATCTCGCTGCTTCAGGCGTTGCGTTACGCAATCTCGGGGTGCCCGCTCTGGCCCCTGGCGTCCTGGATGAAAAGGAAGCGCTCTTGAAACGAGTGAGCTTGTTCGACAGCCTGACTGGCGAAGAAGTGACACGACTGGCGAAACACCTTTCCCGACACGAGTACAAGGCGAATCAGCAGATTCTGGCGCCTGACACCGTGCCAGACAGTCTGTCGATCGTGCGCTCCGGCGTGTTGTCGGTCTCGATCATCGAATCGAGTGGCAGCCGGGAAATTGCTCGCATTGGACCAGGAGAAGCGTTCGGGGAAGCGGGGCTGCTCGCTGGACTTCCGATGCATGTGTCCATCTCGACGCTCACACAGTCGGTCCTGTTCCAACTCGGCAAGGACGACATGACCTCGTTTCTCAAGGACCATCCCGAGGTCGCGAAGCAGATGTGTCAGCTGCTCGCATATCGGCAAGACAAGCTTGGTGAGCTCGCGACTCCGATGCCTGTCGACCACGAGAAAGGGCGCTCGCTGTTTCAATGGCTGGTCGGAAAGGTTTGGAGTCTGCATTCGCTGCACGATGAGTCCAAAAGCAGCTGAGGCATGAACACAATGCCGCTTCGAGTGTCGGGGCGGGCTACCACTGTGAGTGGATTAAGCGATGGGGCGGCCCGGCCGATCAATGCTGCCACGTCGCGCGCAACGCGTGCCGTTCTCGAGAATACAAACAGGCTATTGAGGCAATACTTCCCCAAGGGGACCGGCCACTCTGATACATCCACCGGTTGAATCCGCCATCGCATGCTCAGGCGGCCGGCCGACAGTTGCTCGGAGCGTTGATGATGTTTCGCGGCGTCCCCTGAACATAGGCACTAATGTTGTCCATGAGCTGATCGGCGAGCGTTTGAATTGCTTGCTCGCTTGCCCAGGCGACGTGAGGCGTGAGTATGAAGGCCGGATGATCCAGGATTTCATTCAACGGATTGTCGTCCGAGAGCGGTTCCCGGGTAACGACATCGAAACCGGCGCCGGAAATCAGGCCATCTTTCAGAGCACGAACCAATGCCCGCTCATTGACGAGTCCACCACGCGCCGTGTTGATGAGAAGAGGGTGCTGCTTCATTCGTGCGAACTCGGCATCGCCGATGAGGTCGCGCGTCTGTTCGTTGAGCGGGCAATGGAGCGAGATGATGTCGGACTCTTCGAGGACTTTCTCGAAGGGGGTGTAAAGCATGCCCATGTCACCGCGCCCCTTGAATGCCGAGAAAAGGACTTTCAGCCCGAGTGCTCTGCCCATATCCGCAGTTGCCCGTCCCAATGCGCCATCACCGATGATGCCAAGCGTCGAACCCGTCAGATCCTTGATTGGATAGTCAAAGAAGCAGAATTGCCCGGATTTCTGCCAGCGCCCCGCTTGCACGGCCGCACGATAAGCAGTCAGACTTCGGCGAAGTGAAAAGATCAGGGCGAACGTGTGTTCCGGGACCGTGTGCACGGCGTAGTTGCGAACGTTGCAAACTGATATGCCCGCTTCGTTGCAGGCGCGCGTGTCCACGTTATCGGAGCCGGTCGCGGCGATCGCGATCAACTTCAGCTTCCTCGCTTGTGCGATTACGTCGCGGCCGAGCTTCACCTTGTTGGTGATGACGATGTCGGCATCGCGAACCCGGTCGGGCACTTCTTCGGGCTTCGTGGACTCGAAGACTTGCAATTCGTGACTGAACGGCAAGTCCTTCAGACGAGTGTTCGGAGGAATGGTCGCTCGGTCGAGAAACACGACGCGAAGAGGCGAGGATGAGGAAGTCATTTTCTTTCCGCTTGGGTAAATAGATGGGGATGAAGCGCTCCGCGTCGCGAACTCACGAAGCCGGGCATGGGCTGATTCAGATGTTGCTGTAACTAGTCATCACGCGGCCCAAGGACAAGCTGGTTCTTGAATGTTTCGCTATCGAGAGCCTTCTCCCATTTCGCCACAACGATCGTCGCGATGCCATTGCCGATGACGTTGATCAGCGCGCCACCTTCCGAGATGAATCGATAGATACCCAGCACCAGAACCAGGCCCGCGACGGGGATGCCGGGCACGGAGCTGAGCGTCGCGGCCAGAACAATGAACGCGCCGCCGCTGACGCTCGCCGCGCCCTTGGACGTGAGCAGCAGAACGAGCAACAGCGTGAGTTGATGGCCGATACTGAGCGTGCTGTCCGTGGCCTGCGCAATGAAGATGGCGAGCACGGTCATGTTGATGCAACTGCCGTCCAGGTTGAAGGAATATCCGGCGGGCACGACCAGACCGACGACGGATTTCTCGCAGCCGAGCTTTTCGAGCTTGGCCATGAGCCGAGGCAGCGCCGATTCCGACGAGGACGTGCCGAGGACGAGAAGCAACTCCTCGCGTATATAGCGCAGAAAAGCGATCAAACTGAATCCGGCGAGTCTGCATACCGCGCCGAGCACGACGAAGACGAAGACAAGTCCGGTCAGGTAGTAGGTGAGAAGAAGCTGTCCATATGAACTCAGCGAGACCACGCCGTACTTGCCTATCGTGAACGCGATCGCGCCGAACGCGCCGATGGGCGACACATACATCACGATGCGGACCATGTTGAAGAAGGTGCTCGCGCCGGCGTCGATGACCGAGAGCAGCGGCTTGCCTCGTTCGCCGAGCATCTGAAGCGCGAACGCGAAGATGATCGAGATGAACAGCACCTGAAGGATGTCACCTTCCGCGAACGCGCCGAAGACGGTCGTCGGAATGATGTGCGATAGAAACCCGACGACGCTCTGGTCGTGAGCGGCTTTGGTGTAGGCAGCAATGGACGACACGTCGAGCGTGCGCGGGTCGATGTGCATGCCGCTGCCCGGCTTCATGATGTTCACTGCGATCAGGCCGATGGCGAGCGCCAGCGTCGTCATCGCCTCGAAGTAGATCAGCGATTTCATGCCGACGCGCCCCACCGACTTGATGTCGTTCATGCTCGCGATGCCATGCACCACGGTGCAGAAGATCAGCGGCGCAATCATCAGCTTGATGAGCTTCAGAAAGTTGTCTCCCAGCGGCTTCATTGCTTCGCCGGCGGAGGGATGGAAGTGCCCCAGCAGGATGCCGAGGACCACTGCGATCAGGACCTGGATGTACAGATGCTCGAACCACCGCTTGCGCGAGCGAGGGATGGCTTGCGTCTCGACGGACGCTTCCGTTGCGATGCTCATGGTTTGTCTCCTGCAATGTTTGGATCGGGTCGGCTTATACGCCGTTCACCGCTTCAGTTCGATATAAGGGTTTGAGGCGGGCATGCCGTCACGCCGCGAGGCGCCGTGCATACGGCGCGTGACGAAGAAGAGAATCGTGAGGGCGATGACACCGAAGGCAGCGATCAGTTGCAGGCCGCCGTTGAAGCTGCCGGTCGCATCCTTGATCAGCCCGACGGCGTACGGATTGACGAATCCCGACAGATTGCCGAGCGAATTGATCAGCGCGATACCCGCTGCGGCGGCAGCCGGTCCGAGCAGGCGAGGTGCTACGACCCAGAAGACGGGCAGCGCCGAGAACACGCCGAAGCTCGCCACGCACAGCAGCGCGAGCTTGAGCGCGGGCGCGGCGACGAGCGTCGATCCCGCAAGTCCGATGGCGGCCAGTGCCAGGGGAAACAGCAGATGGAAACGCCGCTCGTCGGTGCGATCTGAATGACGGCCCCACAGAATCATGCCCGCCGCGCCCGCGACGAACGGCAGCGCGCTGACGTAGCCCACTTGCTGGATGCTGAGATCGAACGCGCGCACGATCTGCGGCAGAAAGAAGCTCAGTCCGTAGTTGAAACCGGTCACGCCGAAGTAGGCGAGCGCGGTCAGCAGGATCACGGGGCTCTTCAGCAGATTGAGCATGCCGTGCTCGACGGCCGTCGCGCGGCTCGTGCGTTCGGCGGCCAGCGTCGATTCGAGCCAGGCGCGTTCGTTGTCATCGAGCCATTCGGCATCCTTAGGTGCGTCACGCAACACGCGCAGCACGACGAATGCCAGCACGAGCGAGGGCACCGCTTCGAGCAGGAACATGCTCTGCCAGCCCGCGAGGCCGAGCCATCCGTGCAGGCTCATCAGATAGCCGGATAGCGGCGAGCCGATGACGCTGGCGAGCGGCATCGCGGCCATGAAGCCACCGATCACGCGCGCGCGGTACGCCGCAGGCACCCACAGCGTCAGGAAGAACACGACGCCCGGAAAGAACCCGGCTTCCGCCGCGCCGAGCAGCACGCGCACGACATAGAACGACCACTCGCCCTGCACGAATGCGGTCGCCGCTGAGCAGAGTCCCCACGTCAGCATGATGCGCGCGATCCAGCGCCGCGCGCCCACGCGCTCCAGCAGAATGTTCGACGGCACTTCGAAGACGAAATAGCTGACGAAGAAGAGTCCCGCGGCAAGCCCGAAAGCCGATGCGGAAAGGCCGAGATCGCGGTTCATCGTGAGCGCGGCGAAACCGACGTTCACGCGATCCAGAAAAGCCACCACGAAGCAGATGGTCAGAAGGGGCGCGAAGCGGCGCAGTATCTTGCGCATCGTTCGCGATTCGATGTCGTTCATGCTCGTCTCCTGCATGTGTCGATGATGGGATCGGTCTGGCTCTGCGGCCTCATCCGATCAGCCGATACGGCGGCTGCGGTGCGGCAACGCCAACCCGGCGATCGGGCTTTCGAACGAACGGATGCAGTCGTCGAGCAGGCAGCCGAGATACGCGGTGCGCATGTCGTGCCCGCCGAACGCGATGCTCGACACATTGCCGAGGCGCGAGCGTCCCGGCGTCTGCATGTCGGCGTGTTGCAGCGTGCCCGTGCGCACGCCGCGCGCGATACGTTCGGCGTGTTCGGCGTCGGTATCGGCGAGGATGACCTGCACATCGCCATCGGGGCGCACGAGCAGTACGCGGTTGCTCGCGATGCATGTCAGCCACAGCCCGCCGTGCGCGTCGAAGGCAAGGCCATCCGGAAGATCGGCGCCATCGAGCTGCGCGACGGTTTCGCGCGGACCGAGCACGGGCGCTTCCGGCTTGCCGAGCAGTGGGAAGCGGCTCACGCGCTGCGCATAGGTTTCGTTCACATATAGCCAGCGGCGGTCGGGCGAGATGGCGACCTCGTTGGTGTAGCCGAGCCCGTCGGCGAGAATGCGCGCGCCTTTTTCATCGACTACACCGATGAAACCGTCCGTCACCGAGTGGTTCCACGCCTCGCTGCGCGGAATCCTGCGCGTGCTGACGGTGAACCACAGCACGCCGTGCTCATCGACGAAAAGGAAGTTGCTGGGCGCAAGCGCGACCCCGTCTACTTCATCGAGCATGGTTTCGAGCGTGCCTTGCCTGTCGATGGAGAAGAGGCCGCCGTATGCTTTGCCGAGATCGGCGAACATCACGCGTCCATCCGGAGAAAGCGCGATGCCGTTCGGCACATAAGCGCGCTTCGAATCGCGCGGCTCGATCAGCCGATGCGTGAGCGCGCCATCGGACGCGACGACCGAATAGCCGCCTTCGCCGTGCGCGGCGATCAACGTGCCGTCATCGAGCGCGAGCACGCATTCGGGCCGCACGAGGCCGCGCGCGACGATCTTCAGATCGCTGAATGACACATGGAAATCGCGGGAAAGAGGGTAGCTTTGCATGCCGTCGATCCTTCAGTTCGGTTGCGCGAAGGCGCGTTGTTCCGGTCGCCCGTCGCTGGCGGCGCAGGGCATCGCGTGCAGATCGAGACGGCGACCCGCCTTGAGCAACTGGCTCGGCACGTCGTGGCCGATCAAGCCTGGCAGAAGCGCTGAAGCGGACAACAGCGCGGCGAGATCGACGCCCGTGTCATAGCCGTCGAGCTGAAGCATGTGAACGAGCTCTTCCGTGCAGACATTGCCCGTCGCGCCGGGCGCATACGGACAGCCGCCGAGTCCGCCGAGCGATGCATCGAACCGGTCGATGCCCGCATCGAGCGCGGCCAGCGTGTTGGCGAGCGCCATGCCGCGCGTGTTGTGAAAGTGCAGCGTGAGTTCGAGCGCGGGGAACCGCTCGCGCGCCGCCGCGCACAACGCGCCGGTCTGAGACGGAAACGCCATGCCGGTCGTATCGCAGAGCGTGACGCCATGCACGCCGAGATCGGCGAATCGCTGCATCCAGGCGAGCACGTCTTCCTGTGCGATGTCGCCTTCCATCGGGCAGCCCATCGCGGTCGAGAGCGACACGTTGATCGCCACCTTCGTCTGCTTCACGACGCCGATCACATCGCGCAATTGCGCGAACGACTGCTCGCGGCTCATGCGCAGGTTCGTGCGATTGTGGCTTTCGCTTACCGACATCACGAGATTGACTTCATCGACGCCGCACGACAGCGCGCGTTCCGCGCCGCGAACATTGGGCACGAGCACCGTATAGACAATGCCTTCGCGCCGCGCGATGCCGTGCATCACCGCTTCGGCATCGCGCAGCGCGGGAATCGCTTTCGGCGAGGTGAACGAGGTCACTTCGATCTTCGCGTAGCCGCACGCGCTCAAGTCGTCGATGAGCGCGATCTTCGCGTCGGTATCGACGAATTGCGCTTCGTTCTGGAAGCCGTCGCGAGTCGCGACTTCCTGGATATAAACACGTTTGCCGGACATGGCGCGCTCCTCTCAGATGATGCCGCGCGCACGCCATGCGTCGCGGGTCTCGGAATCGATGCCGATACGTTCGAGTACCGCATCGGTGTGCTGGCCGAGCGTCGGCGCCTGGCTCCCTATCGTGCCGGGCGTCGCGCTCAGCTTCGGGACGATGCCGGGCACTTGCACCGGTGTGCCGTCGTGCAGGTGCGCATCGAGGATCATGTCGCGCGCGCGATAGTGCGGGTCGCTCGCGATATCGGCGACGTCATAGATCTTGCCGGCGGGAATGCGCGCTTCGTTGAGCGCGGCGAGCACGTCGTCGAGCGGCTGGCGATTCGCCCATTCGGCGATGGCGGCGTCGACACGCTCGACGTGCTTCACGCGACCGTCGTTCTGTGCGAGAGCGGGATCATCGGCGAGATCGCGGCGGCCGATCAGATCCATCAGGCGGCGGAAGATGCTGTCGCCGTTGCCCGCGATCAGTGCATATTTGCCGTCCGCGCAGCGATACGCGTTCGACGGCGCGATGCCCGGCAGGCTGCTGCCCGCCGGCTGACGCACCGCGCCGAACGCGGAGAACTCGGGCAACAGGCTTTCCATCATGTTGAAGACCGATTCGTACAGCGCGACATCGATCATCTGTCCTTCGCCGCCGTTCTGATCGCGATGACGCAGCGCGAGCAGAATGCCGATGACACCATGCAGCGCGGAAAGCGAATCGCCGATGGACACGCCCACGCGCACCGGCGTGCGGCCGGGCTCGCCGCTCAAATGCCGCAAGCCGCCCATGGCTTCGGCGACGACACCGAAGCCGGGCCGGTCGCGATACGGTCCCGTCTGGCCGTAGCCCGAGACGCGCAACATGACGAGACCGGGATTGAGCGTGTGCAGTTCATCCCAGCCGAGGCCCCACGCTTCGAGCGTGCCGGGGCGGAAGTTTTCGATCAGCACGTCGCTCTGTGCGATGAGCTTTCGCGCAATGTCCTGCCCTTCGGGCGAGCGAAGATCGAGCGTCAACGATTCCTTGTTGCGCGACTGCGCCGCCCACCACACCGAGGTGCCTTCGTGAAGCAGGCGCCATTTGCGCAGCGGATCGCCCGTGCCGGGCGGTTCGATCTTGATGACCTGCGCGCCGAATTCGGCGAGCATCTTTCCAGCGAAGGGACCGGCGATGAGCTGTCCCATTTCGAGCACGCGTATGCCTGCGAGCGGCTTCGTCACGGTTGTCTCCTGTGAAGCGTCGTCATATGGATGCGATGCTTCACTGTGAAACAAACCGGCCACACTGAAAATCAATGAATTTTCAACGACCCTTTCCGTTTTGGAAAGGCGCCGGGAGCCTTGTCAGGCTTGTGTTTGCGCGGACATGAAATCGAACAGACGGGTGGCTTCCGGCGAAAGTGCATCACGCGAGCGGGTGCCGATCCAGAGCGTGCGGTCCGCCCAGTCGTCGAGGAGGCGAACGGGACGAAGGCCTGCTGCGAGAATCTCGGTGCGCACCGCCGCTTCCGGCAATACGCCGATGCCGAGTCCTTGCTCGATCATTCTGCAGATACCGTCGAAACTGCTGACCTGAATTCGAACCTTGAGCGTGCGTTCGGCGCTGAACGCGGCGTCCAGCAGTCGCGCAAGGAGCGAGCTGCCTTCGTTGAGACCGACATACTCGTAATCGAGCGTATCGACGAAGGCAACCTGTTCGCGCGATGCGAGCGGATGATCGTTCGGCGCGAGCAACACGAGCCGGTCTTGCCGATACACCGCTTTGTCGATATTCGGCGCGGGCACATTGTCCGCGAAGATGCCGATATCCGCGTCGCCGGTCGTGACGGCCGCGACGATATCGCCGCTCAGGCGCTCTTCCAGCGATATCTTGACGCTCGGGTTATCGGCGAGAAAGATGCGCACATCACGCGGAAGGAACTGCACGATCGCCGACGTGTTCGCCCACATGCGCACATGACCGCGCACGCCGACGGCATAGTCGCTCATCTCGTTGGCCATGCGGTTCACGCGTTCGACCACCTGACGCGCATGCGCGAGAAGGCCCTTGCCGGCGGCGGTCAATTCGACGCCGCGCGGCTGGCGCAGCAGCAACGTGCAGCCGGTGCTGCGCTCGAGGTCGGCGATGCGCTTGCTCACCGCCGACAGCGTCATGCTCGTACGATCGGCGGCGCGTGTCAGACTGCCGGTTTCCGCGACGACGATGAAAAGCCGCAGCGAATGCAGGTCGTAATGAAAGTAGCTCGTCATGATATGGCTTCACGTGAATCGTGCCGTGCCGCCACTGTAACGGAAACGCGCTCACGCGTGCCGTGCCGCCACTGAACGCCGGCTCGACACGAGCAGCAACAGGATGCCGACGATCTGCAGCGCCATCACCGGCGTCAGCGCGACGGCGAAGCTGCCCGTCTGCTCGCGGATCACGCCGATCAGATACGTGCCGGCGAAACCGGCGAGATTGCCGACCGCGTTGATCTGCGCGAGTCCGGCCGCGGCGGCCCGCGGTCCCAGGCGCTCGCTCGACAGCGCCCAGAAAGGGCCCTTGAATGCGTATGTGCCAACGAGCGTGAGGATGAGACAGAGCACGGCGGGCGCAAGCTGTGTCGTCATCGTGCAGGCGCCGAGCGCGATGGCCGACAGCGTGAGCGGCAGGGCGGTGCTCCAGACGCGTTCGCGCTTTTTGTCGGAGCGCACGCCCCACCAGATCATCGCGACTGAAGCGACGGCGAACGGAAGCGCGTTCAGCCAGCCCGCCTGAATGTTCGACAGCCCATAGCTCTTGATGATCTGCGGCTGCCACAAGGACAAGCCGTTGCTCGCCGCCGACGTTCCCGCATACACGAGCGACAACAACAGCACTTGCGGATGGAACATGATGCGCCACGTGCGTTCATCGTGAACGGGCGCATCGAGTTCGCGTTGCGCGCGCTCGGCGGCGAGCGTGCTGTTCAGCCAGCGCTTCTGATCCGCGTCGAGCCAGCGCGCGTCGTTCGGCTGGTCCGGCAGCCAGATATACGTGACGATCGCGAGCAACATCGCCGGAATCGCTTCGATGATGAAAAGCCACTGCCAGCCGTGCAATCCGCCGATTCCCTGCATGTTGAGCAACGCAGCCGAGATCGGCGAGCCGACGAAGCTCGAGAGCGGCACCGCGACATAGAAGAAGCTCACGATGCGTCCGCGATGCGCCGCTGGAAACCACTGCGTCAGATACAGGATAACGCCCGGAAAGAAGCCCGCTTCGGCTGCGCCGAGCAGAAAGCGGATTGCATAGAACGAGTTCGGGCCGCTGACGAACGCGGTGAGGCCCGAGATCACGCCCCAACTGAGCATGATGCGTGCGATCCACTTGCGCGCGCCGAAGCGCTTCATCGCGAGATTGCTCGGCACCTCGAAGAGGAAATAGCTGAGAAAGAACAGACCGCCGCCGAGCCCGAACACCGACGGACTGATGCCGATATCGCGGTTCATCTGAAATGCCGCAAAGCCGACGTTGACCCGATCGATGAACGACACGAGATAGCAAAACATCAGAAAGGGCACGAGGATAGTGGTCACCCGCCGCAACGTGGCGGGACCGATCTGGGTTGTTTCCATGCGGCTGCGTCTCCTGTTGTATGCCGGTTGGACCGGCTCCTGCATGTCGATGAAAAACCGTGAAAATATCTTAACGTATACATTGATGAATGTGATAACTTATCGACTAAGAACTTATACGAGCATGCGGGAGGTGATTCATGGCCACGGATACGGCGTCGTCGCGGGTATCGGAGAAAGAGAACGCGGCGGGCAAGATGAGCGCGACAGCTTATGTCGCGATGCGAAGAAACATTCTGGATAACGTCTGGACGGTGGGTTTCCAGGCGACCGAGATCGAGATCTCGGAAATGCTCGGCATGAGCCGCACGCCCGTGCGCGAGGCGTTGATGCGTCTTCAGCAGGAAGGGCTGATCAAGGTGACGCCGCGTCACGGCATGCGCGTGCTGCCGGTCTCGCCAGACGACATGAAGCAGATTTACCAGATCCTCACGTCGCTGGAATCGACGGCGGCGGAACTCGTCGCGGCGCGCGGCCTGAGCACGGAGGAACTGAAGCCGCTCAAACGCGCGAGCGAAGCGATGGACGAAGCGCTCGCCGCCGACGATCTCGACGCGTGGGCGCGAGCCGACGAGCAGTTCCACACACATCTGCTCGATCTATGCGGCAACGAGATGCTGCGCAGCGTCGTGCTGAATTTCTGGGACCGCGCGCATCGAGCGAGGATGGTCACGTTGCGCATCCGGCCGAAGCCGGTCAATTCGACGAAGGAACACAGCGCGCTGGTATCGGCGATTCGCAAGGGCGATGTCGCGAAGGCGGGCGCCGTGCAGCGCGCGCATCGCGAGCGCGCGGGCGAAGAGTTGCTCGGCTTGCTCACCCGCTTGGGACTCAGTGCGCTCTAAAAGGCGTTCGAGGCATCACGAAACACTCACAGAGGTCAGGTCCATGTCACAAGTCAGCCCATCGGAACTCAAAATTGCGGTATTGCCCGGAGACGGTATCGGCGTAGAAGTCATGAACGCGTGCATCGCGCTGCTCGATGCCGCGCAGAAGCACGACAAAGGCCCGACACTCCAGATGACTTCGTACGAAGCGGGCGCGCAGCACTATGCGCGTGCGGGTTGCGCGCTGCCCGAACGCACGCTCGATGCCGCGCGCAACGCGCATGCGGTTCTGTTCGGCGCGATGGGCTGGCCGGACGTGCGCTATCCCGACGGCACCGAGCCGATTCCGCAACTCGATCTGCGCATGGCGCTGGACCTTTACGCGGGCGTGCGGCCGATTCGCTGGTTTCCGGGCTTGCCGAAGGTGCTCGCGAACGAACGCGCGACCGAGATCGACTTCGTGCTCGTGCGCGAGCAGACTGAAGGCCTTTTCTATGCGCGCGGGCGCGGGACGGTCGACAACGAAGCGGGCGAAGCGTACGACACGATGCAGATCACGCGACGCGGCACCGGGCGGATCAGCCGCTTTGCCTTCGAACTGGCCGAGCGGAGAAAGGCGCGTCGCGGCAAGGCGCGCGTGACGTGTGTCGATAAGGCGAACGTGTTCACGTCGATGGCCTTCTTCCGCAATGTGTTCAATGACGTCGCGCGCAAGTACGAGAACGTTTCGGCCGGCCACGCTTATGTGGATGCGATGGCGCTGACAATGGTCGCGAAGCCGTGGACGCTCGATGTGCTCGTCACCGAAAACATGTTCGGCGACATCCTGTCCGATCTCGCGGCGGGGCTCATTGGCGGAATGGGCATGGCGCCGTCGGCGGATATCGGCGATGACCACGCGCTGTTTCAGCCTGCGCACGGTACGGCGCCTGACATCGCGGGACAGGACAAGGCCAATCCCGGCGCGATGTTCCTGTCCGGTGCGATGATGCTCGACTGGCTCGCCGATCGTTTCGATCAGCCCATGCTGGCGCGACGCGCGCGCAACATCGAGAACGCGTTGCAGATGGTGCTGGCGAAGGGCGAAGCGCGCCCGATGGAATACGGCGGCTCCGCCGGTACGCGAGCGATGACCGAAGCCGTCATCGCAGCGCTGCCTTACGCCGGCAAATAATCCACCGCAAGCCGGGCCGCGATTGCGACCGGCACGCAAACGGCAGCATTCGCACATTTCAATCCACTTTCGACATGTTCATCATTGCTGTGACGTTCACGGTCCACGAGAGACATCGGGACGAATTTCGCCGTGCGATTCTCGCGAATGCCGCGACATCGCTGAAGGAAGAGGACGGCTGCATCGTGTTCGACGTATGCGAGTCGCACGACCGTCCGGTGTTCTTCCTCTATGAGAAATACATCGATGAAGACGCGTTCAAACTGCATCTCGCCTCGCCTCATTTTCTCGGCTTCGATCGCGAGTCAGCGCCATGGGTGAGTGAAAAGACAGTTGAGCGGTTCTTGCTGTTGCCGCACACGTCGCACCTTTAGGACTTCCTCGGCCGGGTCCGGCAAACGACTGCCGCCAGGCTGAAACGTGGCGTTGCTACCGGCGCGGCCGTTCCCGCTCGTAGACCTGCCGTTGTTTCTTCAATCGTAAGGGCGCGTACCGCCGGATAGCGTGCCGCATCCAAACCTTGGCGCTCGCACCCGTTTCCACCTGACAGCCTCCGACGAACCTCGTCGTGTTCGAGACGCGCGCGAAGAACATTTGCGCCCGGTCCTTTACCTGGATACGTCCGCCCGCATCATGCAAAATACTCGCATTTCAGATGCGGAGGCGGGGAGTGGCCGTCAACTTCGACTTGAATGACTTGCAGGCGTTTCGAGCCGTCGTGGAGCTGGGCAGCTTTCGTAAGGCAGCCGAGGCAGTGAATATCTCGCAGCCGGCGTTGAGCCGCCGCATCGACAAGCTCGAGGCCGCGCTCGGTGTACGCCTCTTCGAGCGCACGACGCGCAGTGTCACGCTTACCACCGTTGGCCGCGTGTTCGCTCCGAGCGCGGAGCAGCTCCTCGACGATCTCGATGTTGCCCTGCTCGGTATCCGCGATGTGTCGTCGAGCCGGCTGGGCCACGTGACCATCGCCTGCGTGCCCTCGGTCGCTTACTACTTTCTGCCGAACGTGGTCGCGAGCTATCATCGCCGCTTTCCGCGCATCAGGGTCAAGCTGCTGGACTCCAGTGCCAACGAAGTGCTCAGTTCCGTCATCAGCGGTGAAGCGGATTTCGGCGTGAGCTTCCTCGGCAGCCAGGAGTCCGAGGTCGAGTTCAAGGTGCTGTTGCAGGAGCGCTTCGTCGCCGCGTGCCGCCGCGATCACCCGCTCGCCCGAAAAAAGCGGGTCACCTGGAACGAACTCTACGAGCACGAATACGTGTCCGTCGATAAAACGTCGGGTAATCGCCTTCTGCTCGATCAGGCGCTTTCCGCTGTCGCGCCGCGCACGCCGAGCGTATGCGAGACGCGTCACGTCACGACCATGCTCGGTCTGATCGAAGCGGGTCTCGGTGTCGCGGCAGTCCCTTCGATGGCCATGCCCGTGCGCGATCATCCTGTCCTCACGAGCGTGCCGCTGGTCGATCCGGTCGTGAAGCGGCGCGTCGGCATCGTAAGACGGCGCGGCAGGCCCCTCACGCCGGCGGCGGAACAGTTCTACCGCGCCATCATCGAAATGAGACGAGGCGGCGGCGCGAGTAGCGACGATTCCGACACGCCAACAAGGAGCAAGAGGAGAACTCCGTGACTTTGGCCAGGCCGCTTCGGCTGCTGTATGTGCAGGTCTTGCTTGGCATGGCGCTCGGCGTGGCGATCGGTCATTTCTGGCCGCAGGCGGGCGCCATGCTCAAGCCGGTGAGCGACGCATTCGTGGGCCTCGTGCGAATGATGATTGCGCCGATCGTCTTCTGCACGATCGTCTCGGGCATCACGTCACTCGCGAGCGGCACGACCATCGGGCGCACGATTCTGAAGGCACTGGCGCTCTTCTATTGTCTGACGGCCGCGGCGCTCGTGCTTGGACTGGTGACCGCCTATGTGCTGCGTCCCGGCGCAGGCATGCATATCGACGTGCATCGTCTGGATACCAGCATCATCTCGCAATATGTGAAGCATTCGCAGCCGCATGGGCTCGTGGAATTCGCGCTCGGCGTGATCCCGGAGACGATGCTCGGGGCCTTCGAGAAGGGCGAGGTGCTGCCGGTACTCCTGCTTTCGCTGCTGTTCGGCTTCGCGCTGAACGCAAATCCACGGGCGGGGAGACCGGTGCTCGACTTCATCGACGGCATCGCGCAAACGCTCTTTCGCATCCTCGCGATGATCATGAGGCTGGCTCCCATCGGCGCATTCGGCGCGATGGCGTTCACCGTGGGGCGCTTCGGCATCCGCTCGGTCGGCTCGCTCGGCATGCTGATGGTGTCGTTCTATGTGGCGTGTGTGCTTTTCGTCGCGCTGCTGCTCGCACCGCTCGCGCGACTGCATGGCTTTGCGCTCTGGCGACTGCTGCGCTATCTGCGCGAGGAGTTGCTGATCGTCCTCGCGACATCGTCGACGGAGCCGGTCCTGCCACGTCTGATAGGAAAGCTCGAGGCACTCGGCTGCGACAGGGGAATCGTCGGCCTCGTGTTACCCGCGGGCTATTCGTTCAATCTCGACGGCACGGCGATCTATCTGACGCTCGCCTCGATATTCATCGCCCAGGCATGCGATGTGCCGCTTTCCGGTCCGCAAATCGCGACGATGCTCGCAGTCATGCTGCTCACGTCGAAGGGGGCGGCCGGCGTCTCCGGAAGCGGGCTCGTGGCGCTCGTCGCGACGCTGACCGTCATTCCCGATCTGCCGGTCGCCGGCGTGGCGCTGCTGGTCGGCATCGACCGGTTCATGTCCGAGGCACGCGCGCTCACGAGCGTGGTCAGCAATGCGTGCGCGGTGATCTTCGTCTCGATGTGGGAGGGCGCGTGCGACCGCGTGCGTCTGGCGCAGGTCTTGCGCGCCGCTCCGGCCCGCGAAGCCGAGGACCCGGTCACACGGGTCAATGCGCCGTGACGGAATCGAGGCCGGTCGCTTTCACCTCGGGTTGCACGTCGGGCGACGCGAGATAGTCGAGCAGGGCTTTCGCTTCCTTTGGATGCTGCGCACCGACCGGGATGCCTGCGGCAAAACGGGTGACCGATTGCAGGGATTCCGGGATTTTCCCGACGAAAGTCGCGCCCTTGACCGGCAATAGCTCGCTCACCTGCTGAAAGCCAATTTCATAATCGCCGTTCGCGACAACCGAAGCGACGGGAATCCGCGGAATCATCTTCGCCTTCGGCATCACCTGCTCCGCGATACCGAGCTTCTTGAACAGTTCCCGCTCGATATACACGCCGCTCGCGCTGTCCGAGTAGGCGATCGATTTCGCGTGCAGCAGGGTCTGCCTGAGCGCTTCGACCGAGCCTATGTCGGGCTTCGACGCGCCGTCGCGCACGACCACGCCGATACGCGAGTCCGCCAGCTCCACCCGCGATCCGGGCACGACCTTGCCCTGCTTGATCAGCTCGTCGAGCGCATAGCCGACCATGATGACGGCGTCGGCGGGCTCGCCCCGTTCCAGCCGGTTGGGAATGGCTTCGGGCGATTTGCCCATCGAAGGTCCGAGCGCGGTATCGAGCGTGTTGCCCGTCGCGGACGTGAACCTCGGTCCAAGCAGCTTGTACGCGGCGGTGAAGCCGCCCGAGCTCATGACATGCAGTTCGGCAGCCTGCACGTTCGCCGACGCGACCGAAGCCGCGACGAGCGCCACGCCAAAGATTTTCAGAAGCAGGTTTTTCATGGATGAAGTCATGTCCTGTTGCGTGGTCAGTGAGCCGGCGTCAGCGTCACCGCGCGACGACGGTACAGCGCGAACGTGGCGCACAGCGCGCACACGGCGGCGAAGCTCATCCAGATGCCCGGTGCGGCCTTGTCGCCGGTGAAGTGAATGAGCGCCGTGGAGATGGCGGGCGTGAAGCCGCCGAACACCGCCGTCGCGAGACTATAGGCGAGCGAGAAGCCCGCGACGCGCACTTCGACCGGCATCACCTCGGTCAGTGCGACGACCATTGCACCGTTGTAGAGGCCGTACATGAACGAGAGCCACAGCAGCACGAGCAGCATGTTGACGAAGCTCGGCGCGTGAGCAAGAAACGACAGCGCCGGGTACGCGGTCGCGATGGCGAGCGTGGTCATGCCGAGCAGCAGCGGACGACGGCCGATCCTGTCGGAGAGCGCGCCGCCGATCGGCAGCCAGATGAAGTTCGACACACCGACGCACAAGGTCACGAGCAAGCTGTCCGCGGTGCTCAGATGCAGGACCGTCTTTCCGAAGGTCGGCGCGTAGACCGTGATGAGGTAGAAGCTCGTGGTGGTCATCGCCACCAGCATCACGCCTGCCACGACGACGGCCCAGTTGCGCGCGAGCGTGCGGAAAACTTCGTTCATCGTCGGGCGATGCTGGCGTGCCTTGAATTCCTGCGTTTCCTCGAGATTGCGGCGCAGCATGAAGATGAACGGCACGATCATGCAGCCGACGAAGAACGGCACGCGCCATCCCCACGAGGCGATGGCCGTCGTGTCCAGCGTTTGATTGAGCACGAAGCCCAGGGCCGCGGCCACGACGATTGCGACTTGCTGGCTCGCGGATTGCCAGCTCGTGAAGAAACCCTTGCGGCCGGGCGTGGCCATTTCGGCGAGATACACCGAGACGCCACCGAGCTCCGCACCCGCCGAGAAACCTTGCAGCAGGCGTCCGAGCAGAACGAGCGCAGGCGCGAGAAGACCGATGGTGGCGTAGCCCGGCACGAACGCGATCAGGATCGTGCCGCTCGCCATGATGGAGAGCGTGACGATGAGCCCCTTGCGGCGGCCCACATCGTCGATATACGCGCCGAGAATGACCGCGCCCAGAGGCCGCATCAGAAAGCCCGCGCCGAAAACCGCGAAGGTCATCATCAGAGAGGCGAATTCACTCGCTGCCGGAAAAAACACGTTGGCAATCTGCGTGGCGTAGAAGCCGAACAGGAAGAAGTCGAACTGCTCCAGGAAATTGCCGGCCGTCACGCGAAATACGGCTGCGGCCTTCGACTGTCCTGGCGATTGAGTATGAGATGACGCGTGCATCGAAGTGTCTCCTGAATCCTTGAAATGCGCGGTGGGCCCGCGGATTTGTGGTTTCGCGAATAGTGGCCCTAACCGGCCGAAACGATAAGTGCAAAATTTCGAACGATTGATGTTCCATGGTTATCAATCGTTCGCGCCGGCGGCGTGCCCGCGAGCAGCGCCGCCGGAGCCGGATGTCAGGCCACGAAGCGGCACTGCGAAGCGGCTGTGCGCGTGTCCATGTTGCGGCCCCGGTTGAGGTGATCGTCGATTTCCGCGGCGCAGCCGAGCATGCGCGGATACAGAAAGATCGTGAACGCCGCGGTCTCGAGATCCGCCTCGCTGAATGCCCCGCGTTTGAGCGGCTGCCACAGCATTTTCAGCAGCAGCGCGGCGATCACGGCATCGACATTGACGCAGTAGACGTTGCGCGACACGCCCGCGTCGAACAATGCCTGCACCAGCGCGCGGTAGTACGCATGGAACGCGTTGTACTCGCCTCGCGCCTCATAAATCCCGGCGATGAACACCTCGCGCGGATCGTGATTCACCGGCTTGTCCTTGAAGACCGGGTGATTCACGCCAGGCAGCTTGGCGATGTCGAGGCTGCCTGCATGTTTCTGGCGAGCCTTGTACTGCGCGTAGTGCTCGACGGAACGCTGCGCGAGCGCTTCGAGGTCGACGCCGTGATGCGCGTCGGCGGGATCGTCGAGGCCGCTGTCGCGAAACGCCTCGTTGAGAAACGCGATACCTTCGTAGCCGTTGCCGCCGTGCGTATAGCCGGTGTGCGTGAGAAAACCCGTTAGCGCCTTGTTCAGTTGCACGCGTTCGGGAGATTCGGGCCCGTCCGCCGACACCGCGCCCTTCGCGCCCTGTGCCGAAATCGCTCCCGGTCCGTTCGTGAGCAGCAATCCGGTCAGTGTCCTGAATGCGAACAGGTCGTCGGCGGACGGCTTCAGGCCGAGCAACGCCGCGAACGCGATTTCCGTCAATGAGCGTTCGCCGAGCAATGCCTCGGTGGAAAAGTCGCAGAAGCTGTCCGGGTGGTGGCGCGACGCATCCGCCGAGGCACCGATCAGCGTGCCGAAGAGCTTCGTCCACCATGGCAGGCTCTCCGCCGTCAGACGCGACACGCGCTTTCGCATGAGCGGGCCCCAGGCGAGTGTCGTCGTGATCGCCGCGAGCACGGCGTCCGCGCGTGGATGGCCCGGGCCGTTGGCAAGCCATCGCACGAATGCCGAACTCACGCCGCGTGCGGCCAGCCCGGCGAGCATGGCTTCGGCTTTCGGGTCGGGTTCGTCGGAGAAGAGTGCCGCGCTGCCTTCGGTGTCGATCGTGTCGATGTCGAAATCGCGATCGAACGCGTCAACGAGTTTTGCTGCCGCGAAGCGGTCGATCATCAGCCTGGCCGCCTCGCGCGCCGCGCGCTGGCGATTCGGCCCGACGATCGCAGCGGCGGCGGCGAGCACCGCATTGGGCGCATTGCCCGCCTCGCGCGCCGCTTGCGCCGCCGCCAGTTCAGGCGTGCCGTACAGGTTCACCGCCGCACCGACCGCGACGTCGATCAGTTTCTCGTCGTTCGCGCCGCCGGACTCGCGCAACAACGCGAGGCACACGTTCGCTTCGAAGGAATGCGTCGCCGCTTCGAGCATCGATACGCCGTGCAGGCTGCTGACCTGCGTTTTTGCGTCCATCAGCGAGGCGCCCGAGGCGTCTTTCAACGGCTGACGCGGCGGGATTGCGCCGATCTGGTCATTGACCCGCGCCACTTGCTCGTCATACGGTGCTACTGCTTTCACGACTGCAAGCGCGAGCTCGTCGGGCAACTCGAGCCCCTGATTCGAGCCGAACCACGGCTTGAGCGCGAGACTGCCTTCGGGCTCGAAGTCGGGCATCGTCGCGTTTGCGCGCATCACCGCCGTAAGCGCGGCGGGAATATGGGCGATGTTCGTCACCACCGCGCCCTTCGCCGAGCAGCACGGATCGCCGGGCGTGAAGAGCCGTTCGACGCCGAATTTCTCCATGAACCAGCGTTCCTTCGCGAGCGCGTCGTCGGCGCCGCCTGCCATCGCGCCCGCATGTCCCACTGCGCGCGTGAGACGGCTCTTCCAGCGGCCCACCACGCATGCGACCACGGGCTTGGTGAAGTGCGCGTCGGCCTCGTAGTATCCGCCGGGCTCGCAGTACAGCACGGCGGCCTTGCTGCGCGCGTCGTTGGCGAGCGCGAAGGCGAATTCCGGCGCGGCATAGTGAATGTAGACATCCTTGCCGCTGGAAATGACCGTCGATGTGCCCCAGCCGCTCATTCTCAAGTACTGCGCGATCGTGGTGCTGAAGCCGCCCGAGTTCGAGAAGATTGCGATCGACCCCTGGCGCAAGGTCGCGCCCGGATCGTCACCGCCGAGCGCGCCGCCGATTCGCACGCGCTGCCACGAGTCCGCCACGCCCAGCCCGTTTGCGCCGAAAATGTCGATGCCCGCCTGCTGTCCCATCGCGCGGATCTCACGCGCGTCGTGCACGGCGATCTTCTCCGTGATGATGAAGATCTTGCGCAGATCCGGATTCACGCGGATCAGTTCGGCCACGCCGTCGCGCGCGGCCGAAGGCGGCAGGTAGACGACGCCGCAGTTGAATCGATGGCCGGCTTCCAGACCCTCTCGCACGTTGTTGAAGACGGGAATGTCGCCCGCGGGCGTCGCGAGCACCTGTCCGCCTTTGCCGGGCGCGGTGCCGAACACGACATTCGCGCCCGAAAACGCGTGACTCACCGGCGTCACGTCCGACGACTCGCCCCCGAGGATATTGAGCACGCAGACGCGATCTTCGCGCGTGGCGATGTGCGCCAGCGACTGGATTCCGACGAAGTATTTGAAGTGACTATTGCCTTGCTTGTGCATGTTCGATCTCCTCAGGCCGATGCAGTGTGCGATTGAGCGTCGCGCGCGCCGATCCGCGCCGCGACCTGCGCTCGCCCGCCCGATTGCATCCACAAGTCGGCACGGCGCGCGTACTGGATCACCTCGCTGATATCGGAGTCGAAACCGAAGAGGCGATAAGGCAGGCCGAGCGAATCGCAGGTGTCGCGCAGTGCGGACATGCCGCGCACGAGGTTCGGGCCGCCGCGTCCGAGCACGACATAGAGCGGCGTCGGACCGTGCTCGCTGAAGTGCTCGCGCAGCGCATCGGCCATTGCGCGCAGCGTTTCGTAGATGTCGGTGTTGTTCGACTTGCCGCCGATGATGAACAGCACGTTGGACTGCTTCAGCCAGTGTCTGAAGCAGATGCGCGCCACTTCCTTCATCTTTTCATACGGAGGATTGCCGCCGAAGTCCGACGAAATGATGGCCGCGTCGCCCAGCATTTCCGTGACGAGCGAGTTCGCGCCGCCGCCGAACGTGGGCGCGAGTATGGTGCCGCGCTCGTTGATCACGTACACATCGCTTTGCCCCTGGTGCGTGCGAAGCTGATTGATCTCCTGCTCGAAATCCGAGTAATCGGCGGCGAACAGATGCGCAGGCAAACCGAGGCGCGAGAAGCGCGGATCGTCACGATCGAACCCGCACTTGAAGTCGCAGGCCACGGGCGTGAGGCGTCCCTTCTTGTCCTCGCGCATGCGGATCGGATTGAGTTCGAGCGTCGTCATGCCGAAGTCGTGGAAGAGCTCCCAGAGCTTCGGCAACTGCTGCACGAGCGGCGAGATGATTTCACGCGGCGCGCCGATTTCACTCAGCGCATTCGCGACGACGAAGGCCTTCAGTCCGGTCAGCGCATCGAACGGCACCATCGCGACGTGCTTCGGATCGACTTCCTCGATATCCATGCCGCCCATGTGTGAGAGCGTCATCGTCGGTGCGCGAAAACGCGTTGAATCGGTGATCGAAAAATAGACTTCGTGCGTGGCCGGTACGCCGGCCTCGAATGTCACGCCGTTTGCTTTCGCCTTGACGTGTCCCACTGCGTGCTCGGCGAAATACAGCCGCTCCTTCTCCGATAGCGCCGTCTTGAGATCGGCCGCGCGGCCGAGAAGACCGGCCTTGCCTTTCTTGCCCACGCCGCCCTTGAATACAGGCTTGATGAATATCTGCCCATGTCGGTCGATGAGCGACTTGATCTCTTCTTCGCTCGCGCCGGGGCCCAGCACTTCGCTGGAAGGAAAGCCGACGAATTGCAACAGGCGCGCGCCGTGCAACATTCCGGTGATCTGCATCTGAGTGTCTCCTGAATTTCAAGGCAATGACGAATGAAGCGGGTACTGGGGTATTCATTCAGCTCGCTTTGGCAGGCGCGAGATGCACCGCTGCCGTGTCACGCTCGAAAGCGGCGGCAGGATTCACGTAGCGAGGTGGGTCAGGCGAGATGCGCGTCGGCGACGTAAGCGGCAGCCGTGATGGGCTTGCACTGCGATGCGGCGAAACGCTGTTGTGCGCGTTGCGCCTGTCTCCGATGCGTTCTCTGTCGATGCGTTTATGAACGTCTTGAGCATCGATATTTGCTCAAGACGCCCAGAACGAGAAGTGCAATTTTTAGAAGCATTGATGTTCAAACGTTATCAATGCCGGAACGGGAGGAAGCGCCGCAGCGCGTGAGGCCGGGCTAGCCGTCGGTGCGAGGAAGGAGGGAGAGGGCGCATCGGTGAGCGCATGCTGCGCGGGCGGCGAGGTTGTCCTGTCGAACAACGATCTATTCGATGCTTCCCAGACGCGAAGACAGATGTGGATCAGATCACCGCGCAAGCGGCCGGCCTCGAACAGAGGCCGGCCGGACTTGAGTGCGCGGAATTCAGCTGAGGGCCTTCTTGGCGAGCGCCGCCGCAAGTGCCTGCAGACCGTCCCGGTAGATGCCTTCGAAGAGTCTCGATGCTTCTTCGTCGCTTACGCCATTGGGAGTGAACTCGCCGGACCAGTCGACTTGCGATGCACCGCCCGCCTCGATTTCCCGCACATGCAACGTCGAGCGGTAGCCCGTGACCGGAAACGGCGCTTCCAGGATCGAATAGGTGTAGCTGCGCGCGCGATTATCGAACGCTTCCAGACGTTCGACGATCACTTCGCCGCCTGGATTGGCGAGATGCCGCACGCGGCCGCCTTCGCTCAATTCGCTGGACGGAATGTAGGGCAACCAGTCTGGCAGAGAGTTGAATCCGCCGATCAGTTGCCATACCACGTCGGGCGAAACGGGAATCCGGATGGATGAACTGGCTTGTGCCATGTCGATCTCCTTATGCGTTGGCGGGCAGTGGTGCACTCGCGGCAACGAGATGTTGCTCGCGCAACTCGCGCCAGAAGTCCGCCGGAATCACTTCCTTGACCGCAGCGTGGTCTTCCGCGATGCGTCCCGGCTTGCTCGCGCCCGGAATCACCGCGGCGACGACCGGATTGGCGAGCACGAATTGCAGCGCTGCGGCCTTGACGCTCACGTTGTGGCGATCCGCGATTGCCCTGATACGCGCGACCTTCTCGAGGATCTCGGGCGATGCCTTCTGGTATTCGAAGTTCGCACCTCCCGCCAGCACGCCCGAACTGTAGGGACCGCCGGCGACGATCTCGACGTTTTGCGCGGCAGCGGCCGGCATCAGGCGCTGCAATGCCCGGTCGTGATCGAGCAGCGAATAACGGCCTGCGAGGAGGAAGCCGTCCGGTTTCGTTTCGGAGAGATCGAGCAGCAGTTCGCATGGCTCGACACGGTTCACGCCGAGTCCCCAGGCCTTGATGACGCCTTCTTCGCGCAGACGGGTCAGTGCACGAAAGGCGCCCTTGCGGGCCGATTCGAACACGGAGAGCCATTCGTCGCCGTAAAAGTCCTGCGCAACGTCGTGGACCCAGACGATATCCAGACGGTCGGTCTTCAGTCTCTGAAGACTGTCTTCGATGGAGCGTAGCGTCGCGTCGGCCGAATAGTCGTTGACGATCTTGTTCGGACGGCCAAACGCGAACACGCCTCCTTTCTCGCCCAGATCGCGCGCTTCGGCGTCCTCGATTTCGTCGAGAATCACACGGCCCACTTTCGTGCTCAGGACGTATTCGTCGCGCTTGTGGCCCGCGAGTGCTGCGCCGAGACGGATTTCGGACAGGCCGGCCCCATACAGGGGGGCCGTATCGAAATAACGCACGCCCTGGTTCCATGCAGCCTCGACAGTCGCGAGCGCTTCCTCTTCCGGGATGTTGCGGAACATGTTCCCTAAGGGCGCCGTGCCGAAGCCAAGAAGGGTGCCAGCAGGCAATTTATCCTTGATACTCATCGACTTGCTCCTTGTGTTGAGTCGGTAGCGCAAGTCTAGGATGACGAGTTAAGTCTGTCTAAGATAAAATTTGACAAACTTGAGTCCCAAAAGGTCTTACATGCTAGACATTCGACAGTTGCACTATTTCGTGGCGGTCGCGGAAGAAGAGCATGTCGGCCGGGCGGCCGAACGGCTGCATATTTCGCAGTCGCCGCTCAGCCGGCAGATCGCTCAGCTCGAAGAAAACCTGGGTTTGACGCTGTTCGAGCGCTCGCAGCAGCGCATTCGTCTGACGACGGACGGGCGCACCTTTCTTGCCGAAACTCAGGCGTTTCTCACCCATGCGAAGCGCCTCGAATCGCTCGCGCGGCGGCTTGGGCGCGGCGACGAAGGCGGCCTGTGCATCGGGTACATCGAAAACGCGATGCACTCGGGCGTCCTGCCTGACGCACTGCGGCAGTTGCGCACTGCCAGGCCGGACGTGCACATCGCGCTCTACAACCATCACTCGGGCGAGCAGCTCACAGGTCTGCGTCAGCGCAGCCTCGACATCGCGCTCGTCTGCGACCCCCCGGCGTCCGACGACTCCGATCTCGAAGCCGCGCAGGTGCTCGACGATCCCATGCTGCTTGCGATTCCCGAGGGGCATCCGCTCGCGAACGCAGAGCGCATCACGCCCGATGACCTTGCGGCGCAGAAGTGGATTGGCGTGACGCACACGGAAGGTGTCTTGCGGCACGACAACTTCGTTGCCGCGTGCGCGAAGGCGGGCTTCACACCCGATATCGCGCTGGAGGCGACAGAGCCGCTGGCCGCGCTCGGACTCGTTGCGGCCGGCCTCGGGCTCACCATGATCCAGCAGAGCCTGCGTCATCAGGCACCGGCCGGTGTCGTGCTCCGCGAGCTTTCGTGGTTCAGCTATCGCACCGCGCTGTGGGCGGCATGGCACAAGGTCAACCTGCGGCCGCTCGTGGAACATTTCCGTACGACGTTGCTGCATTCCAACGACGCACCGTGAGTTTTATGAAGCCATTCCAGTGTTCAGGACTGCAGTCGGCCTGCGCCCAGCGCAGACAATCGATTTGACCGTGCAGATATAGCGCCATAGCGAGATGGGTATTTTCCCCGAGGCGCAAAATCAGACTCACGGGTAACTCGCCGGAATTCCGGGTAAGCAGGATGTCATGAAGGCGTCGATACTTGAGCCGTGGTTCAACCAACCCAGTTCAGGAATTCGATCATCGAAGGATATGTTCATGACTCAGCTCGCTCACCCAGCTCATTCGCTGCTCGCCGAACTCGACGGCTTTCACGTCGAATTCAATCTCGTGGATTCGCGCGCCGACATCGTGCTGGATAGACCGCCGTTCAATATCGTGTCGATGCATCAGCGGGAGCAACTGCGCCTGACGTTCGAATCGCTCGACGCCAACGATGATGTGCGCGTGATCGTCGTGCGCGCGAAAGGCGAGCACTTTTCAAGCGGCGGCGATATCAAGGGTTTTATCGAAGCATCGCCGGAACATGTGGCGAAGCTCGCGTGGAATGTCGCGTCGCCCGCGCGTTGCAGCAAGCCGGTCATCGCGGCGAATCGCGGCTATTGCTTCGGCGTCGGCTTCGAGTTGTCGCTTGCATGCGATTTCCGCATCGCAACGGAAACCACGCTGTACGCATTGCCCGAGCAAAAGCTCGGACAGATTCCCGGTTCGGGCGGCTCCGCGCGTCTGCAAAAGATGGTAGGCATCGGGCGCACGAAGGACATCGTGATGCGCTCGCGCCGGATCACCGGATCGCAGGCTTACGAGTGGGGCATCGCAACGGAGTTCGTTGCGGATGCCGAGCTGGAAAGCGCAACGGATTCACTCGCCCGCGAGTTGCTCGCGTTCTCGCCGCTCGCGCAGCGCACCGCGAAGAAACTCCTGAACGATACGGAGGATGCGCCACTTTCCGTCGCTATCGAACTGGAAGGGCTCAATTACAGCCGCCTGCGCAGCTCTGACGATTTCCGCGAGGGCGTGGAAGCGTTTCATCAAAAGCGCAAGGCCGCGTTCAAGGGCTCTTGAGCAAGAGGGAGTCTAAACTTTCTTCAGAATAAGCCGCGGAAAGCGGCAGCAGCATGGAGTGAGGCGGAACGAGTGTCTAGTGCGATCAAAATCTATCAGGGACGTTTTGGGCGAGTGGCGCTGCTCGACATGGATGCGCCGCTCGTTCAGCACGCGCATCATCATTGCCACCTTCTGATCAAGGCGGCAGGGCCGGACACGTTCTTTTCCGTTCACGATGAGCTCCAGCCGCTGACCGACGACACCGCGGTGCTGATCAATCCATGGGAACCGCACGCGTATCGTCATATTGAACACGTCGAGCAGCGTACGGTCATTCTCGCGATGTATATCGAGCCGGACTGGTTGACCACCATTCAGCATCCGCTCGTGAGCGGCGGTCATCCTCGTTTCTTTCCGCAGTCGTGCGTGCGCATGTCGAGCCACGCGAAGAAGCGGGCCGAAGAACTCGCAATGGAAATGTGGTGGGCCGATAGCGTTGCCGCCGAGCGTCTCGAAGGGCTGCTCTTCGAGCTGATGCTTTCGGTGATCGATCCGAGCCGAAGCTGGCACGAGCTCTCGCGGCAAATGGAGTTGTCGGGCCGGCGTCCGAGCGATCCGCGCATTCGCAAGGCCATTGCGTATCTGCGCGAGAACACGGGCGCCGAGCCGGACATGAACCGTCTCGCGGAGCATTGCGGGCTGTCGCGCGCACATTTCTTCGCGCTCTTTCATCGCTGCACGGGCGTGACGCCCAATGTGTATCTGAACGTGCTGCGCATGGAAACGGCAATCAACGATTTATCCGCGAGCGCGCATTCGCTGACGGACATTTCATACAGTCTCGGATTTTCGGCACCCGCGCATTTCTCGCGCTTCTTCAGGCAGAACCTGGGCATCACGCCAAGCGAGTATCGCCGTGTGGTGCAGTTGTACGAAGCCGATTCCAAACAAGTGCAGATCTGAGTGCGGCATGTGAGTGCGCACGCGGTGTCCCGCGTGCGTTGGATCGTCACGTCTGTCACAAAGGCTTGCCTCGCGAAAAGCATCAGACTGCAAGGTAATTCGCCCGACCGCTTGGTAAGCGAGTTGGCGCGCTCCGGCAGTACATTGAATCGACACTGCGATGTGTCTCGCCTTGCATGCGAGGCACGCTGTTTTTGAACATCGCACACAGCACAGGCAGGAGACACGCGTGAGCGACACCGATACCGATACCGCGCTGAAGGAACGTCAGGCGCCACCGATCGCTTCCGATCGCAACGATACACAAGTGACGCATCGCCGGCATGTGGGCCGCCCGATGCAACGTCTCGAAGACCCCGCGATTCTGACGGGCCGCGGCCGCTACGGCGACGATATCGCCGTCAAGACAGGCACGCTGCATGCCGCCGTGCTGCGCTCGCCTTACGCGCATGCGGAGATCCGGAGCATCGACGCAAGCGCGGCGCTTGCGCACAAGGGCGTTCGCGCGGTGCTCACACGCGACGAGGTGCGCGCGTGGTCACAACCGTTCGTCGTCGGTGTGAAGTCGCCCATGGAGCACTGGGCGCTCGCGATGGATCGCGTGCGCTATAGCGGCGAGCCGGTTGCGGTGGTGATCGCCGAGTCGCGCGCCATTGCCGAAGACGGGCTCGATCTCGTCAAGGTGGACTATGCGCCGCTGCAGCCGGTCGTATCGATCGAGGCGGCCATCGCCGACGGCGCGCCGGTGCTTCACGAGAAGATCGGCAGCAATGTGGTGAGCGACCGCCGCTTTCGCTATGGCGATCCCGAAGCGGCGTTCGACAGCGCGCCGCATCGCGTGTCGATCACCACGCACTATCCGCGCAACACGTGTGCGCCGATCGAATGCGGCGTCGTGATCGCCGAGTGCCTGCCGGGCAACGAAGGCTATGACGTGACCTCGAACTTCATGGGCCCGTTCTCGCTGCACGCGGTCATGTCGATGGCGCTGAAAGTGCCCGCCAATCGTCTGCGTCATAAGGCGCCGCGCGATTCGGGCGGCAGCTTCGGCGTGAAGCAGGCGGTGTTTCCGTATGTGGTGCTGATGTGCCTCGCATCGAGAAAATGCGGCGCGCCCGTGAAGTGGGTCGAGGACCGGCTGGAGCATCTGAGCGCGGCGACCTCGGCGACCGCGCGCCTCGCGACGCTCGAAGCCGCCGTCGAACGCGATGGACGCATCATCGCGCTGTCTTACGATCAGATCGAGGATTGCGGCGGTTATCTGCGCGCGCCGGAGCCCGCCACGTTTTATCGCATGCATGGGTGTCTGACGGGCGCGTACGACATTCCGAATCTGCTCGTGCGCAATCGCGTCGCGTTGACGACGAAGACCCCGACCGGGCTCGTGCGCGGCTTCGGCGGACCGCAAGTCTATTTCTCGCTGGAGCGTTTGATTCAGCGCATCGCGGAAGAATTGAAGCTCGATGTGCTCGATGTCTATCGCCGCAACTTCGTCAGGGCCGATGCGTTTCCGTATCGCGCGGCGGCGGGCGCATTGCTCGATTCGGGCAACTATCAGGAAGCGTTGGCGCGCGCGTTGTCGCAAGGTGGATACGAGGAGCTGAAGAAGCGCCGCGACACCGCGCGCAAGGAAGGGCGTCTCTATGGCATCGGCTTCGCGGCGATCGTCGAGCCGTCCGTGTCGAACATGGGTTACATCACGACCGCGATGCCCGCCGAAGCGCGTCGCAAGGCGGGGCCGAAGAGCGGTGCGATCGCGAGCGCGACCGTGAGTGTCGATCTGATGGGCGGCGTGATCGTCACCATTGCTTCGACACCGGCGGGACAAGGTCACATGACCGTGTGCGCGCAGGTGGTCGCGGATGTGCTCGGCCTCGATCCCGCGGATATCGTCGTGAATGTCGAGTTCGATACGCATAAGGATGCGTGGTCCGTCGCCGCCGGCAACTATTCGAGCCGCTTCGCGGGGGCGGTTGCGGGCACGGTGCATCTCGCCGCGACGCGCGTAAAAGACAAGCTTGCGCGCATTCTTGCGAAGCAGTTCGCTTGCACGGAGCAGGACGTGTGCTTCGAAGGCGGACGCGTGTTCATGCGGCAAGCGCCCGATAAAGCATTGCCGTTCGCGCGCGCCGCGAGCAACGCGCCGCACTGGGCGCCCGCGCTCTTGCCCGAAGGGGAGGAGCCGGGGCTGCGCGAAACCGTGTTCTGGAATCCGCCGAACATGACCGCGCCCGACGACGAGGATCGCATCAATACGTCGGCTTGCTATGGCTTCGCGTTCGACATGTGCGGCGTCGAGATCGATCGCGCGACGGGGCGCGTGCACATCGACCGCTATGTGACCGCGCACGATGCGGGCACGTTGCTCAATCCCGCGCTCGCGGACGGTCAGATTCGCGGCGCGTTCGCGCAAGGGCTGGGTGCGGCACTGATGGAAGAGTTTCGCTATGGCGCGGACGGCAGCTTTCAGTCGGGCACGCTCGCGGACTATCTGATGCCGACGACCTGCGAAGTGCCCGATCCAATCATCGTGCATCTGGAAACACCTTCGCCTTTCACGCCGCTCGGCGCGAAGGGACTCGGCGAAGGAAACAACATGAGCACGCCGCCTTGCATCGCCAATGCAGTGGCCGACGCGATCGGTGTGACGGACATTCGTCTGCCGCTCACGCCGGCGAAAGTGATGGCGATGATCGGCATAAACGATCCGCCGCCGTCCCGGCCCGAGTATCGCGAAGCAGCGCCCGCGAAGAAGCCCGCAGGCGGTGGCAAGGCGCTCACCGCGCAAGGCAAGGTCGAGCTCGAAGCGACGCCCGAAGCCATCTTCGCGGTGTTGATGAACCCCGATGCCCTCGCCAAGGTCGTGCCGGGCTGTCATGCGCTGGAGACCATTGGGCCGAATCAATATCGCGCCGATGTGACCGTTGGCGTGGGCATGATCAAGGCGCGCTTCGAAGCGAAGATCGGTCTCTCCGACATCGATGCGCCGCGCCGCCTGCGTCTCGCGGGCGCGGGCATTTCGCCGCTCGGCAGCGCGGAAGGCGAAGGAATCGTCGAACTGGAGCCGACCGCGAAGGGCACCTTGCTCGCGTACGACTATGAAGCGCAAGTGTCGGGCAAGGTCGCGGCAGTCGGCGCGCGCATGCTCGAGGGCGCGGCGCAGGTGGTATTGCGGCAGCTCTTCGAATCGCTTGGAAGACAGGCATCCGGCAAGACCGTACGCACGAATTCGTCGTGGCTCGAACGCCTGCTCGCAAAGTTGCGGAGGTCGTCATGAAGCCCGCGCCGTTTGCGTATCTGCGCGCGCAAGACACTCGCCACGCGCTCGATGCGCTCGCGCAGGCCGGCGCCGATGCGCGCGTGCTCGCGGGCGGCCAGTCGCTCATGGCCGTGCTCAACATGCGGCTCGCGCAGCCGCGCTGGCTCATCGATATCTCGCGCACGGCGGAGTTGAATACAGTGCGCGTGGAATCGGGACATCTCGTCGTTGGCGCGGCTGCGACGCAGGGCAGCGTCGAATGGCGCAAGACGCTTCACGACGAAGTACCGCTTCTGCGCATGACGTTCCCTCATATTTCGCATTTTCAGATCAGGAACCGCGGCACGGTGTGCGGTTCCATCGCGCATGCGGACCCGAGCGCGGAGCTGCCGCTCGCGCTGCTTACGTTAGGCGGCGATGTCACGCTGCGCTCCGCGAAGCGCAGGCGCACGCTGAGCGCAGCCGATTTCTTTCAGGGCATGTTGATGACCGCCCGCGAGCCGGATGAACTCGTCGAGTCGGTGCGCTTTCCGCTGAAGAGGCCAGGACAGCGCTTTGCCTTCACTGAATTCTCGGCGCGTCATGGCGATTTCGCGCTCGTCTCGTGCGCGGCGGTCGTGACAGACGAGGCGATTCGCATCGGCGTGGGCGGCGTTGCCGACAGGCCCATGCTCGAATGCCTGCCGCGACTCGAAGGCGACGAACTGCGTGGTGCATTGAACGATTTGAGTTGGAAGCTTGGCGCGCGCGACGACGCGAATGTCAGCGCGGCATATCGACGGCATCTCGTGCGTGAGCTCGGGTGGCGAGTCATAAAGGAGGCGAAGTGAGAACGACCAGATACACAAGTTCCGGCGATGCATTCAGCGTCGCGCTTGCAGAAGACGCGTCATGCAGCGTGACGCTGGAGCTCAACGGCGTCACGCGTGGCGGCGCATGCGAAACGCGCGAGCTGCTCTCCGATTTTCTGCGTCATGAGCTCGGCGCGACCGGTACGCATGTCGGCTGCGAGCATGGCGTATGCGGAGCGTGTACCGTGCTCGTCGATGGCGTGGCCGCGCGTTCGTGCCTGATGCTCGCGGTGCAGGCGGATGGACGGCGCATCGATACGGTTGAAGGGCTGTCGTCATCCGCGCAGACGCTCGGCGATCTTCAGGAAGCGTTCGCGCGTCATCATGCCTTGCAGTGCGGCTTTTGCACGGCGGGCATCCTCATGTCGTGCACGGACTTTCTGCAGCGCGTACCGGATCCCGATGAAGACGCGGTGCGCGAGATGCTCTCCGGGCACTTGTGCCGCTGTACGGGGTATACGCCGATCGTCGCGGCGGTGCTCGAAGTGGCGAAGCTTCGGCAGGCGCAATCGCGCGAGCAGGAGGCGAGCCATGTTTGATCTCGGCCGCACGTTCATGCAAACGGTGGAGCGCAGCCCGCACGCGCTCGCGCTCGTCGATGGCGATATCGCGCTCACTTACGCGCAGTGGTTCGATGAAGTCGCCAGGGTCGCGACGGGCCTCAAAGCGCTCGGCCTCGCGCGCGGCGATCGCTTGCTCGTCGCGCTGCAGAATCGCTGGGAAATGGCGACGCTGCACTGGGCGTGTCAATTCACGGGCATTGTCATTGTGCCGTTGAACTGGCGCATCAAGCCCGAGGAGCTCAACTACAGCGTGACCGATGCGGGCGCGCGAGCGATCGTCTATGAGAGCGTTTCCGCCGAAGCCGTGACGCAAAGCGCGGCTGCGCAGGAGATCGCGCGTATCGGGCTCGACGATGTCGAGGGCGCGACGCATACCTTCGATAACCTTCGCGCATCCATGCCGGCGCAACTTGCCACGGAAGCATCCGCCGACGATTGCTCGGTGATGCTCTACACCTCCGGCACGACGGGCATGGGCAAGGGCGTGCCGCGCAGGCATCGACATGAGCGGGCCGCCGCGCTCGCGCATGTCGCGCAGAATCTTTATCGGCGCGGAGAACGCACGCTCGGCGTGATGCCGCTCTATCACACGATGGGCGTGCGCTCGCTGCTCGCGATGGCGCTTGTCGATGGGCTCTTCGTCTGCGTGCGGCGATGGAACGCAACGCTTGCGCTCGACTCGATCGAAGCGCATGCGTTGACCTGCCTGTATCTCGTGCCGACGCTCTATCACGATCTGCTCGCCGCGCCCGGGTTTTCGACAACGCGCATCCGTTCGGTCACGAAGCTGGGCTTTGCCGGCGCGCCGATGAACGACGGCCTGCTCAAACGCTGCTCGGCCGCGTTCGAACCGGAGCTCTTCGTGAATCACTATGGCTCGTCGGAGGTGTACACGTTCAGCGTCGATCAGGACGCGACGAAGAAGCCGGGAAGCGCGGGGCGTGCTGGTCTCAATACGCGCTTGCGCGTCGTGAAGCTGGAGGCTGCGTCGCCGGGACAGACCGCGGCAACGGGTGAGGAAGGTCAGATCATTGTCGAGTTGCTTGGGGACGAAGCGTTCGAAGGCTACTGGAACCGTCCCGATGCGAACGCGAAGTCCTTGCGCGACGGCTGGTACTTCACCGGCGATACCGGTTACGTCGATGCGGACGGCGATATCTATGTCACTGGCCGCGTCGACGACATGATCATCAGCGGCGGCGAGAACATATCGCCGGTCGATATCGAGTCGGTTCTGTCGCTGCATCCCGCCGTCGATGAAGTCGCGGTCGCGGGCGTCAAGGATGAACGCTGGGGCCAGAAAGTGGTCGCGTTCGTCAAGCGATCCCAGTCCGTGGACGAAAGCGCACTAGACGAATTCTGCCGCAACTCGGACCTTGTCAACTTCAAGCGTCCGCGCGAATACGTGTTCGTCGATCAGATACCGAAATCTCCCGTCGGAAAGATACTGCGGCGCAAGCTTTCCAGCGGCGAATACGAACCCGAACGTTAAGAAGCGCCACGTAAGGCGTTCAAGAAGGCATGGCATATCAATCGGATATATAGATATCCGAATTAACTATTAAATACGGAGATCGAAAATGGACGAAGTATTTAGACGCGGTGAAGTCGCGCAAGGCGTGAGGGGAAGCCAGGTGGCCGTCGCCGTCATGGCCTCTTGTCTAGGATGGGCGCTTGATCTGTTCGACCTGTTCGTTGTCTTGTTCGTGGCACCCGTGATCGGGCATCTGTTCTTTCCGTCGTCCAATCCGATGCTGTCGCTTGCGGCCGTGTATGCGTCGTTCGCCGTGACGCTCTTGATGAGACCGCTCGGCTCAGCGATATTCGGCTCGTTCGCCGATCAGCACGGCCGCAAGCGCGCGATGGTGGTGTCTGTGGTTGGCGTAGGCGTTTCGACCGCCGCATTCGGCATGTTGCCGACCGTCGCGCAGGTTGGTGTCATCGCGCCGATGCTTTTTCTCGTGCTGCGTCTCGTGCAGGGCGTGTTCGTCGGAGGCGTGGTTGCGTCGACGCATACGATCGGCACGGAGACCGTCAGTCTCAAGTGGCGCGGCGCGGTGTCCGGGTTCGTCGGCGGCGGTGGCGCGGGGCTCGGCGCGTTGCTCGCATCGCTCGTCTATCTCGCGACGACCGCGGCCTTTCCGGGCGCCGCGTTCGAAGTGTGGGGCTGGCGCTGCATGTTCTTCGCGGGCATCGTGAGCTCTGTACTCGGTGTGTTCGTCTTCAATCGGCTTGAAGAATCACCGCTTTGGGCCGAGCTCGCGGCGCGCAAGCACGCCGCGGCGCGTGCGAAGGGCGTCACGCAGGAAGCGCCGGCTGCTTCACCGCTGCGCGTCCTGTTCTCGAAGAAGTATCGCTCGATTCTGCTCGTCAATCTGATGCTGACCATCGGAGGCGGAAGCGGCTATTACCTCACGTCGGGATACCTGCCGACCTTCCTCAAGGTAGTCACGCACACGTCCGCATCGAGCGCGGGCTGGATTCTGATGTGGTCGAGCGTCGCGGTGGTGATCGCATCGACAGCGGCGGGCCATCTGAGCACGATGATCGGCCGCAAGCGCAGTTTCATCTGGCTCGGCATTGTGCGTCTGATCTGCTTTCCGCTGCTCTATCTCGCGCTGCCGCATGCGGACGGCGTGTGGCTCATCGGCTTCTATGCGATCGCGCTCAGCGCGCTCGGCAGTGCGGGCTATGCGCCGATCCTCATCTTCCTCAACGAACGCTTTCCGACGGCGATCCGCGCATCGGGAACCGGCTTGTCATGGAATCTGGGCTTCGCGGTGGGCGGAATGATGCCGACAGTCGTCTCCGTGCTCGCGGGATCGCCCACCGATTTGCCGATGGTGCTCGCAGTCGCGCTCATCGGGATCAGCGTGCTGTTTCTCATTGGCGCGTTCATCGTGCCTGAAACGATGGGCCGTCTGGACGACGGGGAATGAGGCTCCGGCCTGCGACTTTGCATGTCGGGACGCGGGAGGAAGATTGACAAGCAACCAGGCGGCGCAGTGTTCTTCCCGCATACTTAAAAGACGCACGCCGCGCGCTTTTGTCCATACATGCGTCGAAACCGGCGCGAAAGGGGCGTGACAAGTTTCAAAAGCTCGCGGATGATAACGTTGGGCGGTGTTCCAGAGATCCAGCAATGACCGACGATCTGGCTGCATGGTTAGCGCAGATTGGCCTCGGCGCTCACGCTGCGAGGTTCATCTCACAAGGGATCGACTGGGATGTGCTCGGGGACCTTTCCGAGCGCGACCTGAAGGAACTCGGCCTTACGCTCGGCGACCGCAAGCGGCTCGTAAAAGGGCTTGCGGCGCTGACCGGCGCCCGCGCGCATTCGCTCGAGCGGACGAAGGGCCGCACAGCCTCATCTTCATTGCCTGCACCTGAAGCCAGCGAGGCCGAGAGGCGGCAAGTCACGGTCATGTTTGTCGACCTGATCGATTCCACTGCGTTGGCGGAGCGCTTCGACCCTGAGGACATGCGACGCCTTCTGGGACGCTACCACCACGCCTGTGCACGCGCAGTCGAATCTCATGAAGGCCATATCGCGCTATACATCGGCGACGGCCTGCTCGTGTATTTCGGCTACCCGAACGCGCACGAAGACGATGCCACGCGCGCGGTGCTCGCCGCGCTCGCCGCCATAGCGGCGCTCCTCGAAGCTAACGATCATGTCGAAGCCGAGTACGGCGTTCGCCTGCAGGTTCGGATCGGAATCGAAACGGGACTCGTCGTCGCCGGTGCTATCGGCGCTGGATCTTCGCTGGATCATCAGGCGATCGTCGGAGAAGCGCCAATCATCGCCGCAAGGCTGCAGGCACTCGCTGCGCCCGATGCCATCGTCGTGGGGCCGACAGCGCAACGCCTGATAGAAGGATCGTTCAAGCTCGAAGACCTCGGTTGGCGAGAGCTGAAAGGGGTCACGGGGCCGGTCCGGGTCCAACGCGTTCTGGCGCAGGCGGATGCCATCGATCGCTTCGAACTCAGGGCGCTCCACGGTGTGACGCCGCTCATCGGCCGGGCTGCGGAACTGGACATGATCACGCAGCGCTGGAGGCAGAGTGTCGATGGCGAAATGCGCTGCGTGCTGTTGACCGGCGAACCCGGAATCGGAAAATCTCGCGTGCTGCGGGCGCTCTGCGAGAGCATCCGTGAAGACCCGCACGCGATCGTTTCGCTCCACTGTTCCGTGTACTATCGCAACAGCCCTTTTTGGCCGGTACTACGCTGGCTACAGCGTTCTTTCGGCGTCGGTCCCGACGCGTCGGACGCGTCGGACCTGGAGCGTCTAAAGGCGGGAATAGCAAGACTCGGCGTCGATGCCGACGAAACACTTCTGGTTCTTGCGAACTTGCTTGCAATGCCCGCAGGCGCGCGACATCCGGCAATCGACACATCTTCTCCTTCGTTCAAGCGCCGAACGCTGGACGTGCTCATAGCCATGCTCGAAGCGTCGGCGCGCGTTCAGCCGGTGCTCGTCGTCGTGGAGGACGCGCACTGGATCGATCCGTCGTCCCTCGAGTTCGTTCGGCTCGTGCTTGAACGACTGGGGTCCGCGCGGCTCCTGGTGCTGATAACGGCGCGGCCGGAGTTCGAGCCGGGATGGACTTTCCCGTATCTCGTACAACGCAAACTCGATCGGCTGTCCCGCCACGACTGCGTCGGGATGATCGAGCGCCTGACGGGAGGCAAGCGGATTCCAGACCCCGTACTCGATCAGATCGTCTCCAAGACAGACGGTGTGCCGCTCTTCGTCGAGGAACTGACCAAGGTCGTTCTCCAGAGCGATCTGTTGCAGGATGCCGGTGACCGCTACGAGTTGAGAGGCACGCCGCAGACGATCGCGATTCCCGACACGCTGCAGGGGTCGCTGCTGTCGAGGCTCGACCGGCTTGAGCCCACCGTCAGGGAAACCGCGCAAGTGGCGGCCACAATGGGACGCGAGTTCGACAGGAAACTGCTTGGCCTGATCACATTCAGGCCGAAGGACAAGCTGCAGGAAACGCTCGATCGCCTGATCGCAGCCGAAATCATAGTTCCGGCGTCAGGGAAATTCGCTGAGGGCGACACGTATTTGTTCCGGCACGCGTTGATCCAGGAGATTGCATACCAATCGCTGCTGCTTGCGCGCCGACGTCACTACCACGCGCTGATCGCAGTCGCTCTCGAAGAACATTATCCGGACATCGTCGAGCGGCAACCCGAATTGATCGCGCAGAATTTCGCTGCGGCCGAGCTGCCGGATCGCGCGATTGCGTATTGGCAGCGTGCCGGGGAACGAGCGCTTGCGGGCGCCGCCTACGCCGAGACAATTGCCCATGTGCAGCGCGGACTTGAACTGATCGACCGATGCGCCTACGTTGAGCCGGATCGGGCCACCCGCCTGCTGCCCCTGCTGCTGACGAGGGGCAGGGCGGAACTCCGGCTGGCGCAACGCGAGGCCGTTGCAACCTTCCGCGAGGCGGCCCGAATTGCCCGCGAACAGAACCTCACTTCGTATCTGGTCCAGGCAGCGTTGGAGTTCGACACCGCCGAGACGTTCCTCGAAGGCTCCGGTGACGCATCGCTTTCGTTGCTGGAAGAGGCACTCGCCCTGACCGGCACCGAGGAATCGGTCGAGCGGTGCCGCCTGTTGAGCCGCCTCGTCCGCACGCTTCATATGACGGGCGCACGGGAACAAGGCAGCGATTTTGCTCAGGAGGCCGTCGCTCTCGCGCGACGCCTGAACGATCTGCCGAGCTTGTTCGACGCATTGGCGTGCGAGCTGATGCATGTCGGCGCGCTCCCGTTGCCCGCGGACCGGTTTCCGGAGCGTGAAAGCGTGCTGCTGGAGTTGCGGCAGATAGCGGAGAATCTCGGCGATGCGCACACCATCGGTCATGCATGCGCTCGATGTCTTGCCGGATACCTGGAGATCGGCGAGGTAGACCGGTTCGAGAGTGCCTTGGAGCGGTATCGGCAAATTGCCGCCAGTGGACAGCACTTCGTCGACAAGTGGTGCGTGACCGGCGCGCAGGCGATGCGGGCCATACTTGTCGGTGACTTCGCCGAGGCGGAGCACAAGACTCGCGACTCGCTGCAGATGGCGCAGAGCGCCGACGCCAATCTCGCGACGGGGGTCTACGGCATGCAAATGTTCTCGATTCGCCGCGAACAGGGCCGGCTCGCCGAAGTAGCGCCGATCTTCAAGAGGTTTATCGGCGAGCATTCCGAGGACGCGATGTGGCGGCCCGGATTCATGTTGATCTGCAGCGATCTCGGCTTCGAGGCGCAGGCCCGCGACAATCTCGATCGGCTCGCGGAATCGGACTCCGGCATCCCCATGGACAGCAAGCGGCTCGTCACGTTGACGTATCTGGCGGAGGTTGCTGCCCGCCTGCGGGACCTCAGACATGCCGAAAGGATTTACAGCCTTCTCCTGCCTTTCCGGGATCAGGTCGTCACGGTCCCTGTCTTTACCCTCTGCTGCGGATCGGCGGCACGGTTTCTCGGCATGCTGGCCCATGCGCTCGGCGACTGGTCAGCTGCCGGACAGCATTTCGAATATGCGCTGCGCATGGACGAGCGCTTGCGAGCCTGGCCCTGGCTCGCGCATAGCCGGCATGAATACGCGCTCATGCTGGCGGAGCGAAATCATGTCGAAGATAGAGCACGAGCCCGGCATCTGCTTTCGATGGCGGCGGCAGAAGCCAGAAAACTCAAGATGTTCGCTCTCATCGAGCGCATTGACGGTGTACGCACGGGAGCGGGGGCGAGGAACTAGCACAGGGAATTGCACAGTCCGAGGTGCGATCTGCTGTCACCATTCACGGAGAATGCCATGCCACGTTTTATGATCGAACGTAATTTTGCGGAGCAACTCGAGGTCACGAACGACAGCGCCGCGACGGTGAAAAGAATCAACGATGAGGAAGGCGTCGAATGGCTTTTTTCGTTTCTCAGCGCGGACAAGAAAAAGACTTATTGCCTGTATGAGGCGCCCAGTGCCGACGCCATCCGCGCGGCTGCACGCCGGGCGAATTTGCCGGCCGATGTGATCATCGAGGTAAGCGACTTGCGGCCGGAAATGTTCAGCTGAACAAGGAAGAGCAAACAGGCAACGAGGACGACCCATCTCCCAGGCATTCTGCGGTCGCGCACGAAGGCATTCATGCCTTGATTCACGACATGCGTTCACCCGCGCGCGACACGGCGGCGCGTGATCCGAAGCGCATTTTCAGTCCGGGCAAGGTGGTGTGGCTTTCACATCGACCCGCATTATCTGGCCGTTGCAGCGAGATCCCGATTGCGCATGATCCAGTCGCTGAAGAGCTTGACCTTCGGCTGATTCGCAACACAGTCCGGATAGACGAAGTAATAGCGTGAGCCAGTCTCGAGCACGGTGTCGAATGGCATGACGAGGCGCCGGGCCGCCACGTCTTCGCTGACGAGGGTGCGGTCGCTGATTGCGACGCCGAAGCCCTGCATGGCGGCATTCGTCGCGAGATCCAGTGTCTCGAATGTCGGCCCGAGCGTCGCGTCGACCTCGCTCGCCCCCGCGCGGTCGAGCCATAACTTCCAGTCCCGGTGATCGCGCGTCGGATGCAGCAGGGCATGATGCGCAAGATCCGGCGCGGCGGCGAGCGGTCTTTCGCTGAGCAGATCCGGCGAGCACACGGGCGTGAGTTGTTCGTCGAAGAGCGGCACGGCGTGCACGTCCGCGCCGGGCGACGAACCATAGATGATCGCCGCATCGAACGATTCCACCTGAAAGTCGACGTCATGCTGCCAGGTCGTCGTGATCTGCAGTTGCAGCTCGGGATGCTCGGTCTGAAAGCGCATGATCCTCGGCAGCATCCATCGCATCACGCAGGTCGGCACTTTCAGCGCAAGATCCGTGCGCTGGCGCGTGAGGCGCAGCGAGACCTCCTCGATACGCGCGAAGCCCTCTCTGACGACCGGTAACAGCACGTCACCTTCAGCCGTCAACGTCAGTCCCCTTGCGCCCCGTATGAAGAGCGGAAACCCGAAGTATTCCTCGAGCGCGAGAATTTGCCTGCTGATCGCCCCTTGCGTGAGGCACAGATGTTCAGCCGCGCGCGTGAAACTGCGGTGACGCGCGACCGTCTCGAAGATCTGCAGCGCATTGAGCGGAGGAAGTCGTCGCATGGAGCGTGTCTCCGATCATGGAAATCATGTCAGCCAAAAATATAGTAGCAAGCCGCGCGCGGGATGAGGGCGACAGGCGCACGGTGCTAATGAAGTATCTTGCCCAGAAATTCCCGCGCGCGATCCGACCTTGGATGTGCAAAGAACGCGTCCTTGTCGTCGTCTTCGACAATGCGCCCGTGATCCATGAAGATCACCCGGTGCGCGACCTTTCTGGCAAACCCCATCTCGTGCGTCACGCACATCATCGTCATGCCTTCCTGTGCCAATTCGACCATCACGTCCAGCACTTCGTTGATCATCTCCGGATCGAGGGCCGAAGTCGGCTCGTCGAACAGCATGGCGACCGGGTCCATCGACAGCGCTCTCGCGATCGCCACGCGTTGCTGCTGGCCGCCGGAAAGCTGCCCGGGATACTTGTCGGCGTGCGCGCGCAGGCCGACCCGCTGGAGCAGACGCAGCGCCTTGTCGGACGCTTCGTCTTTCGAGCGCCCCAGCACTTTCGTCTGCGCCAGCGTGAGGTTTTCCGTGATCGACATGTGCGGGAACAGCTCGAAATGCTGAAACACCATCCCGACCTTCGAGCGCAGTCTCGACAGGTTGGTCCGCTTGTCGTGGACGGCCTCGCCATCGATCATGATGGTCCCGCTCTGGAACGGCTCCAGCCCGTTGACGGTCTTGATGAGCGTCGACTTGCCGGAGCCGGATGGTCCGCAGACCACGACCACTTCGCCTTTGTTGACTGTGGTGGTGCAGCCGTTGAGAACCTGAAACTGGCCGTACCACTTCGACACGTTACCGATGGAAATCATGCGCAAACCCGTTTGGAAAGGACGTTAGGCACCGCGGCGAGCTTCAGCGATGCCTGCCGACCCGATACCGGCGCTCGAGCGCACGCGCATACCAGGTCAGCGGAAAGCACATCGCGAAGTACAGCAACGCGACGAGGGCGTAGATGGGGAAGGGGCGAAACACCGCGTTCGTGATCATGGTTCCGGTCTTGGTCAGCTCGGTGAGCCCGATGATCGACGTGAGCGCGGTGCTCTTCACGACCTGCACGAGAAAACCCACGGTGGGCGGCACGGCGATCTTCCGTGCCTGCGGCCAGACGACATAACGCAACTGCTGCGTCCACGTCATGCCGAGGCTCGCCGCGGCACTCCATTGACCGCGCGGCACCGCCTCGACACAGCCTCGCCAGATGTCGGAGAGGCAGGCGCCCGTGTAGAGCGTGAGCGTGACGGTCGCGGCCGCCCAGGGCGACACTTCGATACCCAGCAGCGGCAAGCCGAAGAACCCGAGGAAAAGCTGCATCAGAAGCGGCGTGCCCTGGAACACTTCGACATAGAGCACCACCACCCGGCGCAGCCACGGCAGCGGCGACACGCGCATGGCGAGCAGCGCCAGCCCCGTCAGGCCGCCCCCGACGAACGCGATCAACGACAGCAGAACGGTCCAGCGCGCGGCGAGCGTCAGGTTGCGCGCGATATCCCATAGCGTGAACTCGATCATCGTGAACGCTCCTTCGGAAGGCCGGGGTCGGCCGCGCCGACACGCAGTGAAAAGAGGCCGCGCCAGCCGCGTCGCGGCGCGATTGTGACGCCGCGGGGGCTGCGTCCCGCGAACAGCCGTTTGCCGAGCCGGTTGATCAGCATGCGCAGCACGATCGACAGCAGCAAATAAATCGCGGTGACGATGACGTAGCACTCGAACGAACGGAAGTTGCGCGACTGGATGAAGCTGGCGGCATGCGTGAGGTCAGACACCGAAATCTGCGATACGACCGCCGAGCCGAGCATCACGATCAGCACCTGCCCGAGCAGCGCCGGAAACACATTGGCGAGCGCTTGTGGCAATACGACGTGGCGGAACACGTGCGGGCCCCGCAAGCCGAGCGCCATCGCGGCCTGGACCTGTCCGCGCGGAATCGAGTCGATCCCCGCGCGAACGATTTCGGTGGCGTATGCGCCGAGGTTCACGGTCATCGCCAGCACGGCGGCCTCGATTTCGCCGATGTGCACGCCGAGGCTGGGCAGCCCGAAGAACACGAAGAAGAGCTGCACGAGAAACGGCGTGTTGCGAATGAGCTCGACATACGTGGCCACCACGGCGCGAACCGGCTTCGACCCCGTCACGGCGAGACACGCTCCACCGATGCCGACCAGCCCGCCCAGCAGCGTGGATGCGGCGGTGAGGCCGAGCGTGACCGCGACGCCGTGCGCGATCACGTCCACGTAGAGGCCGAAGTCACTGAAATCGAACGTGTAGGTCATCGAGGCGCCTCCGGCGCGCGAGTGAGCGGAAAGGAGAAGCGCATCAAAGATCGGCCGGCAGCGGTGCGCGCAGCCACTTCTGGGAGATGGCGTTCATCGTGCCGTCCTTTTTCGCGGCGGCGATGGCCTCGTCCACCTTCTGCTTGAGGCGCGGCTCGTTCTTGTTCAGGCCCACGTGATCGGGCGAGCTGAAGAGCGAGAATTTCTGCTCGGGATCGATCGACGGATGTCGGGCGATGATCGTTGCGCCCACGTCGTTGCCCACGACGAGCAATTGCGTCTGCCCGGCGAGGAACGCGGAGATCGCGCCGTTCGGGTCATCGAATCGCTTGATGGTCGCGGACGGCGGCGCGACCTTGCTCACGCTCAGGTCTTCGAGCGTGCCGCGCGCAACCGCCACGCTCTTGCCGGCCAGGTCGCCCGCGTTCTTCACGGCCAGCGACTTCGGACCGAATACCGCCAGGTTGTACGGCGCATACGCCTGCGAGAAGTCGATGACCTTTTCGCGCTCCGGCGTCTTGCCGACCGAGAGCAGCATGTCGGCTTTATGGTCGACGAGGTAAGCCATGCGGTTGTCGCCCGTGACCTGAATCAGTTCGACCTTCGCGTTGAGGGTCTTGCCGATCAGGCCGGACACGTCGATGTCATAGCCTTGCGGCTTCATGTCGGGGCCGATCGAGCCGAACGGCGGATAGTCCTCGAAGACGCCGATCCGCACGACACCGGATTTGTTGATCGAGTCGAGCGCGTCGGCCTGCGCCAGCGGGGCGAATGCGCCAAGTCCCGCGATGCCGGAGAGAGCGAGGAGGGCGGACGTGCGCGCGAGGAAGCGCTTCGCGGGGTTCGTGGTGTTCATGAAGATGTCTCCTGTGACTGGACTTTGAACGGCGTGAAATCAGTGCGCGGCGCGTGCCGCGATGAGCTTGCAGGCGTGGGGCGGCAACTCCGCGAAGATGGGCATGCCCACCCGGAGGTCCGGCGTCTCGCGTGGCGACGTGGCCGCCGTAAGCGTGAAGCCGGCGCAATCGATGGTGGCTTCGAGCGACGAGCCGACATCCCGGATGAACGTCACCTTTCCGGCCAGCACGTTGGGGCCCGGATTGCGAGGGTTCGGGAGATCTGTCCGCACGGACACGTCTTCGGGGCGAATCAGCAAGCGGACATCGCCTGGCGCATCGTGCGCGCGCAGCGCGGCATCGACGACGATCTGCTGGCCTCCGGGAAGCCCGATGCGGTCCGCGCCGTCGAACGTCACGGGCAGGATGTTGCCGAGCCCGATGAAATCCGCGACGAACTCGCTGACGGGATTGCGATAGATGTCGAGCGGCTTCCCGACCTGTGCGATGCGGCCTTTTTCCATCACGACGATTTCATCGGCCATCGTCATGGCCTCGCGCTGGTCATGCGTCACCATGATCGTCGTGATGCCGAGCCGTTGCTGCAACAGACGGATTTCGACCTGCATCGCCTCGCGCAGCTTCGCGTCGAGCGCGGAGAGCGGTTCGTCGAGCAGCAGCAGCTTAGGCGACGACGCGATCGCGCGCGCAATGGCCACGCGCTGGCGCTGCCCGCCCGACAGCCGCGATACCGGCCGGTCCGCCATGTGCGGCAACCGGATCAGCTCGAGCAGCTCGGCGACCCGCGCGGCTTGCATGTCCTTCGCGACCCGGCGCAGCCGCAGCGGATAGGCGATGTTCTGCGCGACGGTCATGTGCGGGAAGAGCGCGAGCGACTGGAACACCATGCCGAAATCGCGCTGGTTCGCCGGCACATGCGTCAGATCGCGGCCGGCGAAGGCGACGGTCCCGGACGACGGCGTCTCGAGGCCCGCGATGATTCGTAACAGCGTCGTCTTTCCGCAGCCGGACGGTCCGAGAAAGCACACCAGCTTGCCGTCGGGCACGGCGAGATCGACATGATCGACTGCGTATGCGGTGTTAAAGCGCTTCGTCACGGCCTGAAGTGTCAAATGAGTCATGAAGGTTCCCCGTTTACAGCGCGACGCCTTCATCGCCGACCAGCTTCTCGAGCAGCCAGATCAACGCGAAGTCGATGAGCACGATGACGACCGCAAACGAGAACACGGTCGGATCGAGCGACGACACGGTGCGGCTGTACAGCCAGATGGGCAGCGTCATCGTGTCGATGCCGTACAGAAAGAACGTCACCGTGAATTCGTTGAACGAGATGATGAAGGCGAACAGCATGCCGGCGAGAATGCCGGGCCGCATGAGCGGCAAGATCACATCGACGATTGCGCGGCGCGGGCTCGCGCCCATCAGGCACGCGGCTTCCTCGAACTCGGGGCCGATGGATGCGACCGATGCTGCACAGTTCTTCACGGTGAACGGCAAGGCGAGAATCACGTGCGCGATGACGAGCCGCACTATGCCGAGCTCGATGGGCAGCACGTTGAACACGAGCAGCAGCGAGAGCCCGAGCATCACGAGCGGATAGACGAGCGGCAGCGCGACCAGTTGCTCGATCACCGCCTTGCCGCGGAAGCGGTAGCGCGAGAGCGCATAGGCCGCGGGAACCGAGATGGCGGTGGCGATGATCATCGTCGAGACCGCGACGATGAGGCTCGTCGTCAGGGCGGTGCCCATCGAGAGCACGTCGCTTGCGTCGGGCGAGACGAACGTGTGCCACGCGGTCTTGTACCAGTGCAGCCCGAAGCTCCGTGGCGGGAATTCGAGCGTATCCGAATCGCCGAACGACATCGTGATCATCGTCAGGATCGGCAAGGCCGCGAGAAAGAGCACGAGGGTCGCGAGGAGGCTGGCTGCGCGGCTGAGCCGTCCCGGCATGGCCGTGGAGAGTCGCAAGGTCGTCATGAGCAGCATGCCTCCGTGCGTTGCATGCCGCGCACGAGCCGTTGCGACACCGACATGACGACGAGCGTCGCCACCATCAGCACCACGCCGGATGCCGACGCGGCCGGCCAATTCAGGAGCGGAGCCACCTGGTCATGCACGAGTACGGCGAGCATGGGCACGCGACGGCCCCCGAGCAGCAGCGGTACGGCAAACGCGCTCGCGTTGTAAGCGAAGACGAGCAGCGCGCCGGACACGAGGCCGGGCATCGCGAGCGGCAGGACGACGTGGCGCAGCGTCTGCCAGCGGGTCGCGCCGAGCGTTGCGGCCGCCTCCTCGTAAGCGCGCGATATGGCGCGCATCGCGCTTGCGAGCGGCAGCACGGCGAGCGGGAACGCGGTCTGGATCAGTCCGAGAAGGACGCCGTTTTCGCGATAAAGCCACTGCACCGGGCGCCGGATGACGCCGGCGGCGAGCAGTGCGTGATTCAGCATGCCGGCCGGCCCGAGCATCACGAGCCAGCCGTAACCCTGCAGAAGCAGATTGACGAGCAGCGGCAGCAGCACGCCCGCAAGAAGAAGCCGGCGAGCGAGCCGCGACTGGGTGCGCGCCATCGCGAGCGCCACGGGAATCGCGAGCAGCACCGCGCAGACCATGCTCTGAAACGCGAGCTTCAGCGTGAGCCAGAGCGAACGCAGAAAGTACGCGTCGAGGAGGTCGGCGTAATTGCGAAAGGTGAGCGCATGCCACTCATTCCCCGATACGCCGAAGCTCATGCGCAGCACCGCGAGCGAGGCCGCGACGAGCACGGCGAGAAACGCCAGGATCGGCGCGAGCAACACCCATGGCGGCACCCTGGGCAGCGCGGGCGCCGCCGGCTGTTCGAAGGCAACGCCTGCCATTGCTGCTGTCCTGCGGCGGAAGGAAAGTGCGGACATGGATGTCAGGCCGAAAAGATTTCCGTATAGCGCTTGATCCAGGCCGGCTGCACCGCGGCCAGCGCCTTGTCGTCGTGCAGTACGGCGTTCTCCGCGATCTGCTGGGAAGAGGGCACGAAGGCGCGGCTTTCGGCAGGGATCACCGCCTTCGAGTTCACCGGACCGTTCAGCACGTCGGCGGCCATGCGGCCCTGCACGCCGGCGTCGAGCGAATGGTTGATGAACGCGTGGATCAGGTCGATGTCGCCCGGATGCGCCTTCGGGATCACCGTGAACATCAACTGGGTCGCGAAGCCTTCCTTCATTCCATACGTGACGGCCATCTTGTACTCGGGCTTGCGCAACTGATTGGGAAAGAAGGCCGGTGAGTAGATGCCGCCGATATCCAGCGAGCCGGTGCGAAACAGGTCCGCGACCTGGTTCGGATTCTCTCCGAGCGTGAGCACCCGGTCCTTCAGTTGCGCGAGCTTCTTGAAGCCCGGCTCGATGTTCTGCTGCGAGCCGCCCGCCATCTTGGCGGCGATGATCGCGAGATCGACTGCTTCGGCCCATTCAGGCGGCGGCAGGAAAATCCGGCCCGCATATTTGGGATCCCAAAGCGCCTCGTAGGTCGACGGCGGCGTCTTGACCGACGACGTGCTGTAGACGAGACCGTCCGACCACAGCAGATAGCCGATTCCGAAGCCATTGGCGCCGGTCCGGTACTGCGCGGCGACATCCTTCAGGTTGGGCAGCCGGTTGAGGTCGGGTTTCATCAGAAGGCCCGCATCCGCGAGGCCCGAGGCGCCCACTCCCGCGAGCGTGATCACGTCGTAGGTCGGCCGGTCTCCCGCCGCTTTCACTTTGGCGACCATGCCGGAGGTGCCGTCGGCGCGATCGGCGATGACCTGTGCACCCGTCTTCTGGCTGAAGGTCGCGGCAATGTTGCGCAATGCCGCCGCGCCGGTGTCGTCTGACCACGTGAGCAGACGCAGCGTCTTGCCGGCAAAGCTTTTCTCCTGGGCCCTCGCCGTGCTGATGAAGGGCATCGGCAGGCTCGATGCAGCCAGCGCCATGCCGATGGTCTTGATGGCCTGCCTTCTGCCTCGTTTGATGTCTTGCATGGCTCACTCCTCGCTGAATGGTGAAGCAGTCGGTCAATGCAGTGGGTCGATCAACAACGGCGTCCGTGAGAACACTCTAGGGATGCAAAATTTTGGCAACAATCGAATTCTCGGCATGGTTGCCATGAGCCGAACGCATGGCTCAGGCTTCGAGCAGCCTTTCAAACGCGACCGGCCGGACTCAATATCTGTTTAACTTCCTGGAAAGCGGCGAGCCCGAACGGCCCCAGCTCGCGGCCGATGCTGCTCTTCTTGTAGCCGCCCCAGGAAGTCTGCGGAAAGATCAGTTGCGGTGCGTTGATCCAGACGACGCCCGCCTGAAGCGCGCCGGCCACTCGCTGGCCGCGTGCCGCGTCGCGCGTGACGACGGTTGCGACCAGACCGAACTCGGTGTCATTGGCCGAGGCGATCGCATCGTCTTCCATATCGAAGCTGCGCACGCACAATACGGGGCCGAAGATCTCCTCGCGCCACACGGCGCTGCTGGTGGGCACGTCGACGAATAATGTCGGCTGTACGAAATATCCGGGTCCTTCCGGCGCTTCGCCCTGAACGACGAGACTCGCGCCGTCAGCCTTGCCCCGCGCGATGAAGCGTTGCACGCGTTCATACTGCGCGCGGTTCGTAAGCGGCCCCATCTGCACACCGGATGCAAACGGATCGCCGACGGCGGTTCGCGCCACCCGGTCCGCGAGGCGCGCGATCAGCGCCTGCGCAAGCGGCCGCTCGACGAGCACGCGCGAAGTGGCCGAGCACATCTGTCCGGCATTGAAGAACGCGCCGCCCATGACGAGATCGACAGCGAGATCGAGGTCGGCGTCCGCGAAAACGATGATCGACGACTTGCCGCCCAATTCGAGGCTCACGCCCTTGATGGATGGCGCGGCCGCCTTCATGACCTGCTCGCCGACCGCCGTGCTCCCGGTGAACGAGACCTTCGATACGAGCGGATGTGTGGTGAGCGCCGCACCGACCTCCGTGCCGGTGCCCGTTACGACGTTGAACACGCCCGGCGGCAGACCCGCTCGTTCGACGATCGCGGCCAGCTTCAGCTCGGGCAGCGGGGTGAACTCGGAAGGCTTCAGCACGACGGTGCATCCCGCGGCGAGCGCGGGAGCGAGCTTCCATGCCGTCGTCACCATCGGGAAGTTCCACGGCACGATCAACCCCACCACGCCCGCCGGTTCACGGCGGATGACCGCGCGATGATCGCTGCTTGGAATGGCGACCTCTTCGTCGGCTGCATCGAGCGTTTCAGCGAGGTCCGCGTAATAGTCGAAGGTGGCGACTACATCGCCAACGTCGATACGGGATTCGGCGATCGGCTTGCCGTTGTTGAACGACTGAAGCGTGGCAAGGTGCTCGCATTGCGCCTCCACGCCTCGGGCAATCGCACGCAGAAAGGCCGCGCGCTGTGCGCCCGAGCTCCGCTTCCAGCCGCGAAATGCGCGCGATGCCGCACGCACTGCGCGATCGACATCGGCGGGTCCGCCGGCCTCCACTTCGACAATCGTTTCTTCAGTCGATGGGTTGACGACGGGCAGCCGCTGCCTCGTCTCGGGCACGCACCAGGCGCCATCGATGAAGAGCCGCGTACGCAGCGGGAACTCGAAAAGAGGGCGTGCCTGAGCGCTCATGATTGCACCCGTGCAAACCAGTCGGCTTCGCGAACCTCGATCACGGTGGGGATTTCGCGCGATACCGCTCGCCGCAATTCGACGTCGAGCGCCTGCGGATTGTCGACCCTTGCGGCCTCGCATCCGAATCCCTTTGCCAGCGCGGCAAAGTCAGGCGTGTAGATATCGACGCCAACGGGCGAGATATCGCGTCGAGCCATATATTTCCGAATCTCGCCGTAGCCGAAGTTGTTCCACAGCAGCACGATCACGGCTACGCGCGCTTCCACCGCGCTCGCCAGCTCGGGCAGCGTGAACTGGAGACCGCCGTCGCCGATCAGGCACACGACCGGGCGCTCACTCGCGGCGAGCTTCGCTCCGATCGCGGCGGGCAGCCCATATCCGAGCGTGCCGTAGCCGGTCGACGAGTTGAACCAGGAACGCGGCGTCGGCGCATCGTGGAGGAAGTTGCCTGCGTAGACCGGGCTGGTCGAATCGCCCGCGATCACGACGTCGGGCAAGGCGCCGACGATCGTGTCGATCAGGCGCTTCTGCGATCGCATCGGGGCGTCGCAACTGGCCATGATGGCGTCGCGCACCGCCGCCACGCGCGCGGCGCCCCAACCCGGTGAAGCGGGACGGACAGGCCGCTCATGCAGTCTCGTCGACAGGGCGCTCAACGCGTCGCGCGAGTCGCCAACGATAGCCACATCCGGATGGACGTTTCGCATCAGCTGCTGCGCGTCGATATCGATGCGGATGAGCTGCCCGGCAATCGAGAACCCGCCATCGAAGAGGACGTCATAGTCGGTCTCGCCCAGTTCGGTTCCGACCGCGAGCACGACGTCGGCTTCACGAACCATCGCGCGGGTTTGCGGCAGGGACTGTGTCGAGCCGATGAGAAGCGGCGCTCCGCACGGCAAAAGACCCTTCGCGTTGGTCGTGAGTGCGACGGGGGCCTGCAGCCGTTCGGCGAGTTCGCGCAATTCGGCCGCGGCGTGTGCCGCGCCACCGCCGGCGAGAATCAGCGGGCGGCGCGCTTCGGCGAGCAGTTCCACGGCCGAGGCGAGCGCAGCGGGATGTGCGGCGGGCCTCGCCGGGCGCGTTGGAGGAGCCGCCTTCATCGCGCTTGCCGGCGACACGATGACGTCGAGCGGGATCTCGATATGCACGGGCCGCGGCCGGCCGCTCTCGAACACGGCGAAGGCGCGCGCCAGCACCCGAGGCAATTCGGCGGCATCCAGCAGGGTGTGGGAGAACGCGGTGAGTCCGTTGAATACTTCGCGCTGCGAGGGCAATTCGTGCAGACGTCCGTCTCCGCCGCCGAGCTGGCTACGTGCATTGACGCTCGATATCACGAGCATCGGAATGGAATCGGCATAGGCTTGCGCCATCGCGGTCGCGATGTTGGTCATGCCCGGCCCGGTGATGATGAAGCACACGCCGGGTTTTCCTGTGACACGCGCGTAACCGTCGGCCATGAAGCCCGCGCCCTGTTCGTGCCGGGGCGTAACGTGCCGGATAGGCGAGTGGGCGAGACCGCGATAGAGCTCCACGGTATGCACGCCCGGAATGCCAAAGACGAACTGAACGCCGTATTCTTCGAGCAATGTAACGAGTGCTTCCCCACACGTTCGATGGTCCGAGGTTACCTGCTGGCTCGACATGCTTGCATTGGGTTCATCGAGGTGCATGATGGATTCGCGAAGGTTCATCGGTCGTCGCATTCCTGGTTGATTTGCCTGCGGATGCGTCGTGATCCGCAAGTCAAATGGTGTTGTGCGCGGGCGGCTGGGTTGCAATCATTCTCGATGCGGTCCCATGACGACAACAATCGAAAAGAACTCATGAGGCGCATGACTTTCCCGCATGAGGCACGGAAACCGCGCGCAGGGGCGGCGACAATCCAGTGACCGGCGAGCGGACTTGGCGACCGGTGCCGACTGGTCGCGAGATAAGTGCATGGAGAAATGCAGGAATGCAAATGGAAGGTTCGAGGCCGAACCTATGGGAAAGGGAGAGCGGGCCGCTACTGCTGACCCGCGCTCAGAGCGCGGAAAGCGCGTGCAGCGGCCTTTCGGCCTTCGCGGTCGTCAATTCAGAAGGCAACGGTGAGCGTCATGTGCCGCCGCCATCCGCGTGTTGCCGCAATTCACCGTCGACTCCGCTTCGAACCGAAACCGCGCCAGGAATGCGCGAGTCTCTGCGCCGCGTCGAAGGCATGAAGCGCGGCGCTCGCGTCGGCCTAGCTGTCGCGCGGCACGTCTGCATCGCCTCTGCTGTAGAGCGGCGCAGTCTTCCCGCTGGCGATGCTGTTGCCGATCGCCTGCAAGTCGAGCGAAGGGGTTTTCGCGAGCAACACATAGGCGAGCCGGTTCGCGCGCCACGTGACCGTCTTCATTTCGCCGACCTGCCCCGATCGCACCGGCGCGTCGCCCTCGTTTTCCTCGATCACGCACAGGGCGACCGGATCGCCGCGCTCCGGCAGATACACCATCTGGATGAGCGGGCGGTCGTGGTAGTTCAGGCGCTGCACGCGCTTGAACTTCAGACCCACCTGACGCAGATCGGGAACATCGACCGGCATGCCGTCTCGCTGATGGATATCGGCCAGCACTTGTTCGGTGCTGGTTTTGTCCTCGCGGAGATTGGCGACCGTGTCGCGTCCGTAGAGCACCTGATAGTCCGCGACGCTCTGCACCCACGGATCGACACCCGGCCTCAACGGATTGAAACCACCGAGATAGCCGGTGAGCACGCCCGAGCAAATCGCACCGGCGACGAAGGCCGCAGCCGCCCATTGCAGCGAAAAGCGCCGGCCGCCGCGCGGCGCGCTGCGCTCTTGCGTCGCGCTGACGCTTACGAGTTCCTCGATGCGGCGGGTGAGACTCTCCGGCACGGGCGGCACCGTCTGCCGGTCATACGCGGCACGATAAGGCAGAACCGACGCCTGCAGCGCCGCAGCCCGCGCCGCCAGTTCGTCGGAATGCGCGATTGCCGCTTCGACTTCCGCGCGCTGCTCCGGCGAAAGCTCGCCGTCCACATAGGACATCAGCAGCGAATCATCGACATTCATCATAAGGATTCTCCTTTTCTTGCCGCCTCAGGCGCCTGAACGCTGAATTTCTGCCCGATCGTCAGCCGCGCGCGCGACAGCCGGCTCATGATCGTGCCGATTGGCACGTCGAGCACCTCGGCGGCCTCGCGATAGCTCAGACCTTCGATCGCCACCAGCACCATCACGACGCGCTGCGCTTCCGGCAACGCCTCGACGGCGTCGATTACCTGGCGATGCAGCAAATCGAGCTCCGGGTTGCGCCCCGCGGGATCGGCGAACGATTCGATCTCCTCGTCCTGCCAGTCCATGCTGCCGCGGTTGCGAATGGAACGGGCGCGCAATTCGTTCATCCACGTCGAATGCACGATCGAGAAGAGCCAGCTGAGCGCCGACGTGCCCGGCTGAAGCTGATTGCGCCGCTCGAGCGCCCGCACGCACGCCCGCTGCACGAGATCCTCGGCGTCGTGCGGGTTCTGCGTCAGCCTCAGCGCGAATCGCCAGAGCCGCGGCAAGAGCGTCGGCAGGACGGTCGGCAGGTCGTCGTCGTTCATCGGGTCGGCTCCTGAAATGGGCGCGCTCATGATTGACAACACTCCAGACGCGAATCTATTCCACGAATTTTTCGAGTTTTTTTGCGGAATAAGCCAGCGAGGGCGGCTGTTTTCGGGTCACGGATCGCGCATCGAGGCGCACTTGAACCACCGAATAGGAGACAGATCATGGAGACCCTCCTCGACCGAGCCCGGCAGGCAGGCATGGCGGTCATGCTGGACGCGTGCATCGGACGCGAACGTTTTCATAGCATAGTCGGTTCGGCCGCGACACTCGAACGATTTGCGCAGCTTTGCGAAAAGCCGGCCGTGAATCGCGACACGCTCAGGAACTGGGCGGCGCTCTGCGAGCGCGGCGATGCGCGGGCCGTGGAAGCGGCGATCCGGCAGGCGCTCGGCGAATGAGCCAGCGCATGAATTCAGGCTGATGCGTGACGACTGAAAACGCATCGAAGCATTTCGAAAGATTAGGTATCCGAATAGACGCGGGTAATCAACAGAAAGCTCGCAAACCCCGCTTCGCGACCCAACGCGATGCGAATTCACCTGTGCCGAAAGGGGCGCATTTTTTTGGAGACTGACATGGCCGTAGATATGTTTCTCAAGCTGGGCGATATCAAGGGCGAATCTCAGGCGGTGGGCCACACCGATGAGATCGAGGTGCTGAGCTGGTCGTGGGGATGTTCGCAGACGGGCACGACGCACACCGGCACGGGCGGCGGCACCGGGACCGCATCGGTGCAGGACCTCTCGATCAGCAAGTACGTCGACAAGAGCTCGCCCACGATCGTGCAGTCGTGCTGTCAGGGCGTGCACATGCCGGAGGCCGTGCTCACGCTGCGCAAGGCGGGCGGCAGCGAACCGGTCGAGTATCTGAAGATCACGCTCAAGGAGGTGCTGATCAGCCGTCACTCCGTGGGTTCGGGCGGCGGCGATCAGATCGCCGAGAACGTCACGCTGAACTTCGCGCAATTCTGCGTCGAGTATCAGCCGCAGGACAACAACGGCGCGAAGAAAGGCGGCGTGGTGACCGGCAAATGGAACATCCCGAAGAACACGGCGTCATGCGACTCCGGCCCGGGCGGCAGCCCCAGCGCGAGCTCCAGCTCCAGTTCGCGTTCATCTTCATCGCCGAGGCCCTGATAGGCCGCCTTCCGTTCAATGCTCGTCGCGGACATCGTCATGAACTTCGCAGATATCGCAGCCTGGCTTACCGTCCTCGCGCCGCAGTCTCCGTGCGGTGAGGACGAGGAGTACAGCCCCGAATTCCGGGCGCTGGAGGAGGCGATCGCCGGCAAGCCCGACGCCCAGTACGGCGGCATCGTGATTGCCGCGACGCCGCCCGACTGGACGCTCGCCCGCTCGCTCTCGATGACCCTGCTCGGACGCACGCGCGATTTGCGTGTGGCGGTGCATTACACGCGTTCGAGCATGGTGCGCGAGGGCTTCGCTGGTCTCGCGTGCGGCCTCGCGCTGATCGAAGGGCTGCTCGAACAGCATTGGAGCAGGGTGCATCCGCAACTCGACGCCAGCGACGGCGACGATCCCACCGCGCGGGTCAACGCGTTGTCGGCGCTCGTCGATGGCGCGGGAATCGTGGGCGAGCTGCGCGACGTGCCGTTCGTCGCGCCGCGTGGCCAGCGCGGTTTCGCGCTGCGCGATCTCGAAGTGCTGACAGGTGAAGCGCCGCGGGACGAAGGCGATGAGATGCCGACGCTCGCGGCCATCGACGCGGCGTTCGCGCAAGCCGGCATAGACGAAGGACGGGCGATGTGCGAGGCGCTCTCGTCGGCGCGGGCCTCGCTCGCGAAGATCGAGAGCGCGCTGACCGGGCGCGTGGGGCCGGCGCGCGCGCTCGATTTCGGAGCGCTCGCACGGCCGCTCGGGCGCATCGGGGAGTTCGTGACGGCGCAAGTCGCGGTGCTCGATCCGGACACGGGGGGAAGGGGAAGCGCGATGGAGGCCAGCAGCAGTGAAGAGGGCGCGGGTTCCGGTGCGGCGGCGCATGCCGCCACCGCGGCGGGACCCGCCACGCCCCGGCGCATCGCGAGCGCGCGCGACGTGAGCGAGGCGCTCGACGCAATCTGCGCCTACTACGCCGAATGCGAGCCATCGAGCCCGTTGCCGGTGTTGCTGCAGCGCGCCCGCAGGCTGGTCGGCAAGAGCTTTATCGAAATCATCGAGGATGTCGCGCCGGACGGCGCGCATCAATTCAGGCATCTGGGCGGGGTCGTCTGACCAGACTCAGGCAAAACCAAAGGAGTGGACATCGTGGCGAAGGAAAGCAGTCAGAAATTCATCGCGCGCAATCGCGCGCCGCGTGTGCAGATCGAATACGACGTCGAAGTCTACGGCTCGGAGAAGAAGGTCAACCTGCCCTTCGTGATGGGCGTGCTCGCGGATCTGTCGGGTCAACCCGCCGAGCCGCTCGCGCCCGCCGCCGAACGGAAGTTTCTCGAAATCGACGTGGACAACTTCGACGAGCGCCTCAAGTCGATGAAACCGCGCGTCGCGGTGCAGGTGCCGAACACGCTGACGGGCGACGGCAACGTCTCGGTCGATCTGACCTTCGAGAGCATGGACGACTTCACGCCCGCCGCGATCGCCCGCAAGGTCGAGCCGCTGCGGCAACTGCTCGAGGCGCGTACGCAACTGGCGAACCTGCTGACCTACATGGACGGCAAGACCGGCGCCGAAGCGCTGATCGCCCGCCTGCTGGAAGAGCCCGCGCTCATGAAGGCGCTCGCCGCGCAACCTCGTCCGAACGGCGAAGAAGCCCAACCCACCACCGGAGCATGACACGATGAACGATCTCAGCCTCCAGCAACAGACCGGCGCGGCCGTCATGGAAGCGGCGCCCGAACTCGACGATTTCTCCGCGCTGCTGCACAAGGAGTTCAAGCCGAAGTCCGATCGCGCCCGCGACGCCGTCGAGAATGCCGTGCGCACGCTCGCCGAGCAGGCATTGCGTGATACCGGCGTGATTTCCGGCGATGTCCTTGCGACTATCGAGGCGCTGATCGCGCAGATCGACCAGGCGCTCACCGGGCAGATCAACCTGATCCTGCACAGCGAGCCGTTCCAGAAGGTCGAGAGCGCATGGCGCGGCCTGCACTATCTCGTGAACAGCACGGAGACCGACGAGTCGCTCAAGATCCGCGTGCTCAACATGTCGAAGACGGAATTGCACAAGACGCTGAAGAAGTATCGCGGCGTCGCGTGGGACCAGAGCCCGCTCTTCAAGAAGCTCTATGAGGAAGAGTACGGTCAGTTCGGCGGCGAGCCCTACGGCGCGCTCGTCGCGGATTACTACTTCGATCACAGCGGGCCCGATGTCGACCTGCTGACGCAGATCGCGAAGATCGCGGCGGCGGCGCACGCGCCGTTCATCGCGGGCGCCGACCCGGCCGCACTCCTGATGGAATCCTGGCAGGAGCTCGCCAATCCGCGCGATCTGACCAAGATATTCCAGACGCCCGAGCATGCCGCGTGGCGCTCGCTGCGTGATTCGGAGGACTCACGTTACATCGGCCTCGCCATGCCGCGTTTTCTCGCGCGCGCGCCCTACGGCGCGAAGACCGATCCGGTCGAAGGCTTCGACTTCGAGGAAGACACGGCCGGCGCGAACAGCAGCAAGTATGCGTGGGCGAACGCATCGTATGCGATGGCGGCGAATATCACGCGCTCGTTCAAGATGTCCGGCTGGTGCTCGCGCATTCGCGGCGTCGAGTCGGGCGGCGCGGTCGAGGGGCTGCCGGTGCACGCATTTCCCACGGACGATGGCGGCGTCGACATGAAGTGCCCGACCGAGATCGCCATCAGCGACCGGCGCGAGGCCGAGCTGGCGAAGAACGGCTTCATGCCGCTCGTGCACAAGAAGAACTCGGACTTCGCGGCGTTCATCGGCGCGCAGTCGCTGCACAAGCCGGCCGAGTACGAAGACCCGGACGCCACCGCCAATGCGAATCTCGCGGCGCGGCTGCCGTATCTGTTCGCGTGCTGCCGCTTCGCCCACTACCTGAAGTGCATCGTGCGCGACAAGCTCGGCTCGTTCAGGGAGCGCGACGACATGGAGCGCTGGCTGCAGAACTGGATTCTCCAGTATGTCGACGGAGATCCCGCCCACTCTTCCGACGACACCAAGGCGCGCAAGCCGCTCGCCGACGCGCAGGTCATCGTGGAGGAAGCGCCGGGCAATCCGGGCTACTACACGTCGAAGTTCTTCCTGCGCCCGCATTACCAGCTCGAAGGTCTCACGGTGTCGCTGCGGCTCGTGTCGAAGCTGCCGACGGCGAAGGCCGCCTGAGTCGCGTGACGTCCGTCCATTTCGCCCAGAAGGAGCCGCTCATGTCCGAACCTTCCGCCCGGGACCGCCTGCAGCCGTCATTGCTGGACCGCCTGACCGATCTCGAACCGCACGCACCACATGAATCCCGCGAGCGTCGCGTGATCTCGGCGCGCGCGCTGCGCGACAGCGTGCAGCGCGACATCGGCTGGCTGCTGAACGCGAGCGGTCTCGGGGAGGGCTCGGACGCGGCGAACCTGCCGCATGTCGCGACGTCCGTACTGAATTACGGCTTGCCGGATCTCGCGGGGCGCGACGTCGCCGCGCTCACGGCGGGGACGCTGGAGCGCCTGATCCGCGACGCGCTGTGGGCCTTCGAGCCGCGCCTTGCGCGCGAATCGGTGCGTGTGGCGGCGATCGACGAAGCAAAAGGCGCAAGGGGCACGGTGCGTGGCCATGTGATCCGCTTCGAGATCGAGGCCGACATGTGGTCGCAGCCGTATCCCGAACGGCTTTTTCTGCGCACGGAGCTGGATCTCGAAGCGGGCGAGGTGCGCGTCGCCGACGCATCGGCCGCGCGCGCCGGATCATTGGCCGGGGAGCAGCAGGCATGAACCCCGCGTTCCTCAAGTACTACAGTCAGGAGCTGCAGCACGTGCGGGAGCTGGGCGGCGAATTCGCCGCCGCGTTTCCGAAGATCGCCGGGCGGCTCGCGCTGGACGGCGTCGAGTGTGCGGACCCTTATGTCGAGCGCTTGCTGGAAGGCTTCAGCTTTCTCGCCGCGCGCGTGCAGATGAAGCTCGATGCCGAATTCCCGCGCTTCACGCAGCATCTGCTGGAACTCGCGTATCCGCACTATCTGGCGCCCACACCTTCGATGGCGGTCGTCCAGCTTCAGTCGGATCACGCGAACCCGCAGCTCGCCGCGAGCGCCGACGGCATCGTCGTCCCGCGCCACACGGCGCTGCGCGGCATGCTCGACAAGTCCGCGTCGACGCGCTGCGAATACCGCACCGCGCATGCGCTGACGCTGTGGCCGGTCGCGATCGCGCAGGCGAAGTTTTTCACGCATGCGGGCTCGCTCAACGCGTCGTCGCCGCTGCTGCCCGCGGGCGTCAAGGCGGGATTGCGCCTGCGGCTGCGCGCGACCGGCTCGCTCGGCTTCGACCGCCTCTCGCTCGATCGTCTCGCGCTCTATCTGCGCGGCCCGGACGGCCTGCCCGCGCGCCTGCACGAGCGTCTGCTCGCGCATTGCGTCGGCGTCGCGGTGATGCAGCCGGGCAACGGCGCGAGCGCGGCGGCCACGCTCGCCGTGCTGCCGAAGACCGCGCTGCGGCCGCTCGGCTTCGCCGAGGACGAGGCGCTACTGCCGGTCGGCCAGCAATCGTTCGATGGCTACCGGCTGCTGCAGGAGTACTTTGCCTTCGCGCCGCGCTTCATGTTCGTCGAAGTGAACGGATTGCGCAGCGCGCTGCGTCATTGCCGCGGCCAGGAAGCCGAGATCGTGATCCTGCTCGATCAGGCCGACGCGTCGCTCGAGCGCGGTGTCGATGCGTCGAATTTCGCGCTCGACTGCACGCCCGCCATCAACCTGTTTCGCCGCCGCACCGACCGCGTCGCGCTGTCGGACACGGAATTCGAGTATCACGTCGTTATCGACCGCACGCGGCCGATGGACTACGAGATCCATCAGATCGACGAAGTCACCGGCTATGGCGCGGGCGCGGACGCGGAGAAGCAATATCGCCCGTTTCACTGCGCGAAGGACCTCGACATGCCGGGCGAGGGCGGCGCGTTCTATCAACTGCGCCGGGAGGCGCGACGCGCGTCGGTGCGGCAGCAGCAGAACGGCGCGCGCAGCAGCTACCTCGGCAGCGAAGCCTTCATCGCGCTGGTGGATGCGCAGAGCGCGCCGCTCGGCGGCGAAGTGCGTCAGCTCGGCATCAGCGCGTGGTGCACGAATCGCGATTTGCCGCTGTCCATGCCCATCGGCGCGGGTTCGACCGACTTCACGCTCGATGCCGAAGCGCCCGTCACCGCGGTGCGCTGCGTCGCGGGCCCGAGCCGGCCGCTGCCTTCGTTTGCCGAAGGGCCGGCGGCATGGCGGCTGCTCGATCATCTTTCGCTGAACTACGCGTCGCTCGTCGATACGAACGCGCAGGAAGGCGCCCGCGCGCTGCGCGAGCTGCTCGCGCTGTACTGTCCCGCCGACGACGCCGCCGCGCACCGGCAGGTGGAAGGGCTGCGCTCGGTGTCGTGCGAGCCGGTCGTGCGCCGCCTGCCAACGCCCGGGCCGATCGTCTACGGGCGCGGCCTCGCTATCACGCTGCGCTTCGACGACGCCGCGTTCGAGGGCGCGAGCGCGTTTCTGCTCGGCGCGGTGCTCGCGCAGTTTTTTGCGCAGTACGTGTCGATCAATTCTTTCACCGAGACCCATGTCGCGTCGCTCGCGCGTGGTCCGCTCATGCACTGGCCAGCGAGGACCGGACGATGCGCGACGCTCTGACCATCGACGGCGTGCTCGCGCGCGACGCCCGCCGCTTCGACTTCTTCCAGGCGCTGCGGCTGATCGAGCGCGCGCATGGCGAGCGTCCGCGCCTCGGCCGGTCGTTTTCCGCGCGCGACGACGCGGTGCGCCTCTCGCAAGACCCGGAGCTGATCTTCCATCCGACTGCGCTCGGCGACTACATTCCGGGCGAGGGCGGACAGCCTGGCCGGCTCGCGGTGAATTTTCTCGGCCTGCTCGGGCCGAACGGCCCGCTGCCGACGCATCTGACCGCCTATGTGCGCGAGCGCGCCCGCAACGCCAACGATCCGACGCTCGCGCGCTTTCTCGACGTGTTCCATCACCGGATGCTGTCGCTCTTCTATCGCGCATGGGCCGATGCGCAGCCGGTCGTGAGCGCCGACCGGCCGTGCGACGATCGCTTCGCGGATTACGTCGGCAGCCTGTTCGGCCTGGGCGCGCCGGCGCTCGCCGGTCGCGACGCCGTGCCCGATTCCGCCAAGCGCCACTTCGCGGGCGTGCTCGCCGCGCCCACGCGCCATGCCGACGGGCTGCGGCTGATCCTCGCGCGCTTCTTCGGCGTGAACGTGTCGATCGAGCAATGGCGCGGCCACTGGATCGCGCTGCCCGAAGACGCCTGTACGCGGCTGGGCGGTGCGCGGCTCGGCGTATCGACGGTCGTCGGCACGCGGGTGTGGGACTGCCAGCATAAGTTCCGCATCGTGATCGGGCCGCTTCGCTACGCCGATTTCGTGCGCTTCCTGCCGGGCGGCAAGAGCCTCACGAAGCTCGCCGACTGGGTCCGCAACTACGTGCGCGATCCGCTCGACTGGGACGTCGCGCTGCATCTGAAGCGTGATGAAGTGCCGCCGCTGCGTCTGCAGGGAACCGCTACGAACGGGACCGCGAACGGCGCGCGCCTCGGCTGGAACACCTGGCTCACGAGCGGTGCGCCGGTCCATGACAACCATCGGGTCGTGATCGCCGGGCAGGCGGGAGCGAGCCATCGCAAGGAGACTCCTCATGACTGAAATCAGCCGCATGGCGTTGTTCGGCAAGCTCGATCCGCTTGCCTATCGCGCGATCGAAAACGGCGCCGCATTCTGCAAGCTGCGCGGCAATCCGTATGTCGAGCTGGCGCACTGGATGCACCAGATCCTGCTCGCGGCCGATTCGGACCTGCACCGCCTCATGCGTCATTTCGAGCTGGACGAGGCCGCGCTCGAACGCGATCTGACCGCCGCGCTCGATCGTCTGCCGCGCGGCGCGACGGCCGTCTCCGATATCTCCGCGCAAGTCGACGAAACCGTCGAGCGCGGTTGGGTCGCGGGCTCGCTGATGTTCAACGCCGTGAAGGTGCGCACGGGGCATCTCGTGATCGGCATGTTGCGCACGCCGAACCTGCGCAATGCGCTGTACGCGCTCTCGCGCCAGTTCGAGAAGATCAGTTTCGATGCGCTCTCCGCGCGCTTCGACGTGCTGCTCGATGGCTCGCCCGAAGCGCAGGCCGTGATCGCCGCCGAGTCGACCGCGTTCGCCGATCCAGCCGCGCCGCTCGCAGCGGATGACGCGCTCGCCCGCTACACCGTCGATCTCACCGCCGAGGCGCGCGAAGGCAAGCTCGATCCCATCGTCGGGCGCGACATGGAGATTCGCCAGGTCATCGACATTCTGATGCGCCGCCGCCAGAACAATCCGATCCTCACGGGCGAGGCGGGCGTCGGCAAGACGGCGGTGGTGGAAGGCTTCGCGCAGCGCGTCGTCGCGGGCGAGGTGCCGCCCGCGTTGCGCGACGCCGTCGTGCGCACGCTCGATGTCGGGCTGCTGCAGGCGGGCGCGAGCGTGAAGGGCGAGTTCGAAAACCGGCTGAAGCAGGTGATCGAAGCGGTGCAGGCGTCGCAAAAGCCGGTGATTCTTTTCATCGACGAGGCGCATACGCTCGTCGGCGCGGGCGGCGCGGCCGGCACGGGAGACGCCGCCAACCTGCTCAAGCCCGCGCTCGCGCGCGGCACGCTGCGCACCATCGCCGCGACGACGTGGGTCGAGTACAAGAAGCACATCGAGAAAGATCCGGCGCTCACGCGGCGCTTTCAGGTCGTCAAGGTGCCGGAGCCTTCCGAAGCGAACGCGATCGCGATGATGCGCGGCCTCGTGCGCAAGATGGAGCGGCATCACGGCGTGCAGGTGCTCGACGAGGCGCTGGAGGCAGCCGTGAAGCTCTCGCATCGCTTCATTCCGGCGCGCCAGTTGCCCGACAAGGCCGTGAGCCTGCTCGACACCGCCTGCGCGCGCGTGGCGGTGAGCCAGCAGGCGCTGCCGCCCGCCATCGACGATGCAAAGCGGCGCATCGAGACGTGGCAGACCGAAAGCGGGATCGTGGCGCGTGAAGCGGCGCTCGGCATCGACACGCAGGCACGCGCCGCCGATGTCGCCGCCCGGCTCGACGCCGAACGCGCGCGCCTCGCCGATCTCACCGCGCGCTGGGAAGCGGAGCGCGCGCTCGTCGCACGGATTCTCGCGGCGCGGCGGGTGATCGAAGAGGGCGGCGCAACCGTGACGCTGCAAGAGTTGAAAACGCTCACCGATGAACTCGCGCAGCGTCAGGGCGAAGCACCGCTTATCCTGCCGGGCGTGGATGCGCATGCGGTCGCGTCGGTGGTGCAGGACTGGACCGGCATTCCCGTTGGCCGCATGGTGCGCGACGAAGCCGCAAGCGTGCTCGATCTGGCGGCGACGCTGAGCCGCCGCATCGTCGGGCAGGATCACGCGATGCAGATGATCGCGCGCCGCGTGCAGACCGCGCGCGCCGGCCTCGACGATCCTTGCAAGCCGGTCGGCGTGTTCATGCTGGCGGGCACCTCGGGCGTCGGCAAGACCGAAACCGCGCTCGCGCTCGCCGAGGCGCTTTATGGCGGCGAGGACAACGTCATCACCGTGAACATGAGCGAGTACCAGGAGGCGCATACGGTATCGCTGCTCAAGGGCGCGCCGCCGGGATATGTGGGCTATGGCGAAGGCGGCGTGCTCACCGAGGCGGTGCGGCGTCGTCCATACAGCGTGGTGCTGCTCGACGAGTTCGAGAAGGCGCATCCGGACGTGCACAAGCTCTTCTTCCAGGTCTTCGACAAGGGCCGCATGGAAGACGGCGAAGGCCGCGAGATCGACTTTTCCAACACGCTGATCCTGCTCACGACCAACGTCGGCACCGAGCTCATCACGCGTCTGTGCGGCGGGGGGCGCGCGCTGTCGTCGCCTTCGCAGTCGCCTTCGCCGGAAGAAATCGCGCAAGCGCTGCGCGAGCCATTGCTCGAAGCGTTTCCGCCCGCGCTGCTCGGGCGCGTCGCGGTGATCCCGTACTACCCGCTCGACGACACCATGCTCGATGCCGTGATCCGCCTGCAACTCGCGCGTATCGGGCGGCGCGTCGTGGAGCGGCATCGCGTGAGCTTCGCCTTCGACGATGCGGTGGTCGGCCAGATCGCGCGGCGCTGCACGGAGCTCGCGAGCGGCGGCCGGATGATCGACGCGATCCTCACCAACACCTTGCTGCCGCGCGTGAGCGCGGAATTCCTCGGCCGTCTCGTCGATGGCCGCAGCATCGGGAAGGTCGAAGTCGGCGTGCGCGACGGCGAGTTCACCTATTCGTTCGACTAAGGAGCCGGCCATGCCACAACAGGTCTGCATGGGCGCGACATTGCAATGCTCGTTCGGCATGACGCCGTCGGCGCTCGTCGTGCTGCCCGTCAACCGGGTGCGCTGCGAAGGGTCGATCGCCGCGAACATCATGGATCACATTCCGCTCGTGAACATCTTGCCGTTCGGCATGTGCACGTCACAGGCGAACCCAGAGGTCGCGGCGGCCACCGCCGCCGCGCTCGGCACGCCAACGCCGATGCCCTGCGTGCCCGCGACCGTTGAGCCGTGGGCGCCCGGCGCGGTCACGGTGCTGCTCGGCAAGCAGCCGTCGCTCGACAACGTGTCCACCTGCCTCTGCACCTGGGGCGGCGTGGTGGCGATCGTCGATCCGGCGACGCGCCAAACGCAGATTCCCTGACGACGAGGCCCGCGATGATGCTCACCGATACCAATCGCATCGCGCAGGTGACCTGCGCGCTCGGCAAGAAGGCGCTCGTGCTGTATCGCATGCGCGGACGCGAGGCGCTCGGGCGGCTCGCGCAATGGGATCTCGAACTGCTCGCCGACCGCTCGAATCTCGACATCGCGAAGATGCTCGGCAGCGACTTCTCGCTGTCGCTGGAGATTCCGGGCGGCGGCACGCGCGAATACAACGGCATCGTCACCGCGTTCGAGCTGGCGCGGCCCGCGAGCACGCAGCCCAATCTCCCGGCGATGTATCGCGCGACGGTGCGCCCGCGCCTGTGGCTGCTCACGCGCGCGTCGCACTGCCGCTTCTTTCACCGGATGACCGTGCCCGAGATCATCGGCCGGGTGCTCGCCGACTATCACATCGACTTCGAGAACACATGCTCGGCGACGTATCCGAGCCTCGAACACTGCGCGCAGTATCGCGAGACGGATTTCGATTTCGTGAGCCGGCTCGCCGAGCGCGAAGGCATTTACTACTTCTTCGCGCATCAGGGCGGCAAGCACCGGCTGATCCTCACCGATTCGTCGCAGGTGCACGGCCCGACGCCGCATTGCGCCGAGCTGCCGTTTCGCCCGCAGCCGGCCACGCCGCACGAGCACGAGTGGATCTATGCATGGTCCACGGGCGGCGAAGTGGCCACGGGCATCGTCGAGATCAACGACTACGACTTCGAGAAGCCGTCGCAGTCGGTGCAGCAAGGCCTGGTCGCGCGCGGGCTGCGCAGCACGCGTTTCGACCCGGCCGTCTACGCGATGCAGGAGCACGCGCCGGGCTATACGCAGCACGCGGACGCCGAGCGTCTCGCGCGCGCGCATGCCGAGGCGCATCAGGCGTCGAACGTGTTCGTGAGCGCGCGCACCACGGCGCGCGCCATCTGGCCCGGCGGTCTCGTACGGCTGACCGGGCATCCGCTTGAGCCGCAGAACCGCGAGCACCTGATCGTTTCGGCCGAGTATGCGATCAATTCGGATGACTACCTTTCGACACTCGACGCGCGCGACAGGCCGCCCGTGTTCGATTGCGCTTTTCGGGCGCTGCCGCGCGACGCCGGTTTTCGCGCCGCGCGCAGCACGCCGCGCGCGCGCGTGGCGGGGCCGCAGACGGCAGTGGTCGTCGGGCCGGAAGGCGAAGAGATCCATACCGACAAATACGGCCGCATCAAGGTGCAGTTCCATTGGGAACAGCTCGAACCGGAGGCGTCGCGCGAGTCGCTGCAGCGCTGCTGGGTGCGCGTTGCGCAGCCGTGGGCCGGCAAGGGCTATGGCGCGTTTTTTCTGCCGCGCATCGGGCAGGAAGTGCTGGTGCAGTTCATCGAGGGCGACCCGGACCAGCCGCTCGTGATCGGCAGCGTCTATAACGCCGCGCAGACCACGCCCTACGAACTCCCCGCGAAGATGGCGCGCACCACGCTCAAGAGCAATTCGACGAAGGGCGGCAACGGCTTCAACGAAATGCGCTTCGACGATACCAAGGGCGCCGAGCAACTGTTCTTCCATGCCGAGCGCGATCTGGAGACGTGGGTGAAGCACGACGCGCTGACGCGCATCGGCCGCGAGCGGCATGTAATCGTCGAGCAGGACGATATCGGGCGCTGCGGCGGCAATCGCAGCGACGACGTGAAGGGCAGCCAGCGCGTGCGCATCGGCGGCAAATATTCGCTCGATGTCGGCGGCGATACGCAACACAAGAGCGGGGCGAATATTTCGGTGGGGGCGGGTGTTAACGTCGATGTGAAGGGCGGGATGAACGTCACCATCGAGGCGGGCGAGATTCTCACGCTCAAGGCGGGCGGCAACACCATCGTGCTTTCGCCGTCCGGCATCGCGATCAGCGCGGCGGGGCCGGTAACGATCGACGGCGTGGTCGTGGAGATCAACTGCGGCGGCGGAGCCGGCGGTGCGGGCGCGGCGAGCGCGTCGCCCGATGAGCCCGCCGAGCCCCGCCAGGCCGACGACGGATCGAAATGAACGCGCACGGAGGAGACACCATGTATCTGACGCTCACGGTCGACACGTATCAGGGCAACGCGCCCGATGCGCCGCTCGCATGCCGCTTCGGGGCGGCGGGCGGGACCATCGGGCGCGGCCCCGACAACACGATGGTGCTGCCGGATGCGGCGAAGACCGTGTCGCGCGTGCATGCGCGGATCGGCTGGTCCGAAGACGGCTGGCGGCTCGCCGACCTCGGCGGCAATCCGAGCCGCCACAACGGACGGCCGCTCGCGAGCGGTCAGCCCGCGCGCCTGGCCGATGGCGACGTGCTGGAAATCGGCGGCTATCGGCTCGGCGTGCGGGCGATGGCGCGCGCGAGCGCCGCCGCCTTCGATGCGCCGCTCGGCGTGCACGACCGTCGCGGTTTCGATCCGCTCGATGTCGCAAGCGCGGGTGAGTGCGCTTTGCCGCAGGCGTGCGCGCACGATCCGCTCGCGCACGCGGCGGTGCTCGCGGATTCCCCGCTGCCGGGGCCGCGCTTCGATCCGCTTGCCGCGCCGCTCGGCGATTCGCGCATGGCGCGCGAAGCACCGGCGCGGCTCGACGGACATGCGGTGTTCGCAGGCTCCGGGAGCGATCACGTATCGCCCGAGCAGTTCGCCTACGTGCCGCCTGCCGGCGCGATGACGCATGCGCCCGCGGGCGGCATTCCGCACGACTACGATCCGCTGGGCGATGTCGCCCTCGCGCCTGCCGAAAGCGCCGCCCCCGTGTCGATGCCCCGGCCCGCGCAGCGCGCCACGGTGCCGGCTGCCGGGCCGCCGGGCGAAGCGTTCGGCACGCCTTCCCGGCACGCCGCCAATGCGCCGGGCATCGACGCCGCCAATGACGCCAGCGCCGAATCGGCCTTCGCGGCGCTGCTCGACGGCCTGGGCGTCGATGCTGCCACGCTCGGCACCCGCGATGCCGCCGGCATCGCGCGGCTCGCGGGCGCGATGCTGCGTACGGCGGTGCGCGGCGTGGTGGACGTGCTGTTGTCGCGCTCGGTGCTCAAGCGCGAGATCAGCCTCGACACGACGATGCTGGTCCAGCGCGACAACAACCCGCTCAAGTTCTTCCCCGACGGCGACGGCGCGCTCGCGCAGATGCTGCGCGGCGCGGCCACCGGCTACCTGCCCGCGCAGGCCGCGCTCGAAGGCGCATTCGACGATATCCGCCGCCACGAACTCGCGGTCCTCGCGGGCACGCGCGCGGCCATGCAGCATCTGCTCGGCCGCTTCGACCCGCGGGCGATCGCGCGCACCGACACGCGGCGCGGCTGGCTCGACTGGCTGCCCGCGTGCCGCAAGGCGCGCCAGTGGGACCGTCTCGTCGCGCTGCACGCCGAGCTGGACCGTGCGAGCGCCGACGACCTTCGGGCGCTGTGCGGCAGCGCCTTCAACGACGCATACGAGCGGCAGGCAAACGGCGATGCCGACGCGAGAGCGCTTGCCCCTTCAATCCGATAGCGAGGCGACGATGTCCTGGAACAACAAGGTGATCTGGTCGGAAGGCATGCTGCTGCAGCCGCAACATCTTCAGCAGCACGACCGCTACCTGCGCGCGCAGATCGACGCGCGCTGCGCCGCGCTGCGGCCTTATGCGTTCGGCTTTTCGGAACTCACGATCGACGTGGAGCAACTGAAGCTCGGCCGCATCGCGCTGACCGCGTGCGCAGGCGTGCTGCCCGACGGCAGTCCGTTCCGCCTGCCCGCCGATGACGACCTTCCTCCGCCGCTCGCCATTCCCGAGGACGCGCGCGATCTGACCGTGGTGCTCGCGCTGCCCGTCGCGCGGCATGGCGTGCCGGAAGCCGCGCATACCGTGCAAGCCGGCGATGGCTTCGCGCGTCACCGCATCGCGGAAACCGAAGTGCTCGACAGCAACGACGGCGCGCCCGGCGCGGCGCTCGTGCAGGTCGGCAAGCTTCAGTTGCGGCTCGCGTTCGAGCGCGACGTGGTCCATGCCCACACGTCGCTCGGGATTGCGCGCATCGTCGAGCGCCGCACGGACAACAGCATCGTGCTCGATGCCGCCTACGCGCCGCCGTGCCTCGACTATCGCGTGTCGCGGCGGCTCACCGGATTCGTCGACGAGCTCACGGGCCTCATGCATCAGCGCGCCGACGCGCTCGCCGCGCGCCTCGCCCGGCCCGCCGCGACCGGCGCGGCCGAGATCGCCGACTTCCTCTTGCTTCAAGTGCTCAACCGCGCGGAGCCGCTGTTCGCGGGGATCGCTACGACCACGGGCCTGCATCCGCACGATCTGCATCAGCACGCGTTGCAACTGGCGGGCGAGCTCGCGACCTTCAGCCAGCCGGCCAAGCGTCCCGCCGCGTTCCCGGCGTATCGCCACGAGCGGCTCGACGAGACCTTCACGCCGCTCGTCGATGCGCTGCGCAACGCGCTCAGCTCGGTGATGGACCCGCATGCCGTGCCGATCGCGCTGGAGGAGCGCAAGTACGGCCTGCGCGTGGCGATCGTGCCGGACCGCGAGCTGTTCGCCTCCGCGAGCTTCGTGCTCGCGGTGAAGGCCGATCTCGCGCCGGCCGCGCTGCTCAACGGCTTCCCGCAGCAGGCCAAGCTCGGGCCGGTCGAGCGCATCCGCGACCTCGTCAATCTCCAGCTGCCGGGCATCGCGTTGCGTGCGCTGCCGGTCGCGCCGCGCCAGTTGCCGTTCCATGCCGGCTTCACCTATTTCGAGCTGGAACGCGGCGGCGAGTTGTGGCGGCAGTTCGCGACTTCGGCGGGCGTCGCGCTGCACGTCGCGGGGGATTTTCCAGGCATCGAGTTCGAGTTCTGGGCGATCCGTCAATAACTCAGGAACCCTTCGACGAAGGAACCCATTGTGAACGCACCGACCTTTCCGCAAGCCGGCTTCGACCCGGACGACACCATCCTGATCCCGCAGCCGGGCGCACGCGCCGCGGCGCGTGCCCGTGACGAAGATCGCGGCGAAACCGCTCCACGCGAGCCCCGCGCGCCCGCGCTGCCGGCCGCGGCCGGCCTGAACCCGCTCGTGCGCGCGGCCAATCCGCTGCTCGAACTCGCGCTGCCGCTGCGCCGGCGCGCGGCGATTGCCGATATCGAAGGGCTGCGCGCCGAGCTCGCGCGAATGGTGCGTGCTTTTGAACAGGACGCGCGCGCGAGCGGCATCGACACCGAGAAGCTCGCGGCGGCCCGCTATTGCCTGTGTACCTGCATCGACGAGGCGATCTCGGGCACGCCGTGGGGCAGCGGCGTCTGGGCGAGCCGCAGCCTGCTCGTGACCTTCCATAACGAAGCGTCGGGCGGCGAGCGCTTTTTCCTGATCCTGCAGCGGCTCGCGCAGGACCCGGCGCGCAACGTCGACGTGCTGGAACTGCTGTACGTGATCCTTTCGCTCGGCTTCGAAGGGCGATATCGACTGATCGACGGCGGGCGCAGCCAGCTCGACTCCGTGCGCGAGCGGCTCGAACGCATCATCCGCAATCAGCGTGGCGCGTTCGAAACCGAGCTTTCGGTGCACTGGCGGCCCGCCGGGCGCGCACGCAAACCGCTCGGGCAGCGCATGCCGCCGTGGGTCTGCGCCGCGCTCGCGGGTGTCGTGCTGGTGGCGACGCACGTCGCGCTCGCGCTGAGCCTGAACCGCACGTCCGACCCGGTGTTCGATGCGCTCAACCGCATCCGCGTGAGCGAGCGGCCCGCCGCGCAGGCGAGCGCGATCGTGCCCGCCGCGATGCCCGCCGCCGCCGCGACGCTCGCGACCTTCCTCGCGCCCGAGATCAGGCAGGGTCTGGTCTCGGTGCGCGAGACGGCGGACCGCTCCATCGTCACGATCACCGGCGACAACCTCTTCGCCTCCGGCAGCGCGACGCTCGATCCGGCCTACGACGCCCTGATAGGGCGCATTGCAGAGGCGCTGAAGGGCGTGCCCGGCCGGGTCGTCGTCACGGGCCACACCGACGACCAGCGGCTCGTGTCGGCGCGCTTTCCGTCGAACTGGCATCTGTCGCAGGCACGCGCCGAAACCGTGCGCGCGATGCTCGCGTCGCTCACCGGCGCGCCCGCGCGTTTTTCCGCCGAAGGACGCGGCGACGCGGAGCCGCTCGCGCCGAACGACACGCCCGCCGGCCGCGCGAAAAACCGCCGCGTGGAGATCACGCTGCTCGCGCCGGGTGCGTCGTCCTGACGCGGCGTCAACGTATTCGAGGCATGGAGACATCGATGAAAAAATTTGCAGGAATGCTCAAGACGCCGCAATGGCTCACGCTCGCGGGCGTGCTCGCGCTGCTCGTCGTCGTGTGGTTCGAAGGGCCGCTGCTCGGGTTCAATGGCCGCGCGCCGCTCGAATCGCCGCGCAGCCGCTGGATCGCGATGGCGGCGCTCGTCGCCGCGTGGGCGCTGGCGTGGGGCGTGCGCCTCGCCGCCGCGCGGCTCGTCAATCTGCGCTTCATGAGCGGCGTGGCGGGGCAAGGGCAGGCGTCGACAGCGGGCGGCGCGGAACTCGCCGTGCTGCGCGAGCGCTTCGAGCAGGCGCTCGCGATCCTGCGGCAGGCGCGCATGAAAGGCGTCAACGGCCGCCAATGGGTGTATCAGTTGCCGTGGTACATGTTCATCGGCGCGCCGGGCACCGGCAAGAGCACGGCCCTGGCGCATTCGGGCCTGCGCTTTCCGCTGCGCGAGAAGCTCGGCGATGAGGCGATCGGCGGCGTCGGCGGCACGCGCCACTGCGACTGGTGGTTCACCGACGACGCCGTGCTCGTCGATACGGCGGGCCGCTACACGACGCAGGACAGCGACGCCCAGGCCGACGAATCCGCGTGGGCGGGCTTTCTGCAACTGCTGCGCAAGTACCGGCCGCGTCAGCCGTTGAACGGTCTCATCGTGACGGTCTCGGCGGCGGATCTCGTGCGCGAGGACGATGCCGCGCGCGACGCGCATATCCGCACGATCCGCAGCCGTCTCACGGAGCTGAGCGAGCGGCTCGGCGTGCGCTTTCCGGTTTATGTGGTCGTGACGAAATGCGATCTGCTGGCGGGCTTCACCGAGTTCTTCGACGACCTCGGCGAAGCGGAGCGCAATCAGGTCTGGGGCATCACCTTCACACTCGACGAGTCGCCGGGCGCGGGCGCGGCGCTCGCCGCGTTCCCGGCCGAATTCGATGCGCTCGGCGCGCGGCTGCAGGCGCGCGTGCTGCATCGCATGCAGCGTGAAACCGACGTGCAGCGGCGCGCGCGCGTGTACGGCTTCGCGCAGCAGTTCGCAGGGCTGCAGCCGGCGCTCGGGCGTTTTCTCGACGGAGCCTTTCGCGGCACGCGCTTCGAGGCGTCGCCGCTGTTGCGCGGCGTGTACTTCACGAGCGGCACGCAGCACGGCCGGCCGATCGACCGCGCGATCAGCGCCATCGCGCAATCGCTCGGCTTGCGGCGCGATGCCGAGTACAGCCGCGACGCGTCGGGGCGCGCCTACTTCATCAATCGCCTGCTCAAGGACGTGGTGATCGCGGAATCCGGGCTGGTCGGCGCGAACACGCGCTTCGAGCGGAGCAGCGCGTGGCTGCGGCGCGGCGCGCTCGCGCTGGTCGGCGTGATGCTTGCGCTCGCGCTCGCCGGCATGGCCGTGAGCTACCAGCGCAATCGTGCCTATGTCGCCGATTTCGAGCGGCAGACGCAGCACGTCGCGCAACTGGCGCGCGCGGCGAACGCGGCTGCGGACCCGCTCGCGGTGCTGCCCTTGCTCGACGCGGCGCGCGCGCTGCCCGGCGGCTATGCGGACGCCGGCAAGCCCGTGCCGTGGCTCACCCGCCTGTGGCTCTATCAGGGCGACAAGCTCGGCCAGGAAGCGCGCGTGACGTATCGGCGCCTGCTCGATCAGACCTTGCTGCCGCTCGCGCTCGGCAGGCTCACGCAGGAATTGCGCGAGGGCACGGCTTCGATACCGGAGGCGTCGCGCTACGAAGCCTTGCGCGCCTATCTGATGCTCGGCGACGCGCGCCATTTCGACCCCGCCGCGCTGCGCGCGCATCTGGTCCCGGCGCTCGCCGGCGACGCGAGCGCGGCCCAAGGAAGCGCGCTCGACGCGCACCTCGCCGCGCTGTTCGACAAGGCGCGCTTCGATCCGTCGCTGCCGCTCGACGACGCGCTCATCAAGGCGGCGCGCGCGCGTCTCGCCGAATTGCCGCTGTCGCAGCGCATCGGCAACCGGGTGGACGGCGAGCTCGCGCAGGCGAATCTGAGCGCATTCGACGTGAGCGCGGCGGCCGGACCGAACGCGCCGCTCTTGCTCAGGCGCGCGAGCGGCGCGCCGCTCACGACCGGCGTGGCGGGTGCGTACACCCGCGCCGGCTATGTGCAATACATGCGGCTGCGCGATGCGGCGCTCGCCGATGTCGCGAAGGACGCCTGGGTGCTCGGCCGCGACGATGCCGCGCTCACGCCCGATGGCGTCGCCGCATTGTGCGCCGCGCTCGACGCGCGCTACTTCGATGCCTATATCCATGCGTGGGACGGCCTGCTCGACGATGTGACCGCCGTGCCCGTCACGGCTCTCGCCGATGGTGCGCGTATCGCGAACGCGCTGTCCGCGCCCGATTCGCCGCTCAGGAAGTTCATCGTCGCGGCGGCGCGCGAGACGACGATTGCTGCGGCGCGCGTCGACGAGCATTTTCAGCAGTTGCACGAGCTCGCGGGCAAGCCGGGCGACGCGTCCGCGCTGGATCGCGCGCTCGCGCCGCTCAAGGACGCCGCCGTCTATCTCGACGCCGCCGACGCCGCGCGCAGAACGGGCCAGCCCGCGCCCGCGGGCGATGCGCTCGGCAAGCTGAGGCTCGCGAGCCAGACGGCCCCGGCGCCGCTCACGCCCGTCGCGGCCTCGCTCGCCGCGGCGGGCGCGGCGCTCGTGGAAGGCGGCGAGCGCGCACGCCTCGACGCGCAGTGGAACGCGAGCGCCGGGCCGTTGTGCCGCCGCGCGCTCGATGGCCGCTATCCGTTCGTGCGCGGCTCGACCCGCGATGTCGCCGCCGACGACTTCGGCAAGCTGTTCGCGCCGGGTGGTCTCATCGACGACTTCTTTCAGAAGAACCTCGCCGCGCTGGTCGATACGAGCGGACCCGTGTGGCAATGGCGCGCCGGCACGCCGCCGGCGGGCATGCCGCGCGACGCGCTCGCGCAGTTCCAGCGCGCGGCGCAGATTCGCGACGCGTTTTTCCACGACGGCAGCCGCGATATGTCGGTCCGTTTTCGCGCGAAGGCGCTTGCCTTGGATCCCGCCGTGACGCAGGTGAATCTCGACATCGACGGGCAGCAGCTCGCGCTGAAGCCAGACGGTCTCCAGTCGATGCTGCTGCAATGGCCGAGCGGCAAGAACACGGGCCGCACGAGCGCGCAATTCGATCCGCCCGCACCCTCACGGACAGCACAGGCCGCGGCGCTCGATGCGAGCGGTCCGTGGGCGCTCTTCCATCTGCTCGATGCCGGCAGGCTCGAAGCGACCGCGCAGCCGGACCGCTACAGGCTGACCCTCGATTCCGCCGGACGCCGTGCCGTGCTCGAGCTGGATGCGACGAGCGTCGTCAATCCTTTCCGGCGCGCGCCGCTCGAACAGTTTCGCTGTCCGGAGCATCTGTAATGACGTCGCCGGGCGTCGCCGGATGCTTCGGCAAGGTGCGCGGCAACGGCGACTTCGTGACGCGGCGCCTGCCCGCGTGCTTCGTCGAGCCCTGGGATGCGATGTTGCAGGCGGCCCTGCTCGCGGGCCGCGCGGCGCGCGGTCGTGCATGGCTCGATGCCTATCTGACCGCGCCGCTGTGGTGCTTCGCGCTCGGCGGCGGCGTGCTGGGGGAGAGCGGATGGGCGGGCGTGCTGATGCCGAGCGTCGACAGCGCGGGACGTCACTTTCCGCTCACGATTGCCGCGCCCGTCGAGCCGCGCGCATGGCCGATGTGGCGTCCGCATGCTCACGCGTGGTTCGCGCATTGCAGCGCGCTCGCGCTCGCGACGCTCGGCAAGGGCGCGTGTCTTGCGGATTTCGATGCCGGATTGCTGGCGCTCTCGCATGCGGATGATGCGAGCGGCGTTTCGACGCCATTGCAAGCCGGTGCGCGGGGAATGAGCGACTGGTGGCACGCGACATCGGCGCGCGTGAGCGCGGGATTGCCCGATGCCGCGTTCGTCGCGGGGCTATTCGACAGTGCCGAAGGACGCGCGGGCTAAACGCCGTCGAAACATGCAATGACCGCCGTGATGTTGTCCTTGCCGCCCGCATCGAGCGCGAGCGCCACCAGACGACTGCATGCATCGCCGATGCCGTGCGGCGTCATCGCCGCGAGCACCGCCTCGATCTCGCGATGCGCAACCTCCCCGTGCAGCCCGTCGCTGCACAAGAGATAGCGGTCGCCGGGCAGCCACGCATGCGCCTGCACGACGGGTGCAATCGACGGGAGCGGCCCCAGCGCCTGCAGCAGCACGTTGCGCGGCGGCAGGTGCTCGATGGCGCCGCGCTCCAGCGCCTGCTGATAAAGCGTCTGGTCGCGCGACAGTTGTGTCAGCGCTCCGTCGCGATAGCGGTAGAGCCGGCTGTCGCCGACATGAAACGAGATCAGCCGCGCCGATCCGGCGGGCTGCCAGATTCCCGTCAACGTGGTGCCCATCGACCGATGCGCGAGGCGTTCGCTCAGGTTCATCGCGTGGAGGGTCGCGTTGGCGTGATCGAGCGCGTCGGCGGCGGCGCGCATCGCGCATGCCGAAGCATCGTGGACGGTGGCGTCGGGATCGCCGGTGATCGTGGTGTCGGCGTGACCGCACGGCATCGCGTCAGTGGCGAGCCGCGCGGCGATGCAGTCGAGCGCGGTCGCGCTGGCGCGCGCGCCGAATGCGTGACCGCCCATGCCGTCCGCGACCGCGACGAGGTTCGATGTCGAATCGATCAGAAAGCGGTCCTGATTTTCGCGGCGCGTGCGTCCGGCGTCGGTCAGGCCGAACGCCGAGCAGGTGGCGAGGCGGATCGGTGCGCAGCGGGTGAGCGTGTCGGGTTGCATCGGTCGTGCTCCGTCTGATGGGGTCGCTAAAGCCCGACGTCGCGCTCGAAACGCGCGCGGTCGGCTTCGTTGGAAATGGCGGCCGCGAGCCGCTCGTGCAGCGCGCGCAGACTGGCCGCGCGCGACGCCTCGCGTTTCGCGACGATGGTCGCAATCGGGCCGAGATAAACGGCGAGCCTGAGCGCGGCGGCCTGCACTTCTTCCACGCCAAGCGATGAAGACGGGGAGGGTCCCCGCGACGCGCCCGCTTCGGAGCCATCCGCGAAGGCGGCGATGAACTGCGCACGGCCTTTGTCGGAAGGAACATGCGGCGCGAGCAGCGCCACGAGCGCGGGCAGGTCCGGCGCATCGACGATGCGCGCCGCCGCCCGACGCACGAGCAGACGCGCCACCGGCCCGATCTGCTCGGCAAGCCGAGCCTCGACCGGCGCGAGCATGGCGGCCGGCCACATTGTCAGCGAGGGCAGCGAGTCGCCGCGCCACGAGCCCGTTCCCGAAGCGACCGGGGCGGCGGGCGTCACCGCCTGCGCTTCGAGGACGGTGCAATCGTCGTCGGCTGGAAGGGCCGCGGCGGTCCGAGTGCCGCGCATCGCATCGTCGAGTGCCTGCCGCAGCGCCTTTGCCGTCTGGAAACGCGCATCGGGGCGGCGGGACAGCGCACGCATCAGCACTTCGTCGAGCGCGGGCGGCAGCGCCGGGTTGCAGCCGGACGGCATGCGCGGTGTCTCGCGCATGACTTGCCGCATGACCTCGGCCTGCGATGCGCCCGCGAACGGCCGGCACCCGGTGAGCATCTGATAGAGCACGATCGCGGCGGAAAAAAGGTCGGAGCGCCCGTCGACGGACTCGCCGGTGAACTGCTCCGGCGACATGTAGCTCGGCGTGCCGATCATCGCGCCCGCCAGCGTCAGCGTGGACGATTCGACATGCGCGACGCCGAAGTCCGCCACCTTCAGCCGTCCTTGCGCATTCACGAGCAGATTCGCGGGCTTGATGTCGCGATGCACGACGCCGTGCTCATGCGCGAAGCCGAGCGCGGCGAGCAGTTGTGCGAACCAGTCGAGCGCGGTGGCGATTTCGAGCGGACGGCCTGCGTCGAGCCATTGCTTCAGTCCCTGGCCGCTCACGAGCTCCATCGCGATATAGGCGGTGTCCGCCGTCTCGCCGTAGTCGTACACGCCGACGATATTCGGATGCGCGAGCCGCCCGGCTGCCTGCGCCTCGTTGCGCAGACGCGCCTTCAGGCTTTCCCGCTCGCCGCTTTCGAACAACTCGTGGCGCACGGTCTTCAGCGCGACATGGCGCTCGATGTGCGGATCGAATGCGCGATAGACGATGCCCATCGCGCCCGCGCCCAGCATCGACTCGACGCGGTACTTGCCGAGGTGCGTAATGCCCGGCGTGCGTGGCGGGTCCGTCGCGGCGGCGTTCACCTCATGCCTCGATCATCTTGAAGGCTTCGACGAGGCTCGTCTTCATCCGGGCGAACGAAGCGGCGAGCGAGGCGATCTCGTCGCGGCCGCGTTCGCTGAAGTCCGCGCCGTCGAGCTGACCGAGACTCGCCTGATCGGCGGCGAGCGAGAGCGCACGGATGCGCCGCGTGACGAGCAGATGCACCATCACGTTCAGCGCGACCAGCAGCAGCACGAACACCCCGAGCAGCGATGCGAGGAAGGTGCGCAGCACCGCGTTACTGCGTGCGACCGGCAGCGCCATCGGCACCGACACGAAATCGGCGCCGATGACATCGTGCATCGCCCAGTTGAAGCCGTTGTCGGGGCCGTACTTGTCGATGAGCGTCTTCGGCGCGCGCGACGGCACGCTGTGGCATTCCATGCAGGCGGCGTCGGTGATGCGGTTCGGGCGCGCGATATAGAGGCTCTGACCCGACGGCGTATCGCGCAGGCCGACGATTTCCTTGAGTTCGGGTTTGTCGTGCAGGTGCCGGATCACGTCCGCCTCCCAGTCGGAGGGCCGGTCGCGAGGATTGGTCGGATTCAGCATCGTCGAGCGATAGGCGTATCCGGCGAGGCGCTTTTCCAGCGTCATCAGCGTTTCGACCGCCGAAAACGCCGGCACCGACTGCGGCACGAAACTGTACTTGAGCTGCGTCTGCAAGAGCGGCGTGACTTGCGTCGCCGTGTAGTTCTGCGCGGCGCTCGCGGCTTCCATCAGAACGCGCGCATTCTGCACTGTTTCTTCGATGGCCGCGCGGCGCAGCAATTCGCGCGCGGCGAATCCGGCCGACACGAAACCGACGACGAAAACCGCGAGAAACACCAGATTGAACTTGACGGCGAGCGACAGTCTCATGACTCCACCTCGGTTGATTGAGCCTGCACGGGCAAGACCGGGCGCCGGCGCGGCATGGCGGGAGGCGGGCACAGCACGCGCCGCCATTCGGGAAGATCGCGCAGGTTTTGCCGCACCTGGGAGCGGAACGGTTCGCCTTGCGCCAGCGGGCGAAAGCGCGCGACGAAGCCGCGGCGAATGCCGAGCGGCGCGGCCAGCCAGTCGGCGAGATCGGCAAAGGTCGCGGGGCGGCCTTGCGACGCAACGATGCGCTTCGCCTTCGCGGGCGAGGAGAGCGAGACGAGCGGATCGCGGAACGGCACCGGCATCCCGGCGATGAACGAGGGTGCCGGGCGCGTGCCCACATCGAGCGGTTTGGCTGCCTCACGCACGGCGTAATGGTCGCCGTCGAGCGCCTGACGGACGTCGGCATGACCGGGCAGGGCGAGCGTCATTGCGCCCGTCTCGATGAAGAGCGAGGTCGCGTCGCGGCTCGCGTGCAGCACGGCCGCGCCATGGCGCATGGCGATGTCGAGCGTGGCGGTATCGATAGATAAGGAATCCGTGGCAACTGACTGCTTGCGCGCGATCTTGATCCAGCCCGAGAGCAGCGCGAGCGAATCGCCGCCCGGTGCGGCATCGATGCCAATGCGTGTATCCGCGCCGAGCGCCACGGTCGTGCCGTCTGCTTCGAGTTGCGCGCTGCCTTGCGCCGCGGTGGCAAGCAGATCGCCTTGCTCCAGCGCGACGGGCGCGTCGACCTCGAACACCGTCGTCGCGCGAATCAGCGTGACGGTGCCTTCCGGTACCAGGATGAACTGGCCCGCGCTCGCGCCCTGAAGCGCGCACAGAAAGGCAATGGCGAAGCCGATGCGCAGAGCTTGGAGCGTGGTTCTGGCGTTCATCGCGGTCGGTGCCTCGGAACGTGAAGGGATTGCGACGAAAACAGCCGGGCGACGGCTTCTATTCCAAAGAAATTTTTCGCAGGGCCGATGGAAGAAATCGCGCGGGAAAAAAAGCGCCTTCGCAAATGCGAAGGCGCCGGATGTGTCGCGAGCGAAGCCGCTAACCGTTGAGGAAGCCGAGAATGGCCTTGCGCAGCTTCAGATCCCAGGTCTGCACTTCCGTGTGGCTGACAGCGAGCGCGAGTAGCCCCTTGATCGTCGCATCGTCGGATTTGAACGCGAAGCCCGCATCGCCGAGATAGCCCGCTCCCCAGACCTTGAGGTCATCGATGTACTTGCAGCCCGCCGTGAATTCGGTCTGCGTGACGATGGTCTCGCTGTCCTTGAACATCGAGAGAAAATGCATCTTGTCGCCGCAGATGCCCGAATTGAGCGCGAGCACCGATAGCGCGGGTATCGGCACGGCGTAACGCTTGAACCAGCTGTTGAAGGCGATCGGCCGCGTATGCAGCGCGTCGCGCTGCATACGCGCGTGCCAGTACTCTTTCGCCTGCTGGCAGAAGCGCTTGATGCGCTTGATCTCGACGATCTTCCAGATGACCTTCGCGAGCGTTTCCATGATGGAGACGACGGCATCCACGATGGTGGATGCGCCCTGGCTCGCGAGCTGCAGGCCGAGGCTCGCCCCGCCCTTGACCATGTCGTAGACGCCTGCGCCGATGGAGAGCTTCATCGCGCGGCGGATCGCCTCCACGATGGTGCCGGGGTGCCCGGTGAGGAGCTGGACGGCGCGGCCCTGCACCCACTCGCGATACTTGGTGATGCTGCTATCGACGGTATTGGCGATGCCCTTGGCGAGGTCCAGGCCCGCGCCGATGAGCGGCGCAAGGGTCGCGAGCAGCTTGCTGCACAGGAAGTCGACGAGCTTGCGCAAGAGGCCGGGCATCGTGTCGAGCGCGAAGCCCGCAGGATCGTTGCGGATATCCGCAACCTTTTCGCGGATCATGTCCCAGAGCTTTTTCGCGCCTTCGCCGACCTTGTCGCGAATGGTTTCATAGAGACGCCGCGCGGCGCTGCTCAATGCAGGCAGCGTGATGTCGGACGTCATGAGCTGTCCGGAGCTCATGAGCGTAGGGTTCTTGGGCCTGCTGATCTTTTGCTGCACCTGTTCCAGCGCGAGCGACGCAGACTTCTGCACGAGACTGTTGTCGATCACGTCGCTGGCGATCGATGCCGCGTCGTTGCCATCGGGCGCGAGGCCGAGACCGGCGCTGGTGATGTCGAACGCGCCTTCGAGCAGCACCTGGAACGTGTCGTCCTCGATGTCCAGGTTGCCGAAGAGGTACAGCACGCCGAGCCGCGAGTCGATGAGCGCGGGCGTCATGAAGTCCTGCGCGCCGGCCGCGGCGTCGGTGTCACCCTTGCCGCGCAGCTGCTGATCGAGCAGCGTGAAGTAGTCGAGGCCGTTGCGCGAGACTTTCTTCCAGTCATCTCCGGTGCCGGCGGACTCTTGCCAGAACTCGAACGCGCTCACGAGAAGATGGAATTGATGGACGGTGCGATCGCGGTGGTATAGCTGGATCTGCTCATCCAGGTTCTTGAGCGCCGAGCTGCGCACCTGAAGCAGCGCGGAGGTTCCTCTCAGCCATTCATCGTAGGGCACGACGTCCGGCAAGCGGGCATAAGCGTAGGTCATGGGATGGGTCTCCTCGGGCCTGATGTGATCGATGGCTGCGCCGCGCGCGTCCTAGCACCACGCGATATCGCTGAGTTTCACGTAGTGCGTTTCAATCAGGCGGCCGCTGCGGCTGCGCAGGTCCACGCGATAGAAGCAGCCGAAGCTGAAGAAGCTCTGGTCGAGGACATAGATTGCACGGTGCATGATTCCTCCTGCGTGGCCGGTTCGCGGGACGAATCGCGCCGTTCGAGGTCGCCGCGATGTGCTGCGACCGTCGAAAGCAAAACAGCGGGGGGTGACGCTTTGTTCCGCGCGGGAGCGGCAATTTATTTGAGCGGGAAGGGGGAATAAAGAAGCTTGCTCGAGTGTCGCCGTGGTTCGGGGTGAGTGCGACCGATCCGGCAGGAGGGAGGCGAACGGGGCGTCCGCGCGTGACGGATAGTGAAGGCGCTCGCCGAAGAGCGCGTTTCTCATATGTGAAGCGGAAAGCGTACGCTCCCTGACGCAGCGCTCGCGCAACGACGACGAATGTGGGAGTCGGTTGGCGGCGACCCGCATAGTACAGTTGAAAGCCGGAAAACGATGGACACCAGCCGGACAGCACCCGCAGCAGTTCCCCGCTCGCGAGTTGCGGCTGCACACGTTGTTCGGAAACGAAGGCGAGGCCGATGACGAGATGCGCGCACCACGAACGGAAGGACTACTCGCGGCGCGTTCATTGAATTCGGCTTCGCTTAGCCCGTCATGCCGGGTCTAGCCCCTTTTTCCGCAGCCAGTCGCGGTTGAACAGCCGCGCGCGGTAGATGTCCCCGCGCCGGCGGACATTGCGAGGGTCGATTGCTCACGCACCGCGCATTACGATACCCTTGCACGTGATCAGCAGAGTTACGCGTCACGGCCAATCTGACGAGAAGGAGGCCCTATGCAGCGGATCTTCGAACGAGCTTTCTTCAGCGTCGCAATGTGCTCGCTGCTCGGGATATTTTCCACCGCGGCATTCGCGCAGAGCAGCGCGCGCGCGGCAATCGAAGCGGTCAACAAGCGTTTCGAGCAGGCGGTCTCCCGCGGGGATGCGCCCGGCGTCGCGGCCGCGTACACCGAGAACGCGAAGCTTCTGCCGGCCAACGACCACGTCGTCAGCGGACGCGCGGCGATCACGCGTTACTGGCAGGCAGCGATCGACTCGGGCCTCAAATCGCTGAAGCTGACTTCGCTCGAAGTCGAGGCGCACGGCGACTCCGCATACGAAATGGGCAAATGGTCCGTTCCGGGCGAAGGCGGCAAGGTCTATGACGCGGGCGATTACATCGTGATCTGGAAGCGCGCGAACGGGCAATGGAAGCTGTATCGCGACATCTGGACGACGAACTCGCCCGCGCCGAAGAAATGATTTTCCTAGGTGTTATGGTCTGAGCCCAGGCGACGCCCTGATCGAGACGAAGACGACACGCGCGAGATCGTCCGCGGCCCGTTTCGACCATGCATCGGTCGTTCGCTGCGGCGCGGTTCCGAACGCCTGCGTCAGCGCTACGATCTGCTGATTTACCTGCCTCGCGAATGGACAGCACCGGACTCGTCACGACCAGCATCGCCATGCTACGCGTAGCCCGAGCGACAGGCTCGTTGCGACCAGGGTATGGATCAGCGTTGTGCCCGTGGTGGGCCGCGGCTGTGCCTCGCGTTTCTGGTGGTTACGAAGGAGCGCGCGGAAATTCGAATAGCGGCTAATGTCTTTGTTTTACATAATGTTAATTATCACCGTTTTGTACTGTAGCGGCTATATCCTAATGTCGTGTTCTGGCTATTTACAGATGTCGGGTTTTCAACCGGTGGCAAGCTGGCAACTGGGTCGTCCAGCGGGCTGTGGTGCAATTCCGATATGACGGGTCTGTTACGCTCGAGCTTTTGACAGGCGCAAGCCGATGAGCATGCTCAAAGACATCGACGTGTTGTTCAATGGGCGTCATTTCGACCGCGAAGTCATCATCCTTTGCGTGCGTTGGTACTTGCGCTACAAGGCTGGGTGAAGCGCTACACGCCGAAGTTCGTCAGGCGCTGGAATCGGTTCGCCGCGGCATCCGGTCAGTCGCGACGAGTCGACGAGACTATGTGAAGATCCGTGGCAAATGGACCTATCTTTACCGCGCAGTTGACCGAGCGGGAAAGACGATCGATTTCCGCCTCAGCGCCAAACGCGATGTGGCTGCAGCAAAGGCGTTCTTCGTGAAGGCGATCAGAACTCAGGGCCGCGCTCCCGCAACGATCACTCTGGACGGCTACGCGGCATCGCATCGAGCAGAAGCACGATGATCCATTTTCGGGCCGGTTGATCTGTATCGAATATTCGCCTATCGTACATTACAGTCGGAATCCCCGATATTCAGAATGCTTGTGTGAACGGGTTCTACGCGTTTAATGCGTTCCTTTGGGTGCGCGTACGTTACGCAGTGCTTGATTCCGTTTAATCCATGGAGACATATCATGCTCAAACGTCTGATATTGGCGCTCACCGTCCTGCTAATCCTGCCTATTTCTCATGCTCGGGCCGACGAATATACGACCACGCTTAATCTGTTCAAGAATGCAGGGGAAAGCGGCAGTCTTCTGCATAGTGCCTATGGCTATGCTGTGTTTCCGAAGATCGGCAAGGGAGGAGTCGGTATAGGCGGTGCCCATGGCAAGGGCCGCGTCTATGAAAAAGGAAAATACATTGGCGATACGTCGATGACCCAAGTCACTGTGGGCTTGCAACTAGGCGGCCAGGTGTACAGTGAACTCATCTTGTTCCAGGATGACCGAGCCCTCAAAGAGTTCACCAACGGCAACTTTGAATTTGGCGCAGATGCCAATGCGATCGCGATCACAGCTGCAGCTGGCGCTCAAACCGGCACAACAGGCACGTCTGCTAATGTGAGTGGCGGCAAGAAAGATGCCAAAACGTCCGGCGAATATCGAAAAGGCATGGCTGTATTTACAGTGGCCAAGGGCGGGCTGATGTACGAGGCCAGCGTTGGCGGCCAGAAGTTCTCCTACAAGCCCCGCTGATTCTCACCGAGTGTTAAGGAAAAGATGCGCCGGAAACTGACGCCTTCCGGCGTCCACGAGATTCGCGCATCCATTGAGGATTGACGGCATACCAACGGATGACCCTTACCCCGGGAATCACGAACTTTCGACAGGCGATTTCCGATGCAGGATCAAAGCCGTGGCTTGCCTGCCTCTGCGTCGATGTAGCGGTCAGCACGACTGTTGTACCTTGAAATCCGCCGTCGAACGTGGGCGATACGTGAACGGGCGACAGATCGTCATGGCCATCCGTACGACGCGAGAAGCGCTGTCTCGCATCTTCTACCAGCGCTGTTTCTGGTTGTTTGTCGTGCTGCTCACGCTCATCGGTGCAGTGTCGTTTGTGCCGGCGAGCGATAGCGGTCGCCTCGTCCTAAACGTCATAAATATGTTTCTCGTGATTACGACAGTGGCAGCAGTCGGCCGCACAACCGTGTCGTTCGTGGTCACGCTGTTACTTGCCATTCCGGCTATGTGGTTCCAGTACCTCGGCCTATGGCGCGACGACGATACGAGCCTTGCTGTGTCCTGGATGTTCAGCGCTGTACTGTATTCGCTCACTGTTGGATATCTTCTTCGCTATGTCTTTCAACCTAGAATCATGACGCCGGACAAGCTGTTTGGCGCCGCGGCGGCGTATCTGTTGATCGGCGACCTCTGGGCATACATCTACGCGAGCATCGGGTACTTCTATCCGCAGTCGTACATGATCGTTGGGCAGCCGGGTCGGCTCGTTTATGCCGACGCACTTTACTTTAGCCTAACGGTTCTCACGAGCACAGGCTTCGGCGACATCACGCCACTGACGCGCCCGGCACGCGGCATGTGCATGGTGGAACAGATCACCGGCAACTTGTTCGTGGCGATTCTAATCGCCCGTCTCGCCGGCGTTTATCCTCCTCGAGAGAGTTATACCGACGACAACTCCTAGAAGCTCAAGACCGAGACAGCGTATTGCCTGCCGATACCGAGACGGGTGCCTCATCGGCACACCGGTTGCGAGGTTCTTGCCATGCCCAATGAATCACTATAGTGATCGCGGCTTCAACCGTGCAGCGCATAAGACGGCTGCGGTGCAATTCCGATACGACGGGTCTGTTACGCTCGAGCTTTTGACAGGCACGAGCCGATGAGCATGCTCAAAGACATCGACGTGTTGTTCAATGGGCGTCATTTCGACCGCGAAGTCATCATCCTTTGCGTGCGTTGGTACTTGCGCTACAAGGCTGGGTGAAGCGCTACACGCCGGAGTTCGTCAGGCGCTGGAATCGGTTCGCCGCGGCATCCGGTCAGTCGCGGCGAGTCGACGAGACCTATGTGAAGATCCGTGGCAAATGGACCTATCTTTACCGCGCAGTTGACCGAGCGGGAAAGACGATCGATTTCCGCCTCAGCGCCAAACGCGATGTGGCTGCAGCAAAGGCGTTCTTCGTGAAGGCGATCAGAACTCAGGGCCGCGCTCCCGCAACGATCTCAATGCCGGTCGCCTGGGAACAGCTTGCCGACCTGAATTGAGACCCGATCTCGACAAGTCTCCTCATGCGTTCAGCCATCGGAGAACGCGCGCCGTACCCTACCCCTCCCGCCGCGAGAGGGTTGCACGGAGCCTCTCTCCGCTACGATGCAAATCACGATCCCTGCGTCCGCATTCGCGACGCTGGGTCTCGCGCCCGGCCCGCTTGTCACCGGCGCGATCGCCGACCGGATCGATCTGCTGGGCGCTCTGCAACCGATTCGTTTCGTGAACGTTGCGGCGATGCTCTTGTTCGCGATCGGCAGGTTGCGTTATGCGCGCGATCTCAAGCACATCGACTTCCTGCGCGGTCGTGCGGCGAGCCAGCCGGCTGTTGTTGGATTTTGTTCGGAATACATCATTAAAGGAGCATCAGGAATGTCTCAGCACTTGGAAACCGCCTTCTCACTGGAAGCCACCGCTACTGTCGAATCCAAGCCGGAGTCCATGACATGCGGGCAACCGAAGGAATCCTCGTTAGCGGCAACGCGAAGCTGGGCGTGGGGAAGAACGCACGCACCCTATGACTGGATGGATGCGCATACCCCCCTTGACGGCCTGAACTCGTGGCATTGAGCCGGACCTCATGCGCCCGTCGATCCTCACCCGGGAGACCCATGCGATGACATCTATACGGATCACCGCCGGCGACGTTCCAGACCCGGGTGGGCGCATGCTCAAGTTCGTCGATGGGCGGAGCGTGGTGCTATTCAACGTTGAAGGCGTCATTCACGCAATCGACAATTCGTGTCCGCACAACGGCGCGTCTCTCGCCAACGGGCGCCTCGACGGCCATGTCCTGCAATGCCCGGCGCACGGCTTGCGCTTCGACCTCGTGTCGGGGTGCGTCGTCGGCGCGCCGGGGATGTGCCTGACCAAGCTCACCGTGGAGTCGGAACTAGCCAGCCGTCGCGAGGAATAGGATTTGGAACGGAGAAAAGAAGCGCTCGCGACCGCAGGGGGATCGTGCGATGCTGGACGATCGGACACTGGAACTGAGCAGATTTGAAGGCACCGAGGATGCAGTGTGGTCGGCAGTCGTTCACGGCGCGAACGGACACTCGGAGAGGTCGCGGAGGTCGACGGATCCTACATCGTGACCGGCGGCCGCCGGATCGCCGACCTTGAATTGCTCGCAAGACGTCCAAACAGCGCGGAAGCATGCGCATCCGCGCTGCAGTTGATCGAGGCGATCATGGAGTTGGTCCGCCGCCTGTGCGCTTTCCGGGCAGTCGCCGTCGATGTGATTCTGAACTATGACCGGAATCACAGGCACCACGCTGGTTCGGCCGCCGTGGACATCGACTCGATCTTTCGCAACAGTAGCGCTGTCGGTGAACTGGCTGGGCCCAGACTGCACCAGCCGAGGAACCGCCGTTCGTGTCTGGGCGACTGATCCAGATCGACGGTAGCGAGCATCGGTGGTTCGAAGATCGCGCACCCGCCTGCACGCTGCTGGTGTTCATCGACGATGCGACGGGCCGGCTGATGACCTTGCACTTCACGCAGACCGAATCGACGTTCAGCTACTTCGAGGCCATGCGCCAGTATCTCGAAGCGCATGGCAAGCCAGTTGCGCTGTACAGCGACAAGTTCACGGTATTTCGCAACGTCACCGCGGGCAAGACCGGCCACAGCACGACGCAGTTTGGCCGGCCGATGTACGAGTTGAACATCGACACGGTCTGCGCCAACTCCAGCCGGGCCAAGGGCCGTGTGGAGCGCACGCATCTGACCTTGCACGACCGTCTGGGCCGACGAGCTACGCCTGCGCGGCATCAGACCCGTGGAGCCGCTTGATCAGTCCAGCACCAACGCCCTCCTCCCAATCGCTTCTCAACCCCGTCAAACAGATGTCGCGTTTCGAACGACACTGGACCGCAACCTGTTGGCCTTGAGCCACCAACCGGCACCCTGACGACCACATCACAACGCTGCGCAACCGGCGTGCTTGCCGTGCACCGTCCGCCCGCCGGTCTTCCCCCTCCTCCATGTTAGCGATTGGCACGTCATGTGCAGTATTCGGCGCGACCCCGGCGCTGTGCATTTCGAGCAGCCCGGCAACCTTGAAGCGGGTCGGCACGTTCCGTACTCGCTCGATCTGTGGGGATCGTATGTCCGGGCGATTGCATCATCGATTACTGTGCAGCATCGTTGCGATCGCGGTGATCAGCGGCGTCTGCGTCTCGCGCGGCGAACCGCCTTCGCTGACCATTCGAGGCGGCGCGATCGATGGTCCTGTCATGGCAGCCGTCGAGTACACACCGCCCGCGGCAGGGGTGACTCTGGCTGCCGCGCAACCCGAACCCGGCCGGGAAGACGCCTCCGAAGCGGCGCAGGACGCGTTCGACACCGGCATCGAGCGGCTGCGCAGCGCGACATGGTGGGAAGCGAACCGCAAGCTGCGGCCACAGCTTGCGCAAGTCGGCGACCTGATGTTCGCTGCCAAGTTGTTCGAAAGCGAAGCCGAAGGCGCGTCGCGCGTGCAGCGTCTTCGCGACGCGATGCGCGCGCATCGGCGGCTCAAGCCCGTAGGCTGGAACCGGCTCGTGACACAGGTACGCGACGCGCGCGCGAAGGCGGGAGATTACACCGCGCTGATGTTGGCCAACGCCTTGATCAATGAAATCCGCTATCGCGACGGTACCGACGGCAGCTACTATGCGCCCGTGCGCTTCTTCGCCGAGAGCGGCGTCTGCAAGGACTTTGCGGTCGCCAAGTATCTGCTGCTGCGCGAAGCGGGCTTCGATGCGTCGCAATTACGCCTGGTCTCACTCGCCCCGCGCTACAACAATACGCCCGACGACTGGCACGTGATGCTCGTCGCGCAAGCCGATGGCATGGCCGCACCGGTCGCACTCGACTCTCCAGCGCCTCCCGTGCGCAAGCGCATCGGCGCTGCGTCCGACGACGCATTGCCCGCCGACACGGTAGATACGTCCGGCAAGCCGGATCCGCAAGCCGGTGCGGCCGGCCCGTCTGCGCAGCTCGTAGCGATCCTCGCCGGCCGCAAGCCCGCCGATTCGGTGCTGCGCGCGCCCTCTGGGCCCGCGGTCGTGACACTCGGCGCGTCAGGGCAGGCGGAGCGCCCGCTTGCCGCCGTCTTCAATGAGCAAGGCAGCCTGTCGTTTGAGCGCGAAGCGCCTGTCATCCGACACCGGCCGCCCGCCTCCAAACGGCGCGGCACCCGCGCGGTCGTCGCCGACGACGCGGGCCGATCGTGGAGCGTAGATTCATCGGGCGTCTTTCCGAAGTGGCAGTTGACCCATGCTGGCGGCGCCGCGGCGTTGTCGGACGCGCTCGAACCGGACCTGCGCCGAATCGACGCGCGCAGCAGCACGGCCGGCTAGCCGCAACAAGCTCGGCGCGTAGCAGCCGTCCATACCGGGGACGGTTGGTCGCCAGCACGGGCGAAAGTGAGCCCGCCTTGCGGCATCCTTGGGAAGCGGGATCTGCCTACCCGTGTCGTTCCGTTCGCGAAGCAACCTGGCCGACCGGCTTGTAGCCAGCGTCCATCAGGTCTTCCATCATGTCGCGTTGGCATTCGAACGGCGAACGATCTCGACCCGATTGATCACGACATGGGCCTGCCCGTCGAAGGCACCGGTCGCCATGAGCTTCTCGCATCTCAGCTTGAGGTAATCGTGCCTTTCGTGCGATTTCTGGCGGTTTCAGGGCCTCGCCCTCCGGGCAAAGTGCGCGACGCATGACGCTCACGCACCCGCTTCGAAGAGGACGAGCGCGATCCAGGCGCAATCAGCCTTAGTCGATGCGATAAACCCATTCAAGAGGATCGGCGACCTTGCCGCGCTGGATTCCGGTCAACTGCGTGCGGATGCGTTGTGTCAGGGGCCCTTCTCCCCCGTCGCCGATCTGAAATTCGCCAGCGGCGTGGCGAACCTCACCGACCGCGGTGACCACAGCAGCGGTCCCGCACGCGAATACCTCCCGGACACGGCCGCTCGCGGCGTCTGCACGCCATGCGTCGAACGCATAAGGCGTTTCCTTGACTACGATGCCTTCACGCCTGGCAAGCTCGATGATCGAAGCCCTGGTGATGCCCGGCAGGATCGTGCCGGACAATGGCGGCGTCGCCAGAGAGCCATCGTCCATGACGAAGAAGAGATTCATCCCTCCCATCTCTTCGATCCATTTGTGCTCGGCGGCATCGAGAAAAACCACCTGGTCACAACCTTTGGCCGCAGCCTCGGTCTGCGCGATCAGGCTGGCAGCATAGTTTCCGCCGCATTTGGCCGCCCCCGTTCCACCCGGCGCCGCGCGAGTGTATCGGTCGGACACCCAGACGGTAACCGACGTCTTGCCTGCCTTGAAGTACGGACCTACGGGGCAGGCGATGACGCAGAACACGTACTCGTGTGACGCGCGCACGCCGAGGAAGCTCTCGGAGGCAAACATGAACGGACGCAGATAGAGACTGCCATCGCCACCAGGCACCCAGTCCCGGTCTACCTTGACGAGGGATTCCACCGCATCGACGAAAAGCGCTTCCGGGAGATCGGCCATGGCAAGACGCGCTGCCGAGGCACGGAACCGCTTGGCATTCTCGAAGGGGCGAAACAGCGAGATCGAGCCGTCTTCGCCGCGATACGCTTTCATGCCTTCGAAAATTTCCTGCGCATAGTGCAACACGGCGCAGGCGGGATCGATCTGAAACGGCCGGCGAGGCTCGACCTTCGCATCGTGCCAGCCACGATCGGTAGTCCAGCGCATGGTTGCCATGTGATCGGTGAACACCCGACCGAACACGGGGTTTGAAATGCTCGCTACGATCTGATCGTGCGGCGTCGGGGTCGCCGTGGCGGATACGGCAAATTGCGTGGGCATATCAGTTTTCATGCTTTCATTCGACCAATGACGGGACGGGTCTCACCAGATTCGCACGGCGACCCGCGAAAGATTGAAATGGGAGGAGAACGAACGCGGAGGCGTTCGTCTCCCTGGGGCCGGCGTTTTCGACGGCATGTCTTCTTCGGACCGCACCATTGCCATTGGCTTGGCCGGGAAATAACGACATACGCGAAGACTTGCCGGCGCTCGTCGTCAGAGCTGCGAACCGGTAGTATCCGCGACCTTGCCTTGCTGCGACAACGCGACGAGCGCGTCGTCGGACACGGTTGCTTCCTGATCGGCGAGCGCCTTGAAGCGAACGAACGCTGCATTCAGTTCAGCTTCGCTGTCGATCTCGATTCCCAGCTCCTGCAACCGCTGCCTGAATGCATTTCGACCAGACAGTTTGCCGAGCACGATCTTGTTCGCGCTCCAGCCCACGTCTTCCGCGCGCATGATTTCGTAGGTGTCGCGCGCTTTCAGCACGCCGTCCTGGTGGATGCCCGATGCATGTGCGAATGCATTGGCGCCGACTACCGCCTTGTTCGGTTGCACCGTGAACCCGGTGATCTCCGAAACCAGCCGCGAAGCTTCGACGATCTGAGTCGTGTCCACGCCCACATCGAGGCCGAAGACATCCCGTCGCGTCTTGACTGCCATCACGACTTCCTCGAGCGCCGTATTGCCCGCTCGCTCGCCAAGGCCGTTGATAGCACATTCGATCTGTCTGGCCCCGCCCGACTTGACGGCCGCCAGTGAGTTGGCCACGGCCAGGCCGAGATCATCGTGACAGTGGACCGAAAAGACCGCCCGGTCAGAATTGGGAATGCGTTCGCGGAGTTCGCGGATCAAGGCAGCGTAGCCATCCGGAACGGCATAGCCGACCGTATCGGGGACGTTGATGGTAGTCGCACCTTCGTCGATCACGCCTTCTATCACGCGACAGAGAAAGTCGAGGTCGGAGCGGCTCCCGTCTTCCGGCGAGAACTCCACGTCATCGGTATAACCGCGCGCCAGACGCACTGCGCGCCGCGCCTGTTCATAGACCTGATCAGGCGACATGCGCAGTTTCTTTTCCATGTGCAGCGCGGATGTGGCGATGAAGGTATGAATGCGGAAACGGCTGGCCGGCTTCAGCGCCTCGGCGGCTCGCGAAATGTCACGCTCGTTCGCCCGCGCCAGAGAACAGACGATGCTGTTCTTTACCTCGCTGGCGATTGCTCGAATAGCCTGGAAGTCGCCTTCGGAGCTCGCTGCGAAGCCTGCTTCGATCACGTCGACGCGCATGCGCTCGAGTTGTCGGGCGATGCGCAGTTTTTCTTCTTTGGTCATCGACGCACCCGGCGACTGTTCTCCATCGCGCAAGGTGGTATCGAAAATGATGAGTCGGTCTGACATGCCAGTCTCCTGTGGGGAACGGCAATTGCGTTGATCAGGGAATGGGGGGTAACCCTTCCTGCCTGTCGTGACGCTGGATCACAGCGCCTGACCGCGCGATTATAGCTAACGATGCCGCGGGCAAATCTAGGGTCAACCCGCGTTCGGGGAAGTAAAAGTCGCAGCGTTTCGGAAGTGGATGTTTCAGCGACCGGCATGGTGCCCTGGCAGGCATCCGATCCGCACCGACACGCGTAGCATTTTCTTGAGCGCCCCCGCCTTGCGCCTTCGGCAGAGCGCTGATCGTTGAGGAATAGCTCAACGCCGCTCTCGATGTCCCGGAGCGCGTTGATGAAAACGCGGCTTCCGTCCTGCTCCGCTTGGGAGTTCCGCTCGCAGCAGTGATTCATCCACCGCGCCGGATTGCGGCCCTGCGCCCCGTCAATCCGCCTTGCCGGAATCGACGATCGAACGCGCCAGGAGTCCCTTCGCTTCCGTGCTGCTCGAATCGATCGACAGCGCATGATTGGCATTTTGCCAGGCACACTGCTCACGCCCCTGCACGACGCAACTGCGTGCCGCCTTCAATGCCGCATTGCGGGCCTTTTCCCGCGAAAGCAAATCCTGCTTCAGCAGGAGCGCCTCAGGATTGTCCGGCTGCAGCGAAAGCGCCCAATTGATCCCTGATCGGGCCATACGCAAATTGTTTTGCCCGAGGCCATCGCGTGCTCGTGCAAGCGCAGGCGCCATCGACTTGCGACGATTGTCGCCAGATTCCTTGTCACTCGAAGTCGTCGCGTCCGGGCCCTGGGCAGCCGATGGAGCCTGCTGCGTCGTCAGGGGTTGGCTGGGCTGGCTGGGCTGGCGCACCTCATTCGACGCCACGATGCCTCGCGCGTCAATCGATCTCACCTGCTGTGTACGCGCGTCATTATTCTCATGCCAATGCAAGAGTGCTGCTCCGCCGAGGAGCACGATGGCCGTCACCAGCGTCAGCACTGCGCCCGTTTTCAGGCCCGGACGACCGGCATCGCGGGGCGGCGGCGGATGCACTTCGTCATCTGGATAAACGGAGTCGTTCGAGGCGGAAGAGGATGTCGGCTGTCGCGGCCACAGCGGTTCGTGATGCGCAGCGTCGGCACGCCCGTTCGTTGGGCCTGGTGCTGCCGTGCCGGGCTTCCTCGCTGGGGCATGATCGCCAAACACAAACCGCGCAGGCGCACCGCAATGAGGACAGGACGAAATCGGTCCCGATACCTTGTTGCCGCAGCGCGCACATGTTCCCGTGAAAATAGGGCCACGAGCGCTTTGCTCGTCCATCTAAGCTCTCCTCCTCGTGTGAAGATGCGAACGAAACGTCTGACCTTTAAAATGTGCTCGATGCGACGGGCACAGGTAGCCGCTCGATTCGAAATCGAAGGATTGCCTTCGTCGCGATGACGAGGCCGGATTAAGCCTGTTAGTCTAACATCGGGCTCACCGAGGACCGGCGTGACCCCGGCGACACCGGAAACTAACGGTAGCACTTTCGATACGCAAGACTAAGTATGATTATCACGCGCCGACTCAACTGACGCGACTGAGTTCTTGATGAGGGACTATTAGTTCTTGCTGGTCGCCGTCATCTTCCCGGCGCAGAATCTCCACGAGCAACGCTATCGCGCGCCATGCCGGGCCGGCCAGCAAGCGCCGGTTCGAAGGCCGGCAGCCCCGCTGGGAACCATCCATAGCGTCCCTTTGAGCGACTAGTAGCGCGTCGAACTGTGCTGGCGCCGATCACGCCAACTCCGGGTATAGCGGCCACGCGGCTTCTACTCCGGCCGTCTCAAAGCGCACTTCGGTCATCCACGCGCGCGGCGACGGGATGCGCCACCAGTACGCAATCGTTTCAATCACATCGCTTGCCGCGGTGCAGTCGCCTGCGCATCCACTGCTGCGCGTCGCTAACCGTCGACGTGCTTCAGGACGCGCCTTTTGATCGCAGCGTCGTGACATATTGCTTCGCCGCTTCGCTGCCATGGACCAGCGCCCGTAACGCGAGAGCAAGGGCCAACTGCGTCTCATGAGCCACTGCGCTGCGATCGGCATCGAAAAGTTTGACCGCGTGCCGCAGATGTTGCGCCGCCTGCGTATGGAGTGCAGACGCCGCTGCATGATGTTGCGCGGCCGTCAGGCCGCTCTCAACGGAGCTTGCCGACGATGGAGCGCCCGCATGCCTGGCAGCGACATGAAGCTCGTCGATGGCATGTTGCGCATGGCCGTGCGCCAGCACAGCCAGATAGGCGGCATGCTCGAAATTCTTCGCCGCTTCGTAGTACTGCGAGGCCTCCCGATGAAATAGCGCTGCCTGCTCGTGATGCGTTGCAGCAGCTTCGAGATGTCCTATTTTGCTTGGCTTGTTGGTCATGACAGCCCCGCTACAAAGGCGTCGCATCGGCAACGATCGGTTCCATGCAACCTGCATGGGCTGGAATCTCGCAGAATTTATCCGCACGTCGTCCCTATCATACGTCGCCCGGCATTGGCACAGTCACCAATCGGCGCGCACATTTGCGCCTGTAGAAGGAGCCAGGCTGCTGGCCAAACTGGAGAGTATGCTGAGATTTCGAATGGACCGGGCGTACCTGCGACGTCCGGAAAAGGACGAATGCCGGGGTAGGCGCATGGATGCAGCGGATAGAGAATTCGTGCTCGTAGAGAGCCTTGAAGCGCTGAAAGCGAAGGGGCGGCTGGTCGTGCATGTTGGCCATCGTCCGATCCTCATCGTCTGCGATCGCGGGCGCATCTTTGCCCTCGATAATCGTTGTCCGCACATGGGCTTCCCGCTCGAGCGAGGGACTGTCGAGGACGGCATCCTGACCTGCCATTGGCACCACGCGCGCTTCGATCTGGAAAGCGGCTGCACCTTCGACCTCTGGGCCGACGATGTACCGAACTGCGCGGTCGAGGTGCGCGATGGCGACATCTGGGTGGCGACCACGTTCGGTCATTCCGATCCGGCGGCGTACTGGCATCAGCGGCTCGCGGACGGCCTCGCACATGACCTCGCACTCGTCATCGCCAAGGCCGTGCAGGGCCGGATCGCAGCGGGCGCACCGGTGGCCGCTATCGTGCAGCAGGTGGCGCTGTTCGGCGCCCACAACCGTGATGGCTGGGGTGTCGGTCTCACGATATTGACGGCGCTCGCCAATCTCTTGCCCCTGCTGCCGGAAGACGACGTCTATCTCGCGCTGTTCCACGGCGCGCGCCATGTGGCAGGGGATTGCGAAGGCGAAGCGTCGCGGCGGGAACGCGCGCCGCTTGGAAGCCGGCCGGAGCCAGCCACGCTCAAACGCTGGCTGCGCCTCTGGACCGATGTGCGCCATCGCGAGGCGGCCGAACGCACGCTGATGACGGCGATCGCTGCTGGTCTCTCACCGGCTGTGCTCGCCGATGCCCTGCTTTCGGCCGCAACCGCTCGGACGTTCGCCGACACCGGCCATTCGCTCGACTTCATCAATAAGGCGTTCGAGTGCCTCGATCTCATCGGCTGGGAGCATGCGTCGACTGTGCTGCCTACGATCGTCGCGCAGATGGTGACCGCCCGTGGCGCCGAGGAGTCGACTGCGTGGCGTCAGCCCGTCGATCTTGTCGCGCTGTGTGACGAATCAGCCGGCCAAATGCCGCAACTTTTCGCGGCCGGCCGCGGCCTGCAAGGCTGGTCGACCCACGCGGCGCTTGCGCGGGAGCTGCTTGGAGACGATCCGGTAAAGATCGTCGATGCGCTCAAGGCGGCGATCCGCGCAGGCGCGGCTCCGACCGACCTGGGCCAATCCCTCGCTTATGGGGCGGCGCTGCGCGTGGCACGCTTCGGCAATGCCAACGAGCACGCGGATTGGGAGACGGCGCACCATGTCTTCACTCATGCCAATGCGCTCCACCAGATGCTCAGGCGGATCGGCAACGCAGATATCGACGGCTACGTCACGGCCGTGCGGGCGATCATGCACGGAGCCATGGCGCTCTATCTCGCCCGTTATCTGAACGTGCCACCGGCCCGCATCCCCGGTGAAGAGAAAAATGAACTCCACGACCTTCCTGCCGATGAGCTGGCGATCCGCACCGCCCTGCTCGACGCATTCGACCGGCAGCGACAGGTTGATCTCGCGGCACGACTGGTGGCTCGGCATCTCACGCTCGGCCATTCGCCAGAAGCGCTGATCGCCACCCTTGCGCATGCGGCGCTGCGCGAAGATGCAGGCTTCCATGCCTATCAGATGCTCGAGGCAGGCGCCCGGCAGTTTTCCGTGTGGGGCAACACCGGAGAGGGCCGCCACATTATCGTCGCGGTCGCGCGTTATCTGGCGGCTCATTCGCCGACTGAACGCCAGGCCCTGCAAACGGCCGATATCGCGCAGCGCTTGATGAAAGGCGGCGAACTACATCATGGAACTGGACCCGCGTGAACATGCGACGCAGATCAAACCCATTCTTTATTTCGCATCCCTGGATGCGAGCCCTGTCTTTCGATGGCCCGAAGGCAGTCACGCTTGCCCTTGCGTTTCGGTGCACAGGTCGATCACGTCAAGCAGCGCGCGCTTGATCGCATTGCTCGCGCCGATCCAGGCGAGCCCGATTCCCGCCTTGTGATCGCGTAGTTCGAGCGGTCGGGCAACGACCTTCGGCGGCAGCGCCATGGCCGCGGCAGCCGGGATGACGCCAATGCCGAGGCCGGCTGAAACCAGCGCGAGCATCGTCGAGAACTCGCCGAGCTCCTGCGCGATATTCAGATGCGCCCCCTCGCGCTTCAGCGCCACCAGCGTGTCGTCGTGAAAGCCCGGCGCGTAACGCCGGGCGAGCACGAAAGCAGGAAAGCCCCGGAGATCAGGCGGGCGAATCAGCGGCCGCGCGGCGAGCACGTGATCGTCGGGCAGCGCAACGACGAAGGGTTCCTCGAGCACCACGCGGACTTCCAGACCGCTCACGCTGACCGGCAGGCGTATCAGCCCGAAATCGAGCTGATTGTTCTGAAGCGCGGCGATCTGATCCGGCGTCGCCATATCCTTCAGTTCGAGCGTGATGAGCGGATAGCGCGCATGCATCGTGCGAATGAGCGCCGGCAGCAGCTTCGGCAGCACCGAGGAGACGAACGCGATGCGCAGCGTGCCGATTTCGCCCCGGGCCGACAGCCGCGCGGTCTGCTCCGCGCGCAGCGCCTGATGCAGCGTCGCGCGCGCCTCGGGCAAGAAAAGCCCTCCGGTCGCGCTCAGCACGACCTTATGCCGGTCGCGTTCGAACAGCCGCACGTCGAGTTCCTCTTCGAGCGCCTTGATCTGCATGCTCAGCGCCGGCTGAACGATGCACAGGCGCTGCGCCGCCCGTCCGAAGTGCAATTCCTCGGCGAGCGCGACGAATGCGCGTAGATGCTTCAGCTCCATGGAATCCCCCGCCCCGCGGGCGCGCGAACCTGTAATCACGATTCATGATAACAGCGTCATGAAAGACTATTGGCGCGGCGGCCGTACTTCGGGTGAACTAGGCACATCGGAGACAAACCGCATCCACGACAGGATGCGCGCTAAAACAATGGACAAGACACTGAAACTCTTCAGCCTGCACGGCAGGCGCGCACTGATCACCGGCTCCGGGCGCGGCATCGGACTGGCGCTGGCGCGAGGACTCGCGGGCGCGGGCGCCGCGATCATCATCAACGATCGCAATGAGCAAAAGGCAGCCGACATCGCCGCGAGCCTGCGCGACGAAGGCTTCGACGCCGGCTTCGCGGTATTCGACGTGACCGACCGCGAGCAGGTCGTCGCTGCGATCGAACGTGTCGAGAAGGACATCGGCGCGATCGACATTCTCGTCAACAACGCGGGCATCCAGCGCCGCGCGCCGCTCGAAAGCTTTGGCGAACGCGACTGGAACGACCTGCTGCGCGTGAATCTCGACGGCGTGTTCCAGGTCTCGCAGGCAGCCGCGCGGCACATGCTGGAGCGCGGGCGCGGCAAGATCATCAACATCGCCTCGGTGCAGAGCGAGCTGGCGCGGCCGGGCATCGCGCCCTACGCGGCCACGAAAGGCGCCATTCGCATGCTGACCAAGGGCATGTGCGCGGAATGGGCACGGCACGGCATTCAGGCCAACGCGATCGCGCCCGGCTACTTCGAGACCGATCTCAATCGCGCGCTCGTCGACGATCCCGCTTTCTCCGAATGGCTTTGCAAGCGCACGCCGGCGGGCCGCTGGGGCCGTGTCGAGGAACTGTGCGGCGCGGCGGTGTTTCTCGCGTCGGCGGCATCGGATTTCGTGAACGGGCAGACGCTTTTCGTCGATGGCGGATTGACCAGCGTGGTCTGAGCGGAAAGGAGACAAGGACATGCGTAACTCACTGGCAAGCCGTGGCCGCCGCATCCGCGCGGCCGCCGCCCTGACGATGGCCTTCGCGGCGTGCGCAGCGCACGCGGCCGACTGGATCGTGTCGGGCAACGACGGGAAGTATCAGCGCGTCGAAGGCCGCGACACGTTTCCGGACAATCCCGCGCCGGACACATTGACGCTCCTCGACGCGAGCCGCTTTCCCCCGCAAGTGAAGGTGCAGGTGGAAGTCGAGAACGGCATACAGGGGCCGCCGCAGGCGGTCGCCATCACGCCGGACGCGCAAGTCGCGCTGGTCGGCGCACCGACGCGCTACGACCATGCCGCGAAGAAGCTGCTGCTGGATTCGTTCGTGCAGGTGATCGACCTGCAGGCAACGCCGCCCGCCGTGACGCGGCTCGATATCGGCAGCCATCCGCAAGGCATCGCCATCGACCGGAGCGGCCGGCTCGCGCTTGTCGCGTGTATCGACGGCAGCGTGGCGGTGCTCGGCATCGACGGGAACCGTGTGACGCTCGTCGACACGCTGAAGGTCGCGCAGAAGCGGCTCGCCGGCGTGAGCTTCACGCATGACGGCGCGCATGCGCTCGTTGCGTTGCGCGACGAACAGGGCGTCGCGGTGCTCGACGTGGCCGATGGCCGCGTCACCGACAGCGGCGCGCGTCTTTCGAGCGGCGTCGCGCCCTACACGATCGACGTGTCGGGCGACGGCAAATGGGCCGTCGTCAGCGATGTCGGGCTGGCCGGCCTGCCCGCGTATTCCGCCCGGCTCGCGGGCGATGCCGACACGGTGACGCTCATCGACGTTTCGCGCACACCGTTTCGCGCGGTACAGCACCTGACCGTGCCGTCGCTGCCCGAGGGCGTGGCGATCTCGCCCGACGGCAAATGGATCGGCGTGCAGGCGATGGACGGCTCCAACCTGACGCCCGACAACCCCGGACGCCACGCGCGCGGCAAGGTCCTCTTGTTCGCGATCCGCGACGGCCAGGCCGTGAAGGTCGCCGAAGCGCCCGGCGGCGAGGCGGCGCAGGGCATCGTCTTCACCGCGGACAGCAAGCATCTGATCGTCCAGTTCAACGTCGAGAAGCAACTCGCGTTCTACGCCGTCGACGGCGGGCATCTGCGCGACACCGGACAGCGCATCGCGCTGACGGGCGGACCTTCGTCACTGCGCACGACGCCGCGCTGACACACCGACATCCAGTCAACGAGTAACAGGAGAACACCATGCGTACGCTTGACGCCGCACGCAGGAACGTCGTCGTCTTCAGAAAGCTGCCGGACGATCTTCTCGAGCGCATCGTGACGCAGCACAACGTCACCGTCGCCGACCCGCGACGCGCCGATGAATTGCCGCGCTTTCGCGAAGCCCTCGGCGACGCCGACGGTCTGATCGGATCGAGCTTCCGGCTCGGCGCGGGCGAACTCGCGCGCGCCCCGCGACTGAAGGTGATTTCGAGCATTTCGGTCGGGGTCGACAACTACGATCTCGCGCACCTCAGGGAACGCGACATCACGCTCTGCCACACGCCCGGCGTGCTGACCGAGACGACCGCCGACACCGTGTTCGCGCTGATCATGGCGAGCTCGCGCCGCCTCGTCGAGTTGTCGAACCACGTGCGCGAAGGCCGCTGGACGCGCAACATCGGCGAAGACCTGTTCGGCTGGGACGTGCACGGCAAGACGCTCGGCGTGCTCGGCTTCGGGCGCATCGGGCAGGCGGTGGCCCGGCGCGCGGCGCTCGGCTTCGGCATGCCGGTGCTCTTCCACGATCCGTTCGACGTGCCGGTTCCCGCGATGCTCGCCGGGCACGCAGAGCGTGCATCGTTCGACGAGGTGCTCGCGCGCGCGGACATCGTCGCGCTGACGCTGCCGCTCTCGGACGATACGCGCGGCCTGATGGACGCGCAGGCGTTCGCGGCGATGAAACCCGGCGCGATCTTCGTGAACGGCTCGCGCGGCGCGATCGTGCGCGAGGATGCGCTGCTTGCCGCGCTCGACAGCGGCCACCTGCGCGCCGCCGGACTCGACGTCTTCGCCGTCGAGCCGCTCGCGCAGGATTCGCCGCTGCGCACGCATCCGAAAGTGACGCCGCTGCCGCATATTGGCTCGGCGACGCACGAGACGCGGCGCGCGATGGCCGAACTCGCGACCGACAACCTGCTGCGCGTGCTCGATGGTAAAGCGCCCATCGCCGCGTTCGATCTCTCGAAGCACTGACCCGATGAGCCCCGCCATGCCTCATTCGATTCCATCCTTGTGCGGCTCGCTGGCCGGCCAGCCGTTCACCTTCAACGTCAAAGTGCACAACGCGGCCTATCGTGCGCTTGGCGTGGACTACACGTTCGTCAGCTTCGGCGTGGAGGACGCCGCCGGCGCGGTCGACGCGATGCGCACGCTCGGCATCCGCGGACTGAACGTGACGATGCCGCACAAGCAGGCGGTGATTCCCCATCTCGATGCGCTCGACGAAACCGCCCGCGAGATCGGCGCCGTCAATACCATCGACAACCGCGGCGGGCATCTCACCGGCTACAACACGGATTGCGTCGGCGCCGTGCGCGCGCTCGAAGAGGCGACGCCGCTCGATGGCCGGCGCATCGCCCTGCTCGGCGCGGGCGGCGCGGCACGCGCGATCGCGTGGGGCGCGCGGCGCGCCGGCGCCCGGGTCACCGTGTTCAACCGGACCGCGGCGCGCGGACAGGCGCTCGCCGACGACCTCGGACTCGCCTTCGGCGGCGCGCTCGGCGACTTCGATCCGCATGCGTTCGACATCGTCGTGAATGCGACCGCCGCCGGATTTCGCGCGCCGGAGGTCAATCCGTTGCGCTCCGGGCAACTCGCGCCGCATCTCGTCGTGATGGATGCGGCCTTCATCCCGGTTCGCACGAAGCTGATCCGCGATGCCGCCGAACTCGGCTGCCGCACGATCGACGGCACGCGCATGCTGCTGCATCAGTTCTGCGGCCAGGTCGAGCTTTATACGGGCAAGGAGGCGCCGCTGGACGCGATGAGCGCCGCCCTGCTCGACGAAATCGCCCGGGTGGGCTAAGCCCCATTCGCCTATCAGGAAAAGCCGGCGGACCCGCATCTCGCGCGAAGACGAGGACGGGACCGTCGCCGTAAGTCGCAGGAACGGAGAGAGACATCATGAAGCACCAGCCAAGCATCGCGGCCGCCGACAGCGGACTCGCACGCACCGCCGACACCAACACCAACACCAACACCAGCCGGGACGAGGTCACCACGAGCGATCTGTATCGCGCCGCCTGGGCCGCGTCGCTCGGCAGCGCGCTCGAGTACTACGACTTCGCGCTCTACAACCTCGCATCGGCGCTGATCTTCGGGCCGCTGTTCTTCCCGTCGAGCGATCCCGCCATCGCGCTGATCGCGAGCTTCGGCGCGTATTTTCTCGGCTTCGCGATCAGGCCGGTGGGCGGCATCATCTTCGGCGCGCTCGGCGACCGCTACGGCCGCAAGTTCGTGCTGATGGCGACGATCCTGCTGATGGGCGTCGCCAGCACGTTGATCGGCCTGTTGCCGACGTATGCAAGCGCCGGTATCTGGGCCCCGGTCCTGCTCGTCGGCTGCCGTCTGCTGCAAGGTCTCGGCGCGGGCGCCGAACAGGCCGGCGCGGCCGTGCTGATGGCCGAGTACGCGCCCGCGAAGCGACGCGGCTACTTCGCCGCGCTCCCCTTCATGGGCGTGCTGCTCGGCACGGTGATGGCGGCCGCGATCTACTTCGCGCTGGTGCGCGTCGAGGATGTCTCGCAAAGCTGGCTGTGGCGCGTACCGTTCCTGCTGAGCGTGTTCATCATCGCGGTGGCGATCTGGATCCGGTTGAAGCTCAAGGAATCCCCGTCGTTTTCGAAGCTCGAAGCGCGACATCAGATCAACGATAGCCCGCTCAAGCATCTCATCAAACATTCGAAGCCGACGCTGCTCAAGGTCATCGGCATGCGCATGGCCGAGAACGGCGGCTCGTCGATCTATCAGTCGCTCGCCATCAGCTATATGGCCACCGCGACGGGCCTCAAGGGACCGATCGGGCCGGTCGCGCTTCTGCTCGCGGCCGTGTCGGGCGCGGTGATCATTCCGCTCACCGGCAAGCTCAGCGATCGCTTCGGACGCGTGCCGGTCTATCGGGCCTTCGCGCTGTATCAGCTGCTGCTTGCCTTTCCGACGTGGTGGGTGCTGAGCCAGGGCAACGCCGCGGCGAGCATCGCCATGCTGTGCGTCGCGCTCGCGGGCGTCTGGGGCATGTTCGCCACGCAAGGAGCGCTGCTGCCGGAGCTCTTCGGCGCGCAGCATCGCTATGCGGGCGTCGCGGTGGGGCGCGAGGTGTCCGCGGTGATCGCGGGCGGGGTCGCGCCGCTGATTGGCGCATCGATCATCGCGTGGGCGACCGCGCACTGGGGCGGCGCCGAGGGCCGCATTCTCGCGTGGATTCCGCTTGCCGCCTACGTCGCCATTCTCAGCGTGATCGGCGTGGTGACGACCTACTACACCCCCGAGACGCGCGGCCGTGATCTCGACGATCTGCACGATGCTTCCGATGCTGGTTAAGCAGATGAAGCGCTCGGAGGATGTGCCATGGCGTTTGTGATCGACGTGTTCGCCCGGCGCATCGCCGGGTGCGTGTCAGTTTGTCGATGATCACGGACTTCGTTTTGGATGCGCTCGAGCAGGCGCCGAGATAATCGGCGCTTCAAAAACGCACAGCGCGCAAAGCCGCCGGTTCACATCACAACAGCGGCTGGTTGTGATTCATGCCCACGGGACACCCGCCGCGCCGAAGGCCGAGATGCTACGGTGAACGCGGGTAAACGCCCATTTGATCCTGCGATCCAGCGCTTTACTGTATCGATACACTAAATCGATACAGTCGCGCCGCCCCGTCGCGTCGCGCTGAAGACATCCGCCCGCGCTCAGAGCGGCATCCAGGAGACAACACCATGCAATCCATTTCCCGGCGACGGTTCCTCCACACTGCTTCCGCGGCCTCGCTCGCGGCGGCGGGCGCGGGCTTTCCCGCGATCGTGCGCGCCCAGCCCGCGGCCACGCTGCGGCTTTCGTCTTCAATGCCGCCTAACGAAAACGCCGCGCATTACGTGTGGTATCAGAACCTCGCCGCGAACCTGAAGGCGAGCGTCGGCGACCAGATCCGCATCGACTATTTCCCGAACAACCAACTGGGCAAGGAAAGCGATGTCGTACAGCAGGTGAAGGTCGGCGCGGTCGACATGATGGTGACCGGCTCGTCGATCTGGGCGACCGTGCTGCCGGAGCTCGGCATGCTCGATCTCGGCTACGTCTTCGACAGCTTCGATCACGTGGGCCGCGCGATGGACGGCACCGTCGGCAAGTCGTTCGACACCATGCTTCAGCAGCGCGCGGGCTGCTCGGTCGTCACCTGGGGCTATTCGTTCGGCGCACGCAATGTGTTCACCAGGAAGCCCACTCAATCGCTGGCGGACATCAAGGGCGTGAAGCTGCGCGTGCTGCCGACGCCCGCGTTCATGGAAACCTTCAAGCTGATGGGCGCGGTGCCGACGCCCATTCCCATCGGCGAGCTGTACATGGCCGCGCAGACGGGCGTCGTCGATGGTTTCGAGCACGATTGCGCGACGGTGCTCGCCAGCAAATACGATGAGGTCGTGAAGTCATGCTGGCAGACGCAGCACGTGTTCAGCCCGCTCGTCGTCGTGATGGGACGCCGCGCACTGGCGAAGATTCCGGAGAATCTGCGCCCCGCGTTTCAGAAAGCGGCGCAGGACGCGACCGCGAAGCAGCGCGTCGCAGCCATCCAGACGGCTGCCAGCGCCGAGCAGGAGTTGAGAAAGCGCGGCATGACGTTCTTTCCGATGTCGAAGGCCGACCGCGACACCGCGCGCGGCGAGATGCAGTCGCAACTGTATGCGAGCTTCTCGAAGCAGTATCCCGCGACCGCCCCGCTCTTCACCGCCATCGCCGCGGCGCGCGGCTAACGAGGCAGACATACCATGACCACATTCTCCGCGACGCCCGGACCGGAAGCGCAACTGGCCGCGCCCGGCTTCGGCCATGAGACCGTGCTCGCGCGCGGCCTCGCGCGTCTCATGCACTGGATCGAATACTTCTGCGCGGCCGTGCTCGCGGCCGATGTGATCGTGGTGTTCCTCTCCGTGATCTATCGCTACTTCCTGCACGATCCGTTCGACTGGGCCGAGGAAGTCGCCGGCGCGCTGATGATCGTACTGGTGTTCTTCGGCGCCGCCACCGTGCTGGGACGCAGTCAGCATGTGGGCGTCGACCTGTTTCGCGGCATGCTGCCCCGGCGCTGGCAGCCCGCGCTCGTGCATGTAGGACACTGGGTGATCGCGGGCGTCGCGGGGAATCTGTGCGCGTCGTCGTGCCTGCTGCTGGTCGATTCCTACGGTCAGATGACGCCGAGCGGCCTTCCCGCGTGGATCAACGTGTATCCGCTCGTGATCGGCAGCGTGTTCATGATGGTGTTCGCGCTCGCCAACGCGCTCAACGGGGCGCGCAAGACCGTGCTCGGCACGCTGATCGGCTGCGTGCTGCTCGCCGCCGCCGTGTTCGCCTGGAACGCGTTCGTGCCCGGTCTCGCCATCAAGCCCGGCTTTCTGCTGATGGCCGGATTCATAGGCGGACTGGTGCTCGGCGTGCCGATCGGCTTCGTGCTCGCGTTCTCGGCGCTGCTGTACTTCCTCGCGGAACCGTCCCTGCCGATGCTCGTCTACTCGCAGCAGGTGATGGCCGGCACCGACCACTTCGTGCTGCTCGCCATTCCGTTCTTCGTGCTGGCCGGGCTGCTGATGGAAACGAACGGCATGTCGTCGCGCCTGATCGAATTGCTGCTACGGATTTTCGGGCGCGTGCGCGGCGGGCTCGGCCTCATCACCATCATGGCGACGGCGTTCTTCTCGGGCGTGTCCGGTTCAAAGCTGGCCGATATCGCGGCGGTCGGCGGCGTCGTGATGCCGGCCGTGCGCCAGAGCAAGGAAGACCCGAACGAGGCCGCGGCGCTGCTGGCCTGCAGCGCCGTGATGGCGGAAACCATTCCGCCGTGCGTGAACATGATCATCATGGGCTTCGTCGCGAACATCTCCATCGCCGGGCTGTTTCTCGCGGGCGTGGTGCCGGCAGCCGTGCTGGCCGTGGCGCTGGCGGTCGTCGCGGTGATCTTCGGGCGCCGCATCAATCTCGCCGACGCGCTCACCAACCCGCGCGCATGGCTGCCGCTCCTCGGCGGCGCGCTGGTCGCGCTCGTCATGATCACGATGATCGGCAAGGGCGTGACGTCGGGCATCGCGACGTCGACCGAAGTGTCCGCGTTCGCCGTGGTCTACGCGCTCATCGTCGGCTGGCTGGCGTTTCGCGAACTCACGCCGAAATCGGTCGCACGCGTGTTCGTGCGCTCGGCGTCGATGGCGAGCAGCATCCTGTTCATCGTTGCGGCGGCCTCCAGCGTGTCGTTCGCGCTGACCATCGAGCAGATTCCCGCGCTCGTGTCCGATTCGATGATCGCCTTCGCGCATCAATACGGCCCGACGATGTTCCTGCTGCTCTCCGTGCTGATCATGATCGTGTTCGGCGCGGTGCTGGAAGGCGCGCCCGCGCTCATCATCTTCGGGCCGCTGCTCACGCCGATCGCGACGCAGCTCGGCATCAACCCGCTGCATTTCGGCACGGTGATCGTCGTCGCGATGGGTCTCGGTCTGTTCGCGCCGCCCGTGGGGCTGGGGCTTTTCGCGACCTGCGCCATCACCGGCACGGAGATGAAGGCCGTGGCGCGTCCTATGCTCAAATACCTGCTGGTGCTGTTCGTCGCGCTGGTGGTGCTGATTCTCGTGCCATCGTTTTCGTTGTGGTTGCCGAACCGGCTCGGCCTGTAGCCGGAAGATGCAAAACCTTATGAGCACCATTCAGGATGTCGCCCGCGAGGCCGGTGTTTCCGTGAGCACGGTATCCAACGTGCTCAACGGCCGCACCGGTCAGATGCGCCAGGAAACGCTCGCGCGCGTGCAGGCCGCGATGAGCGCGCTGCAATACCGGCCGAGCACGCTCGCGCGCCAGCTCAAGACGGGACAGACGCCGCTCATCGGACTGCTGGTGCCGTCCATCGCCAATCCGATGTACGGTTACATCGCGCGCGAAGTCGAAACATATGCGCAGGAGCGGTATGGCTACCGCGTGATGATCGGCAACACGTATCGCGATCCGCAGAAGGAAGCCTCGTTCTTCGAGGATCTGTTGTCGCAGGGCGTGCGGCGAGTGATCGTGATCTCGTCGCTTGCGAACGAGCGCCATCTGGAAACGGCCGTCGAGCGCGGCATGGTCGTCGTCAGCTACGATCGCCGCGCGACCGAAGGCGAGACCACGCGCGTCGAGCACGTCACGCCGGACAACTTCGAGGCAGCGCGCATCGCGACGCGGCATCTGATCGCGCACGGACACACGCGGCTCGCCTTCGCCACATTGACCGGCATGACGATGAGCCGCCGCGACAAGATCGACGGCTTTCTCTCGGCTGCGGCGGATGCGGGCCCGCTGGAAAACGCGCGCGTGCTCGACAGCGGGCCGGTCAACGAATACGGCGATTCGATGATCGCGGAAAACGGCCGCGCGCTCGCGCGCCTTCTCGCGCAAGACGACGCGCGCCCGACGGGCATCGTCGCCGTCAACGATCTGATGGCGCTCGGCCTGATGGCGGGCCTGCGCGAGTGTGGCTTGCGCGTGCCGGAGGACGTATCGATCGTCGGCATGGACGGACATTTTCTGGCGGCCATTTCGAATCCCGCGCTGACGACCGTCCAGCTTCCGGTGCCGTCAATGGCCGCCGCGATGGTCGAGCGCGCGATGCGCCCGCACGACGAACCCATGCCCGCATCGGAGCAGGCGCTCTTCACAGATATCACGCTGGTCGAGCGCGAGTCGGTCGCGCGCCCGGGCAAGACGGCGGCGAAAGCGAAGCAAGCCAGAAAGACAGGATAAGGATATGAACAAGGTATTCGTGAGTCATCCCCGGCATATGCTGGACCATTACTTCGGCGCACGCGCGGCGGCGGCGCTCGCGAAGTTCGCCGACGTCGCGTACAACGCCGAAGATCGCGAACTGACGACCGCCGAACTCGCCAACGCCGCGCGCGACGCCGATGTCATCATCGCTTACCGGCAGACGCCCGCGCCGCGGGCGTTGTTCGAGTCGCTGCCGAAGCTGGCGGCCTTCGTTCGTTGCGCGGTGGATATTCGCACGATCGATGTCGATGCCGCGAGCGAGCTCGGCGTGCTCGTCACTCAGGCGAGCGCGGGCTTCGTGCCCGCCGTGTCCGAATGGGTGATCGGCGCGATGCTCGATCTCGCGCGCGGAACGACCGCGTATGCGCAGGCGTATCACCGCCACGAACCGCCCGCGCCAAACATGGGCCGCGAATTGCGCGGCAGCACGTTCGGCGTGATCGGTTATGGACAGATATCGCGCTACCTGTGCAATCTCGCACTTGCATTTGGCATGCGCGTCATCGTGTCCGATCCTTGCGCGGCCGTCGCCGATGCGCGCGTGCATCAGGTCGGCCTGAATGATCTGCTCGCCGAGTCGGACTTCGTGGTCTGTCTGGCGCCCGCCACGCCACAGACCGCGAACCTGATGAACGCACGCGCCTTCGCCGCGATGAAGCCTGGCGCGTACTTCATCAATGCGGCGCGCGGCGAACTTGTCGACGATGCCGCCTTGCTCGCCGCGCTGGAGCGTGGTCATCTGGCAGGATGCGCGCTCGACGTGGGACGCGCGGCGGATCAGATGCCCTCGCCTTCGCTGGCGGCCCATCCGCGCGTGCTCGCAACGCCGCACATCGGCGGACTGACGCCGGGCGCCATCGAGCATCAATCGATGGAAACGGTCGCGCAAACCGAAGCGCTGTTCCAGGGCCGCATGCCTGCCGGCGCCGTGAATGCCGCGCATGCGTTCCGTCTTTCGGCTTTCGATATTCCGGCGGATGCGCGATGAACGCTCCGCTCGACCTCGAAGGCGCATGCGATTGCCACATCCACGTGTACGAGGAAGGCTATCCGCTGGCGGCGAGCGCAACATTCGCGCCGCCGCCGGCGCCTGCCCCGGCTTACCGGGACGTGCAGCGGGCGCTCGGCTTCTCGCGCGCGATCGTCGTGCAACCAACGGGTTATGGCTTCGACAACCGTTGCACGCTCGCGGCCATTGCACAGCTCGGCGACGGTGCGCGCGGCGTCGCGGTCGTGCCGCCCGATATCAGCGATGACGAACTGCAGCGTCTGCACGACGCCGGCATACGCGGCGTGCGCTTCATGATGCTCCCGGGCGGCGTGCTGCCGTGGGACGCGCTCGCCCGCATGTCCGCGCGCATCGCGCCGATGGGCTGGAACATCAACCTTCAACTCGACGGACACACGCTGCCGCGGCATGAAGCAATGCTCGCGCGCTTGCCGTCGAAGCTCGTCATCGATCATCTCGGCAAATTCCTCGCGCCTGTCACGCCGGAAAGCGAAGGGTTCGCGTCGCTGTGCCGCCTGCTCGACGGGCCGCGCTGCTGGGTCAAGCTGTCCGCGCCCTATGAGAGTTCGCGCAGCGGTGCGCCTGATTTCGACGATATATCGTGGCTCGTGCGCACGCTCTCCGCGCGTTTTCCCGAGCGAGGCGTGTGGGCATCGAACTGGCCGCATCCGAACGTAAAGCCCGTGCCCGACGATGCACGCATGCTCGACTGGGCCATGCGACTCGTGGACAGCGACAGGATCCGCGGCAGGATACTCGTCGACAACCCTGCCGAGCTATACGGGTTCTGACCTTGGACGGAACTCATGAACCAACGGCCGCTGGAACCACGCGTAATCGTCCACCTTGCCCGTGCCGGGGAATTCCGCATCGAAGCGCCGGCGCAGTGCGTGTAGCGCATGAATGAAGACGCGATGGCCCTTTTTTCAACGCACTTGCAGTTATCGGCGCGTGACTTTGCTAAAGGCTGATCCCGCCCTGTTGCTGGGGCCGAACGCCCTTCGATGGTTGCGGATTGGTGGCGAAGCTTCTAATGGGGTTTGGGGGACGGACGATTAGTTGCATTACGTCGACGGAACCGACCGTACGAACGCGTGGCTATGCATTTCCCGCACAGGAGACCGATCGTGCTCAGACTCTTCAGCAATACGGTGCTGGCCGATGCAGCCTCCGGATGCGTTAGATGTCCATTCGAAGCTTGCGCACCCCATGGAACATCCAACCCAGGCTAACTGGACACCCACGGCCTTGCGAGGAAGATAGAAAGCGCCGCGCCGTGGCGCAGCGCAATGGCCTGCGCCCACCTGACTGGCCTCTCGAGTTCAGTCCGATTTGCGCCAACGCCCACGGCGGGACTTCAAAGCAAGATGCCTCAAACCGCGCCAGCGGCGGCATACCGCGCGACGCGCTCCATCATCGAATCGCAGTCTTGAAGTTGCCCGATCGTCACATATTCGTCGGGTTTATGCCCTTGATCCATGCTGCCCGGGCCGCAAACGACCGTTGGAATGCCGGCGTGATTGAACAGTCCCCCTTCGGTTCCGAACGCCACCGTACCGAACTCGTCCGAGCCGCAAAGCACCGCCAGAATTCGAGCCGCCTCGCTTTCGGGCGGAGTCGCGAGTCCCGGGTATTCGGATAGCGGTTCAAGAAGGATGTCTACATCGGATTTCACGGCGCGCATCTTCGGCAGCAATTCAGCTTGCGCGTATGTCTGCAAATCGTCGGCGACTATGTTGGCATCGAAGCCCGGCAGCGCACGCACTTCGAAATCGAACTCGCATTCCGCCGGCACGATGTTGAGCGCGCGGCCGCCTTTGATGACACCCGTTTGCACGGTCGAATACGGCGGGTCGAATCGCTCGTCGTGATGCTCGGGTTGCGCCAGCCGCTCGCCGATTTCTTCCAGACGATTGATCAGGCGCGCCGCATATTGAATGGCGTTCACGCCATTCGGTGCATAGGCGGAGTGACAAGGCGCGCCTTTCACCTGACAGCGCACGGCGAGTTTGCCCTTATGGCCGAGCACCGGTTTCAATTCGGTCGGCTCGCCAATGAGACACAACAGAGGCTTGTGCGCCCGCTTCTCCAGTTCCGCGAGCATCGGTCGTACGCCGAGACATCCGACTTCTTCATCGTAGGAAAACGCGAGATGCACCGGAATCTTCAGTTCACGCTCGACGAAGAGCGGCACCGCGGCCAATACCGATGCGAGATAGCCCTTCATGTCGGCCGTGCCGCGTCCGTATAGCCGCCCTTCCTTCTCGCTCAGCTTGAACGGATCGACGGTCCACGCTTGTCCATCGACCGGCACGACGTCGGTGTGACCCGACAGCACGATGCCGCCACGATCGCGCGGTCCAATGGTCGCGAACAGATTCGCCTTCGTGCGGTCCGCGTTGTAGAACAGTTCGCTTTCGACGTCGAAGTGCGCGAGGTAATCACGAATGAACTCGATCAGCTTAAGGTTCGGATCGCGGCTGACTGTCGCAAAACCGATCAGCCGTTCGAGCAGATCGCGGCTCGTCATGTCATTCATCCCCCGGCACTCCGTAGCTCGGCGCTGCGGTCGGATTCAACGCGCGGGTCACATAGTCCTGCATCTGCGGCTTATATGCGAGCCATAGGCCATCGAGCTTGCCGATGGGGTCGTCATCCGCCCAGTCGACGCGCAGATCGACGAGCGGCCAGCTCTGCTCCCCCGCGATCTTCAGCGCCGCCGAATGCACGGGCCCCGCTTCACCGCCCGCTGCGATCGCCGCATGCATGGCGGCAAGCAAACGATCCGCGAGATGACCCGACGCATTCTCGAACGCGGGGATCATCGCCTCTATCACGTGCGTTCCCGCGAGCATGTTGCCCGCCGCGACGCATTGCGTGCCCGCGACCGCATGATACGTGCCGAGCGCCTGCTTGCCGCTAAAGAACGCGGTGCGCCCCTGTGCATCGACCACCGTCACCTGCCGATACTCGCTCCATTCGCTCTCACGAAGCGCGCGATCCAGCGCTGCGGCGGGATCGAGCTTCGCGCGCTCCATATGGTCGAGAATCTGCGTGCCGAGCGCGGGCAGCGTCACGTTCTGCGTCGCGACCACGCCGACGCCCGCGCGCACCCATGGACAGCGCGCGCCCACCGCGATGCTCGATGAACTGATCGCGATGCCGAGCTGCCCGGTCTGCTCACATCGTCCGACGATAGAAAAAGTCATGTGCGCTCCTTGACGTCATTCAGGCCTGAGGCGGCGTCCATCCATCGGGGATGACGGCGATCACGTCGATCTCCATCAGCCATTCCGGCTGACCGAGCGCGACAACGGTGAGTCCCGTCGAAATCGGAAACACGCCCTTCAGCCACTTGCCGACTTCGCGATACACCGGCTCGCGAAAGCGCACATCGGTGAGATAGGTCGTGGTCTTGACGACATGCGATAAATCGCTGCCCGCCTCTTCGAGCAATTGCTTCACGTTTTTCATCGCCTGCTCGGCCTGCGCGCGCGGATCGCCGAGACCGACGAGATTGCCGTCGAAATCCGTGCCGATCTGTCCTCGCACGTACACCGTATTGCCCGCGCGGACAGCCTGGCAAAGATCGTTATCGAGCGATTGATTCGGGTACGTATCCTTCGTGTTGAACATGCGGATACGGGTATGCGTGGGTTGGCTCATCGAATGCACCTTGATGCTGGATAGATTGGTAATCAGTTGACGCCCATCTCGCTCACCGTATGGATGCGCGATGCGCCGGGCGCGCTCTCGACGCTTTCCACGCGCTTCTCTTCCACATGAAGATGCGGCTCGTCGTAATAAGCGTGGTACTTGCGCTGCGTGGCGATGTGATCGGCAATGTGCTTCGCGTCGTGCCACACGCCCCAGATGAACGCGGAGCCACGGCGCGACAGCCACGGCAAGCCGAGGAAATAGATACCCGGCTCCTTGGCGACACCGCGCTGATGTTTCGGCTTGCCCTTTTCGTCGAATGCATCGACTTGAAGCCAGGTGAAATCGACAGCGTAACCCGTTGCCCAGATGATCGACGTGACGCCTTCCTTGGCCAGATCGAGTTCGAGCAGCGGATGCTTCATGCATTCCGGATCATCGGGAATATTGCGCGCCTCCGGCTCTTCGGGAAGGTCCAGGCCGTTGCGTTGCGCGTAGGCATCGGCAGCATCGAGTAGCGACAGATAGTTCTCGTCGCCGCGACGAATGTTATCCGCGAGATCGGCTTCGAAGGTGACGAGCGTATCGTCGAACGATTTCGTCAGACCGGTGAGCGTGATGCCCTGATGCGCCAGGCGCCTGAAGTCGACCGTATGACCGCCGCGCGCGCCACTCACCGCGATCGTCACGTGCTCGCGTCCGGGCTTCATCACTTCCGCGTCCCACTCGCCGAGCACGCCGAGCCACCAGCAGAAATCGCGTCCACGATAACCACGCGGCGGACGATCATGCGCGCCCACCGACAAATAAACGCGCCGGCCCGCGCGCTGCAATTCATCGGCGATCTGCACGCCCGACGATCCCGCGCCGACAACCAGCACACCGCCTTCGGGCAATTGCTGCGGATTGCGATAGTCGGCGGAATGAATCTGCGTGAGCGCCGCACTTTTCGGCGCGATCGGCGGAATCACGGGGCGCTGGAACGGTCCCGTCGCAACCACGACGCGGTTCGCTTCGATCGTTCCTTCAGACGTGTCGACAGTAAAGCCGGGCCGCCCGACATTGCGCACGACCTTCTTCACCTCGACGCCCGTCCGGATCGGCGCTTCGAACTTCTTTGCGTAGGCGACAAAGTAGTCGGCGACCTGCTCCTTGCCCGCGAAGCCATCGGGATCGACATCCGCAATCTCGAGATTGGGGAAACGATCGTGCCATGCAGGTCCGTTGGCGACGAGTGAATCCCACCGGCCCGTACGCCAGCGTTCGGCGATGCGATCGCGCTCGAGCACGATATGCGGTACGTCGAGCTTGCTCAGATGTTCGCTCATGGCGATGCCAGCTTGCCCGGCGCCCACAACGAGCGTGTCAGTTGCCTTTATTTCGACTGTCATGGGTGAGTCCTTCGAAGAAGCGGAGTTCGGTGTGCGATCCCGTCGACCTGTTGCGGCTTCGGTGCACCATGCGTGTGCTTTCGGATAGCAATCTACGCCCGCTTTCAGAATCCGAAAAATATATTAAAAAAATGCAAAGCATCAGTTCTACCTATGCAGTCATTTTTGATCACTTCACAATGCGATCCATCTGACGGCGTCAACCGGGAGCAATGCCCATGGAAAATCAGCCGCTGCGTTACTCACTGCGTCAGTTGCGATACTTCGTAGTAACGGCGGAAGTCCTGTCTTTCACGGCCGCAGCGAGACGCCTGCACATTTCACAGCCGTCCATCTCAACTGCCCTTGCCGATCTCGAGATCTCGTTCGGCGTTCAGTTGTTCATCCGGCATCACGCAAGTGGTCTGTCGCTTACTCAGGCGGGTCGCGATCTTCTCGGACAGGCGCGTAATCTCCTGAAGTTCGCCGAGGAACTGCAGATGGCCGCCACCGAAATGGACGGTGGCATGACGGGATCGATCGCGCTCGGCTGTCTCGTCTCTCTCGCGCCGCCATTGATGCCCGGATTGATCAGCCGTTTCACGAGCGAGCATGGTGGAATCAGCTTTCGCACCATCGAGGCGCATCAGGACGAGCTTCTAAAAGGCCTGCACGACGGTTCGCTCGACATCGCCCTCACGTACAGTCTCGATCTGACCGAAGACATCGCTTTCACACCTTTACTTTCCCTGCCGCCCTACGCGATTCTGCCCGCGACACATAGATTGGCGCGCGCGCGAAAGGTGTCGCTGCAGGATCTGATAGACGAACCATACGTGATGCTGGACCTGCCGCACAGCCGGGACTACTTCGCCGCGCTTTTCGACGTCGTGGGAAGCCGGCCGGTCCCTGCGTTTCGTTCCTCGCAGCCGGAAGTCGTGCGCGGGATGGTCGCGAACGGGCTTGGCTACAGCATCCTGAACTTCCCGCTGAGCTCGACGCGAACCGTCGACGGCGGCGAGTTCGTGATTAAGCACTTTAGGGACAATGTCAACGCGACGACGCTCGGAATCGCCCAATCTAAAACAATGAAGCCGCGGCAACTCGTGTCGCGCTTCTCCTCCTTCTGCGAAGGCTATATACGGCGGCTCAAGCTCGACACGTAAGCGCGTTGCATAGCCATAACCTTGCTTTAGTATCCAAAAACAATATTTTGACTTGTAATTTGGCTTGGTAGATTAACTCCAGTCGAGGCGATGAATGCGCTGATCCTCCTTTAGCGCGAACGCACTCGGCTTCAGGAGCCGTCTCATGGAAAACCCCAGCAGGCAAGCTTCAATTCACGCTTTGCTCGACGAACTCGCGACTGGCTGCGAGCGATCATTCGGCGATGCGCGCGCGATGCCTCCTGGCGTGTACACATCGGCCGAATTTCTGTCTCTGGAAGAGCGGGACATCTTCTCGAAAGAATGGCAATGCGTCGGACGCACGAGCGCGCTCGGCAAGCCCGGCGACTATCTGACCACGAACATCGCGAATCAGCCGATCGTCGTGGTGCGCGACGAGCAAATGGGCCTGCGCGCGATGTCGAATGTATGTCTGCATCGCATGTCGGTGCTGCTCGAAGGGCGCGGGAACATGCGACGGATCATCTGTCCGTATCACGCGTGGAACTATGGACTGGACGGCGCACTGAAGGGCGCGCCGCTCATGGACCAGCAAGCCGGATTCTGCAAGGAAAGCTACAAGCTGCCGGCAATTCGCTGCGAAGAATGGCAGGGCTGGATCTACGTGACGCTCGATCAAAACGCGCGGCCGGTTCATCAGCAGCTCGCGCAACTGGGCGAACTGATCGATGCATATGGCATGACGGATTACATCGAAACCTTTTATGAAGAGCACGTCTGGGACACCAACTGGAAGATCCTTGCCGAAAACTTCATGGAAAGTTATCACCTGCCGATGCTGCATCGCGCAACGGTCGGGCCGCATTCGCGCCTGGAAGAAATGGAATGCCCGCCCGGTTATCCCGCGTTCAACTATCACTGGATCACGAAGGAAGCATCGCTTCCCATTGGCAACGCTCATCCGGACAACAACCGTCTGACCGGCCATTGGCGCAAGACCACGGCTTTGCTCGCGATCTATCCGACGCATCTCGTCACACTCACGCCGGGTTACTTCTGGTATCTCGTGTTGCAGCCGCGAGGCGTCGACAAGGTGCATATCCGCTTCGGCGGCGGGCTCGCGCCCGAATTCATCGCCGACCCGGAAGCCAACGCGCACATGGCGACGCTCAAGACCTTGCTCGACGAGGTGAATGCGGAAGATAAACGCGGCGTGGAAGCCGTGTTTCGGGGCGTGCATGCCCCGCTTGCGAAGCCCGGTCATCTGAGCCACCTCGAACGCCCGAACTATGACTTCGCTCGTTATCTCGCGTCGAAGCTCGCTGCGCGCTAATCGAAGCACTCCCGACAGGACGCTATCACGATGTCAAACCCATCCTTCATTTCGTTCTCAGGCGTGAGCAAGTCATACGACGGCGCGAATTACGTCGTCGATGATTTGAACCTTGATGTGCGAAAGGGCGAATTCCTGTCGCTGCTCGGTCCGTCGGGTTCGGGCAAGACGACCACGCTCATGATGCTCGCCGGCTTCGAATCGCCCACGCAAGGCGAGATACGTCTCGACGGAAGACGCCTCGACGACAAGCCGCCGCATCAGCGCGACATCGGCATGGTCTTTCAGAACTACGCGCTGTTTCCGCATCTCACTATCGCCGAGAACGTTGCGTTTCCCTTGTCCGTGCGACGCGTGAGCCGCGCCGAGCAGAAAGCGCGCGTGAAGCGCGCGCTGGAGATGATCGAGCTGCCGCATCTGGCGAACCGGCGGCCGGCGCAGCTCTCCGGCGGACAGCAGCAGCGCGTCGCGCTCGCGCGCGCGCTCGTGTTCGAACCGAGCGTGGTTCTCATGGACGAGCCGCTCGGTGCGCTCGACAAGCGCCTGCGCGAAACCATGCAGTACGAGATCATGCGGCTGCATCGCGAGTTGTCGCTCACCATCGTGTATGTGACGCACGATCAGGCGGAAGCGCTGACCATGTCGGACCGGGTCGCGGTCTTTTCTGACGGAAGAATCCAGCAGGCCGCCTCGCCCACGGAGCTTTATGAAAACGCCAGCAACGCCTTCGTCGCGAACTTCGTGGGCGAGAACAACGGCCTGCGCGGACGCGTCGTGACGGTGAAGGACGGCTGGGCGACGCTGGCGCTCTCCGATGGCAGCATCATTCGCGGCCGATGCGAACAGGGCCTGAGCGAAGGGGATGAGGCGATGCTCGCTCTGCGCCCCGAGCGTGCGCATATCCACAGCGCCGAGGGCACGCAAGCGGACGCGCACAGCAACGTCGTGCGCGCCAGAGTGCAGGAGCTCGTGTATTGCGGCGATCATCATCGCGTGCATCTGACGCTCGGTTCGCGCGACGCGCTCGTCGCGAAGGTTCCCAACACGCAACGCCACGCCTTGCCTTCCGCTGGCGACACCATCGAGGTGGCATGGCGCCACGACGACTGCAAGATTCTCGCTGCGAGCGTGCCCCGCAGCGCGCCCGCGGTTCCTCCCCCCGCATCGCCCTCACCTTCCATCATCTCGACCGCACCCGCAGGAGCCAACTGATATGCGCACTCACATCAAAGCACAATGCGCCGCACTCGCCGTCTTCGCCTTCGCCGCGGCTTCCGCGCAGGCCGCGGAAACGCTCAACGTCGTCACTTTTGGCGGCGCGTATGAAGCGGCGGCGAAGAAAGCGTATTTCGATCCGTTCACGCAATCGACCGGCGTCAACTTCTCGCTCGAATCCTACGACGGTGGGCTCGCGAAGCTTTCCGCGATGGAACAGGCGAAGAACACGACATGGGATCTCATCGATCTCGAAAGCAACGATGCGATCACCGCATGCGACGAAGGGCTTCTCAAGAAGTTCGACAAGAAGAGTCTCGGCAATACGAGCGACTTCATTCCTGGGTCCATCAGCGACTGCGCGGTCGCGAGCATGGTGTGGTCCACGGTCTACGCCTACGACGCGAGCAAGCTGAAGACTGCGCCGAGCACCATCAACGATTTCTTCGATTTGCAGAAATTCCCCGGCAAGCGCGGCCTGCGCAAGTCGCCGAAGGGTTCGATGGAATGGGCGCTGATCGCCGACGGCGTCGATCCGAAAGACGTCTACAAGGTGCTCGGAACGCCCGCGGGCGTGGACCGCGCATTCAAGAAGCTCGACACGATCAAGAAGAACATCGTGTGGTGGGAGTCGGGCGCGCAGGCTCCGCAGTTGCTCGCCGATGGCGCAGTCGTGATGACACAGGCGTACAACGGCCGGATCGACGATGCCTCGAAGAAGGACAAGAAGCCCTTCAAGATCGTCTGGGATGCGCAGGTCTACGACTATGAATGGTGGGGCATTCCTGCGGGCGCGAAGCACGCTGATACGGCGGCGAAGTTCATCGTCTCGGCATCGCAACCGAAGGCCTATGCCGACCTGTCGAAGTACATCGCCTATGCGCCGCCGCGCAAGGACGCGATCCCGCTCGTGGACAAGCAGCGTCTCGCCGACCTGCCTACCGCCCCCGATAACTTCAAGCGCGCGGTCCAGATCAACGCGACGTTCTGGGCGGATAACGCCGACCAGATCAACAAGCGCTTCCAGGTCTGGCTGACGCAGTAACACCCTTATCGAAAGAGAGCCCGCTGTGACCGCGACTACCAATACGCCCGTAACGGCCCATGCCTCGGCCACGGGCTCTCCGACGAGAGCCGACGGCCGCGCGTCTTATCAAAAGGCGCAACGCCGCGCATCGATTCGAGCGCTGATGCTGGCGCTTCCGTTGATCGTGTTTTTGCTGTCGACTTTCATTGCGCCCATCGCGCTCCTGCTCGCGCGCAGCGTGGAGAATCGTGAATTGCCGGACAGCATGCCCGCGCTTTCCCGTGCGCTCGACGCATGGGACGGTCGCGGCGTGCCTGACGAGCACACGTTCGCGCTGCTCGCCGCCGGACTCAGGGAGGCGCAGCAAAGCGGACAACTCGGCACCCTTGCGAGACGCATGAACTTCGCGCAATCCGAATTCCGCAGCCTGTTGATGAAGACGGCACGCGGCGTTCGCAATGATGCGCCGCCCGCGTGGAAGCCGGCCCTGATCGAGATCGACGATCGCTGGAACTCGCCCGAGACCTGGCGCCTGTTGAAGCGCGCCGCCGTATCGCCGACGCCCGACTATCTGCTGAATGCCGTGGACGCGAGCGTGACGCCGCAAGGCTCGATCGCCTCTCTTCCCGCAAACGCGACGGTATATCGCGAGGCGTTCGTGCGCACGATCTCGATCAGCTTCACCGTCACGTTGCTGTGCCTGCTGCTGGGTTATCCCGTCGCGTGGCTGCTCGCGAATCTGCCCGAGAAAAGCAGCAACCGGCTGATGCTCTTCGTCATCGTGCCGTTCTGGACCTCGCTCCTGGTGCGCACGACGGCGTGGTATGTGCTTCTACAACCAGGCGGGGTCGTCAACAGCCTGCTGATGGGTCTCGGCGTCGTGACGCATCCTGTGCCGCTCGTCTTCAATCGCGCGGGCGTATTGATCGGCATGACGCACGTGCTGCTGCCTTACATGATTCTCGCCATCTTCTCGGTAATGAAGGGCGTTTCTCCCGTGTATCTTCGCGCGGCGAAATCGCTGGGCGCGCATCCTTTCACGGCGTTCGTGCGCGTCTATATTCCCCAGACCTTGCCGGGCGTGGGCGCGGGATGCTTCCTCGTGTTCGTGCTCGCGCTCGGCTACTACATCACGCCCGCTTTGCTCGGCGGCGCGGGCGACGAGATGATCAGCCAACTCATCGCGATCCAGACGAATACGCAGCTCAACTGGGGACTCGCTGGCGCGCTCTCGGCTTATCTCGTGATCTTCACGGCGATCTTCTATTTCATCTTCAATCGCATCGTCGGTATCGACCGTCTGCGGTTTGGTTGAAGCACGCAAGCCCAAAGGAACGATCATGCAAGACAAACGCAACACGGTGCTGACGGAGCGCGTCGCTTTCCGCTGGGTGCGCGTGCATTCCGCGCTCGTTCTGTTCTTTCTGGTGGCGCCGATTCTCGCGATCATTCCGCTTTCGTTCAACTCCGGGTCTTACTTCTCATACCCTCTGCAGGGATTTTCGTTGCGCTGGTATGAACAGGCGCTCACCAGTGCGGACTGGCAACGCGCGCTGCTGAACAGTGTCGCCATTGGCGCGGCGTCCACGCTGATCGCAACCTGTCTCGGGACGCTGGCGGCGCTCGGCCTGTCGCGAACGCAGTTTCCGTTACGTTCGATCGTCATGCCGATCATCATTTCCCCGATGATCGTGCCGATCGTCGTGGTGGCGGCGGGCTTTTACCTTGTCTTCGCCCCGCTCGGGCTCGTGAACTCCTATCCCGGCGTCATTCTTGCGCATGCCGCGCTCGGCACGCCGTTCGTCGTGATTACGGTGACGGCTTCGTTGTTGTCGTTCGATCAGAGCCTGCTGCGCGCGGCGTCCGGGTTAGGCGCGCCGCCGTGGGTCGCGTTCAGGCGCGTGACGCTTCCGCTGATCACGCCCGCGGTCGCGACCGGAAGCGTCTTCGCCTTCGCAACTTCGTTCGACGAAGTCATCGTGATCCTGTTCATCGGCGGGCCGGATCAGAAGACGGTTCCGCGACAGATGTGGAGCGGCATCCGGGATTCCATCGATCCGTCGATCCTGGCTGTCGCGACCATGTTGATCGTGTTTGCCGTGCTGCTGTTTGCGAGTATCAACTGGCTGCGTAGCCGTGCGGCCGCCGCGAGTCAGGCGCTGGTCTGACTCGAGCAGCCGGGTATCGAACTGAACTGTGCTTCCGCATATTCCATGAACAATCGCGCGGGCACGGTCAGTTGATTTCGCTTCAGCCAGGCAGCCACGAGGCCTGAACAGGCAACCGGCTCGGCGATCTCGACCGCGACGACTTCATGCCCGTCATAAGTAGTCGGCGCGTGCGGGCGCGTGACCAGAAGCGAGTATCCGAATCCCTCGCCCACCATTCCGCGAACCAGTTCGAGCGATGGCGAACTGAAACCCACTTTCGGGCTCAATCCGTATGGTTCGAACAGGCCGAGGAAATAGTCCTTGCTCGGTGTGACATCGAGCAGAATCAACGGCTCATCGCACAGATCGAAGAGACTTGCCTTATCCGCTCCGGCAAGCCGATGCTTCGCCGGCAACAGGACATACGGCGCTTGCCCCTGCGTCAGCAAGTGTGTGGAGAACGCTTCGTCGAGTCCGAGCTCGTACACGAGCACGAGATCGAATCGGCCTTTCTCCAACCCTTGCAAAAGCTCTTCCTGATCGCCGTCCCGCACTCTGATTTCAATGCCGGGATATACGGCGTTGAACCCTCGAATCAGACTCGGAATATAGAGCGGCGCAAAGGTCTCGAAACATCCGATATCGACCCGGCCAGACGCTATGTCGCCATCGGCGAGCGCGTTCTGCTCGAACTCATGGGCTGACTTGAGCAGCGCCTTGGCGCGCTCGTAGAACCTCGCGCCGGCAGGCGTCAGCGCAATGCCCTGCGCGTGATGCCGAATGATGAGTTGCGTGCCGAAGCCTTCCTCGAGTCCCTTGATGGCGACGGATATGGATGGCTGCGCGATATAGAGCTTTCGCGACGCCTCGGCGACGCTCCCGTTGTCCACAGTTGCGACGAAGTACTTCAGTTGGCGCAGCGTAAAGGAAGATGACATAGGGATATGGACAGGCTTTTATTCGCAACATCTTATCGGATAAGAGCCGCCTTTTCGAACCCGCCTGACAAATGGATCATCGCACTTTTCAAGGATTTCATGCATAGGAGAAAACTGGTGGACGCATTGAAAAACAATGTTTTCCTCGATGTTTCGACAAGGCTATTTTATGAATATCGGCAGTCGGCGAGACAGACCGCATAGCAGGCGTTCACCCAACATCGAGGCGAATACATGGCATCAAACACTGATCCGGACGCTGGCTCGGCGATCGCCGAACTGAATGCAGCATGCGCCCGTCCTTTCGATGACGCGCGCGCGATGCCCCCGCAGGTGTACACGCAAACGTCTTTTCTCGAAGTAGAGCAGCGAACGATCTTCCAGCGCGAATGGCAATGCGTCGGCCGCGTGAGCGCGCTCGCCAAAGCGGGCGATTACCTGACCGCGGACATTGGCGGGCAACCCGTCGTCGTGATCCGCGCGAGCGATGACTCGCTGAACGCGTATTCCAACGTCTGCCTGCATCGAATGTCCGTGCTGCTCGAAGGACGCGGGAACGTCAGGACGATCGTCTGCCCGTATCACGCGTGGAGTTACACGCTCGCGGGCGAACTTCGGGCCGCGCCGCTGATGGATCGCCAGTCCGGCTTTTGCAAGGAGGCCTACCGTCTCCCGAAAGTCCGCTGCGAAAGCTGGCAAGGCTGGATCTATGTGACGCTGAATGACCACGCGCGCCCGGTTGGCGAGCATCTGGCTGAACTCTCCGCGTTGATCGAGCCATACCAGATGGCCAATTACGTCGAGACCTTTCACAAGGAACATGTCTGGGACACGAACTGGAAGATCCTCGCGGAAAACTTCATGGAAAGCTATCACCTGCCGATGCTCCACCGGGCAACCGTGGGTCCGCACTCTAGGCTCGAAGAAATGGAATGTCCGCCGGGACACGACGCGTTCAACTATCACTGGATCACCAAGGAGGCGAGCCTACCCATAGGAAACGCACATCCGGATAACACGAGACTGGAAGGTCATTGGCGCAAAACCACGGCGCTGATCGCTATCTACCCCAGTCATCTGATCACGCTCACGCCCGGCTATTTCTGGTATCTGATTCTTCAGCCGCGTGGCGTGGGGCAGGTTCATATCCGCTTCGGCGGCGGGCTCTCGCCTGAATTCGTAGCCGATCCACGCGGCGCCGAGTATATGAAAGCACTCAAGACCTTGCTCGATGAAGTCAATGCGGAAGACCGCAAAGGCGTCGAGGCCGTATTTCGCGGGCTGCATGCGCCGCTCGCGAAACCGGGCCATCTCAGTCCGCTGGAGCGGCCGAATTACGACTTCGCGCGCTACCTCGGACAACGGGTTTCGGATCAGAACCACTTATAAGTGAGACATCTCGATGAATGTGCCAGCGTCTCTACTTGCCGAACCGCTTTTACCGGACGACCGCGCGCTTCTGGACACGCTATCGGCATTGTCGCGGTCGCAGAAGCGTGCGACTCACGGCATGCCCGGAGCGTTCTATACCTCCGCTCACTTCGCCGATCTCGAACGTCGGCGGATCTTTCGGCGCACCTGGGTTTGCATCGGCCACGCCGGCGAAATCCCCCGCAACGGCGACTACTTCACGACCGAGGTCGTCGGCGAGCCTCTGCTGGTTCAGCGTGACACCCAGGGCGAAGTTCATGTGCTTGCCAACGTATGTCGGCATCGTGGCAATCTCGTTGCACTCGGCCGTGGAAATGCGCGCGTACATGCGTGCGCCTATCACGCATGGAGTTATGAACTCGACGGCAAGCTGAAACGCGCTCCATTGATGCAAGATTGCAAGGATCTAGATGCATCGCGATGCGCACTGCCGAAAATCAATTCGACGATCTGGCAAAACTTCATCTTCGTGAACATCGATGGCAACGCGGCGCCGCTCGGCGAAGCACTTCGCCCTCTCGAAGCGCACATACGCAACTATCACAACGAGGAACGCGAGCTTTACCACTTCCAGGAAGAGGTGTGGCACACGAACTGGAAATGCCTGGCGGAAAACTTCATGGAGGGCTATCACCTCAACGCCACGCATCCGCGAACCTTGCGGCCCGTCACGCCTACCGAACTGTGCGAATACGTGCCGGGAAACGGGCATTTTTCGGCCTATCGCGCGCACTACACGCCCGATTCGCCGCAACGCACGCCGTTTCACGAGGACCTCACACAAAGCGAGCGCCGATCCAGTTTTCTCTTCAGCGTCTTTCCGAACCTCGTCGTCACCTACATGCCTCATCAGACGATCTATCTTTGTCTGAGGCCAGCCGCGACCGATCAGGTCGCGCTCAAGTGGGGCATTGCCGGACACGAGCGCGCACCGGCTCAGGAGAGCATCGAGCGATACGTTGCATTCGCGAACGCCTTCAATGTCGAAGACCGCACGAAGCTGGAAACGCTGCAGAAGGGAATCAGTTCGACCTTCTATTCGCCCGGGCCCCTTTCAGCGGAGAATCTGGAGGGCACGCTACGGGACTTCTATAGCTTCATGGCACATCGCATCTGCGACTGATTACCAACATGCGTCCCGCTACTTTCACTGTCATCGTCGACAAGGTTCATGTCGAAGCGATGGACACCGTCAGCATCGAACTGCGCGCTTCCGATTCCAGCCCCTTGCCGCCGTTCGATGCCGGCTCGCACATCAGCCTGCATCTGCCCAATGGCATCGTGCGAAGTTATTCGCTCGTCAATGCGACAGGCCATCGCGACCGATATGTTCTCGGCGTGCTTCGTGCGCGCGAGAGTCAGGGCGGCTCAGCCTTCGTCCACGAGAAGCTCCGCGCTGGAGACGCCATCGTGATTTCGGAGCCGCGCAACAACTTTCCGCTCGATGAAACCGGCGAGCGGTTTGTTCTGATTGCAGGCGGTATCGGGATAACCGCGATTTTCAGCATGGCTCAACGGCTCGTCGCACTCGGCAAATCGGTGGACATGCTCTATTGCTGTCGTTCGCGCGAGCACGCGGCGTGGCTGGAGCCGATCCAGTCGCTCGGCATTTCGCTGAAGCTGCATTTCGACGCGCAACACGGCGGCCCGCCCGACCTGCGGGGCTTTCTCGACGAACGCGATCGCGATACGCGATTTTATTGTTGCGGCCCCACGCCGATGCTGAGCGCATTCGAACGCACATGCGCCGATAACGGCTACACGCATGCCCACATCGAACGGTTCTCGGCCGATCCGAATGCGGTGAAGGACACGAACGATGCGGGTTATGAAGTGCAACTCGCACGAAGCCGGAAACTGATGCGCGTCGAACGCGGCGCACGCTTGCTCGATGTTCTTCGCGCCGAGGGCGTCGACGTACCGTCGAGTTGCGAGCAAGGCATTTGCGGCAGTTGTGAAACGTCGGTCATCGAAGGCGTTATCGACCATCGCGACAGTGTTCTGAGCGAATCGGAGCGCGCGGAAGGCAAAACGATGATGGTCTGCGTTTCCGGCTGCAAAAGCGGCCGCCTGGTCCTCGATTGCTGAGCAGGCGGCCTGCGGGCACGGTCAGACGACAAACGGGAACTCTTCCTCGGGGAGCGGATCGCCCGCGGTCAGGCGCTCGGCAAGGTGGCGATACGGAGGCGATGTCTCGCCGCCTCTGTCGACATACACCGCGTTGTCACCGAGCCAGCGAAACGACACCACGCGCCGGGAAACGGAACCTGAACGATTTCCGGGCGCGCCGTGCACCGTGAGATAGTTGAATGCGACCGCGTCGCCGGGCTTCAGATCCCAGCCAAGAATGTTGTAGTCGCCGCGATGACCGTCGATATCCGGCATTTCTTCTAGTCCGTCGGCACTGCGGTCATATGCGACACCCGTGAACTTGCGCGGCCGAAAGAGCTTTCCCCAGAGATGCGAGCCGCCGACGAATTCGAGCGTCGTTTCGCGCGGCACGGGATCGAGCGGCACCCACATGCTCACCGATTGCTCCGCGCTCACGCAATAGTAAGGTTCGTCGTGATGCCAGGGCGTGATCTTGTCCGCGCCCGCCTCCTTGACGAGAACATGCTCGTGAAAGATTCGCGCGCGCTTGGACGCCATCAACTCTCGGGCAATGCTCCCTGCCGGGCTTTCCTCGACGAACCGGCGAAACGGCTCGATGCGCTGCCAGTTGCAATAGTCGCCGAAGAACCGTCCCGACGACGTGCCCTTGGTGTAGTCGCGAAAATCGGGTCCAGGGTGCTTTTCATTGAAATCCACGCCATCGCGCAGCAGGTCCACCCAATCGGTGAACACGCCGCGTAAGACGGTGACTCCATCGCGCGCAAAAGCCTCTCGCTCTGCCTTCAACATGTCCAATTCTCCCGTGAGATCGTAGATGCAGTGTGAGAGTGACACGACCTAATTCAGTCGGGAATTATGATTTTTCTATATCCAGGGAAGAAAAATCCTTCCGGTCGAGGCAGCAAAAGACTTTAAGCGCGAACGGCGGATAGATCAGAACTTATGCCGCATGCCGACGCGCAGCGATACCTGCTTGTCGGTCGTGGATGGCGTGAGTCCGGTGATCTGCGCGACCGCGCTTTGCCCGAGCGAATCGGTGCCGCTCGCTTGCTCGTAGACCGCGACCGTGTACACGTCGGTTCGCTTCGACAGAAAATAGTCGACGCCCGCGCTGAAGAGGTTGTAGTTTGCGCCGCCCTCGCCGCCCGCGCCGCCGTTGCGCGTGTAGTCGTACGCGACGCCCGCCAGCAGCGACGGCGTGAACTGATATTTCGCATTGACTTCGAAGTTATTGAACGCCGCCGTGCCGTTATAGCGCAGCGTGTTCGGGCCGGACGACGACCGAATGCCGGCCCGCTCGTGCTTCCGCCGGTGCGCCGGTTGAACCAGGTCGACGGCGTCGCGCCGTACAACGGGACGGTCGCGGTCACGCGAAACAGCGCGGTGCTCACGGCAGCAGAAGCCGCATCTCCGTCGGTCGCCGCGCTGATGAATTCGTGCGCGCGCGCCTTCGAAGCGATCGGTGCGCTTGCGCCGATCCGTATCGACTGCCGCGCGAGGCATCGACTGGGAATACGGCGATTGGCTGCAAGCAATGCTGCAGACCGCGTGGAGGGTCAGGCGCACGTAAGCCCGATACGCCGACTCGTAGCCCGAATGCGCGGTCGCGAGCAGATGGCGCGATCGTCGCTGAATCGGCACAAGGATGCGCTCGGCGACTTCAAGGCGACGAAACGCCGATGGCCTCGGCCATCGACTCAGCGATTCGCGTGACGATCGCAAGCAGGGCCTCGACATCGACGGGTTTGATCAAATGGCTGTCGCAACCCGCGCGCGCCGAGCGTGCCTGGTCTTCAGGCTGACCGTAGCCCGACACGGCGACGATCTCAAGGCACGTGCCGGCTGCTTGCCGCTCCCTCAGCCGACGCGCCACCTCGTAGCCGCTCATGCCTGGCAGACCGAGGTCGAGGAACACCAACCGTGGTTCGAAGGCTGCCGTGATTTGAAGGGCTTCCTCCCCGCTGTGCGCAGTGCGTACGTCGTGCTTGTCCAAAATCATCGCGAGCGACAGCGCGACATCGACATTGTCGTCGACAATCAGGATCGGCAGCCGAACAGACGAGCGTTCATCTCCGATGAATCCGTGCGCCGCCTCGCGATCGCTGGCTTGGCAGACAGGCAGACGTATCTCGAATTCACTCCCTTCGTCCCTGCCCTCGCTTCTGGCGACGATCGTCCCGCCGTGCATCTCTGTCAGTGTCTTGCACACCGACAGCCCGATTCCGAGACCGCCTCTCGACTGCTCGCCGTGACCTGAGCCCTGCACGAACAAGTCGAATACATGCGCAAGCGCATCGTCCGTGATGCCTGTGCCTGTATCCGCTATGGTCACGCATACCTCGCGTCCGACGACCGCGGTGCGAACGATCACCCGGCCACCCTGGTCGGTGTATTTGATGGCGTTATCGAGGAGGTTCGAAAACATCTGGGTCATCCGTGCGGGATCGCCGTCTACATAGACGGGCTGTTCCAGTGGTAGCCGCACGATGTCATGATGTCGCTGCAACGCAGCCGGCATGGTGATTTCGAGCGCATGGTCCAGCGCGCGCCGGATGTCGAAGACCTCGCGTCGCAATTCGATCTTGCCCGTGGTGATCCGCGATACATCGAGCAGGTCATCGATCAGATGCGACAGGTGCCCCGTCTGACGTTCAATTACGTTGCGCAGCCACTCCCGTTTGACGGGATCAGCGCCGGCGTCGTGGCCCAGGAGATGAGCCGCGTTGCGCACAGGCGCCAGTGGGTTGCGCAGTTCGTGCGCCAGCGTTGCCAGAAAGATATCTTTGCGGCGATCCGCGTCCTTGAGTTTCGCCTCTGCGTCAGCGCGCTCCGTCACGTCGCAGAGGCTGCCAATGAATGTGTAATCGTCCTGCTCGACGAGAGGACGGAAGTAGCCGAACATCTCAACGGTTCTAAGCGCGCGATCCGCCACGCGGCTCAGCCGGAACGCGACATGAACAGGCTGTGCGGACACCAGACGGGACTTGAAATGCGATAGCAGCAAATCGACATCTGCCGGATGGACGAGCGCCATGAACTGATCCGCCGTCAGCGGCCCTTGCTCCTCGGGCTGCCCGGTGATGTGGTACATCTGCCGGTTTTCCCACACACCTGTCCGCGAGGCGCCACGCCATTCGAAGATGCCGATGCCAGCAGCACTTGTCGCGACGCGCAGACGCTCCTCGGTGTGCTGGAGCGCAGTCAGCGCGTTTTGCAGGCCGTCCTGGGCGGCTGAGACTTCAGCAGCCTGCCGTTGCAATTGCGCCTCGATTGCAGCTTCGATAATCGCACGAAACGTACGCTCGACGACCTCATGAGCCCGCATGTGCACCTCGACCGACGCGGCCACGGGACGGAAATACGCGCGGATCTCCTCCTTCAGACAACGCTGCACGCGTTCAATGTTGCGAAACAGATCCGTCACCCGCCATTCCGGCGGGTACAGCCCGCCAGGGATCGCGACACACGCGTCGTCCGCCGGCAATTCGGAGCGCTCCGCGCGCAGCAGCGCCGTGCATACTTCCGAGAGCATGAAAGCGAAATATCCGACCAGTGCGCGTTTGGCGGCCGCGTCGGCCACTGCGCACTGTGTCGACGTCTCAGCTAATCCGCGACGCAACAGTTGACGCCGTGACCGTGCCAGTTCCCGGGCGAGGCCGCTCAGTGTGAGGTCGGCCACTGAATCAACCAACGACCCGCGATTCATCGGTGCGCCGCCGCGCGACAACACTGCGCCCGACTCGCGCACATCGAGGGCCCGTTTCGGGCTAATGCAGTTGTACGTCATGAATAGTTTCTGAGGGTTTGCGTGGCGTCCGGCCGAAAGAGGCCGCCGGAGCGGCTGGACGTCGCATCAAAGCGGCTGGATATTCTGGTTCTCGTGCAGCGTCTTGAAGCCGTCCACTTTCACTTCGGAGAAAGTGTGCGAACAATTCTTCAACGCCGCCAGCCGCCGTGATAAAGCAAAACCTTTTGCGTCTGAAAACCAAATGCACACTCGGTTTTGAAAACGATCGCACTAACAAGGCGTCGGCGACGATCTTGTTCATCTTCCCGGCCTGTGCTGACCGCACTGATATTGATCGAGTTTAAATAAACTTTCTCAAGAAGCTCGTCGCACTTTGAACCGCGTCTTTTCCAGGGACTGCGCCCTGCTCACATCGAGCTCGCAGGGCACGATCGCGCCGAGACTCCTGGATGTAGTGTCTGAATATGCCCGGAATTGCAATGGAAACGGCAGCACCGGCCACAATGCATCCCATAATGGTTTCGCTCATGGGAGCTCCCCTGAAAAGCTACATTTCCTAATATGCGAATCCCGCATTTAGTATTTTTAAGAACCGCAACGCGTGTTCGCTCTTTAGGAAATGATTAAAACATGCGTCGAATGTACTAGTAATGAGGGTTAACGTTGAAGCTCGCTTATAGAAAGCGATCGTTCGTTTTTATTCTTTCATTGTTACCTGAAGGTGCCGCTAAGCGCGAAGCCAACAGAGTGAGGAGGCCGCTCGACTTTCCTGGCACCGACTCGGGCTAATGCAACTTCCCGACAGATTGCAGCACCACACGTCCTTGCTCCGTCAGGCGTCGGCGTTCGACACCTGACGCCAGTTTTTCTAATAGGACGAGTTGTCGTTCACACAGGGAATCCAGGTCGCAATGATCCAGTTCGCTCTGAAGGGGATTTGCATCGAGCAGCATCAGCGCTGCGATCTCATGCGGGCTTAGCATTTTCGTCTCCTTTGACCTGCGTGTCACGCCGCGGCCGTTAGTAAAAGGTTAGCGTCTCAGCACTTCCTGTCGACGCGCAATTTGTCGCACGCATGGAGAAAGATATTCATGGTGGAAAAGACCATTTGATTCGAGCTTATGTTTGACGACGAATCTGACTGATAGACATTGCCGCGCAATCCAGCGTTACACGGCAAATCAACGCTGCCTCGAACCAGTCGGGCTGTTGCACCACGCTTACGCTTTCGGCCAGACTCGCAGGGCGGCTATTGCGGCTTCTCGAGATCCTCGATGACCGCGGCGAGGAAACGTGCCGCTTCGCCTCCGGTGACGACCCGGTGATCGAAGGTGAGACTGAGCGGCACGATCCGGTGAATCGCGGGAGCACCGTCTTGCGCCACGACCTGTTCATGAATACGTCCCGCTCCGAGAATCGCAACCGTAGGCGGCACGACAATTGGAGCGGCGTACTTGCCGGCGATCATGCCGAAGTTCGACAAGGTGATCGTGTTATTGCGCAACTCCTCGGGAGGAATCTTGCGCGCCCGAATGTCGGCGCGCATGCGGTCGAGCCCGGCGCGCAGATCGGTTGCATCGCGATGCACGATATCTCGCAACACCGGGACAAAAAGTCCCTCGGGCAAGTCGACGGCGATGCCGAGATCGATCTTCGCGAGTACATGGCGCCGTCCGGCATGGCCGTCGAACCAGGCATTCAGCCCCGGTTCGACCCGGCATCCGGCGGCTAGCGCACGAATCAGCCGGATCGTGACATCGGCATGCGCGGACCACGCATGAATGTCGGCGTCGTCGATGACCGTCGCCGCCGCCACTTCGCTTTGCGCACGCGCCATGTTTTGCGCCATCGCGCGCCGTACGCCGCGCAGCACCTCGGGCGGTCCCAGTTCGGCGAGTGTCTTCGCCGCGCGTTGCACATCGGCCGCCGTGATCACGCCTTCCGGCCCCGACGGCGTCACCATCGTCAGGTCGACATCCAGCTTGCGCGCGAGCGCCCGCACCGCGGGAATCGCCTTGATCGAAACCGCGCCGGCGCCGCCACCGAGGGCTGCCGGCGCCTCGTGCACCACTTGCCGACCGACGTCCATGTGCCCCACCACGGTACCCGCGTCCGTATCGCCGCCCTCGCCCTCGAACCCAACGAGCGGCGCGCCCAGATGCACGATCTCGCCCGGCTGGCCGAAAAGCTTCGCAATGCGCGCGGCATAAGGCGAAGGGATCTCGACGATCGCCTTGGCCGTCTCCACCGACAGCAGGGGCTGATCCGCGCGAACCTCGTCGCCCGTCTTGACATGCCACTCGACGATTTCCGCTTCCTGCAAGCCCTCGCCGAGATCCGGCAACTTGAAGACCTTCATGACGTCACGCCGCCTCCAGTGCCTGCCTGACCGCGGCGACGATCCGCTGCGGGCCGGGCATGTATTGACTTTCGAGCCGGTAGAGCGGCACCACCACGTCGTAACCGGTGACACGCTGTACGGGCGCAAGCAGGGAATACAGGCCACGCTCGGCGATACATGCGGCAATCTCCGCGCCGACCCCGCCCGTACGCGAGCCTTCGTGCACGATCACGCAGCGTCCGGTTTTCGCCACCGAGTCGAGGATCGTGTTCATGTCGAGAGGCTTGAGCGTCGTTACGTCGATCACCTCGGCCATCACGCCTTCGAGCGCCAGCTGGTCCGCGGCAACCTGCACGTCCTGCAACGCGCCGCCCCAGCTCACGAGGGTGACATCCGACCCGTCGCGCAATGGATAACAGCAGTCGAGCGGCAATGCCTCGCCGTTGTCCTCCACAGGCTGCCTGTACAGCCGGTACAGACGAGTTGGCTCGAAGAAGACGACCGGGTCCGGATCGCGAATCGCGGCGAGCAGCAAGCCGTAGGCGCGCGCCGGGGACGACGGAGTCACGACGCGCAGTCCGGGCATATGCACGAACAACGCTTCGGGGCTTTCGGAATGATGCTCCGGCGCATGAATCCCCGCGCCACAGGGCGTGCGAATCACGAGCGGGCAGCCGAGGCGCCCTCGGGTGCGGTGCCGCAGACGCGCGGCATGGTTCAGGACGTGATCGATGGCCGGATAAATGAATCCGCTGAACTGGATTTCCGCGACGGGTTTCAGGCCCATGGCGGCCATGCCGATAGCCGAGCCGACGATCGCAGTTTCGGCGAGCGGCGTATCGAGTACGCGCTCGGCGCCGAAGCGAGCCTGCAATCCGAGCGTCGCGCGAAACACCCCGCCATTCGCGCCGATGTCCTCGCCGAGCAACATGACGGCCGGATCATGCGCGAGCTCGTACGCGAGCGCCAGATTGATCGCCTCGACCATGTTGAGCTCAGCCATCATGGTCTCCTGCCGGCGCGAAACGCCGCGCCATCGCCAGTTGCTCCTTCATGGCCTCAGGCAAAGCCGCGTAAAGATGCTCGAACATCGCGGACACATCCGGCGCGGGAGTCGCGAGATACACTTCGACGGCGCGCTCGACCTCTGCATGACACGACTTGCCCAGCGCGTCTTCCTGCTCCTTGTCCCACGCCTTCAATTGCGTGAGATAGAGACGCAGCCGGCGCAGCGGCTCGGATTCCCATCGCTGAGTCACGTCATCGGCGTCGCGATAGCGTGACGCGTCATCGGCCGTCGTGTGATCGCCCAGCCGATAGCTGAGGGCTTCGATCAAGGTCGGACCACCGCCTCGCCGGGCCTTGTCGAGTGCCGTACCGGCGACCTCACGCACGGCAATCACGTCGTTGCCATCGACCTGAAGACCCTCGATGCCAGCCGCGATCGCCTTTTGTGCGAGCGTTTGCGCAGCCGTCTGGCGGCTGCGTGGCACGGAAATCGCCCACTGATTGTCGTTGACGACGAGCACGAGCGGCGCACGCCAGACGCCGGCCAGATTCATCGCCTCGTAGAAGTCGCCCTTCGATGTTGCGCCGTCGCCCAAAATGGCCACCGCGACGCGCGGTTCGCGACGCAGCCGGAATGCGTATGCCGCGCCGGCTGCATGGCAGACCTGTGTTGCGATTGGTACGCAGTTTGGAAAATCGCTGCGGGGAACCTCGAAGTCGCTGCCGCGCTCGTCGCCGCCCCAGTACAGCAGACTCTCGGTCATCGTGACGCCGCGCAGCAATTGAGCCGCGTGATCGCGATAGGATGGAAACAGAACGTCGTCGGCCTGCATCGCGCTCGCCACTCCGACGCCGATCGCCTCCTGACCGAGCGACGACGCGAACGTGCCAAGCTGGCCGGTCCGCTGCAGCGCTACCGCCTTCGTGTCGAACGCCCGTGTCAGCACCATGCTTCGGTAGAGCTCGATCAGCGCGGCGACATCGCTCGCAAAGCCCGGCAACGGCTGCACACACTCACCGCCGGGGCCGAGGAACTGTGTGTAGCCAATGTTGAAGCTGGCAGCCGTGGTCATGACCTGCCTCCGCGTTCTTACTGATATCGTATTCCTACCCGCACCGACGCGCTCATGCGGCCTGGGCCATCGAGAAATCGGAACCCTCCGGCGCAAGTTTTGCTCGCGCCGTTTCGAGGAAGAGCCGGTCTGGATCGAGAACTGCCGCCCACTGTGGGCCGCGCCCTTCGACGCGCTGGACCCGGTCATCGAAGAACTCAGACGCAAGGAGAAACGTGATGCTCGAAAGAAGAGAGAGCGAGTCCGCCCGCACTGGCAACCGCACGACAATGGAAAGGCAGTCCGAGCGCGAGCTGGTCACCACACGCACCTTTGACGCCCCATCGCGGCTCGTGTTCGAAGCATGGACCACGCCCGAGCTGTTCAAGCAATGGTGGGTGCCGAAATCGAGCGGCGCCACCCTGCTTTCATGTGAACAGGATGTCCGCATTGGCGGCAGCTACCGCCTGGAGTTCGCTCACCCCAAGGCCGCGGCACCCATGGCGTTCTTCGGCAAGTATCTCGACGTGGTGCCGAATGCCCGTCTCGTATGGACCAACGAGGAAAGCGACGATGGTGCCGTCACGACGGTGACCTTCGAGGAAAAGGATGGCAAGACGCTGCTGGTGATGCGGGAGCACTATCCGTCGAAGATTGCGCTCGACGTCGCCATCGAGGGAATGGACGAGGCGATGCCCGAGACCTTCGAGCAGCTAGACGAATTCCTGATTGCGCGCGGCGCGGGCGCGGAACGGACTTGAACGCGCCGAACTCGCGCGAGGCCCTCACCTCAGTCTCGCCTGGCTTTCGTTAGAATCTAAGTTCGATTCCTTCATTCGTCTGTTAAAGGAGGCGAGCGTGCCAGCGTTACTCCCTGATGTCGATCGCGATGGACTCCTCGAATACTCAGTCGTCTTCACCGACCGATCGATCAATCATATGTCGCTGCTCTTTCAGGGCGTTATGCGCGACATTTCCGATGCCCTGAAAAAGGTCTACAACGCCAAGTCTGCCGTGGTCGTCCCGGGCAGCGGGACTTTTGGCATGGAAGCCGTTGCCCGGCAGTTCGCGACGAACAGAAAGTGTCTCGTCATCCGCAACGGTTGGTTCAGTTTCCGCTGGTCGCAGATTTTCGACATGGGCGGCATTCCGTCTGAATCGGCGGTGTTGAAGGCGCGTCCGGTCGAACGAGGCAGGCAGGCCGCATATGCACCGCCTCCAGTGGAAGAAGTCGTCGCCGCAATCAGGCAAACGAGGCCGGATCTTGTCTTCGCACCGCACGTCGAAACCGCATCCGGGATACTACTGCCCGATTCATATTTGCGCGCGGTGTCCGACGCGGTTCATGCCGTCGGCGGAATGTTTGTATTGGATTGCATCGCCTCCGGTACGGTCTGGGTCGACATGGAAGCCAGTGGCATCGATGTACTGATCAGCGCCCCGCAAAAGGGATGGAGCGCGTCACCTTGCTGCGCACTGGTCATGCTCGGCCCCCTTGCCCGCGAAAGAATCGACGCGACGACCAGCACCAGCTTCTCTTGCGACCTCCGCAAGTGGCTGCAAATCATGGAAGCCTATGAGAACAATGGCTTTGCGTACCACACTACGATGCCGACGGACAGTCTCGCGACACTGCGCGATGTCATGAAGGAAACCGAGGCATATGGCTTCGACAAAGTGAGAGCGGAACAACTTGAGCTTGGCAAACGCATTCGTTCGCTCCTGGCTGACAGGGGCTTCAAAAGCGTAGCCGCCGAAGGTTTCGAGGCGCCGGGCGTCGTGGTCTGCTACACGGACGACGAGGGAATACGATCCGGCAAGAAATTCGTCGATGCTGGATTGCAGATCGCGCCTGGCGTTCCTCTTCAATGCGACGAGCCAGAAGATCTCAGGACCTTCCGTGTTGGTTTATTCGGCCTGGACAAGCTTCAAGACATCGAAGGCACCGTGGCCAGGTTCGCGAAAGCGCTGGACAGTATTCTGTAACATGTCCCGCGAAAGTGCGGCCTTTGACCAGTTCGCTAGATACGACGTCGGTATTCAGAGCGTAACAACGCGAACTGCAGGAGATCGTGATAGGCGCCACACCAGTACCCGGCCTGACGCTGGTAGCCTTCCCGCAGAAAGCCCAGCGTCTGTATAGAGGGTGCGTTTTGAGGGTGAACCTGGGCTTCGACGCGGTTTATCTGCATCGTGTCGAAGCCTAGACGATTGCGGCAGAAAGCTCGACGAGATGCGTGAGGAAACCGCACGCCGGCCTCTGCCGCGCATCATAGGGCGCGCCCGTGAGCAGCAGCGTCTTCGCGACGTTCACGCCCAGCCGCGACACATATCGATGCAGCCCGCCCTGATAGAAGACCAGCCCGAGCCTTGCCGCCGGGATGAACATTCGCGTGTGCGATACACCGACACGAAAATCGCAGGCGAGCGCGAGATCGGTCGCGCCGCCGAACACGCCGCCGTTGACCGTCGCGATCGTCACCGGGCGCGCGGCTTCGAGATCGTCCGCGAGCGCCTCGAAGGCCGCGCCGACGTTTGCCCCGCCAAAACCATTGACGTTGAAGCCCGAGCAGAAGCATTGCCCGCTTTGGCGACGTGATTCGGATTCGCGACCCGTCGAAGCTACTCGGCCCAGGAAACGAGCGCGTCCATTGGAGAACGTCAGGTCCACTCTTTTCATCTTCTCGACAATCTGATCTCGCAAATTGCAAGCAGACCGGAGCGAACAATCTGAGACGGACGTCGACTCCTATGAGTTCAGGATCTTCAACAGATCTTCCAGATTCGCGTTGGGACAACGCTTTGCTAACAGGCTATAGAAAATCCTGTCGTACGCTGCGCCATGTTGCGGATCGAACTCGTCATAATGCCCAAACTGCGTCGTGACGGTCGCCTCGGCAGCACGCTCCGCCGCGGCAAAGATGACCCTGAGACGATGCTTGTCCATCGGCGCATCGATTGGGGCTTTGCGTGGAGCGTGGCCCCTCTCATGGTTGCCTTCATCGCGACTGCCCTGTCTCATCCAGAGCGAAATCCAGAGCGAAAGACGGTGCATTGTATGAAGCGCGAATCTTATCGCCGCCCTGCAAAAGTCACTGCGATTCGCTTGCATGCGTAGGCGCAGCGAAGCACCAGGCGCAGTTTTTGAAAATGTGCCGTCGTTCATTACTTGGCTAAGCGCGTTCGCTCGAAAGCGTGGAATCACCGTGAATACGGGCCAAGGGGATAAGACCGTTCAACGCGGGCGAACGTCTCATAAGAAAAGCCCCGCCGCGCGGTGGGGCGATATACCGTACCTAGCGCTATCAGCGCTAGGTCTTGCGCGCTTGGCCACGTCCGTCCCGGGTAATCGGCTTATTCTTGATATTGCCGAAGACCGCTCGCACCTTGACATACTAATCATCGTGATAAGTTAGTCTGCACACATTTGAATCTGCGCGTGTAGCGTGACTGCAACGGTAAACGTTTGCGCGGAGCTTTCGCACCTTCAGGCTCGATGCGAAGTTGCCGCGGCCCTAATGCGGCAGATTTTTTTATGCAGCAGGCATCAAGATTTGGCTTCGAGTGCCGACATAACTTCTGATGCACTGGAAGATCAGGTCGTCTTCCGAGCAATCGCAGGACGTACGCACGCTGAACCTCGGAACGACGATCCTCATCAATACGAGACGCGGACCCAATGCCATGCAAGCGGCCCGCAGATCATGCCCCAGGTGATCGCGCAAATCACGATGGCGATCGTGACTGCCGCACTGCCGCAGTCCTTCGCTCGCCCGGAGAGCTCGTGGCGTTCCAGCGAGATCCGGTCGATAGCGGCTTCGATGCTCGAATTGATCAATTCCACGAGCAGTACGAGCAGCACGGAACTCGCCAGCAACACCCGTTCTGCGACGCTCACGGACACGAGGAACGCGATCGGCAATAAAAGCGCGGCGCCGCACACTTCCTGGCGAAAGGCACTCTCCTCGCGCCAGGTCGCCGCGATTCCGTCTCGCGAATGGCGCAACGCGAAGAAGCCGCGCATCAGGCCGCTGCGTTTGCCGTTGCGTGGTTTCGCGGCGGAAGAGGACGGGCGCTGAGTTAGGGATGATTTGGCCATGGCGGGACGTGGCTTTTTACGAAGGATGCGTGGGGTTGGTAGAAATGGTTACGAATTATGCGACGCTTGCTGCCGTGGTGGTGAGACACGGCACGCGGTCGCAATACTCAAAGAAGGCTTGCCGATGAAAACCGTCGCTTCTCTCTGTCTCTGCCTGGCGACGGCTGTCGGCGCACTGTACGCTGCCGCGTTGCCTGCCGCCACCGCACCTTCGCAAGTGCCCGCTGCAATCGCCGCCAGCGATGCGCAATCGATCCGCGTCCCGTTCTCGGCGCTCGGCGCGTATGAGCCGCTACGGCTGCGCGGTCTCGAGGACGCGCGCTCGGTCGCGCTTGGCGTGCGGCTCGATCGCGTCGTGACCGGCGCGCGTCTGCGTCTGCGCTACACGTATTCGCCCGCGCTCGCATTCGCGCTCTCGCACATCAAAGTGTCGATCAACAACGAAGTGATCGCGACCGTGCCCTTCGACAAGGAGCACGCTGGAACGATGGTCACGCAGGACATCCCCATCGATCCGCATCTGTTCACCGACTACAACCAGTTCGGCCTGCGCTTCATCGGGCATTACACGCTGGAGCATTGCGAGGATCCGGCCAGCAGCGCGCTGTGGGCCGACGTCAGCCCGACGAGCGAATTCATCCTCGACACTGCACCGATCAGACTGCCGAACGATCTCGCGCTCCTTCCCGCGCCGTTCTTCGATGCGCGCGACGTGAACCGCCTCACGCTGCCGTTCGTGCTGCCCGCATCGCCCGACAGCGCGACGCTGAAGAGCGCGGGCGTGCTCGCCTCGTGGCTTGGCGCGCTCGCCGATTATCGTCAGGCACGCTTCCCGGCGCGCACGTCGCTGCCGGCGAACGAACACGCGGCGGTCATCGGCACGCGCGCGCAACTGCCTGCCGAACTGTCGGCGCGCGGCGCGCTGCCGGAGATCGACGGCCCGACGATCTTCGTCACGGACAACCCGGCATCGACAGACCGCAAGCTGCTCGTCGTGACCGGACGCACCGCGGCCGAAGTCGACGACGCGGTGTTCGCGCTGGTGCTCGGCCGCGCGGCGATGTCGGGCGCGTCGGTCAAGGCCGCGCACGTCGACATCGGCAAGCCGCGCGAGCCTTACGACGCGCCGCGCTGGCTGCCCACGGATCGCGCTGTCGCCTTCAGGGATCTCATCGGCGAGCCATCGCAGTTGCAAGTCGCGGGCGGGACACCCGAGCCGATTCGCCTCAACCTGCGCGTGCCCGCAGACCTGTTTGCCTGGAACAGCGCAGGCGTGCCGCTCAACCTGAAGTATCGCTACACCGCGCCGACGGTGCAGAACAACTCCACGCTCGCCGTCGACATCAACGACCAACTGGTGAAATCGTTCCGCCTGCCGGTCGCCCGAACCGACGATAGCCAGGGCCGCTTTCAGTTGCCGCTCCTCTCCGGCCTGAACAGCGGCTCGGCCAGCGCGCTCGACATTCCGGCGTTTCGCGTGGGCAGCTCGAACCAGCTGCAATTGCGCTTCAATCTGGATTCGCAAAAGACCGGGTTGTGCGCGGGCGTGCAGAACAATCCGGCCCGGGCGGCGGTGGACCCGGATTCGACCATCGACTTCTCCGGCTTCGTGCACTACGCGCAGATGCCGAACCTCGCGTTCTTCGCCAACAGCGGCTTTCCGTTCACGCGGGTCGCGGACCTGGCGCAAACGGCCGTCGTGATCCCGGATCATCCGACCGGCGCCGAGCTCGAAACCATGCTGACGATGCTGGGTCACATGGGCCAGTGGACGGGCTTCCCGGCACTGCGGGTGACGATCGCCCGTCCCGCCGACGTCCCGGGCCTCGCGCAGAAGGACCTGCTCGTGATCGGCGGCTCGTCGTCATCGCCGGTGCTTGCGCGCTGGCGCGACGCGCTGCCGCTGTCGATCGGAAGCATCGGCGAGGCCGCCTCGAAGGACGGCATCGCGCGCGCGTCGTTCTCGGTCGGCGAACGCTGGCGCGACGGCAAGCTCGCCACGCACGGCGGCGCATCGCTCGATCAGAGCGGACCGCTCGCCGCGATGATGGGCTTCGAGGCGCCGGGCACGAAGGGCCGCAGCGTTGTCGCGCTCGCGGCGACCGGCGATGATCGCCTAGCCGACCTGCTCGACGTGCTCGAAAGGTCCGATCGCGTTTCGCAGGTGCAAGGCGACGTGTCGCTCGTGCGGCGCGGCGTCGTCGATAGCATGCGCGTTGGCGACACCTATGTCATCGGCTATGTGCCGTGGTACGCGAAGCTGTGGAGCTTTGCAGTGCGGCACCCTGCGCTGCTCGGCGTAGCCGGTGTACTGGCGGGTCTGCTGCTCGCGATCGCCGCATTCACGGCGCTTCAGGAACTGGCCGCGCGCCGCAGGGGTATCTGAGCGATGGCGGGTCTTCTACTCTGCCGCGTGGCGCTCATGGTCGCCGGAGCGCTTGCATGATGGCTTTGGTTTCTGCGCGCGCGCTGTGCGTTGCTTCGTTCGGCTTTGCGTTGAGTGTCACCGGTGCAAAAGCGCTCGCGGCGAGTGTCACGGACGCGCCGCGCATTGGAACGGCGGCCGATAGCCGGCCTGTCTGCGCATCGTCCTGGCTGCGCTGGGAAAACTTCAAGCGCGACTTCATCTCCAAGGACGGCCGCGTGATCGATGTCGGCTCAGCCGATACGCGCACGGTTTCCGAAGGGCAGTCATACGCCCTCCTCTTCGCGCTCGTCGCGAACGACCGCGCAGCCTTCGACACGATCCTGCACTGGACCGAGGACAAGCTCGCGCAAGGCGATCTCACCTCGCACTTGCCCGCCTGGCTGTGGGGCCGCGACGACGCCGGCCAGTTCCGCGTGCTCGATGCCAACGCCGCATCGGACGCGGATCTCTGGATTGCCTACGCACTCCTGGAAGCGGGCCGCGCGTGGGACGAGCGCAGCTACACGGCACGCGGCGCGATGCTCGCGACACGCGTGCTCGACGAGGAAGCGGCCACGCTGCCGGGCCCCGGTCTCACGCTGCTGCCGGGAACGACAGGCTTTCATCCAACCGCCGCCACCTGGCGTATCAACCCGAGCTACGCACCGCTGCAGGTGATACGCGGCATCGGCACACGCCTGCCGGGCGATCTGCGCTGGCCGCGTCTCGCGGCGGCGAGCGCGCGCATGCTGATCGACACCGCGCCGCGCGGCTTCTCGCCCGACTGGGCCGTGTATCGAGCGAATCAGGGCTTCGCGGCCGATCAGGAAACGCAGGCCGAGAGCGCCTACAACGCGATACGCGTCTATCTATGGGCGGGCATGCTCGACGAAGGCGACGCCGCGCGAGCGAAGCTGCTTGAACATTTCGCACCGTTCGCGGCCCATATCGAGCGGCACGGTGCGCCGCCCGAGCGCGTCGATACGCGAACTGGCGAGCCCGGCGAGAACGACGGCAACGCGGGTTTCTCGGCCGCCGCCGTGCCGTTTCTTGCCGCACGCGGCGAGCGCGCGCTCGCGGATGCGCAGGCGGCACGCGCCGCGCGCGAATCGGCGCCGGGTTACTACACGAGCGTGTTGACACTCTTCGGTCTCGGATGGCGCGAGGGCCGCTTTCGATTCGCGCCCGATGGCACGCTGAGGGCCGCCGCATTCGAGTGCGGAGCGGGTCGATGATGCGAGGGCCACGACTGAAGCAAAACGCGATCGGCGCGGCGTTCGCGTCGACGAGCTTCGTCTGCGCGGCGCAGCTGGCCGCGATGTCCGCGCACGCGATGCAGCCGGCCGCGGGCGCCTCGAAGGAAGCATCGTCCGCGTCGAATTCTTCGTCGAAGCACACGGCATGGCCGTCGCAAAACGCAGGCAGTCTTGCTCAGGCGGGCTTCGCTTCACGCCCGGAGGCGCAGGCAACGCAAGCGCTCGCGCCCATGCCGCCCATGGCCGCACGCCTTCATGGCACGGCGCGCGTCTGGTCCAACAAGCATCGCGATGACCTCGCGCTTCAAGCCATCGACAAGGCGCTTTTGATCGCACCGGACGATCCGCGTCTCCTTGCCGAACTCGCGCTCGCGCAATTGCGCCTCGGCAACACGCAAGCTGCCCAGGCGGCGCTCGCGCGCATGAAAGCAGGCGGCGCGGACGGCGCGCTCGTCCAGCAGATCGACGACGAATTTCGCGTTGCCGGAAGCGGACGTCAGGAGATGGCGACCATCCGCCTGCTGTCGCGCAGCGGCCAGACGCAAGAAGCCGTGCGCCGGCTCGTCGCGTTGTTGCCGCATGGCGCGCCGTCGGGGGCGCTTGGCGCCGAGTACTACCAGATCATCGCGGCGTTGCCTGCGCGCCGCAAGGAAGCGCTCGACGCGCTGCATCGCCGCGTCGCCGCCGACCCGGCGGACGTGCACGCCGCCCTCACGCTCGCGCGCCTGCTCAACGCGGACAGCGCGACGCGCGCCGAAGCGAACCGCATCGCATGGAATCTCGCGACGCGCACGGACACCGACCGCAATGCCGCGCTCGACACCTGGCGTCACGTGCTGGAGGCGGCGGGCGCGGACACCGCCTATCTGCCCGCGTTGCGCGCGTACCTTGCGCTCGTGCCCGATGACGCCGAATTCCGCGATCGCGCCGATCAGCTCGACGCGCGCATCGACGCACAGCGCCGGCTCGAACGCGACCCCGACTACATTGCGCGCGAGCGCGGGCTGGCTGCGCTCGCGCGTGGCGACATCGCTGCTGCGGCGCCGCTGCTCGTACGCGCCGCCGCCGCGCGTCCGGACGATGCCCAGGCGCTCGGCGGCCTCGGCCTGCTGCGCATGCGCGAGGGCAAGCGCGATGAAGCACGTCCGCTGTTCGAGCGCGCCGCGGCGCTCGCGCCGGACAATCGCGCGAAGTGGCAGAGCCTCGCACGCACGGCGCAATTCTGGGGCTTGCTCGCCCGGGGCCGCGAGGCAGCCAGTGCGGGCAAGCCGCAGGACGCCGAACGCCTCGCGCGCGAGGCGCTCTCGGTCGAGCCGGCCAGCGCCGACGCGAAGCTCCTGCTCGCCGACGCCCTGCTCGCACAAGGCGACTGGCGCGCCGCCGAGCCCATACTGCGCGCGCAGCTCGCCGGCGGCGAGCCGAGCATCTCGGCGCTGCGCAGCACGCGCACGCTGCTCGAGCGCACCGGACGCGCCGATGAGGTCGAAGCGCTCATCGACGCGCTGCAAAGCCGTTTCACCGCCGCTGACGATCGCCAGAGTCTCGCGCAGATGCGCGCCGACCTCGCCGCGAGCGACGCGCAGCAGCTCGTCGCGCGCGGACAGAACGGCCCGGCGGCACAGAAGTACGAAGCATCGCTGCGCATCGATCCGGACCAGCCGTGGACCCGCTTCGCACTCGCGCGCCTCTATCGGAATCTCGGTCTTCCGCAACTCGGCCGCGCCGTGATGGACGACGGCCTCGCGCGCGCGCCGGGCGCGCAAATGCGCTATGCGAGCGCGCTCTACCGCAATTCGCTCGACGATCTCGCGGGCGCGCAAGCCGCACTTGCTTCCGTGCCCGAGTCCGAGCGCAGCGACGCAATGCGCGCGCTCGCCCGCAACCTGGACGCGCAACAGGCGCTCGCCTCGGCGCGCGCTGCATTGGCAACCGGCGACGCCGCCGCCGCGCGGCAGTCGCTCGAAACCGCGCAAGGGCTGGCGAAAGACGACCCGGACATGCTCGCGTCGATAGGCTCGCTCTACATCGATCAGGGTGAGACGCAACGGGGTCTCGCGCTGCTGACGGACTGGATGGACGCGCATCCGCAGCAAACCGATGCGGACGTGCGGCTGCGCTATGGCGATCTGCTCGGCAGCGCACGGCAGGACGACGCGCTCGCGGCCACGCACGCGGCACTGCGCCGCGATGGCGGGCTCACGCCGCGTCAATCGGAGCGTCTCGAGGATCAGGCGCTGCGCCTCGTGCTGCGTCAGGCCGACGAAGCGATCGACGCCGCGCGCTATGACCGCGCCCGCGCATTGCTCGATACGGTGAGCGAGGCCGGCCGCCGCGACAAGCGCTATGCATTCGAACTGGCCGATCTCGCGCGCGCCCAGGGCCGCTATCGCGAAGCACGCGCCGTGCTTGCGCCGGTGCTCGCCCGCACGCCCGACGATCCCGAAACGCAGCTCGCATTCGCACGCGTGCTCGGCGAAGGCGGCGCGCGCGAGGAAGCCCTTGCCATCGTGCATCGCGTAGCCGACGCCACGCCGCCCGAAGACGTCGATACTCGGTTGTCCGTCGCGCGGCGGCTCGCCGCGCTGCGCCGCCCGCAGGAGGCGAACGGCATCACCCAGGCGCTGCGCGTCGCTTATCCGGCGCGCGCGGACGTCACCGTGCAGGCGGGCCGCGTCGCCGAGGATCTCGGCCAGTACGACGCCGCCGCTTCGCTGTACCGGCTCTCCGTCGAACAGGAGCGCGCGGCGGGCCTCGCTTCGGGAGCGGGCCAGAGTTTCAGCACGCCGGCCGGCGCGATCCGCACGACGCCCGGACGGGCCGCGCTCGACGATCTCGAGCAGCGCCGCAATCCCGAAGTGGAGACGGCGTGGATCCCCGCGTACAAGTCGGGCGATGCGGGCGTGTCCGAATATCACGCCCAGCAGGTGCCGGTGTACGTGCAGATTCCGTATCGCTACGACGGGCATTTCTTCGCGCACGTCGACGCCGTGCATCTCGACGCGGGCACACTCGACACGAGCTGGCTGCCCAACCCGGTGGACCCGCAAGTGCCGCCCAGCGTGCCGTACGCCGTGCAGACGTTCGGCACGACGTCAGGCTTTTACGACGGCAAGCCGGATTCCTACACGAAGCTGCTCAAGTACCTGGATGGCTCGCCGGTCACGCAAGGCGATCTGCATCAGCACGCGAACGGCCTGGGCGGCGGCGTCGGCTACACGTCGGACGCCTGGCGCGCCGACCTCGGCACGACGCCCATCGGTTTTCCGGTGCATTACCTCGTCGGCGGCCTGCGCTACCGGTTCGACGCGGGTCCGGCGAGCCTGTCCGTTTCGGCCTCGCGCCGCGCGGTCACGAGCAGCGAGCTGGCCTATGCCGGTCTCACCGATCCGCTCACGCATACCGTGTGGGGCGGCGTGCGCCGCGATGGCATCGACGTGCACGTGGGCGCGGACATCGGCCAGGTGAGCACCTTCGCGGATCTCGGCGTGGGCGAGCTGACGGGGCGCAACGTCGCGAGCAACCAGGAATTCATCCTCAGGACCGGCTTCAACGTGCCGATATACAAGCAGGCGACGATGCGCGTGCTGACCGGTCTCGTCGGCAACGCCTGGCACTACACGGACAATCTGCGCTACTACACCTACGGGCAAGGCGGTTACTACAGCCCGCAGCGCTATCTCTCGCTCGGCGTGCCGGTGGAGTGGATCGGGCGGCGCAACGGCTTCACGTGGGACGTGACCGCCACGGTCGGCGTATCGAACTCCTACGAGAAGGACTCCCCGTATTTTCCGATCGGCCTGCCGTCGGTGGCGGGGCTTGCGCCGCTCGCGGATCAGTCGAGCAACGTCTTCAGCGGCAGTTCGACACGCGGCCTCAGCTTCTCGTACGGATTCGCCGCCATCGTGCAGTACCGCGTGAATCCCTATTTCGTCGTGGGCGCGCGCCTGAACATCGACCACTCGCATGACTATGCGCCGAGTTCCGGGATGATCTACGCACGCATCGCGTTCTCCGCGCGCAAGGACGATTACCGCATCAGCCCGACGCCGGTGCGTCTCTATTCGAGTTATTGAACGGACGCCAGGACATGCTTCGGACAACGCCTGCGCGCGAGACGCGCCATCGATTGCAGGAACGGATTTCAGCGTGAGCAACGACTCCAACCGACCCGGCGGCGCATCGCGCGCCGCGCCTTCACGATCCGCGCCGGACGTGCTGACCGCACTCTTTCGCTTCGTCCGCGCGCGCGCCGCGCGTGGCAGGCGCCCGACCGGCCGTCTCGCCGTCGATGCGCTGCCCGTCGATCTCACGACGCTCATGCCAGGGGCGCTCTATGCGGTGCACGTCGCGCCGCGCTCGCCGGAATGCGATGCGCTCATCTGGGCCAGCGCACGCGCGGCAAACACACGTCACGTGACCGTGGTGCTCGCGCGCGAGCGCGCGCAGGCCGCCGTGCGCCTGCGCGAACTGGGCTTCTCCGGCACGACCGCGGCTGGCTGGCCGCGCCGCCTGAACGTGCTCGCAATGCCAGAGGAAACCGGCGCGAAAGACGCGCAGCCGCCCGCGCTCGCGCGTCTCTTCGGCGGGCTGCGCGCGCTCAAGCGCTTTGGCTTTCGCTCGAATGCGCTCTATCTCGTCGAAGGCGCCGAGCGCTGGTTTACGTGGGGCGATCCCGCCGCGCTCGCGCGCGAGGGGCGGCTGCTCGCGAGCTGGTGCGAAGCGCGCGGCATCACGATGGTGTTGCTGCTCGGCCCGCACGCCGGCGCGAGCGAGACCGGCATCGACGAATCCTTTGGCCGGGACGATACGGTCGCCTCCGCCGGGCACGGTGAGCTCAATGGCGCGTGTTCCGGCGTCGCGCGTATCAGGCGCACGCACGGCGAGCTGCTCTGGCAGGTGGACTTCTGGCGCACGGGCACGGCGCTCATGACCGGCGATGTGCGCCCGCTGCGCTTCACCGACGATGGCCGCCTGACCGTCGCGCCGCACGAGCAACGGTCCAACGCGCAACATGCGGCGCGTATCGCGTACGACGAGCAGCGCGTGGTCGTGAGCCGCGCGGTGGTCGGCGACGAGCCGTGGGTGCCGCGCGAGTGGGAAGTGCTCGACGATCGCGACGCGGTGGTCGCGGCATGCGAGCTTGCGCGCGGCGCAACGGTCGTGCTGGCGCATCGCGATGGCACACAACTGGAAGCGCTGTGCGCCGCCGTGCACCTGTTGAGACGCAGGTGCGGCCGGGCGCTCAAGATCGCGGTGGTCGAACGCGGCGAAGTGCTTCGGCACCAGTACGAACTGCTCATGTTGAGCCTCGGCGCCAACCTCGTGATCGGACGCGACGTGCCGTTCTCGCGCATCGAATCGCTGCTGCAGTCGCTGCAAGGCCAGTTGTATACGCGGCCGCTGATGCCCGATTATCGGACCGCGCTCGCCGCATCGCTCGCCGAGGCCGCGACGGGTTATCTGAGCGTCGGCGCGTTCTGCGCGCATGCGAACGGCGCCTTCGAGCGCGGCGCGATGCTGCGCCTGCCGCATGTGCTCGTCAAGCTGACGTTGCCGGCCATGCTCGCGCACGTCGACGCCCTCGCCCAATGCCAACCGCGCCGCGCGGGCGATGTCTTTACGGCCGATGCAGCCCATCTTTACGTGTTTCTGTTCGCCTGCCGTCTCGCCGATGCCGAGGCCGCGCTCGCACGCATCCTGAACGGCTCCGCGACGCGCATCGCTACAGAGGTCGCATATCTGGCGAACGAGGATATCGCGGCGGAGCTGAAGGTGCTCGAGGCATCCAACCGGCGCTCGTCCGCCGCCGACTACAGCGATCTTTTCACGGCGCGCACGCCAGCCTCGCCGGATCTGGCCGCTGCGTCAGCCGAAACGCAGAGTCGACCGCAAGCCGAGCGCGAGCCCGAATCCGTGCGCCGCGCGCGCGGCGAACTCCACGCGCTCGAACAGGTTTTGCAGGCAGAGGCATCGAGGGTCGCGCCAGGCGATGCCCCTTCGCACGCCGCGCGCCGTGCCGTGCCCGCGCGCATGCCGCTCGCCGCTTCGAGGAGATGAATCATGGACATTCTGCTGATTTCCGTTCTGCTCGGCGCTCTGGCCGGCGTGCCCGCGTGGATCATCTGGCAGCGCGGCGGCGCGCGGCGCGGCATGGCCGCCGCGCGCGACTTCGATGTGCGCGACGCGGTGCCGTGCCGCATCGAAGCCGTCGCGCTCAACACGCGGCTCGTGCCGGAAGCGGATGCGCCGCCCTCGGCATCGGCCTCGACCGATTCCTCGCAAGCGGAAGCCCGCTCATGAAAACCATCGCAATCGTTTCGACGGCGGGCGGCGCGGGCCGCACGATGCTTGCCGCGTCGCTCGCGGTGCTGCTCGCGCGCCTCGGACGCGAGGTGGTCGCGCTCGACTTCGATCCACAGAACATCCTCGGCACCTGGCTCGGTCTGGATACGCTCGCAAGCGAAGGCATTGCGCAGGCGCTGACCGACGCGTCGCACGTCTGGCATGAGCACACCTGGCGCAACGACGAAGGCGTGCTCTTCGTGCCGCATGGACAACTCACGCTTGCCGAGGCCGCCGCGTGCAGTGCGCGCCTCGCCGCGAATCCTCACTGGCTCGCGCGCGCGATCGGCGAGATAGGGCTCGCGGATACGGGTGTCGTGCTGATCGACACGCCGCGCTATCCGTCGCCGCAGGCCGATCACGCCGCGCGCGCGGCCGATCTCGTGCTGTGCGTGTGCCCGCCCGAGCCCGCCGCGTGTGCGACGTTCGTCGCGCAGCTTCCAGCGCTGCGTGCGTCGTGCGCCGATGTGCGGCTCGTCGTGAACCGGCTGAATCCTGCGCGCGAAATGCAGCGCGACGTTCTCGCGATGCTGCGCGTCGCTGCCGGCGGCGCGCCCGTCGCCCAGCGCATCCATCTGGACGCGGCGATGCCGGAATCCCTGGCGCGCGGCGGCTGGCTGTTCGACGAAGCGCCGCACTCGCAGGCCTCGCACGACCTGCACGGGCTCGCGCAACACGTCGATGCATGGCTGCCCGCGCACACCGCGAGAGCGCCGTCATGACGCACGAGAACCGCAGTCGGCCGCGCGCGGACCGCCCGCGATTTCGCGAGCGCGCCATCGGCTGGATCGCGCGCGGCCTCAGCCTGCCCGACGAGCGCTCGCCGCTCGACTGGTGCGTGCGGCTCTTCTTCAAGCCGCCGCGCGCGGGCCGGCGCGATATCGCCCGGGCGCTGCTGCGCGCCTTCGTGCTGCGCTGGGCGGCGGAATGGGGCGTCATCGACGTGCACAGCCCGCTCGAATGGCTGCTGCGCGCTTTCGTGCGGCCGCCGCGAGCCGATGCCAATGCCAGGAGCATCTCGGCGCGCGTGCACGCCGTATTGAACTTCGTCGGGCGCATCCTCACGCCGGCGATGGTCGCGATCCGCTGGTGCCGGCGGCGCGTCGCCGCCGTGCTCGACGCATTGCCCTGGACGCGTTGGGGCGAAGGACTCGAAGGCGGCGCGCGGCGCATCGGCCGCGCACGCCTGCTGCTGCCGGTGTTTGTCGGCATAGGCGCGCTGCTCTGGATGTTCGTCGGCACGTCGCCGCTCGCCGCCGGCGGCCAGTTCGTGTTCTTCGCCGTGCTGACGGTCTTCGCGCTCGCGATCCGCCGTCTGCCGGGCCGCCTGCCGGTGCTGATGCTCGCCTCGCTCGCGCTGCTCGTGATGGCGCGCTACGTCTGGTGGCGCACGACGCAGACGCTCACCTTCCGCACGCCGGGCGAGGCCATCGTTGGTTATGTGCTGTTCGGCGCGGAGGCCTATACCTGGATGATCCTGCTGTTCGGCTTCGTGCAGACCGCGTGGCCGCTCGAGCGCGCGGTCTCGCGCCTGCCCGACGATCCCGCCGACTGGCCGAGCGTCGATGTCTACATTCCGACCTACAACGAGCCGCTCAGCGTCGTGAGGCCGACGCTCTTCGCCGCGCAGGGCATCGACTGGCCGGCCCACAAGCTGCGCGTCTATCTGCTCGACGACGGTCATCGCCCGGAGTTCGAGGCGCTCGCGCGCGAGGCGGGCATCGGCTACATCACGCGCGACGACAACCTGCACGCGAAGGCGGGCAACATCAACCGCGCGCTCGCGAAGACTGAGGGCGAGTACATTGCGATCTTCGACTGCGATCACGTTCCGACGCGCTCCTTCCTGCAAGCGACGATGGGCACGTTCTTCGCCGATCCGAAATGCGCGATGGTGCAGACGCCGCATCACTTCTTCTCGCCCGATCCGTTCGAGCGCAATCTCGGCACATTCCGCCGCGTGCCGAACGAAGGCAACCTGTTCTACGGGCTCGTGCAGGCCGGCAACGACCTGTGGAACGCCACGTTCTTCTGCGGCTCTTGCGCGGTCATCAAGCGCGCGCCGCTGGAGGAAGTCGGCGGCATCGCCGTGGAGACCGTGACCGAGGACGCCCACACGGCGCTGAAGCTGCACCGGCGCGGCTATACCACCGCCTATCTGCCGACGGTGCAGGCCGCGGGCCTCGCCACCGAAAGCCTCGCGAGCCACATCAAGCAGCGCACGCGCTGGGCGCGCGGCATGGCGCAAATTTTCCGCATCGACAATCCGTTTCTCGGACGCGGACTCGGCTTCTTTCAGCGCCTGTGCTACGGCAACGCGATGCTGCACTTCTTCTATGGCATCCCGCGCCTCGTGTTCCTGACGATGCCGATGTGGTACCTCTTCTTCGGGATGTACTTCATCAACGCGGCCGCGACGACCATCGCGAGCTTCGTGCTGCCGTACATCGTCATCGCCAACGTGGCGAACTCGCGCATGCAGGGCAGGTACCGCCATTCATTCTGGGCGGAGGTGTACGAGTCGGTGCTCGCCTGGTATATCGCGCTGCCCACGACCATCGCGTTTTTCAGCCCGAAGCACGGCAAGTTCAACGTGACGGACAAGGGCGGGCGCATCGAAGAGACCTATATCGACTGGGTGATGAGCAAGCCCTATCTCGTGTTGCTCGGCGTGAATGCGCTCGCGATGGCAGTCGGTCTCTACCGCCTCGCGGCCGACGCGGGCGACGAAGGGCCGACCATCCTGATGAACGTGTTCTGGACCACCTACAACCTGGTCATGCTCGGCTCGGCGATGAGCGTCGCGCGCGAGGCGAGGCAGGTACGCGTCACGCACCGCATCGCCATGCGCATGCCGGCGATGCTCGTGCTCCACGACGGCAGCACGGCCGCATGCACCACGAGCGACTATTCGACGGGAGGCCTCGGCCTGATCGTGGATGCAGAGTTGCCGCTGGAACCGGGCGACACGCTCGGCGTGATCGTGAGCCGGGGCGAGCGGCAATTCCACTTCCCCGTGCGCGTGACGCGTCTCGCGGGCTCGCATCTGGGCGTGCGCTTCGATGCCCTGAGTCTCGATGACGAGCGCCGCCTCGTGCAATGCACGTTCGGGCGCGCCGACGCATGGCTCGACTGGGACGAGCGCACCGACGAGGACGCGCCGCTCAAAGGCCTGAAGGACGTGCTGTCGATGGGTATCGAAGGCTATGTGCGGCTGTTCGATGGCGTGCGCCGCGCGCTCGTCGCAAAACTCGCGCTGGACCGTACGCCATGAAGATATACCGCGTGCCGGACAACCCGATGCATAAAAGCGCAAAAGAGATTCGAAGATGACGTTCTGGAACCTGTATTTCATCATCAAGCTGGCTCTGTTTTCCACGGGTCATCTCACGCCTTTGTGGCTTGCCAACATAGGGTTCGCCGCCGCGCTCGCGGCGAGTTCGCCGCTGCGCTCGCGCGTCTTGCGTGCCATGCGGCTTCTGGCGGGTCTCGTCATCGGTTTGCCGCTCATGTACCGCGAGGCAAACGTGCCGCCGTTCGCGCGCATCGTCGAGGAGTTCGGCAACCTCAGAACCTTCAGCTTCGGCTACTGGCTGGAACTGCTCCCGCGCTTCCTTCCGCCGATGCTGGTCGTCATCGCGCTGGGCGGACTCGTGACGTATCTCATCGTCAACCGCTGGCTGCGCGTTGCGACCTTCGTGATGATCGCGCTCATCGCACTGCCCGTGTGGCAGGGCGCAAGCACCGTCCTCGCGGGCATGCATGCGAACCCGCAGGCCGCATCGGCCGCTCCGGCCGCTCCGGCGAGCGGACCAGCCGCGGGCCGCTCCGATTACGACGCCACCCTCGCCGCGTTCCGTGCGGCCGAGCCGCAACGTCAGGTCGCGTTCGGCCATCTGGCCGGCGATTCGCAGGCGCAATTCGACGTGATCGTGCTGCATATCTGCTCGCTTTCGTGGGATGACCTCGATGTCGCGAAGGCGCGCAATCACCCGATGCTGTCGCACTTCGACTATCTCTTCACGAACTTCAGCACGGCGGCCAGCTATAGCGGGCCGGCGGCGATCCGCGTGCTGCGCGCATCGTGCGGCCAGCAGGCGCACACGGACCTGTACAAGGACTCACCCGCGCAGTGCCATCTGATGGCGGACCTCGCCCAGGCCGGGTACACGCCGCAGGTCACGTTCAATCATGACGGCCACTTCGACAACTTCACGCAGATCGTGAAGGACAATCTCGGGGTGCCCAATGTGCCGTTCATCCCGAACACGGCCGCACCCGTCGCGATGCACGCATTCGACGGCTCGGCGATCATGGACGACTACGGGACGCTTTCGAACTGGTATGCGCAGCGCGCGAAGGTGCCGGGACCGGTCGCGCTGTACTACAACACCATCAGTCTGCACGACGGCAATCGCCTGCCCAATAGCAAGCTGTCGAGCATCGATTCATACCCGATCCGCGTGAACAAACTGATGAGCGACTTCGACCGCTTCGCGGACTTGATCCAGCAATCGGGCCGGCGCGCGGTGATCGTGTTCGTGCCGGAGCATGGCGCTGCGCTGCGCGGCGATGACAACCAGATTGCGGGCCTGCGCGAGATTCCGACGCCGAGCGTCGTGCATGGGCCGGTTGGCGTGCGCCTCGTGGGCTTCAATGGCGATCATGGACCGGCGACGGTCATCGATCGGCCAACGAGCTTCCTTGCGGTCGCACAACTGGTGTCGAACCTGGTATCGAACAGCCCGTTCAAGCCGGGCGTGACGCTCGCGCAGTATGCGGCCGACTTGCCCGAAACGCCGATGATCGGCGAGAACGAAGGAACGGTCACGATGAAAACGGCGACTGGTTATGTCGTGAAGACGCCGGATGGCGTATGGGTGAATCAGAAATGAGCAGGGAAACCAGCGCACAAAGCCCCTCGAAGCAAGCGCGTGGCGGGCATGACGTCGACGCGCTCGCTCGACGGGTGAGCGGTTTGGATGCAAAGCGCTATTTCGATGCCCAGGCGCAGATCGAATATCTCGGCGCGCTTGGCCGCTGGCCGGTTCTCGCGCGGTTGATGAAGCTGGCGCAAGCGTCACCGGAGCAACAAGCGCCCGTCGCGCCCGAGACCAAAGACGGACACGCGGATCGAATGCTGCGTTGATCGGCGAATAGAACCGAATCCGCTCGAATATACTGTTTGAGTATTTCAGGGATTAAAGCGATCGTTCGCTTTTGCGAACCGTTTCCGACATGCAGTTCGCTCACCGCGCGAGGAGACCGCATGACAGCCCATGACTTCTCCCAGTTTTCCTGGGACGAACAGGAAGACGTCAAAGCCGTGCTTGCAGACCGGGGACTCGAACTGCGTGATTTTCAGATCACGGACGATGTCGATGTTCCGGCGAACAACAAAACCGGCGCCACGCGGCGAATCTCCGTCACGCGAATCACCAACGGCAAGAAGGCGATCTACGACACGGATCACTTTGCCACCTGGCTCACCGATTTCTCCGAAGCTCTGGAAGCGGGCGAATTCGACGACTGAGCGAAAGCGCCTTGCCACGCGTCACGGCGCCGTCATCGATGGCACGAGCGATCAGCCCAGTTCCTCGAAAAGCCAGTCCTGAAAGCTCTTCACCTTCGGCAGATCCACCGATGACTTGAGCAGGTTCAGCGTATAACCGTTCACGCTCAGACCGTCGAAGCCGAACGGCGCGATGAGCTTTCCCGCATCGAGCTCGCGCTGCACGAGCAGCAGACTTTCCAGACACACGCCGACGCCGTCGGCGGCCGCGCTGATCGCCATGAACGAGCGATCGAAGCGCGGCCCGCGCGAAATATCGAGCGGCGTCTTTCGATGCATGCGCATCCAGTCGCGCCATCCGACGAGGCAATTCTCGCTGTGAATCAGCGTGTGATGCTTGAGATCCGCCACCGTGCGAATCGGGTGCGCCCCTTCCATCAGTTTCGGCGAACACAGCGGCACGATGGTCTCCGATGGCAAGTCGAGCACCAGCGTGCCCGCCGGCTGCAGCTTGCGCGCGCCGTAACGCAAATCGACGTCCACGGATGCGCGCGTCAGATCGACAGGATCGTTCGACGCATGCAGCCGCAAATCGATATCCGGATGCCGCGACGAGAAGCGCGCGAGCCGAGGCATGAGCCATTGCGTGGCGAAGCTCGGCGTCGAATGCACGGTCAGGATGTCGCTCTTCGCCACGCGCCCGATGTCGCGCGTGGCTTTCTCGATGCGCGCGAACGCCGCGCCGATCTCTTCCGCGTAGTGCCGGCCGCTGTCCGTCAGGATCACCGCGCGATGCACGCGATGAAAGAGCCGCACGCTCAATTGCTCTTCCAGCAGCTTGATCTGATGGCTCACCGCCGAAGGCGTCACGAACAGTTCATCTGCTGCAAGTGCGAAAGACGACAGTCTCGCCGCAGCCTCGAATGCCTGTATCGACTTGAGCGTCACGCGATTGTGCATTGCAGTGTTCGGATGAATTCAATTCAACGATAAGCCACTTTAATTCGTTTGAGCGCGACTGTCCAAATCAATACGCTTATACGTACTCGCTGGCCACCCGATTCGAGGGAATACCCGGAGTCGCATGGGCCGCTAATAAAACGATGGAGACAGGACGCGTGAACAACGACATCGCGCAACTCGCGGAGCATGCGTATCGCATTCGCCGCAACGCGCTTCTCATGGGCGAAGTGCAAGGCCAGGGCTACATCGGCCAGGCACTCGACATCGCCGATGTACTGGCCGTCGCGTATTTCGGCGCGATGAATCATCGTCCGGACGATCCCGCATGGGAAGCGCGCGACCGCTTTCTGCTGTCCAACGGTCATTACGCGATCGCGCTCTATGCCGCGCTGTTCGAAGCGGGCGTGCTGCCCGAAGACGAGCTCGACACCTACGGCAGCGACGACAGCCGCCTGCCGATGTCCGGGATGGCGAGCTACACGCCCGGCATGGAAATGTCCGGCGGCTCGCTCGGGCAAGGCTTGACGATCGCTGTCGGACGATGCCTGGGCCTGAAGCGCAAAGGCTCGGCATCCTTCGTCTATACGCTCTTCTCGGATGGCGAGCTCGACGAAGGCGCGATCTGGGAAGGCCTGATGTCCGCCGCGCACTGGAAGCTCGACAACCTCATCGCCATCGTCGATGTGAACAATCAGCAGGCCGATGGCCCATCGACGCAGATCATGGCGTTCGAGCCGCTCGTCGAGAAGCTCGAAGCGTTCGGGTGGTACACGCAGCGCATCGACGGCAACGACATCCGCGCCGTGAAGCAGGCCTTCGACAACGCGCGCAATTTGAAGGACGCGAAGCCGCGCATCATCGTGTGCGACACGAAGATGGGCTGCGGCGTGCCGTTCCTCGAACAGCGCGAAAAGAATCACTTCATTCGTGTCGATGCGCACGAATGGAAGCTCGCGCTCGACGCACTCGAACAAGGACGACAGGCATGAGCACGCGACTGAAAACCTCCGCGATGATCGCGTCGATCGCGGGCGAAGGACAAGTCACGCGATCCGCGCCTTTCGGCCACGCACTCGTCGAACTCGCGCGCACGAATGCGAACATCGTCGGCATGACCGCCGACCTCGGCAAATATACGGACCTGCATGTCTTCGCGCAGGAATTTCCTGAGCGCTATTACCAGATGGGCATGGCCGAGCAATTGCTGATGGGCGCGGCGGCCGGCATGGCGCACGAAGGCGCGCAGCCGTTCGTCACGACCTATGCCGTGTTCGCGACACGCCGCGCCTACGACTTCATCCACCAGACGATCGCGGAAGACAATCTCGACGTGAAGATCGTCGCCGCGCTGCCGGGACTCACGACCGGCTACGGTCCGAGCCATCAGGCCGCCGAGGACCTCGCGCTGATGCGCGCGATGCCCAACATGACGGTCATCGATCCGTGCGATGCGCTCGACATCGAGCAGATGGTGCCGGCCATCGCCGCGCACAAAGGCCCCGTGTACGCGCGCCTCTTGCGCGGCAACGTGCCCGCCGTGCTCGACGAATACGGCTATCGGTTCGAGCTCGGCAAGGCGAAGCTTTTACGTGACGGCAACGACGTGCTGCTGATCTCGACCGGCATCATGACGATGCGCTCGCTCGAGACGGCGAAGGCCTTGCAGCAGGACAACGTCGACGTCGCCGTGCTCCATGTGCCGACGATCAAGCCGCTCGACACCGCGACCATCCTGCGCGAGGCGAAGCGCACGGGCCGCATGGTCGTCGTCGCGGAAAACCATACGCTGATCGGCGGTCTTGGCGAAGCCGTCGCGCGCACGCTGCTCGGCGCGGGCGTCACGCCCGCCTTCCGCCAGATCGCCCTGCCCGATGCGTTTCTCGACGCCGGCGCCCTACCCACGCTGCACGATCGCTACGGCATTTCCACCGAAGCGATGTGCAACACCATCAAAGGCTGGCTCGGCTAAGCCTTCATCAACCACGAACATTTGGAGAATCAAATCATGTCAGAGTCGCGTCTTCTCGAAGGCAAGGTCGCCGTCATCTCGGGAGCGGCATCGCCGCGCGGGATCGGCATGGCGACGGCGCGCATGTTCGCGAAGCACGGCGCGAAGGTCGCCATTCTCGATCTCGATGAAGCCGCCGCGCGCGAAGCGGCCGGCAGCATCGGGCCGGAGCATCGCGGCTATGTGTGCGACGTGACCGACCGCGCCGCGTGCGCCGCCGCCGTGGATCGCATCGTCACGGACTTCGGCGCCATCGACATTCTCATCAACAACGCGGGCATCACGCAGGCCGCGAAGCTCCTCGACATCGATCCGAAAAGCTGGGACCGCATTCTCGACGTGAACCTGCGCGGCGTGCTGTATCTGTCGCAAGCGGTGGTGCCGGTGATGAAGCGCAACGGCGGCGGTTCGATCGGCTGTATGTCGTCGGTATCGGCGCAACGCGGCGGCGGCATTCTCGGCGGCCCGCACTATTCCGCCGCCAAGGCGGGCGTGCTCGGTCTCGCCAAGGCGATGGCGCGCGAGTTCGGCGTCGACGGCATTCGCGTGAATTGCGTGACGCCCGGCCTCATTCAGACCGATATCAACGCGGGCAAGATCAGCGACGAAAAGCGTGTCGAGATTCTCGCGGGCATTCCGCTGAATCGCCTCGGCGTGCCCGATGACGTCGCGGGCGCGTTCCTGTTTCTCTCGTCGCCGATTTCCTCGTACATCACCGGCGCGGTCATCGACGTGAACGGAGGCATGCTGATTCACGGCTAAAACGGCTGAAGCACGCGGCTTCGAATAACAACACTTATATCGACATCATCAGGTTTGGAGGAGCACACCATGACCACTCGCACGAAAGAAAGCGGCATCGACCGGCGCACGTTCCTGAAGGCGGGCGCGAGCATCGCCGCGGCCGCGCCGCTCTTTGCCATCACGACGCGCCGCGCATCGGCGGCGGAGTTCTCGTACAAGCTCGCGACGGGTCAGGACCCGACGCATCCCGTGAACATTCGCGGGCAGCAGGCCTGCGACAAGATTCGCGAAGCCACCGGAGGCAGGCTCGACATCAAGCTCTTCCCCGCCAACCAGCTCGGTTCCGATACCGATCTGCTCTCGCAAGTGCGCAGCGGCGGCGTCGAGTTCTTCAACCTGGCATCGTCGATTCTCGCGACATTGACGCCCGCAGCGGGCATCGTCAACACGGGCTTCGCGTTCCCCGACTACGACGCCGTCTGGAAAGCGATGGACGGCGATCTCGGCGGCTATGTCCGCCAGCAGATCGAGAAGTCGGGGATCATCGCCGTGTCGAAGCCGTGGGACAACGGCTTCCGTCAAGTGAGTTCGTCGACGCGCGTCGTGAAGACGCCCGCCGATCTGAAGGGCTTCAAGATTCGCGTGCCGCAGGCGCCGATGCTCACCTCGCTGTTCAAGTCGCTCGATGCCGGTCCCGCGCCCATCAACTTCAACGAGCTGTATTCCGCGTTGCAGACGGGCGTGGTCGAAGGTCAGGAAAACCCGTTGCCGATCATCGCGACGGCGAAGCTCTATGAAGTGCAGAAGTCCATCAGCCTCACGTCGCACGTGTGGGACGCGTACTGGATTCTCGGCAATCGCCGCGCGTGGGAGAAGCTGCCCGCCGACATGCGCGCCATCGTCACGCGTGAATTCGAAGCGGCCGGCATGAACCAGCGCGCCGACATCGCGAAGCTCAATTCGAGCCTGCGCAACGATCTGAAGGCGAAGGGCATCAACATCGTCGAGGTGGATCGTGAAGCGTTCCGCGGCGCGTTGAAGAAAACGAGCTTCTATAGCGACTGGAAATCGAAGTACGGCGAGCAAGGCTGGGGCGTGCTCGAAAAATACACCGGCAAACTGGTATGACGACCATGCAGACGGTTCCTCTTCCGCATCCGGCGCCGCATCGCGGTATCGCCGCGAAACTCGATTCCGTGCTCGGCCATATCGTCGAGATTCCGGCCGCGCTGCTGGTCGTGGCCGAGATCGTCGTGCTGCTGGCGGGCGTGACGAGCCGCTATGCGCTGCACACGCCGCTCGTCTGGTCCGACGAGCTCGCGTCGATGCTGTTCCTCTGGCTCGCGATGCTCGGCGCGGTCGTCGCGTTGCGCCGCGGCGAGCACATGCGGATGACGGCGCTCGTCGGCATGGCGTCGCCGGGCGTGCGCGCGTTTCTCGATGTCGTCGCGATCGCCGCGCCGCTCGCGTTCCTGGCGATGGTGATCGGCCCCGCCCTCGACTTCGCCCAGGACGAAGCGTTCATCACGACGCCCGCGCTCGACATCCCCAACTCGTGGCGCGCGGCTGCGTTGCCGATCGGCTCGGGCCTGATGCTGCTCGTCGCGTGCCTGCGGCTCGCACGCGTCGGCGACTGGAAGCTCGTGCTCGGCGCGCTCGCCGCGGTCGCGGCCATCGCGGGCGCATTCTATGCGGCGAGTCCCGTGCTGAAGGATCTCGGCAATCTGAACCTGCTGATCTTCTTCGTCGGGCTCGTCGCGTTGTGCGTGCTCTCGGGCGTGCCCATCGCGTTTTCGTTCGGCCTCGCGACCTTCGGCTATCTCGCGCTGACGACGAGCACGCCGCTCGTCGTCGTGGTCGGGCGCATGGACGAAGGCATGTCGCATCTGATTCTCCTGTCCGTGCCGCTCTTCGTGTTCCTCGGGCAACTGATCGAGATGACCGGCATGGCCGCCGCGATGATCGCGTTCCTCGCGAGCCTGCTCGGGCACGTGCGCGGCGGCTTGTCGTACGTGCTCGTCGGCGCGATGTATCTCGTGTCCGGCATCTCCGGTTCGAAAGCCGCCGACATGGCCGCCGTCGCGCCTGTGCTGTTTCCCGAGATGAAAGCGCGCGGCGCGAAACCCGGCGATCTCGTCGCGCTGCTCGCGGCGACGGGCGCGCAGACGGAAACCATTCCGCCGAGTCTCGTGCTCATCACGCTCGGCTCGGTGACGGGGGTGTCGATTTCCGCGCTGTTCACGGGCGGCATGCTGCCGGGCATCGTGCTCGCGATCACGTTGTGCGCGGTCGTGTGGTGGCGTTATCGCGTGGACGATCTGTCGAATGTGAAGCGTGCGTCGCGCGGCGAGATTCTTCGCAAGCTCGCCATCGCCCTGCCCGCGCTCGCGTTGCCGTTCGTGATTCGCGCGGCCGTGGTCGAAGGCATCGCGACGGCGACGGAAGTATCGACCATCGGCATCGCGTATGCGGTTCTCGCGGGATTGCTGATCTATCGCCGCTTCGAATGGGCGCGTCTCAAGCCGATGCTGATCGATACCGCCGCGCTGTCCGGCGCGATCCTGCTCATCATCGGCGCGGCGACGAGCATGGCGTGGGCGCTCACGCAATCGGGCTTCTCGGGCCAGCTCGCGCGTGCGATGGCCGCGCTGCCCGGCGGCGGGTGGATGTTCATGGCGGCCTCGATCCTCGTGTTCATCGTGCTCGGCAGCGTGCTCGAAGGCATTCCCGCTATCGTGCTGTTCGGTCCGCTGATGTTCCCGATCGCCCGGCAAATGGGCATCAACGACGTGCACTACGCGATGGTCGTGATCCTTTCGATGGGCGTGGGCCTGTTCGCGCCGCCCTTTGGCGTCGGCTACTACTCGGCGTGCGCGGTGAGCCGCATTCATCCCGACGAAGGCATGAAGCCGATCATCGGCTATATCGCGGCGTTGATCGTCGGCCTGATTCTCGTCGCCGCCATTCCGTGGATTTCCACGGGCTTCCTCAAGTAATTCCCTTTCGAACCTCGTTGATGCCGCTCCTTCACGGAGCGGCAAGGAGAAGTCATGTCTTCCATCGACACGCCAGCGCTGTCGAACGCCATCCGCTTTCTCGCCATCGATGCGATCGTGCGCGCGGGCGAAGGTCACCAGGGCGTGCCGCTCGGCATGGCCGAAATCGCCACGGCGCTGTTCACGCGGCACATGAAGTTCAACGCCGCCGATCCGCAGTGGCCCGATCGCGACCGCTTCGTGCTCTCGAACGGTCATGGCTCGATGCTGCTCTACGCGGTGCTGCATCTCACCGGCTATGCGAACTTCGGCATCGATCAGATCAGGTCGTTTCGCGAAATGGGCTCGCATTGCGAAGGCCATCCCGAATTCGATACCGCGTCCGGCATCGAAGTGACGACCGGCCCGCTCGGGCAAGGCATCGCGAACGCGTTCGGCATGGCGGTCGCGGAGGCTTATCTGAACGCGAAGTTCGGCGATGGCATCGTCGATCATTACACGTATGCGTTCGTCGGCGATGGCTGCCTGCAGGAAGGCGTGGGACAGGAAATGATCGCGCTCGCCGGGCATCTGAAGCTCGGCAAGCTCATTCTGTGCTGGGACGATAACCGCATTACCGATGACGGCAGCACGGCGCTCTCCATCAGCGAGGACGTGAGTGAGCGCTTTCGCGTGGCGGGCTGGCATGTGATCGAAGTCGATGGACACGATCTCGAAGCGGTCTCTCGCGCGCTTGCCGAAGCGAAGCAGGATGCGCGTCCGTCGATGATCGCGTGCCGCACGGTGATCGCGCGCGGCATCGCGCGTCTGCAAGGTCAGCGCGGCGGGCACAGCGGGCGTCTCTTCGAAAAGGACGCCGATGCCGCGCGCAACGAACTGAACTGGCCGCACGCGCCATTCGAGATTCCCGCCGGCGTCCTGAAAACCTGGCGCGATGCGGGCCGCCGCAGCGAAGGCGAATATCGCGCATGGCGCGAGCGCGTGGCGTCGTTGCAGCCGGAAGCGCGCGCGGAGTTCGAACGCATCGTCGCGGGTGAATTGCCGGAAGGCTGGCAAGACACGCTCGAAACGTACAAGCGCGATGCGCAGAAAAGAGACGAAGCGCCCGGCGGCATCTTGATCTCCGCCGAGCTCAACGATCTGCTCGCGGACGTGCTGCCCGAACGCATGGTCGGCTGCGCGGATCTCGAAGCGCCTACGAGCCACAAGCGCAGCCTGCGTGCGTTCAACGCCGAGGATCGCGGCGGCGCCTACGTGCATTGCGGCGTGCGAGAACACGTGATGGGCGCGATGGCCAACGGCATGGCCGCGCACGGCGGCATCGTTCCGCTCGCCGTCACCTATCTCGCCTTCTCCGACTACGAGCGCCCCGCGATGCGCATGGCCGCGCTGATGGGCTTGCCGGTGAAGTTCGTCTTCAGTCACGACTCGATCGGCGTCGGCAAGAACGGGCCGACCCATCAGCCGGTGGAAATCCTCGCGTCCTTGCGCGCGATGCCGAACATGCGCGTGTTCCGTCCTGCCGATGCCGTCGAAGCCGCCGAATGCTGGATGCTCGCGTACGGGCACAAGTCCGGCCCGAGCACGATGGTCTTCGCGCGTCAGGCGCTGCCGCTCGTGCGCCGCGCGCATGACGAGGCGAATCTGTCGGCACGCGGCGGCTATGTGCTCGCCGAGGCCGTTGGCGGCAGGCGCCGCGTCACGCTCATCGCCACGGGTTCGGAAGTGGCCGTCGCGCTCGCCGCGCGCGAGCAACTGCAGGCGGCGGGCATCGCGACGGCGGTCGTGTCGATGCCCTGCTGCGAACTCTTCGACGAACAGGACGCGGATTATCGGCTGAGCGTGCTCGGCGCCGATACCGTGCGCGTCGCGGTGGAAGCGGCCGTGCGCTTCGGATGGGATCGCTATCTCGGCGATCGCGGCGGTTTCGTCGGCATGAAGGGCTTCGGCGCCTCGGGGCCGGCGGAGACGCTTTACGAGCACTTCGGCATCACGGCCGCACATGTCGTCACGCAAGCGAAGCGGCATCTTTGAACCTTCATCACAGGAACACCATGCAGAAGATCGTCTTTCTCGACCGCGCAACGCTCGCGCCGCAGATCACGCTGAAGCGCCCCGCGTTCGAACACGAACTCGTCGAATACGAGCGCACCGCGCCTCAGCAGGTCGCCGCGCGTTTGCAGGGCGCGAGCATCGTCATCACGAACAAGGTCGCGATTACCGCCGACATCATCGAGCAAGTGCCGACGCTCAGGCTCGTCGCGGTCGCCGCCACGGGCACCGATGTCGTCGACAAGGCGGCGTGCGCGAAGCGCGGCATCGTCGTGTCGAATATCCGCGGCTATGCGGTGAACACCGTGCCGGAGCATACGTTCGCATTGATGCTCGCGTTGCGCCGCAATCTGATCGCCTATCGCGACGATGTGCTGAACGGCGAATGGCAGAAGTCGGGGCAGTTCTGCTTCTTCAATCACGCGATCCGCGATCTGGGCGGCGCGACGCTCGGCATCATCGGCGAAGGCGTGCTTGGGCAGCGCGTCGCCGAAATCGCGAAGGCCTTCGGCATGAAGCCGGTTTTCGCGGCGCATAAAGGACGCGACGGACTCGGGCCGCTCTACACGCCGTGGGACGAAGTGCTCGCGACGAGCGATGTCATCACGATCCACAGCCCGCTCACGCCGCAGACGCGCGGCATGCTGTCCGCCGCCGAATTCCGCGCGATGAAGAAGAAGCCGCTCATCATCAACACGGCGCGCGGCGGTCTCGTCGATGAAGCCGCGCTCGTCGAGGCGCTCGAGGAAGGGCTGATCAGCGGTATCGGCTTCGACGTGCTCACGACCGAACCGCCCGCGCCCGACAACCCGCTCATGCGCATCGCGAACCGGCCGAACGTGATCGTGACGCCGCACGTCGCGTGGGCCTCCGACGAAGCGCAGCAGTCGCTCGCCGATCAGCTGATGGATAACGTGGCGGCGTTCGTCGCGGGAACGCCGGTCAACGTGGTGTCATGACCGGCCGCCGATGCCGAGCGCATTCAAGAGCCACGCCTTGAATGTCTCGAATGCCTCGTGCGGATGCGCTCTGCGCGGATGCACGAGGTAATGCCCCACGTATTCCACTTCGCGCGTCGATCCGGCGAGCGGACGCACGAGTTCGCCGCGTTGCAGCTCGCGTTCGGAAAGCAGCGTTGATTCGAGCACGACGCCGAGGCCATCGACGGCGGCGGCGATCGCCATCGAACTGCGGTCGAAGCGCAAGCCGTAATGCGTCGGCGGCGGAAGCCCGTTGGCTTCGAACCAGCCTTTCCATTGATACATCTGCACTTCGCACTGGATCAGCGGAACGTGATACAGATCCTCCGGCTTGCGGATGCGCTCGGCGAGCGCGGGCGGGCACAAGGGCGCCAGGCCCTCGAGCGCGAGCGGAATCTTTTCGTGCGGTGAGGGCTTCGGTTCCCCATAGACGATATCGAGATCGAAATCGTCGTCGAAACGCGCGTAATCGGTGCTCGCGGAAAAGCGCAAGTCGATGTTCGGATGATCGCGCACGAAACCCGCGAGCCGCGGCAGCAGCCATTGCGTCGCGAAGCTCGGCGCGGTGTGCAGCCGCAGCGGCGTGCGCTCATCGCTCGCCAGCAGCGCGAAACCGCGCTGCATCTCGTCCATGCCGCGCTGAATGTGCTCCATCAGCGTCGCGCCTTCGCGCGTCAGGCGCACTTCCCGCGTGCTGCGCTGAAAGAGCCGATGCCCGAGCAAGTCTTCCAGTTTTCGCACCGAATGACTGACCGCGCTCGGCGACAGGTTCAGCTCGCGCGCGGCATCGGCGAAAGAAAGCGTGCGGCCGGCAGCCTCGAAAACCCGAATATACGAAAGCGGAACCTTGCGAAAGATGTTCATGCGCGGAATTCGTGAATGAGGTTCATCAGTTGGTGCAATCTTTTCTTTTGTCAGCCCCAGTTGTCAAGGCTACATTAGCCCCACCTCGTTCCCACACCGTCCGATTGCTGAACAGGAGACAACTGCAGCCATCGGAGGTTGTCGAGGATTCTTCTCCCGTCCGCAGGAACAGCCATGACAATGATTACCGAGGCCGAGCCGCAAGCCGGCTCGCGCTCAGCGCAACTCGCCAAACTCGCCAAACTCGCCGACCACGCTTATCGCATTCGCCGCTTCGCGCTGCGCATGGGCGAAGTTCAGGGCCAGGGCTATATCGGCCAGGCGCTCGGACTCGCCGACGCCCTCGCCGTCGCCTGGTGCCACGCGATGAACCTCCGCCCCGACGATCCCGAATGGGAAGGCCGCGACCGCTTTCTGCTCTCGCACGGCCACTACGCGATCGCGCTCTACGCCGCGCTGATCGAAGCGGGCGTGATCCCCGAAGAGGAGCTGGAAACCTACGGCTCCGACGATTCCCGCCTGCCGATGTCCGGCATGGCCACCTACACGCCCGGCATGGAAATCTCGGGCGGCTCGCTCGGGCAAGGTCTGACGATTGCCGTCGGCATGGCGCTCGGCTTGCGTCTGAAGGGCAATCCGGCGTTCGTCTACAACTCGATGTCCGACGGCGAGCTCGATGAAGGCGCGACGTGGGAAGCCGCGTTGTCCGCCGCGCATCACGGCCTCGGCAATCTCATCACGATGGTCGACATCAACCGCCAGCAGGCGGACGGCCCGTCGCACGACGTGCTCGCCTTCGAGCCGCTCGCCGACAAGTTCGCGTCCTTCGGCTGGCACGTCGAGCGCGTGAACGGCAACGACATGCCCGCGCTCGTCGCGGCGTTCGACCGGTGCCGGTCGCTGACGGAGGCGAAGCCGCGCGTCGTCCTGCTCGATACGTTGATGGGCAAAGGCGTGCCGTTTCTGGAGACGCGCGAGAAGAATCACTTTATCCGGGTAGACCCGGAAGAATGGCAGCAGGCGATCGCCGTGCTCGATCAACACCACGCAGCAGCACAAGGAGACAAGGCATGAGCGCCGTCGCTGAAAAGAAACCTCGCCTCACGACGTCCGCGATGATCGCGTCGATCGCATCGGAAGGCCAGAAGACGCGCCCCGCGCCGTTCGGCCACGCGCTCGTTGCCGAAGCCGAAAAGCGCCGGAACATTGTTGGCATGACGGCCGATCTGTCGAAGTACACCGACTTGCACATCTTCAATCAGGCATTCCCCGAACGTCATTTTCAGATGGGCATGGCCGAGCAGTTGCTGATGGGCGCGGCCGGCGGCATGGCGAAGGAAGGCTTCATTCCGTTCGCGACGACCTACGCCGTGTTCGCGACGCGCCGCGCGTATGACTTCATCCATCAGGTGATCGCGGAAGAGAACCTCAACGTGAAGATCTGCGCGGCGCTGCCGGGTCTCACGACCGGTTACGGCCCGAGCCATCAGGCGACCGAAGACCTCGCGCTGATGCGCGCCATTCCCGGCATGACCGTGATCGACCCGTGCGACGCGCTCGACACCGAACAGGCCGTTGCCGCAATCGCCGCTCACCATGGCCCGGTGTATATGCGCCTCTTGCGCGGCAAGGTGCCCGCCGTGCTCGACGACTACGATTACACGTTCGAACTCGGCAAGGCCAAGATGTTGCGCGACGGCGCGGACGTGCTCATCATCTCGTCCGGCATCATGACCATGCGCGCGCTCGAAGCCGCGCAAGCGCTGGATGACGGCTCCGCGAGCGTCGGCGTGCTGCACGTGCCGACCATCAAGCCGCTGGACGAAGCGGCCATCATCGAGCAATGCAGGAAGCCGGGACGTCTCGTGATCGTCGCGGAGAACCATAGCGTGATCGGCGGTCTCGGCGATGCCGTGACGAGCGCGCTCGTGCGTCATCGCGTGATGCCGGCGTTCCGTCACATCGCCCTGCCCGATCAGTTCCTCGACGCGGGCGCGCTGCCGACCCTGCACGACCGCTACGGCATCTCGACGGCATCCATTGTGGAAAACATCAAACACTGGCTCAAGTAATCATGAACGTGACTTTCATTGGCATCGGCGCGATCGGACTGCCGATGGCGCTGCGAATCAAGGGCGCGGGCCATGACGTGACCGGCGTCGACCTGTCGCCCCGCGCGCTCGCGATGGCGCAGGAAAGCGGCCTTGCCGCCGTCGATAGCTTCGCGGCCGCGCCCGCGCCGCAAGTCGTCGTCGCGATGGTGGCGACGCCGCAGCAGCTCGCTTCGCTCGTGGAAAGCGTCGGCACGAAGCTCGAAGGACAGACGTGGGTCGTCATGTCGACGGTCGGCCCGGATGCGGTGCGCGAACAGGGCGAACGCCTCAAAGCGGCAGGCGCGCGCGTCGTCGATGCGCCCGTGACCGGCGGCACCGCGCGTGCGAAAACGGGGCAACTGGTGATCTTCGCATCGGGCGACGCGAAGGACATCGGCGCCGTGCGCCCCGTGCTCGACGCGATGGGCAGCGTGCGCATTACCGGCCCGAAGCTCGGCGACGGTCAGGCGATCAAGGTCGTGAACCAGCATCTTTGTTCGGTGCATATCGTGGCGGCGGCGGAAGCGCTCAATCTGGCGCGCTCGCTCGGCCTCGATCCGGCGGCCGTGCTCGAACTCGTCGAGAAAGGCGCGGCGGGTTCGTGGATGCTGTCGGATCGCGGCCCGCGCATGCTGCAAGGCACGGACGTGAATGTGACGAGCTCGATCAACATCTTCGTGAAGGACAGCGATCTCGTCGCCGATGCCGCGAAAGCCTGCGGCGCCGACGTGCCGCTGCTGTCGATCGCCAACGCGCGCTATCACGAAGCAGCCGGCTCGGGTCTGGGATTGCGCGACGACAGCCGCGTGATCGAAACCTGGGAGAAGTCCTGAAATCAGGACGCCACTTGTCGCGTTGAAAGCGCTCGACGAAAGCGCAACGCGGTTCTGGCCGCTTCTAGTTCGGGAAGCGGCCGGTTGATGTATTGGAGACACCACAACATGAGCAGCAACAACGAAGACCGCGCGGTCAAGGTCGCCGTCGCGTCGATGATCGGCTCGGCGGTCGAGAGCTACGACTTCTTCATCTACGGCACGGCCGCCGCCGCGTGGTTCGGCAAGATCTTCTTTCATACGACCGAGCCGATCGTCGGCATTCTGGCGTCGTTCGCGACGCTCGCCATCGGCTTTCTGATGCGTCCGTTCGGCGGCTATCTCGCCGGGCATTACGGCGACCGTCTCGGCCGCAAGGCCGTGCTGTTCTGGTCGCTCGTCGCGATGGGCGGCGCGACCGTGCTGATCGGCTTCCTGCCGACTTACGCGCAGGCCGGCGTGCTCGCGCCGATCCTGCTGATCCTGCTGCGCATGGTGCAGGGCATCGGCTTCGGTGCGGAATGGGGCGGCGCGGTGCTCATGGCGTGCGAGCACGCGCCGGAAAAGCGGCGCGGCTTCTTCGGCGCGGTGCCGCAACTCGGCATTCCGCTCGGCCTTCTGCTCGCGAATGGCGCGTTCCTTCTGTCGGGCGCGATCTTCGAAGGCGACTGGATCTGGCGCACGCCGTTCCTCATGTCCTTCGTGATGGTCGCGATCGGCATCTTCATCCGGATGAGCGTGTCGGAATCGCCGGAATTCGAAGCCGTCAAGGCCGAGAACAAGGTGATGAAGCAGCCCGCGCTCGAAGTCATCAAGAGCGACTGGCGCAGCATTCTGAAGATCGTCGGCCTGCGCATGGCGGAAACGGGCGGCTACTACATCACGACGAGTTTCATGTTGTCTTATGTGGCGCTCGCGCATGTGTCGACGACGCGCCATATCCTGTGGGGCACGCTGATCGGCTCCGCGCTCGGCCTCGTCAGCCATCTGATCTACGGCGCGTTGAGCGACAGAATCGGCCGCCGTCCGGTGTTCATGATGGGCGCGCTGTTCACCATCGCCTTCGGCGTGCCGATGTTCATGCTCATCAACACGGGCGCGCTCATCATGGTGATCGTCGCGGTCGCGCTGTCCCTGCTCTTCAGTCACGATCCGATTTTCGCGGTCGAGGCGAGCTGGTTCTCGGAGCAGTTCCCGGCCAACGTGCGCTCGTCGGGCATTTCGCTCGGTTATAACGGGGCCTCGGTGATCGCGGGTCTGCTGCCGATCATCGCCACCGGCATGTACGGCGCGTTCGGCTGGATCGGACCGGCGCTCATGTTCTCCGCGCTCGGCGTGGTTTCGGCATGCTGTGCGCTCGCAATGAAAGAAACCGCGCCGGCCGTGCTGGAGAAACGCAACCCGCAGCAAAGCGCGGAACGCCGCTTCGCCGCGTAATACGCTGCTGGGAGCGGGACGATGTGAGGGAACAGGGGCGGTTGCACTGCCCCTTGTTCCAGCTATCCACCGATGTCGAGCGCGTCGAAATAGATGCCGAATGACCGCCGAACCGATTTGGCGATCAGCCGCGCTATGCCGGTGTAGTCGCCGCTCACGCAAGCGTCATCCAGCGAATCGCAATAAGCCGCGCGATCCTCGTTCCGGATAACGGCCGGCGGATAACCCGATTTCATCAACTCGACATTCAAGAGCAGTCGCGCTGTCCTGCCGTTTCCGTCCACGAACGGATGGATCCTGACGAAGCGCGTATGAAGTTCCGCCGCGCGCGCGACGGGATGCATGTTCCCTGCCTTCGCATGCCACTCGGCGAGCGCCGCCAGTTCGGCGGGCAGATTCAGAAAGTCCGGCGGAGTCGTGCGCGCGCCGGCTATCGCCACATTCACATGACGATAGCGGCAGGCTTCCTCACCGACACCACCCTTCAGCACGACATTGTGGATGTTCCGGATCTGCCATGCCGAGACTGGATCGTTATTCGAGACGATCTCTTCGAGGTAACGCATGGCGTCGCGATGGCCCATGATCTCGCAATGCTGCGGCAGCGGCTTGCCGCCCATGGTCATGTTGTCGAGCACGACCCGGGTCTCGCGCGGCGCGGGCGTGTGTTGTTGCACCGCTGCATTCGCATCGCGCGTGCATTCCAGCCTCAGCCTTTCATGCAGCAAAGCCAGGGCCGGAGCCGAAAGCGGCCGCACCGCGTCCAGTTTCGCTTTAGCGGCATCGATCGCTTCGAGCATCCGTTGCAAAGACGAGTCCATCGTTCCGATCCCATTTCGACCTTAAAGATACGCTCGCAAAGCGAGCCGCTCAGCGAACGCCAATCCCGATTCGAAACGTTTTCATTGCAGGGTTCGATTAATTACCGCGTGCCGGTTGAAGCCGGTTGAAGCCCGATAAAGCCTGGCGAACGGTCGGACCGCCGCGATAAAAGGCCACGCATTTCAAAGCTGGGCACACCGAATCGTTATACATCCGTACCCGAAGTGGCATGGTCCGATCGTAAAAGCGCCGCCTCCTGAACTGCCACACCCCGCATGCCAGGTCCATGACACTTCGGCTTTCCGGCAGCGCCTACGGCGCGCAAGCGCTTCCTCTCGCGGCGGTTTGTCCGATTAGTACAGGAATTTGTCCCTGCCACCTGCCGCTGCTTCGCACTAAATTCATTTGCAGGCAGCGTTCCCGGATATCGAAGGCACCGGGACTCGCAGGAAAGTCGGGATCACCAATAAATAACAGACCGACGACGTGACCAGCGCCGTTCATCGGCCCGGCCGAAAGACGCGCCCAAGTAAAAACGTTCGCGCGCCCTCCCGCTTGTTTTCTTGCCGGTCAGGCTTTCGCACACCCTTTGGAGGGCCTATGAGCAGCCAACCCAACACCAGCACCGTCGTCAACGACGATCCGCCCGCCGAACACATGCTCCGGTCGCTCATGGCGTCGGACAGCCCGTGCGTGATCGTCGATCATGCGGACACGATCTGCCAGGCGAACGCCGCGTTCGAGCAACTGCTGCCTGCATCGGCGGGCAAATCGCTCCTCGAGTTGTTCCGCTTCGACACGCCGCCGGATAGCGATTCGTTCGGTCCGGTCGAAGGTCTGTACTGCGGACGCGACGGCGCGCTGGTCCCCGCCTGGCTGCACACGATCCACGCGTGGCCGGACACCGGCGAGCGGCTCTTGCTCGTCGCGGACGGCGCGCCGCTGCGTCGCGCGGAAATGCAGCGGATGAACGACGCGCCGCTCGCCGTCATGCGCGTGTGCGCCGACGGCGTCGTGCGCTACGCCAATCAGGCGACCTATCAGGCGTTGTCGCTCGTGCCGGAGCGGGTCATCGGCCACACGCTCTTTTCGCTGTTCGACCGCTCGCGCGAGGACGACCCGCGCAAGGCCGAGGCCGAGCCCGAGCCGGGCGAGCGCTGCCTGAAGTCGGTCTTCGACGAATGCCTGCGCACGCGCAAGACGGTCAAGCTCGATATTTCGGTGGCGGAATACACGCAAGGCGAACGCGAGGCCGCGGCGATGCAGTTCTCGCCCGATCTCGCACCCGGCGGCGGCGTGCTCGGCGTGATCGCGGTTATCGAGATGACGCTGGTCGACCGGGTGCGCGAACAGATCGCGCGCATCGCACGCGATCCGTCCTACACGACGTGGCAGTCGCAACTCGAGCGCGTGCTCGAGGAAGTCAGGCGGCTGATTCCGTTCGATCACGCGAACTTCGGCATGTACGCCGGCGACGTGCGCTTTTTTCGCGCGTTCCTGCTGTATCCCCGCGACCATCTGCGATGGACCGAGCGCTGGCTGCCGCTGCCCGAGGGCATCAAGGAATGGCTCGCGCGCGGGCTCGGATCGATTGCGGATGTCCGGGAGTTCATCGATGCCTTTCCCCAACTTCGCGAAAGTCAGGTCGTGAGAATGTACGAGGACCGCGGCATGCGCTCGTCCGCCACGCTCGTCGCGAAGAATCAAAGAGGCCCGACGTCCGCACTCTCGCTTTGCTCGAAACAGGTCGGCGCGTTCACCGAACAGCATGTCGAGCTGCTGCGCAATCTCGATCTGGAGCCTGTGCTGATTCGCATCGAGGATCAGATCAAGTGCCAGCGCACCACGCTCGGCGAAGAACTGAGAAAGCAGCTTGCCGATGCCCCGTCGCTCGCGATCGAGGCATGCAAGATCGTCGACGCGCTGGCGACGAGCTTTCGCTGGGACTACGTGTCGCTGTACCGGCTGGACTGGCAGGCCAGGATGTTCCGGCTCTTTCATCAGAATGAGTGCCCGGAGGGGTTCCGCATCCGATCCGACTACACGCAGAGTTTCGACATCGGCATGCTTGGCGCGAGCCTCGCGCAGGACAAGACGCTGATCATCAACGAGGTCGGCAAGCCCGGCGTCGAGCAATACGACTACCGTGCGGTCGGCCGCGATGTCGTGGGCTCGGCGATGACGATCCCGCTCAGGCTCAATGACCGCATTCGCTGGATGCTGCACATCGAGAGCGAGCAGGCGCATGTATTCCACGGTCCCGACAAGCGAGCGATCGAGCAGATCGTCGCCACGCTGCAGGACGCGCTCAAAATGCGCGTGACGTCCGAAGTCAACGATGCGATGTCCCGCGAAACCAGACAAGGCATGGTCGTGGTCGGCATGGAAGGCGCGATCCTCTGGATGAACGAAGCGGCACAGCGTCTGCTTGCGGTGAAGAACGGGAAGTGGCGCCACAGTTTTCTGAAAGAGTACGCATGGAAAGGCGATCCGCTCGGCGCCGAAGTGTTCGACGGGCAGGGATCGACCGTCCTTCGCCGCGTCGTGCTGCTGAGCGAGAACGAGCGCACCCGCACCGTGCTCGCGACGCGGCGCGTTCTGGAAGGCAGCTTCGACACCGCCATCTGGTTTCTCATCAACGTCCAGGGCCGGACCTGGGAAGTGGACATGCGCTTTCTGCGCGAGACCGTCGCCGATGTGGCCCAGCAGACGCGCGCGCCGCTCGCCCTGGCAAGCAATCTCGTGCGGCAGTTGCCGAAGCTGTGCGCCGATGCGAAACCCACCGGCAGGAATTCGCCGCAAAAGCTGTCCGAACGGCTGCTCGCCGAGATCGGCAAGGCCGACATCACGTTCGAACGGCTCGCGCAGGGCATCGATATCCGCCGTTATCCGAAACGGACCGACAAGCCCGTCGAACTCGCCAGTTGCGTCAATCGAGTCATCGAAGCGCTGCCCGAGCGCGAGCAGAAGGTCATCGCCTGGCAGACCGCCCCGCCCGCCGGTCAGGTGAGCGGCGATCCGGAGCGGCTCGAGTTCGCGTTCCGCTCCCTGCTCGCGCATATGGTCCGGGTGCGGTCGGACGACGGCAGGGTCACGACCGCCCTCGCCTACGAAAACGGCACCGCGTGCCTCGACTTCACGCTGACCGGCGTCGCGGACACGGGCGACACCCCCAAGGACGACGGCAGGGTAAAGCCGAGGCGCGACATGATGTGGCGTGCGTTCCGCCAGGCGCGCGAGGATTCCAGCCTCGCGCTCGAAGCGATTCAGCGCGTGATCGAGGAGCACGGCGGCAGCTTCGTCATCGACGAGACGCCCGACTCGGACGACGCCATCGCGCCTCCGTGGCTCGGATTCCACCTCCGCCTCCCCGAACTGAGCGGAGAGCGGCCATGAACGATAGCGCCAATGGCAAACAGATGGCCGGGGCAAAGCGCATCGCGCTCATCGCCGACGACGCGACAACCGAGTTGATCGAGGACGCGCTCGCCGCCATCGACGACACCAAAGCGCGCTTTCCCGCCGCCGGCGCCTTCGCCGACATGGAAGTCCTCAAGTACGCCTCGACCGACCGCGCCGCCAAGAAGCTCTTCGGCGACGAAGAGGCGTGCGCCTCGCTCGGCCTCGTGGTGCTCGAAGGCATGGTGCGCAAGGAGAGCAGCGGCGGCGCGCCCGGCGACGGCTCCGCCGCCATCAGCCAGCTCGACTGGCTGACGGACCGGTTGCCGGCCGTGCCCGTCATCGTGCTGGTGTCGTCGGCCGTGGAAGGTCTCGATACGCGCCTGCTGAAGCGCCGCAATATCGCATCGCTGACCATTGGGGAAGACGATCTCAACGCGGCATTCGCGAGGACGCTCGACCGGCTGATGAACGACACGAAACCGTCGAAACGACGCGTGACGGTCGAGGTCGGCGAGTACGAGGCCCACTACTACCTCGACGACGACACCGACGTGAGCGCAAAACGCTCCTACCCTTACCGCAACAGGTCGGAGCTGCAGTTTCTGCTGGACCGGACCAACAGCTATTCGCCGATGTCCGGAGGCCAGCCGTTGCCGGACTGGCAGGAATACTTCGGGCAACTCGGCGAGGAGATCTTCGATTCGTTCATCCAGGGAACGATTGGTCCATACATCGTCAGGCACTTCCAGGACAACGGCGATGACAACACGCCGCCTGAACCGGTCGAATTGCGCATCGATATCGAAGTGGGCAACGACGAGAAAGCGCGTCTGTTCGGCCTGCCCTTCGAACTCGCCAAACCGCCCGAATATATCGACAGATTTCTCTGCACGCGCGTGCCGATGGCGCGCCGGATCCGCTTCCCGCGACGCGCGCCGGAGAGCGGGCGCACGCCGGCGAACACGAATCACACGGCGGCGCCGGACAAGCAGCCGCTGCGCATGCTGTTCATCAACGCGAGCTTCGAGGGCGCCGCGGTCGTGCGCCACGAAGTCACCGGCGCGCTCATGCCAGTCGAGGATCTGAGCGAACTGCTCAACACACCGGACGAGCTGGACGTGGTGGAATCGTTCGCCTCGAATGTGGAGGACTACGCCCTGCAAGAGGTAAGGGTGATGAGACCGCTGCCGCTCGAGCCCGCGAGACGCTTCATCAAGCGAATCGAGCACCTTCTCGCCGCGCAGAAATTCGACATCCTTCATTTCTCCGGGCACTCGTGCAGCTTGCCGGACAACGGCGGCACCTTTCTCCTCTTTCCGGACAAGTCCGCAGACGACGCAGTCGGCACTGGCGTGTCCATGCGCATGGTCGGACAGTGGGTGGCTTCGGCGGACATCCGCATGGTGGTGCTGTCGTCGTGCAGCGGTTCATCGCTGCGCACCGCCATCGAGGTGATGAAGACGCACGCCGAGTCCGTGATCGGCTTTCGCTGGGATGTGAACGATCACGCGTGCGTCGAATATTTCGACAACTTCTACCGCCTGTATCTGAAGGACCGGAAGTCGGTCGCCGAAGCGTATTGCGGCGCGTGCCACCGGGTCGGTCTGTCCAGCCGCGGCTTGCCGATCTGGGCCTCCGCGATCGCGGTCGTCAAGAACTGATCCGGGTGTCAAACGATTCAAGGAGCGTTCCATGCCCATTCGCCAGGTTCCCGATACCGATCTTCACTATCATCTCGTCCTGTTCGATGAAAACGCAGAGGAGCGCGCGGAGCCCGGCGGCGCGCGCGCCAGCGCGGCCATCCTGTCCCTGCTGAACGATCCCGCGCGCCCCGTCACCGACGTGCTGCTCGCCGCGCACGGCTGGAAGGGCGACGTGCCCGCCGCCATCGAGCAATACGACCGATGGATCGCCACGACCGCGCGCGCGAGCGGCGACATCGAGCGGATACGCCGCGACACGCCCGAGTTCGCGCCGCTCGTCGTCGGCCTGCATTGGCCGAGTCTGCCGTGGGGCGCCGAGAGCGTTCCCGATGCAGCGGGCGCGGACGCGTCGAAGGTGCTGTCCGTGACGCCTTCCCCGGCGGCACAGACGGTCGACGCAATCGGTGCGTCCATCGCGAACACGCCCGCCGCGCGGGACGCCATCGCGACGGTGCTCAAGGAAGCCGCCAGGGCGACGTCCGACCGGCTCACGCCCGCGATGCATGACGCCTACATGACGCTCTTCGACGAAGCCGGCCTGCGCGCCGACGGCATCGGCGGCCGGCCGGGCTTCGATCAGGAGCGCTTCGATCCGCAGGCGATCGTCGCCGCGGCGCGCAGGAGCGGCGCGGCCACGGGCGGCGGCGGCACGCCCTCGCGCACGCTCGGTATCGGCGACGCAGTGAAGGACGCCGTGCTTTCGCCGCTTCGCCAGCTCTCCTTCTGGGCGATGAAAGACCGCGCGCGCCGCTTCGGGGAAACCGCCGCGCACGATCTGCTCGGAAAGATCCAGGGCGCGTCGCCCGAAGTCCGGGTGCATCTGATGGGCCACAGCTTCGGCTGCATCGTGATGTCGGCGATGGTCGCGGGCCCGCAGAATGGCAAGCCGCTCGCACGTCCCGTCGATTCGCTTTTTCTCGTGCAGGGCGCGTTGTCGCTGTGGTCGTACGGCAACGAGATTCCCTACGCGATCGGCTCCAGCGGCTATTTCCATCGCATCCTGGCGGACGGGCTGGTTCGCGGTCCGCTCATCACGACGCGCTCGGTGCACGACACGGCAGTCGGGCGCTTTTATCCGCTCGGCGCGCGTATCAAGGGCCAGCGTCTGCTCGGCGCGACATTTCCCGAGTACGGCGGCATCGGCGCGTTCGGCGTGCAGGGCGTCGCGGGCGCGAGACAGGCGGCCGACATGCGCATGACGCCGGGCGACCTCGAATTCGAATGCGCCGAGGCGCGCATCTATAACCTCGATGCGAGCGACGTCATCCGCAACGGCGACGGCCCTTCGGGCGCGCACAGCGACATCGCGCATCCGGAAGTGGCGCACGCTTTCTGGGCCGGCGTCTCGGGCGGCATCGGCATCGCGAAGCGGCAGCCCGCGAATCCGGCGGCGCGCCCCGCGGCGGATAACCGCGCGCCGCCGAACCCGGACGCCGCGCCAGCAGTGAAGAAAATCACGCGCGGCGCGATGCTCGGCGGCAAGGACGCGCCATCGGCCGGATCGCCCCGATCTTCCGCATTGGACAAGCAACTGCGAAAGATGCTGGGCACGAAAGGCGCCGGCGCGCCGGCGGCCGCCCCGGCATCTCCGAAGCGCTGGATCAACGCGAGCTTCGAAGGTCATGATCCGGCGGCGCCGCTCCTTCCCGGCAACTGGTATCAGCTGGCGTTCGGCGTGGATGTCGAGGTGCGCTTCGACGGCATCGGCTCGGCGGAATTCAACGAGGGCGCGGTCGCGGACGCCGGCACGGGCGACGTGACCCTCACCGTGCAGATCGATACCGATGACTTCGACCTGTCCGGCCGCGTCAGCCAGATGCGCGTGCCGCTGTCGGGCAAAGGCCATACGCGGGCGCGTTTCGACATTTCCCCGCTAAAAAACGGGCCGGCCAGCATCAAGGCGACGATCCTGCGCGACGGCAACTTCATTCAGCAGATGGAACTGACCTTCGAGATCGGCGCGGCGCTCGAGTCTCGCGCGAAGGTCGCGGCGCGCGGACGGCCGCTGTCGTCCTCGACGATGCTCCGGCCGCGTGACATCGGCCTGTCGATCGAGCCGCGCGGCGACGGTTACGACTGCATCGTCTGGGGCCCGGTGTCCGCCCGCGCGCGCCTGCCGTTGACGGCCGCGCAGCTCGAAAGCGCGATCGACGCCATGCGGCAGGCGCTGATGAGCGTCGTCGAGCAAACGGAAAACGACGATCCGGTTTTTCAGACGCGCATCGAGATTCCGCCGGAGCAGTCGCAGCGCGCACTGCGCACGCTGGCGAGCGCGGGCGCGAGTCTCTTCATTCAGCTTTTCGAAGGCGCGGGCGCGGGCGCTGATTCGCTCGCCGTCGGTCAATATCTGCGCAGGCTGGTGGAGGACGAAACCGAATGCCTGAAGATTCAGATTCTGGCCGAGCGGCTGCCGATTCCATGGGGCCTGCTCTATCTCGGCGACGCATCCGAAGATGCTCCGCTCGACTGGAACAGGTTTCTCGGCATGCGCCATATCGTCGAGCAGATTCCGTTGCAGCCGCAGCTCAACGTGTGGCATCACGGCATCGTCAGCAATGCGCCCTCGCTCGCGATCAGCGTCAACCTCAACCGTTCGATCGACGATGCCTTCCCCGACGAGGGTTTCGTCAGGCAGCAGGAAGCGTTCTGGCAGAGCCTCGATCTCGGCGTGACGACGCGTTCGAGCCGCGCGGACGTGCTCCGGGCGCTCAACAGCCCGACGACGCTCGACCAGATCCTGTACTTCTACTGCCACGCGGTATCGGCCGGCCTCGGCGATCCGGGCGGACTGGACGCCTCGTGTCTCGAACTCAGCGACGCCGCGATCACGCTGAAAGACCTGCGGCTCAACGCGTCGTCCCGGGTTCAGCTGCCCGGCAAGCCGCTGGTGTTCATCAACGCGTGCCAGTCGTCGAAGCTGTCGCCGACGTTCTATGACGGCTTCGTGCCGTACTTCATGAGCAAGGGCGCGCGCGGCGTGATCGGCACCGAATGCGATACGCCCGCCTATTTCGCGATGGACTGGGCGCAGCGCTTCTTCGAACGCTTTCTCGGCGGACAGCCGCTCGGCGAGGCGTTTCTCGACCTCCGGCAGCAATACCTGAAGACGCATGGCAATCCGCTCGGTCTGCTGTATGCCGTGCATTGCGATGCCGATACGGTCATCGATCCGCCTCGCTTGGCGGCCGATTCGGTGAAGAGCGCTGCATAGCGCGTGGCGCGGGAACGCTTCCCGCGCCACCAACTCCCTCCCGGAACGCCTTCAGCCGCCGAGCAAACCGAACACCGCGACGCCCGTCTTCGTGCCCACGAAGACCTTGCCGTTCGCGATCGTCGGCGAGACGAACTTGTTGCCCGGGCCGAACTGATCGCGCGAGCCCGCCGAATTGCTGCTGTAGAGCTCGAAGAGATCGCTGGCGTTGTAAGCGTGCAGCACGGCCGGCGTCACGTTCTCCACGCCCCACACGATGCCGTTCGTGTCGCCGTTCGCGGAGATGACGGGCGCGATGCCCGGGAAATTCCAGTTCCACGGCGGACTCCAGCTCGTAACCGCCGCCGTGGTCGCCAGCCTGCCGTTCACGACGGGCAGCGCCTTGATGTGATCGCCCGCCGGGCCGACATACACCGTGTTCTTGTAGAACGCGGGTGCGGTGAACATCGGGCCGGTGATCGTCGAGAACAGCTCCTGATAGATGTGATCGCCGTTCGAATCGAACTTGCCCATGTTGTCGCGATCGACGACATAGAGCGCGCGCGTCTTGCCGCCGCCTACCGCGAGGTGCTTCACGTTGCCGTTGATGTCGGTGACGTCAGGCAGCACGAGCACGCCGCCCGAGCCCAGATCGAGATCCTGGTTCGACTCCATGACCGTGTTCGACGGCTGGAAATAATCGGTGACCTGGAGCGTGGGCGTCGGCGTGACCTTCAGGAAGCCGTTGCCGAAGTCGTTGTGGATGGGCATGTCCTGCGCGTTGGTGGTCGGGTCGAAGGTGCCGTTGCCGTCGAGGAAATAGATCGACGTGCCATCCGACGCGAGCCCCGCGCCGCTCATCCAGATGCCGCCCATCTCGCCATTCGGCGTGATGTTGAGCACGCTCGTCTGCGCCAGCGTGTCCGCGCTGTAGCCGATCACCCAGCCGGTGTACGGCAACGTATCGCAGTGCGAGCTCCATGCCGTGTACACGACGCCGTTCAGCAGCAGCAGCGATGCGCGCTCGATGTACTGGCCCGGCGTGAACGGCACGACGCCATTGACGCTGCCCGAACCGGTGCCGGGATACGAAGCGGTGATTTCGGTCGGGCCGTTGAAGCGCTCGGCGCCTGTGGCGATATCGAGCGCGTGAATGCGCTGGTGATAAGCACCGCCGCTGTCTTTCGACATCGCGACGACATAGATCGCGCCGCGCGAGCGATCTATGACGGGGGTCGACGTGATGCCGATGGTCGGCGTGGTCTGGTTGCAGCCATGATCGTCGCTGGGCGTTTCGCCCGGCAACACCGCGGACACTCGCCAGAGCACGGCGCCCGTGTCGGCATCGAAGGCGTAGACGCTTGCATTTTCGGTTGCGACGTAGAGCACGTTGTGCGATGCGCCCCCGATCGGCACGTTGGCGAGATAGAGCGGCTGCGCGTCGATGGCGCCATCCACGGGATAAAAGCCGAGCTTGCCGAAGGTCACCGGGTTGACATTGGCCGGCGTGAGCGAGAGTTCGGCGAGTTGCTGCGCCGTGCGGCGAATGTCGTTGTGATACGTGGTGACATCCACCAACGAGCCTGCACTCGATGCCGCGCTCGCACCGCCCGCCGACGACGAAGGACTCGACGCCGATGCCGCGTCTTTGCCCGTCGCGCCTGTACCCGAATCCGAACTTCCTCCGCTGCATGCACCGATTATTGCTGCGACACCAACCGCAATCACGACAACCGATAGATGCCCTTTCATTTTTCATCTCCGTATTTGGGAGGGGCCTGACTCGTGGGTCTGATTATTGTCTGCACACGCCAAACGAAGATATTTTCGTCGGATGATCGCTAGCATATGTCGGATTGGTCGGCGGCTTTTGTGCATTGGTGTGAGGATTGAATTGGGCGCGACATGTCGGCCCCGGCTCGTCCGAAGACGTTGGCGAGACCGTTAGTCGCGATTGATCCGAGTGCAAACGTACCGTGCACTGGTAGATCGGTGCACTGGCGGAAACGTCGAGCTTCCGCTCAAGACCGGGAATGGTTGAGCATCAAGTGATTGTCGATTGCCGCTTTGAGAACTGATGGACGATTTTTTTATTAGCTCTCGTCCTGCTCGCGAATAGGACTACCAATCAGATAGGTTGAAGGTCTATACCTCACGAAATGCGCAGCGCGTTTTCTACCGCGCTGCGCAAAGGCACCATCAGCCGAGCGCCGATCACATCGACCTGCTGCCCTGCATGCGCCGGGCGAAGCGTGCCCGCTCGGCCTGGTCCATCAGATTCAGGAATTGATCCGTGCCCATGTGAATCAACTCCTCATGATCGCCAGCCTCGAAATAGATATCGGGCTGCTGGGCAAGGCTCTCATCGAGATAGGTTTGCATGCCATAGGCCGTACATATCGGCGGAAGTGCTCCCGCGTCGCAATCCTTGAACAACTCCCGCAGATCGGGTTCCTTGGCCAGGATGAGATGGCGTCCGGTCCGTGCCCATAGCTCGGACAATCGCACCGCATAGGTCGAAGGCAGCACAGCCGCCACATAGCCCTGCTCGTCTTCCAGAAGCACTGTTTTGGCAAGGCGATCGCCGGGAATATGCGCCGCCGCCGCCGATTCGCCGCTGGAATGGCTGTACGGATGATGCACGATTTCATACTGCGAGCCCTTGCTGCGCAGGCAGTCCTGGAGCGTGGGTGACATTGACATGATGCGCCTCCATTTGGAGGGGAGAGAAGGAGATTACTTCGCAAGATATCTTAAGAATAGGTCGCTTTCGCTCGCGTGCAAAAAACCCGCTGACGACGAACGCGGACGCGGCGGCGAAAGGAACGGTGACGTGTGGCACGTGCGCCGGTTTTCGCGAATAATGGCCCCACATCCACTTCTGGACGAGGGCGAGCATGCATTACGGCCCCGATTCCATACGTACCGTCGCCCTGGTGGGACATGCCGGGTGCGGCAAGACGTCTCTCGTCGAAGCACTGTTGCACGGGGGCGGCGCGCTCCATGCGCTCGGCACCGTCGAGCGCGGTACCACGGTCTGCGATTTCGACCCGCTCGAGCGCAAATATCATCATTCGCTGAACTCAGCCGTCGCCCACCTGCACTATCGGGACACACGCATTTTTCTGCTGGATACGCCCGGCTATCCGGATTTTTTCGGGCTGTCGATTAGCGCGCTGCCTGCTGTCGAGACCGCTGCCATCGTCATCGACGCGCAGGCCGGCATCGAAATGGCCACCCGGCGAATGATGACGTGGGCGGAAGAACGCAAGCTCTGCAGAATGATCATCGTGAACGGTATCGACGGCGAAAAAGTCGACCTTCCAGCGCTTCTGACGCAGATTCAGGAGAGCTTCGGCACGAAATGCCTTCCCGTCAATCTGCCGGCTCAGAGCGGCCATCAAGTGGTGGACTGCTTTTTCAATCCTGCTGGCGACGCCGACTTCCTGTCTGTTGCTGCCGCGCACAATGCGTTGGTCGATCAGGTCGTCGAAATCGACCCCGCGCTGATGGAGGTCTACCTCGAGCAAGGCGAGGCCATCACTCCCGAGCAGTTGCACGAGCCCCTCGAACGGGCGCTGCGCGAAGGTCATCTGGTGCCGATCTGCTTCACGTCGGCGGCCAATGGCGCGGGCATCGCGGAATTGCTCGACGTGTTCGTCCGTCTCCTGCCCAATCCGAGGGAAGGCAATCCGCCGCTGTTCTATCGCGATTCAGGCGGCCGCAAGGAAGTCGTGCGCGCCGAACCCGTTCCCGACAAGCATGTACTGGCCCACGTCTTCAAGATCGTGATGGACCCTTACATCGGCAAGCTCGCCATGTTTCGCATCCATCAGGGCACGATCAGGCGCGATAGCCAGCTCTATATCGGCGAAGGACGTCAGCCGTTCAGGGTCGCCCATTTGATGATGCTGCAGGGCAAGGACCATGTGGATGTCCCGCAAGCCGGTCCCGGCGATATCTGCGCCACGGCCAAGGTCGACGAGATCGGCTTCGATGCCGTCCTGCATGACGCGCCCGAGGACGGCGACATCCACCTGACTCCGCTCGACTTCCCCACGCCCATTTATGGTCTTGCGATCGAGCCCGCGCGCCGGGGCAACGAGCAGCGTCTGTGGGAGATCCTGCAAAAGCTGAGCGCCGAAGATCCGTGCCTGCGCATCGAACATCCGGTCGGCACCAACGAGACGGTCGTGCGAGGCCTGGGAGAACTGCATCTGCGCATGATGCTGGAGCGGCTTTCTGAGCAGTACAAGCTCGACGTCCTGACGCGGCCGCCGAAGATCGCGTATCGGGAAACCATCGGCGCCAGGGCCGAGGGGCATCATCGCCACAAGAAACAAACCGGCGGCGCCGGGCAATTCGGCGAAGTGATGCTGCGCGTGGAGCCATTGCCGCGAGGGGCGGGCTTCGAGTTCGTCGACGCCGTCAAGGGCGGCGCGATTCCCGGCCAGTTCATGCCCGCGGTGGAAAAGGGCATCCTCCAGGTCATCGAGAGCGGGCCGCTTGCCGGCTTCCCCATGCAGGACGTGCGGGTCACCGTATTCGACGGCAAGAGCCATTCGGTCGACTCCAAAGAAGTGGCGTTCGTCTCCGCCGGGCGCAAGGCGTTCATCGATGCGGTGCTGAAAGCGAGGCCCGTCCTGCTCGAGCCCATCGTGGATATCGAGGTGATCACGCCGGAGACCGCGATGGGCGAGATCATCGGCGACCTTTCGGCCAAGCACGGGCAGGTTCATGGCACTCGCACGTCCGCCGGAAATACCGTGGTCGTGACCGGGCAGGTGCCACTGTCCGAACTCAACGACTATCAGTCGCGCCTGAACGCCATTGCGGGCGGACATGGCATCTACAACATTCAGTTGAGCCACTATGATCCGGTGCCCGCCGCTCAACAGGAGCGGATGGCTTCGCAGCATAAAAGGCAGTCGGACGGCGCGGCGTCCTGAATAGCCTGCAAGTTATGTAATCCGGATCACTGATCAAATGGTCGAGCGCCGCTCAGCCGAGCACGAAATCGAAGCGGGCCGCTTTTTGATTGCCGTCGCCGTCGATCGTCATCAGCAGCCGTCGATCGAACAGCGAATCGCGAGCATTGCGCTGCTCGCCGGGAAAGTACAGCTGGGTGGTAAGAATCGGCCCGTTGGGCGGCTGCAACGTGACGTGGAAGTGTCGCGTGCGTCCCGGATACAGACCCGGCACGATGGTTTCGAGGCGGTAGCGCCCCTCGCTGTCGGCGAATTGGTGTCCGCGCAGCCGGAATCCGTCGACATCGTATTCCCCGGCGTCATCCGCGTGCCAGAAATCGAGCAAGGCGCCGGACACCGGCCTGCATCGCGACGACCACACTCTTCCACTCAGGACGATCTTCGTTCCCTCGATGCCCGGCTCGAGCAGCGACGCCCGCTGCGGCGAGTGCGGCAGGAAGAACGGCCCCGCCGTCTGCCGCGCGGTCGGCTCGTGTCCGTCGGTGCATCCGGGTGTCGCTGAAACCGGGGTGGCCCTTGCGTCGTTTGAATTTCCGAAAGCCAGCAGCAGTAATGTCGACGGCACGGCACACGAACTGCGAAGGAAATCGCGCCGTCCCAGGCTCACTCGTCGTGTCTGCATCGTCGATGCTCCTTGCTTTCCCGCCCGATCGGCACGCTCTGCCGGCTGCCGCGCCAACGAACGCCATGTGCGCTCATGGTAAGCCGATAATTCGGCTCGGGCGAGCCGCAAGGACGAAACAGGTGAAGGAGCGCCGGGCGTCGGCCTGGCGACCGGACGCGCGACGCCGTCACTCGGGGCAATTCAGGCGCTCGAACTCTCATCCGAGCCAGTGGAAAAGACTCAATGCAGCATGGCGATCACCTGCTTGTAGAGCGCGAAACGTTCCTTGATTCCGGTCGCGCCTCCGTTTATGCGGCGAGTGATCTCGGTGAAATCTTCGAGATCGTCGTCATCGGTCCTGTCGTCCGCAAGTTCGTTCAGCCCGCGGCTTTGCCAGAACCACGCGGCGCTCAGGCACGCAAAATCCGGCCTCGTCAGTAGATCGGGCTGTCCGACGAGATCGGCGCCGAGCGCCTTTCCAGCCGCGGTATAGCTGCTGCGGCCGGTGAGCTGGATGACACCGCGTCCGCGAAAGCGAAACCCGTCGTCGGAATTCGCATCGCCATTGCCCATCCGGTTTGCATAGACGAAATCGGCGAGCTTTTGCGCGTTGTTGAGAAAGGGTGCGGCGCTCGCCTCGTTGGGGAATCGTTTGGGCCAGACCTTCATCAGGCGGGCGGCCGTCGTGTATCTGAGGTTCTCTTCGAGACGGTTGTACTGACTCGATTCGTATCCTGTTTGCGCCAGAAAACTCGCGATACGATCGCGCGTATCGATACCGAACCTGGGCAGCGCCGCATTCAGCGCGTCAGCCCAGACTCCGGCGTTGCTGCAATTCGGGAAGACATTCTCGAGCGATTGTGCATCCAGCATGATTCCCTCCGTGCGCGTCCCCTTGACCATGATTCAGATGACGAAGCACCATGCGCTTTTTTTAAAGACGAGGTCATGTTTTCCTCGCAGGCTTCTTCGCGATTCCCGAAACGGCGCATTCAGGATTCGCCGTACATAGACGAGGCGCCCTAGAACAAGTGCCGCAGCCCCGCGCTCACGCCGAGCTGCGTCGTGCCGAAGGCCGAGCTTATCCCGTTGACGCCCTGCAATTGAGCGCCCACCAGTCCGCCGCGATACTGTGAGTAATCGACTTCCAGATAGGTATCGGTGCGCTTCGACCAGTTGTAGTCCGCAAGCAGCTGGAACTGCGTCGCGTTGCCATCGGCGGACTGGGTCTTGCCGGTCTGAATCGTGCGCCACACGTTCGCGGAGAGGTGCGTGGCAAAGCCGATCTGTTGCGTCACGCCGCCGAAGAACATCTGCCGCGCGCTGAACGTGTTGATTTTCAGCGCCGTCAACGCGGGCGGCGAAAATGGGCCGTTTGGAAAATTGCCGACAAATCCGGCATCCTGACGATTGACGGCCCACCCCGCCGTGACCGTCGTGGCGTCGAACGTGTATGACCCGCCGGCGGTCCATGACTTGAAGTGCGCGGAGGTGTTCACGGCATCGCGCGAATCGAGATACGCGGCGCCGAAAGTGAGCGGCACGGCCGGCAAGAACAGGATCGATGCGCCGATCTGGCTCCCCGCGCCAAACTGGCCCGCGGTGCCGCCGAACGCATACGAGACTTCGGCCCTGAGGTACTGCCATCGTGCCGCGTACTTGACCATGTTGCTCGTCCAGACGCCCTGAGCCATCGTCACTTCGGGGCGGAACTTGTAGAACGTCGGGAGCCAGCGGTTCGTCGCGAAGGCGCCGATCACGGCATCCGAGAGTGGATTGAGCTGGCGTCCCATCGTGAGCCTGCCGAAGGTTTCCGACTGCAGCCCGACAAAAGCCGTATTGAAGAACGGATAGGCCGGATCGGTCTGCCCCGTGTTCGGGAAGAAGCGATTTTCGAGGTTGAAGACGGCCTTTGTGCCGCCCCCCAGGTCTTCCGTGCCCTTGATCCCGAAGTGGCTCTCGCTCTCGCCGCTCGTGACCTGATACTGTGAATCGCCCGCCGGATTCGCATGTGTCGTATAGCGAATGCCCGCATCGACAACCCCGTAGAGCGTCACGGATGTCTGCGCCGCCGACGTGGCGGAATACAGCGATGTCGTCGAAATGACGCCGGCCAGCAGGGCTGCCGTATGGCCGCCTCTCTTCTCCGGCCGGTTACCGCGCTTCGCAACGCCGCCGCCGGCCAATCTCCTTACCTTCATCATGTGAAGACCTTTTTTCATATTTATGTTGCAGTACGAATGATTCGACATGAAATCGATTCGACTGTTTGATGCAGCATGGGGCGCCATGGGATTCTTTTCCCCGCGCGCCATGGTGGCTCTAACTCGGTATAAAGCTCAAAGCTGTTCGATCGGGATATCTTTCGCGTGGTACACGTCTCCTTCATGGGGATGGATGGCGTATCATCGAACGAGCCGTGCACCGCGCAGGCGCATGGCCCGATGGCCGCCGGAGCGGTGAAACGGTGCGCTGGACCGCAACCCGGCCGCACGTCGATCTCCGCAATGCAATTCATGGTGACTCAGCGTGACCGTCCGCAATATCCCCCGTATAGGGGAGCGCGATTCGCACGGGCGGCGGATCGCAGCCAGGGTCGATCCGAGTGCCACTAACCGCCGATGAATGTGACCGAATCCATAGCGCCAGTCAGGCCATCCGTGCTTCTCGCGACGAAGCTCCTTCCGCCGCGCCTCGCCGCCGGGCTGATCGATCGCCCGCGGCTCGTCGGGCTGGCGGCGCTTGCCGAGAACAAGCGGCTCACCGTCATCAAGGCGCCGGCCGGCTTCGGCAAGACATCGCTCGCGCTCGCCTGGCTCGAACGTCTGCGCGAACGCGGCGCGCTGGTGCCCTGGCTCTCGCTCGATCCCGACGACGACGAACCCGCGCGCTTCCTGCACCATCTCGCGCAGGCGTTGCGGCAGGCTTGCGGCAACGTCGGCGCATCGGTGATCGGGCTAACCGCGGAGGTCTCGCTCGTTCCCGCGCAGTCCATCGTCGCGACGCTCATCAACGAACTGGTCGACGTGGAGGACGAGGTCTATCTCTTCCTCGACGACTATCACCTCATCAGTCTTCCCGCCATTCACGAGGTCGTCGCGTTCTTCATCGAGCGCATGCCGCCGCATGTGCATCTCGTGATCTGCACGCGCGCCGATGCGACGCTGCCACTCGCGCGCCTGCGGGCAAGGAACGAACTGCTGGAAATCGACGCATCGGCGCTGCGCTTCGACTTCGATGAAACGCGCTGCTTCATCGAACGCGAATGTCCGGGCGGGCTCGAAACCGCCGCCGTCAAGTCGCTGTTCGCCCGCACCGAGGGCTGGGCCGCCGCGCTGCGCATTTCGGCCTCGGTGCTGACACGCGAAGACCGCGGCCAGAGCGCGGGCGCGGGCGTGCCCTCCGGCGCGGCGCGGCCGTTCGCCGCCTATCTCGAGGAGATCCTGACGCATCTGCCTGCGGAGATCGTCGGATTCATGTTGCGCACGGCGATACTCGAACGCCTGAGCGCGCCGTTGTGCGAGGCGGTGACGGGGGCCGCCAACGGCCAGCGCATGCTGGAGACGATCGCGGCGCGCCAGCTTTTGCTGGAGCCGATGGATATCGAAGGGCAATGGTTCCGCTATCACCATCTGATGCGCGACTACCTGTGCAGACGGCTCGAAACGCAGTTTCGCGACGAAGTGCCGGACCTGCACCTCCGCGCCTGCCGATGGTACGCGCAACAGGAACAATGGACGGATGCGGTCCGGCACGCGATCGCCGCCGGCGCGATGGACGACGCCCTCTCGCTGATGGGCCGCTGCGCGATGTCGCTCGTCATGAAAGGCGATCTGCTCACGCTGCTGGGATGGCAGCGTCACTTCCCCGCGCATCTGATGCGCGAACAGGTGCAGGTGAGGCTGGCGATCGCGTGGGGCATGGCGCTGGCTCTGCGCTTTTACGATGCGCTCGCCATGGTCGATGCGCTCGAGCACGACGCCCCCGGCCACGCGGACGCCGAGGCCGAACGCATCCGCTGGGAATGCGCGGCGATCCGCGCGGTGGTGTGCGCCGTGCAGGACGATCCGCAGCGCGCGCTCGCGATGGCGCAGAGCTGTCTCGAGCGGCCATCGTCCGATGCCTGGACCACCAATGTCCTCTCCAATGTCGTGCGCTTCGGGCACTGGAAGGCGGGCCGTCTCGAAGCGCTCTACGCGACGCCCTGGATTCCCGATTCGATCGAGGACGACAAGCGCAACGTGTTCTCGTCGGTGTATCGGCTGTGCCTGCTCGGACACGCGGAAATGCAGCAGATGCATTTCGATCTCGCCGAGCAGTACTTCACGAAGTCGATGTCTCTGGCCGAACGCTATCTGGGCCCGCAGTCCATCTCCGCCGCGTTGTGCGCGCCGATGGTTGCGCAGATCCGCTACGAGCAGGGCCGTTTCGACGATGCCGAAGCCATCCTCATCGACATGATGCCGGTCATCGATCTGGCGGTCATACTGGATAGCGCCCTGATCGCGTATCGCGTGCTCATTCGCATCGCCGTCGCGCGCGGGAATGCCGCGCACGCGTATGCGCTGCTCGAGCACGCTCAGGCGCTCGCTCACCGGCGAGGCTGGCCGCGCATGATCGCGGGCGCGCTCGTCGAACGCACGCGGCTGCATATCCGCGAAGGAAGGCTCACGGAAGCATCGGCGTGCGCCTCCCAGCTCGATGATCTCGCCGCGCGCGATACGCAATTCTCCCCGCCCGTCTCGGCGGAAATCGAAAACTACCGCGCGCTCGCCAAGGCATGTGTCGCGATGGCGCGCAACCAGAACGACGAAGCGATCGAATGGCTGAGCGCCGCACGCGACAGGGCCGAGCAGCGTCACAACGACTACCTCTCCCTGCGCTTGCGCACCGTGCTCGCGCTCGCGTGCGCGGGAGCGGGCAGAACCCGCGATGCCGTCGATGCCTTCAGGGAGGTCGTGAAGATCGCAGCGACCACGGGCATCTATCAGTCCATCCTCGACCAGGGACCGTCGATCGGGCCCCTGCTGCAGGCCATTCGCGACGACATGCGCGCCACCAGCCAAACGCGCGACGTGGTCAATTACATCGATCGGCTGCTCGATGGCTGGCGCGCGCTTTATCAAGCCGACAGCAAACCGCCGCGCGAAGCCGAACGCGAGCCGTTGAGCGCGAGGGAACGCGGCATCGTCGAGTTGATCGCGCAGGGGCTTTCGAACAAGGAGATCGCGCGCGATTTAGGCATCGCGCCGGAAACGGTGAAATCGCATGTGAAGAGCATCTTCGTGAAGCTGTCGGTCGACAAGCGCGCGCATGCCGTCGCGCGCGCGCAGGCGCTCGGGCTCGTGCGGTCTGGCTAGCGCCGAACGACGCGCGCCACGGCGCTGCTCAATCCCCTTTGCGACGAAGAAACGCGCGCACGACGGGCGCGACTTCCTGCGCTCGCGTGATGAGAAACAGATGGCCGTCGTCGATGACATGGAGCGACGCATCGCGGATGCGCGCCGCGAGCATCTTCGCGTTCGACAGCGGCACGATGGGATCATCGTTGCCGTGCATGACGAGCGTCGGCTGACGCAATGTGCAGAGCCAGTGCAGACTGGTCCATCCCCATGCGGCCAGCAGCTGATACAGGTAACCCCGCCCGCGCGGCGGCTGGATATGGCGGCTGTGAGCTTCGAGCAACGCCGGATCGCGGCGATACGCGCCCCCATAAATGTCGGGGCCGACACGTTGCAGATAAGCCGGATCGGTATAACGGCGCGGACCGATCAGCTTCGACAGCACCGATAGTCGGGCGGGCACCATGAGGACACCCGGCGAAGTCGCCGCGAGGATCAGTCTGCGGCAGCGCTCGGGATTCTGCCGCGCGAACTGCTGCGCGAGCGCGCCACCCCACGACACCCCGAGCACGTCGACAGGTCCGTCATGCCCGAGCCGCCGCAGGAGCTTGTCGGCGAGAACGGAGAGCGTCGAGAACCGATACGGCGCGAGCGGTGCGGGCGAACCGCCGACGCCGGGAATATCGAAGATGATCACGCCCACGTCCTGCAGCGCATCGACGAACGGCTCGACGAGTTCCAGATTCGCGCCGATGCCGTTGAAGATGAGAAGCGGCGGAGAAGCATCGCTGCCGTGCCGCACGCCAACGCGCACGATCTGCCCATCCAGATCGACCAGTTGTGTTTGCATGCTGCTGACGGATTCGGGGCTTTGTTTCGTTTCGTTCATCACACCTCTCCTCGCGACACGCCGGGTCGCCATGCGTTACTTTCGGGACTGCAGAAGCGCCTTCCACTCCTCGACGTTTTCCGCGACGCGCTTCGAGATCACGGCGATGCTGTCGGCCTGCGCGCGATACGCTGTATCGGCAAGTTCGCGGACGTCCGACAGCATCGTGCGCGCGTTCTCTTGAACCTTGGATTCCTCCGGGTCCTTCTGTCGCGCGATCATCGACTGGACACGCATGATTCGCGCGTTGACGATCTCCACCTGCTTCTGGCCGAGCGACTGAAGGCCCGCCAGCGCAGTCGTGTTGGCGGCCGCGAGCGCTTCGATATCCTTGCGGCGCGATTCGAGCATCGCGTTCACGTCGAGGCGGGGCAGCCTGAGCTGCGTGATGAAGCCGAGGTAATCGGCGATGAGGCTCTTCGGACGAGTCGTTTCCATGAGCGTTGCTCCTTTGAGAGAAAATCGGATCGATTGAATATCGGCCGCGATACGGCGCGTCATTCGTGCATCAGGCTTCCAGCACGTAGGTTCCGGGCGCTGCCGCCAGCGGCGCATACCGCCGGTTGCCGGGCTTCGACGGCGCGGCACGCCGTTCGCCCGAACGCGCAGCCAGCCAGTCGCGCCAGTTGTTCCACCACGAGTCGTTCTCGGCTTGCGCGCCGGCGAGCCAGGCGTCGGCGTTCGCGGGTAGCTCGCGGTTGAGATAGAACTTCGCCTTTGGATTGCCCGGCGGATTGATGAGGCTCTGAATGTGGCCGCTCGAACTCAAGACGAAGCGCGTGTCGCCGCCGAAGAGCCGCGCCGAATCGTAGACGCCCTTCCACGGCGTGATGTGATCGGTGATGCCGGCCACGACATACTTGTCGCAGGTCACGTCCGTCAGGTCGACAGGCGTGCCCAGCACGCTCAACGCGCCCGGCTTCGAAAACAGGTTATCCGTGAAGATGTCGAGAAGCTGGCCATGCAGCTTCGCGGGCAGGCGCGTCGTGTCGTTGTTCCAGTACAGGATGTCGAACGCGGGCGGCGTCTTGCCCAGCAGGTAGTTGTTGACCCAGTAGTTCCAGACCAGATCGTTGGGCCGCATCCATGCGAACACACGGCCCATTTCCTCGCCCGCCAGTACGCCCCGGACCATGCTGCCCTGCTTGGCCGCCGCAACCGCTTCGGGCGTCGCGAAAAGGCCGAGTTGCGAATCCGCCGTGCTGTCCAGCACGGCGACCATCAGCGTGGCCGCGTTGACCGACTTGATGCCCCGGCTTGCAAGATGCCCGAGCAAGGCTGAAATGGTCATCGCGCCGGAGCATGCGCCGTGCAGATTGATATCGTCGCTGCCCGTGATGGCGCGCACCGCCTCGATCGCTTCGAGCAATGCGCCGACGTAGGTATCGAGATCCCAGTGAGATTGCGCGACGGTGGGATTGCGCCAGCTCACCACGAACACCTGAAACTCGCTCTTCAGCAGATAATCGACGATGCTCTTGCCTTCCGACAGATCGAACACATAGAACTTGTTGATCTGAGGCGGCACGATCAGTTGCGGACGGCTATAGACGTGCCCGGTCGTCGGCGTGTACTGGATCAGCTCGAGCACTTCGTTGCGAAACACCACGGCGCCCCGCGACGTGCCGAGATTCTTTCCCACCTCGAACGCGGTCTTGTCGACCTGAGCCGGCATGCCCTGATTCGTCAGCATGTCGGTCATGATGTTCTTCATGCCGCCGATCAAACTCGCGCCGCCCGAATCGACGATCTTCTTGAGCGCCGCCGGATTGCCGAGCAGCGTGTTGGTCGGCGAAAGCGCGTCCGTGAAAAGCGACATCACGAACTGGGCGCGCTCCTTGTTTTTCGCATCCAGCGCACAGCGGTCGACGAACCCGGAAAGCGCGTCGCGCCATGCGAGATAGCCTTGCAGCGTCACGCGATAGAGGGAATTCTCGCGCCACGCGGCATCGCCGAACCGCTTGTCGCCCTGCGGCGGATTACTTTCCGCGCTTCCGCCCAGCGCGGCGATCAGATTCCGGACCAGCTTCGCTTCCTGCTCCACGACGAGCGCCGGTTGCCGCAATGCCTGCGCGCCGATCTGCTGCGCCGTCGCGAACACGTCGCAAGGACGCAGTCCCACGAATGGGTTCGGGCCCAACATGCCTTCCGCGGCGGAGGCCGCGACGTCGTCGGGCTGTTCGCCTCGCGACAGGTTTTCAGTGCTTACCGCCATTTTCCCGTTCCTCACATCCGTTCATGCGACCAGCATGGCGAGCGTCTCGGCGATCAGCGCCGGCTTGTCCTCGCCCTCGATCTGCAACTCGTTCATCGTCTTGACGATGACCCGGCCGCCGCCCTTTCTCTCCGCCGTCAGCAGCGTCACGCGGTTGCGCACGCGCGCGCCGGCTTTCACGGGCGTCATGAAGCGCACCTTGTCGAGCCCGTAGTTGAGCCCGGCGGATGCATCGCCCGGGATGACACCGATCTCGATCGCGAGCGCGGCGAGCAGCGAAAGCGTCAGATAGCCATGCGCGATGGTTCCGCCGAAGGGGCTTTCGCGCGTCGCACGCTCGACGTCGACGTGGATCCATTGCGTATCGCCCGTGCATTGCGCGAACGCGTCGATGCGCGCCTGGTCGACGACGACCCAGTCCGACACCCCCAGTTCGCAGCCGACGAAGGTTTCGATCGTCGCGATGCTGTATTCCTTGATGCTCATCGTGTTGTCTCCTCGTGAGCGGTCAGGCGAACTGCGCGCGCAGCCACTTCTTGTTCATCTTGCCGACGCTCGTTTTTTCGAGCGCATCGACGAACTTGACGATTTGCGGCACGGCGTACTTCGAGATGCGCCCGGACTCGCTGAATGTGAGCACGTGGCGTTTGATGTCGTCCTCGCCGATGCCGGCGTCGGCCTTGAGCACCACCAGCGCGACCGGCCGCTCGCCCCACTTCTCGTCGCTGATGCCGATGACGGCGACTTCGGCCACGCCCGGATGCATCGAAATGAGGCTTTCGATTTCGAGCGACGAGACCCATTCGCCGCCGGACTTGATCACGTCCTTGATGCGGTCGGTGATCTGGAGATTGCCCGTCGAGTCGATATTGGCGATGTCCTGGGTGTGCAGATAGCCGCCGCTCCACAGGTCGGCGGAGGCTTCAGGATTGTTCCAGTAGCCCTGCGTGAGCCAGGGCGCGCGCGCGACGACTTCGCCGTATGCCTTGCCGTCGTGGGCGACGTCCTTCATCTCCCCGTCGACGATGCGCAGGTCGACGAGCGGAATCGGCAAGCCGGTCTTGCAGCGCAGGCGCACCTGCTCATCCGTGTCGAGCGCTTCGGAGCCGGGCTTCAGTTGCGCGAGGCTCAGCACCGGACAGGTTTCCGACATGCCGTAGCCGGTGAAGACATCGATGCCGCGATCGAGCGCGGCGCGCGCGAGGCCGTGCGTCAGCGCCCCGCCTCCGATGACGACCTTCCATTTGCTGAAGTCGACGCTCTTCGATTCCGCGCAGCTCAGCAGCATGTGCAGGATCGTGCCGACGCAATGTGAGAACGTCACGCGTTCGTCGCGCAGGAGCCGGACGAGACGATCGGGCGCGTAACGGCCCGGATAGACCTGCTTCACGCCCATTGCCGTGGCGATGTAGGGCATGCCCCATGCGTGCACATGGAACATCGGCGTGAGCGGCATATAGACATCGCCGCGATGGAAGCGCTGCCCGGACTCGGGGCTCGACAGGGCCGCCATCAGCGTGATCGTGTGCAGAACGAGCTGGCGATGCGAGAAATAGACACCCTTGGGCAGTCCCGTCGTGCCCGTGGTGTAGAACGTGGTCGCGCGGGTGTTTTCGTCGAAGTCCGGAAAATCGCAATGGTCCGGACTCGCGGCGAGCATTGCTTCGTATTCGGTGGCGAACGGAATCGAATGCGCGCAGACTTCGCTGCCGGCTTCGTCGATCCAGACGAAGGTTCGCACCGTTTCGAGCTGGTCTCGAATGGCCTCGATGACCGGCAGAAAATCGGTGTGGACGAACAGTATCTCCGCGCCGGCGTGATTGATCGTGTAAGCGATCTCGTCGTGCGAAAGACGCACGTTGACCGTCTGCAGGATGGCGCCCATCATCGGAACCGCGAAATAGCATTCGAGGTAGCGGTGACTGTCCCAGTCCATCACCGCGACGGTGCTGCCGTGCTGCGCGCCGAGCCCTGCGAGGCCATTGGCGAGCCGCGCGATGCGCTCGCGCAGCGTGGCGTAAGTCATCCGCATCGTTCCGCGGTACACGATCTCCTGATCGAGCGCCTGGGTAAATGGCGTGTGCAGCAGTTGCTTGATGAGCAATGGATAGGCGTAGGCCGAAGGCTCGGCGGCCTTCACGTCGTCCCGCATGGGAATCTCCTTTAATCCTGATATGAACCGCGGGAGGGACGTGGATCAATTTTTTTGTTCGTGTGGCGTCCTCCCGGTATGCGAATCTTCGGGGCGAACGCGCGCGCGGACTATCCCCTGAATGGGGGAGCGGGGGAGCGGCGGTGATGGGTTATGCCCGCGACCTTGAAGGGCGAGCGCTTGCGGATACGGTGGCGAAACGAGGTCGAAGCGGGGCATCACCGCACAGACCGGCTCGAGCAACGCCGTCCGTTGACGGAAGCGTGAGCCGTGCATGCTCTCGACGGTTGAATATGCATCGCGTCCAGTTTTGAGACACGTCAATCAGCGAACGACTGCCCTCTATTAGGATGAGCAATTCTGTTCAGATTCTGGAGGTGACATGTCGTTTCCCGAATGGGGGCATTCATACAACGCGCTATACGTGCCGCTGTCGCGATGGGACTGGCAATGCGCTTTGATGCCTGCCGGCGAAGTGAAAACGGAAGGCAGCTTCTGGTCGTCGCGGTCTTTCGAAGAGCGAGAAGAGAAAAGGAAAGGCCGGCAGAAGCAAATCGAGCAGGACAGGGAGGATTTTCAGCGCTTGTTCAGCGTTGACATCGACCGACGCGGAACCGCTGCGTCCTCCGACTTCAGGTATTACGCAGACTTCATACGCGATACCCTGCGGGCGTCGAGCTGGAACATGCCGCTCGATGGCGACGACATCACGCACTTGCTGCGCCGTGCCGTGCGTGATGGCCGTATCGTCCCCGCGATTGATCGCGCATGGCTCGGTGGACAGCGGGTTTTCAAACACTACGCACCGCAGCACTGGCCGCGCTATAGTGGCGGCGTTTCCTTCGCCGCGAGTACCGGCGGAGCGAGTGCGCCAGCGGGCCGATTCACAGGTCCGTTTGCTGCCTCTCGGTATGCGGCGGAGATGGTGCTAAATAACAGGCTCGCCAACGGTAACAGCATATTTGGTGGCAGCAGCAGCGGGGCGATTACTGGCGGTTTCGATTGGTTCGGCGCTACGGAAGCGGTCGCCGGAACCGCGCTCGGCGGCGCGGGTTCGGACGACGACAGCGGAGGCGATGCCACGCTCAGAAAATTCGGTAATACCGACGGTAGCGACGGCGGTTCGTTGCCTGGCGACGCGCAGCCGTTCGAGTATCAGTCGGACAGTATCGACAGCGAAGCGTTCGATGTCGCTGGAACCCATCGCGGCGACATGTATGCTTGCGACATCATTTCAATAGAATGTAAAGGCTCTGTGCTACGCGAATTTCCGAGTCAATATCTCGATTCGACATATAACGATATTCAGACCGACGCACGCGACGGCGTCAAGGATGCACGAAAGGCGCTCAAGCTCCTGAACGATAACCGCTTCAAAAAATAGGAAACGGACAATGTCTCATCCCTTGTTCACCTTGTTGCAAAAACTCGATTCTGCGAGGGTCGCCTATGCGCTCAGCCGCCATAGACCGGAAAGCATCCTCGTCTCAGTGACGGTTGTTGGTCAGCGCATCGAAATCGATGTATTCGACGACGGTCATATGGAAGTGTGTCGTTTCGTTGGTAATGAAGACATCGAGGGCGGCGAGGAATTGATCGATTCGCTCATCGACTTGGCTTCTTAGTAACCGTCGCTCGAATCGAAGGCTGAATTTCCAGCACCGCCATTGCCGCCGCTGCGGCGATTACGCGCGGCCCGCTTGCACGAGACCGCGCGTGCTTCACCTCATGCGGCGCGAGCCAACCCCGCAGCGCACTGTGACGAGTCCAACAAAATGGCATCCGCGATCGACTCCGCCGTCGCTGCCGACAACGTCCACCCGAGATGCCCGTGTCCCGTGTTGTAGTAGACGCCGGCCCGCTTGCCCTGCCCGACGCGCGGCAGCATGCTCGGCAACATCGGACGCAGGCCGGCCCACGGAATCACGCGCGCCGTCGACATCTCCGGGAACAGTTCACGCGTCCACGCGACGAGCGGCGCGATGCGATCGGCCCTGATATCGCGATTGAACCCGTTGATCTCCGCTGTCCCGGCCACGCGAAACCGGTCTGCCCCGAGGCGGCTCGTCACGATCTTCGCCTTGTCGTCGAGCAGGCTCACCCACGGGGCCGCCTGCCGGCTCTTCTCGTCATCCAGGCATACCGTGATCGAATAGCCCTTCACCGGATATACGTTCACATGGTCGCCGAGCATCCGCGCGAACTCGCGGCTTCTCACGCCGGCGCACACGACGATGCGATCGAACGCGCTTTCGGGCGCACCGTCGCCGTCATGCGTCCGGATATGGAAGCGTCCATCGCGCGTCTGGTCGATCGATGCGATCTCCGTGTCGTAGCTGAACTCGACCCCGTGCTTCACGCACGCTTGCGCAAGCCCGCGCGTGAACTTGTGGATGTCGCCGGTCGCATCCGAAGGCGTGAAGAAGCCGCCGTAAAACTCGCCGCGCAATGCCGGCTCGATCCGGCTGATTTCGCCCGCTTCGACCGCATGCCGGTCGAGTCCGCCTTCTCGCAGGAGCTCGTTGACCTTCGCGGCCGAATCGTAGTCCTTTTGGCTTCGATAGACATGCAGAATGCCGCGGCGCTCCAGATCGAAGTCGATATGCTCGCGCTCGGCGATCGCGTACAGATGGTTGCGCGCCGCAAGTGCCAGGCGCACGGTCTCGATGGTGTTTGCGCGGTAGTTCCCGATCTGTCGGAGGAACTCGCCCATCCATGAATACTTGTGCCAGGAAGGCGACGGATTCAGGAGCAAGGGCGCATCGCGCGTGAGCATCCAGCGCAGTCCCTTCACGACGGTGGCCGTGTGATTCCAGACTTCCGCGTTGCTGACGGATAGCTGGCCGCCGTTGGCAAAGGACGTTTCCATCGCCGCATAGCGATGACGTTCGAAAACGGTGACGTCGAAGCCGCGGCGAGCGAGGGCGTAAGCGGTCGTGACGCCGGTGATCCCGGCGCCGATGATGGCGATTCTTGACATGACATGGTCCAGATTGTGTTGAGCATGTGCCGGCTCGACGCGATATGCGTCATGTCCGGCTCCTGCCCCATCTGTCCATGTACCTGAGAGTTTCGATCCTGCCTGGCCGCCCTTGTGTGGCGCCCTGACCGGAAATCCCCTTCGGTGGGCGCAGCGCGCCTCTCTCCAGATCGTTCCTGCGGCGCGGTCCTTGGGCCTGAGAGTTTCCGGGGCGGTTGCTCCGTCGGCGCCGTCATCGTCTGATGACAGTCTCTCCCGCGCTGCATTTGAGAACATCCGCACAATAACGTTACGAATTAACGCGCGCAAGTGCTATTTGCGAGAAGTCCGCGCGTCAGGACCCGGCCGAGGCCGGCCGCAACGCCTCGTGGCACGCCTGCAGATCGGCCATGAATACCTTCAGGATCGATGGCATGGCCGCGCCCCGCCGCGTGATCGCGCAGAACGGCCAGATGCCGCCATAGCGCTCCGCGCAGATCCGGCGCATGTCGCCGCTCTCGACCCAGCGCAGCGCGTAGTGATTGGGCAGAAATCCCACATACGTGCCCGACAGGATGAGGATCGCCTGCGCCTCGACATTGTCGACGGTGGCCGCCGCCTTGCTCGCGCTCAACATGCGCAGATCGTGCTGCTGGAAATAGCCCCGCGCGACGATCCGGCTCTCGGCGATCATCTCCGAGGACACGTCGGCATCGAACGCGCGCCCATAGAGCGGATTGCCCTTGCCGCAATAGAGGCCGTCCGGTTCGACATAAAGCTCGTCGTAGCTCAGGCCCGGCACGTGAATCGGAAAATGGCCGATCGCCACATGGAGCCGGCCGTCCAGCACGCGCTCTTCCAGCTCGGCGGGCGAGCCCACATAGACGTCCACATGCACATCGTGTCCCCGCGACACGAACTTCTGCAGCGCATTCGGCAGCGGCGATGTCTTGTCGGAAACCGTGTTGTCGATGGTCCCGAGGTAGAGCTTTCCCGAAATGTGCTTCTTGAGCGCGTCGGTATCCATGCAGAACGCCTCCACGGCGATCTGCAGCCGCTGCGCCGCTTCGTAGGTCGCGATGCCATGCTCGGTCAGCCGGAAGCCGCTGCGCCCGCGTTCGCACAGCTTGAGCCCGAGCCGGGTTTCGAGCGTGGTCATCTGCTCGCTGATCGTCGACTGGCTGACGTTCAGGCTCGCCTGCGCAGCGGAAAAGCCGCCGCATCGCACCACGGCCATGAAAACCCGCAACAGCTTGAGGTCCACGTCCTGCAACTGGGTCATCGTTCGCGCCTCCATGCGCCGTTGCTTCGGAAATTCCGATATGAACATCCGATACTCGTGATTTTCATGCCCGCCGCTCCTGTCCATAGTCTCTCAAAACAACGCGCAGGCTCAACCTGCGGTCCACCCAGACAGAACAGGAGATGCAGATGCAGGGCAACAGCTATGAATCCGGGCGACTCAACCTGCCGTTCGTCGGCCATTGCACGTTCGCGAAGTCGCCGGTGTGCCTCGACTGGAACCGGATCGACGCCGATGTGGCGATCCTCGGCGCGCCGAACGACATGGGCACGCAATGGCGCTCCGGCGCGCGCTTCGGGCCGCGCAGCATTCGCGAGGCGTCGACGCTGTTTTCGTTCGGCCATGCGGGCGCCTACGACCACGAAGACGACGTGCTGTATCTGAGCCGCGACCAGTTGCGCATGGTCGACGTGGGCGATGCCGACATCGTGCATACCGACATGGCGAGCAGCAACGCGAACATCGAGCTTGCCGTGCGCAAGATTCTCGCGTGCGGCGCGATGCCCATCACGCTGGGCGGCGACCATTCGATTCACGCGCCGGTAATCAAGGCGTTCGAAGGAAAAGGACCGATCCATATCATCCACTTCGACGCGCATCTGGACTTCGTGGACGAGCGTCACGGCGTGCGCTACGGGCACGGCAATCCGCTGCGGCGCGCATCCGAGATGGCGCATATCGTCGGCATGACGCAGCTCGGCATTCGCAACGTGTCGTCGTCGAACCGTGACGACTATGACGCGGCGCGCCGTGCCGGCTCGGAGATCCTGTCGGTGCGCGACGTGCGCCGGCTCGGAACGGAAGGCGTTCTCGCGCGGATTCCCGAAGGCGCGGCCTACTATATAACCATCGACATCGACGGTTTCGACCCCTCCATCGCGCCCGGCACGGGCACGCCGAGCCACGGCGGCTTCCAGTACTACGAGGTGCTCGAGATCATCCAGGCGCTCGCCCGGCGCAGCCGCGGAAACATCGTAGGAATGGACCTCGTCGAAGTCGCGCCCGCCTACGACCCCGCCGGCGTCACGCCGATTCTCGCCGCTCAACTGCTGATGAATTCCATCGGCTTCATCTTTCACGAGCGCAGCAAGGCGAAGCGCTGAAAAGCGCGCCTGCAACCGGACGGTTCACATCGACATTCACGGGGCTCGACATCACGAAGCCCCGGATAAATCAGGAGACGACGTTGGATACCATTGTTCGCGATTACCTCGGGCGATTCGGCATTCAGGAGGCCACCGCGCGCTTTTTGAAGAAGCCGCAGAAAATGTTCATCGGCGGCGAGTGGGTGACGGGCGGCGCGGGAGAGACACTCGATGTGATCGAGCCGTCGACCACCGGCGTCATCACGCAGCTTCCGCTCGCCACCGCCGACGATCTCGACCGTGCGGTCCGCGCGGCGCGCAAGCAGTTCGACGGCGGCCCGTGGCGCAAGCTCAAGCCGCTGGAACGGGAGCGCATGCTGCATCGGCTCGCGGATCTGATCGAAGCCAACGCGACCGAGCTCGCGGAAATCGAATCGATCGACATGGGCAAGTCCGCCGCGCAGGCTCGCGATGTCGACGTGCAGGGCACCATCGACACGTTCCGCTACTTCGCCGGCTGGGCCTCGAAGCTGCACGGGCGCACCGTCGAGCCTTCGCTTCCGGGTGACTATGTCGCCTATACGCGCAAGGAGCCGGTCGGCGTGGTCGGCATCATCGTGCCGTGGAATTTTCCGCTGCAGACGATGGCGTGGAAGCTCGCGGCCGCGCTCGCCGTGGGCTGCACGGCGGTCATCAAGCCGGCCGAACTCACGTCGCTGTCGACGCTGCGCTTTGCCGAGCTCGTGCAGGAGGCCGGCATTCCGGAAGGCGTCGTCAATGTCGTGACGGGACGCGGCGCCGTGATCGGCGCGGCGCTCGCGCGTCATCCCGGCATCGACAAGCTCACCTTCACCGGCTCGACCGACGTAGGCCGCAACGTGGGACAGGCGGCCGTGCACGATATCCGCCGCGTGACGCTGGAGCTGGGCGGCAAATCGCCGGTGCTCGTGCTCGACGATGCGGACATCGACGCCGCCGCGCGCGCCGTCGCGAACGGCATGTTCTTCAACTCCGGGCAGGTGTGCGACGCCGGCACGCGCGTGTATGCGCAGCGCAAGATCCACGACCGCTTTCTCGCCGCGCTCATCGACTACACGCGCACGCTGAAGATCGCGCCGGGCCTCGATCCCGACTGCTTCATCGGCCCGCTGGTATCGGCGCTGCAGAAGGAACGCGTGAGCGCGTATATCGATACGGGACGGCGCGAAGGCGCGGAGCTCGTCTACGGCGGACGCAGGCGCGAAGAAGCCGGTTACTTCGTCGAGCCCGCGATCTTCGCGCATTGCCGCAACTCGATGAAGATCGTCCGCGAAGAGATCTTCGGACCCGTGCTCGTGACATCGCCCTTCGACGACCTCAACGAAGCCGTGCAGCTCGCGAACGACTCGCCCTACGGTCTCGCCGCGGCCATCTACTCGAACGATGTGAATCGCATCCACACGCTCGTGCCGCAACTGCGCGCGGGCAGCGTCTACGTGAACGCGCACAGCACGATCGACCCGGCGATGCCGTTCGGCGGATTCAAGGAATCGGGCTTCGGCAAGGACCTCGGGATGGAGCAGCTCGACCACCTGACGGAGACGAAAGCCGTCTGGATCACGCTGCACTGAGCGCCCCTCCCCTCTTACGGCATCAGCTTACTGATCGAGGTACGCGATGAAATCATATGAAAGCGCCGCGCACGCAAGCGCGAATTCGGCGGCGACGAGCGAGCACGGGGCGATAGAAGGTCATTCGATCGACTTCATTCCCGAGCACGAGCGAACGGACCGGCTGTCCCGTCAGGGACCTTTCTGGTTCCTCGGCAACTTCACCTTCTTCACGATGACGATCGGCTTCGTCGGACCGAGCGTCGGTCTCACGTCGTGGTGGACGACGGTCGCCGGCACGCTCGGCATCATGTTCGGGACGCTGTTCATGGCGTTTCACGGCTCGCAGGGTCCGCATCTCGGCTTGCCGCAGATGATCCAGTCGCGCGCGCAGTTCGGCTATCGCGGCGTGATTCTGGTGCTGTTCGCGACGTTGTTCGTCTTCGCGGGCTTCAACATCGTCAATCTCGTGTTGATGATGCAGGGCCTCAAGACGCTGTTCGGCTGGGATCCGTTCAGGATCGCGCTCGCGGTCACCGTGCCCGCGTCGATTCTTGCCGTGCTCGGCCACGACTGGATGCACCGCAGCTTCAAGTGGGCGCTTTATCTGTCGCTGCCGCTGTACGGGCTCGTGACTCTCGCGGTCCTGATGCACTGGGTTCATGACGTCCCGGCGCCGGCCCTGGCCGCGGGTGCAAGCGCGCCGGCACCGCTCGGCTTCAACTGGACGGGATTCATCGCCCAGTTCGCGGCGGCCGCGAGCTACAACATCGCCTACGCGCCCTATGTGTCCGACTACTCGCGCTATCTGCCGAAGAACACCTCGGGCAGCAAGCTGATCGCGGCGGTGTTCGTGGGCGCGTCGCTGTCGGGCGCGTGGATGATCGCCGTCGGCGGCTGGCTCGCGGATCACCTGCATGCGAGCGATGTGCTCGTCGCGCTCAACCAGGTCGGCAGCGATCTCGCGCCGGGACTCGGCAGCGTGGTCGTCGGCGTCACGATTCTCGCGTTCCTGCCTGTCATCGCGATGAACATCTATAGCGCGAAGCTGACGGCCATCACCGGGGTCGATTCGTTCAGGAAGATCCGTCCGACGGCCAGGACACGCATCATCGCGGTGCTCTTCGTCGTGTGCCTGCAGCTCGGCGTGGCGTTGAGCATCTACACGTCGGGCAAGGGTTTGTCGGTGCTGAACATCTATCTCGTCGTGATGCTGTACTTCCTCGTGCCGTGGACGGCGGTCAACCTCACCGACTATTTCTTCGTCCGCAAGGGCCGCTATGCGATCCCGCACTTCTTCATGCCGCACGACAGCGTGTACGGCGCGTGGGGCGGGCGCGGCCTGATTTCCTATGCGATCGGCTTCGCGGCGATGATCCCCTTCTTCTGCATCTTCGATGGTCAGGACGCGGTCTATGTCGGTCCGCTCGCACGGGCAATCGGCAGTGTCGATCTCGCATGGCTGGTCGGGCTGCTCGTCTCGGGCATCGCGTACTTCGTGCTCGCACGCTCGCTCGACATGCGAAAGGAAGAGGCGGTGATCGACCACATCGAAAGGACGCTGCCCCAGTACACGACAGGCGACAAGCGCTTCTAACCCGGCGCGTCATCCACGAATGCGAAACAGCAAGAGATCAGGAAACGATATGTCCACCGATCAATACGATTACATCATCGTCGGCGCGGGTTCGGCCGGATGCGTGCTGGCCAACCGGCTCACCGAAGACCCCTCAGTGCGCGTGCTGGTGCTGGAGTATGGCGGCAGCGATCGCAGCATCATCATTCAGATGCCGAGCGCCTTCTCGATGCCGATGAACACGAAGAAGTACAACTGGAAGTACGAAACCGCGCCGGAACCTCATCTCGACGGACGCCAGCTGCATTGTCCGCGCGGCAAGGTGCTGGGCGGGTCGTCGTCGATCAACGGCCTTGTCTATATTCGCGGCCACGCATACGACTTCGACGAATGGGAATCGCTCGGCGCGCGCGGCTGGGGCTACGCGAACTGCCTGCCGTATTTCCGGCGCGCGGAGAACTACAAGTTCGGCGGCGATGAGTACCGCGGCGGGAACGGACCCTTGTCGACGAACAACGGCAACAACATGCGCAATCCGCTTTACGGCGCATGGGTCGAAGCAGGCGCGCAGGCAGGCTACATCAAGACGGACGATTGCAACGGCCACATGCAGGAAGGCTTCGGCGCGATGCACATGACCGTCAAGGACGGCGTGCGCTGGTCCACCGCCAATGCCTATCTGCGACCGGCGATGACCCGGCCCAACCTGCATGTCGTGACCAATGCGATGACACGCCGGGTGCTGATCGAAGGCAAGCGCGCGGTCGGCGTCGTCTACGATCAGGGCGGCGTTACCCATACCGCGCGCTGCCGCGCCGAAGTGCTGATCTCGTCGGGGCCGATCGGCTCGCCTCATCTGCTGCAACGCTCGGGCATCGGACCAGCGGAAGTGCTGCGCCGCGCGGGCGTCGAAGTACTGCACGACCTGCCGGGTGTCGGAGAAAGCCTGCAGGATCACGCCGAGATCTACATCCAGTACGCGTGCAAGCAGCCGGTCTCGCTCAACAGCAAGATGGACCCGTTCAGCAAGTTCATGATCGGGCTGCGCTGGCTGCTGTTCAAGGACGGGCTCGGCGCCAGCAATCATTTCGAAGCGGGCGGCTTCATTCGCTCGGAAGCGGGCCTGCGGTGGCCGGACATCCAGTTCCATTTCCTGCCTGCCGCGATGCGTTATGACGGCGACAAGCCGCTCAAGGGGCATGGCTTCATGGTGCTCACCGGGCCCAACAAGCCGAAGAGCCGGGGCTACGTGCGCCTGAACGCCGCGGACCCTTACGTGCACCCCGAGATCCGCTTCAACTATCTGGAACGCGAGGAAGACCGCGAGGGATTCCGGCGCTGCGTGCGCCTCACGCGGGAAATCATCGGGCAGCCGGCGATGGACGCATTCCGCGATGTCGAGCTTGCGCCGGGGCCGGACGTTCAGACGGACGATGAGATCGACGCCTTCGTCCGGGCAAACCTGGAAAGCACGATGCACCCGTGCGGTTCGTGCCGGATGGGCGAAGACGCGATGGCGGTGGTGGACTCCGAACTGCGCGTGCGCGGCATGGAAGGGCTGCGCGTGATCGACTCGTCCGTCTTCCCGACCGAGCCGAACGGCAACCTGAACGCGCCCACGATCATGCTGGCGGAACGCGCCGCCGACCTGGTCAAAGGCGTCCGGACGCTCGACCCTTCGCACGCGGAAGTGGGGCTTGCGGAGGGCTGGGAAACACGGCAGCGCACCAGTGAGCCGAAACGCAAGCTGCATCACGTGTGAACGGTCAGAACGGGCGCCGGCCGAACCGGCGCCTGCCGCGTCTCACGCGTATCGGGCGAGACGGAATGGCTCGAGATCGACCGGCGGTGTGTCGCCGCGGATCAGCGCCGCGACGCACTCACCGACCGCCGGGCCGATGCCGAAGCCGTGCCCCGAAAAACCCGACGCCAGATAAAGCCCCGGAACATCGTGAAGCGGCCCGATGACCGGCATGGCATCGGGCGTCACATCGATGTAGCCGCCCCACGATTGCGCGATGCGCGCGCCCTTGAACACCGGAAAGCTTTCCCGCAGCCGCGTCCACGCCTGATCGATGCCCTTCGCGTACGGCAGCGGATCGAGCATCCGGCAGCGCTCGAACGGCGATTCGCGATCGGACGGAAAGCGCCGCGGGATCTTCCATTCCTCGACGAAGCGCTGGTTCAGGCGCACGCGCACGATCGACCGGTTCGCGATCCACGGACGAATGAACTTGTTCATCAACCGGAAGCTGTCCGGAACGAGTTCGCCGAGCGACGCGGAAAACTGCGAAACCGTATAGCCGCCGTCCGCGCGCTTGCGGCACGTGAAGTCCTTGGCGTTGATCGACACCGACATGCCCGCGTCGAACGGCGCCGTGCGCAGCACCGAGCCGCGCACCTTCAGTTGCGGAAACTCAACGCCGAAGTTGCCGCAAAACAGACGCGACCACGCGCCCGCCGCGACCAGCACGTTCTGCGCACGCACGCGGCCCGTCTCCGTGACGACCGCGCTCACGCGTCCCGCGCTGCTTTCGATGCCGCGCACCGCGCAATTTTCGACGATCGCCGCGCCGGCCTGACGCGCGAGCGCCGCGATGCCGGCCGTCGCTTGCGTCGGTTCGGCGACGCCGCAACTCGTGCTGTGCATCGCACCTGTCCACGCCCGCGCGCTTTGCGGCAACAACTGCTGCGCCGCGCGCTTGGTCAGGAATTCGGCCTTCGCGCCGTAGATCTTCGCGCTTTCGAACCAGCGCGCGTGATCGCTCGCATCGCGCTCGTTCTCCTGCAGATACAACAAACCGTTCTGCCGATAACCCACGTCGACCCGCTCCTGAATCTCGCGCCAGCGGCGATTGGCGAGCAGCGCGAGCGGCACTTCGGGCATGTCGCGCGACAGCGTGCGCACCCATCCCCAATTGCGCGACGACTGCTCGCACGCGAGCGTGCCTTTCTCGAAGAGCGCCGTGCGCACGCCCGCTTTCGCGAGCCAGTAAGCCGTGCTGACGCCGATGATTCCGCCGCCGACGATGGCCACATCCACCGGATCGAGCGCCTCTGCCATTGTGTTCATGTCCTGTTTCGAGTGCGATGGACGCCGCGCTTCACGCGGGATGACCGAGCGCATCGCGCAGCCTGTACCAGCTGATCGCGAGCGCGGCGCCGAGCTGGCGCGCGGGATAAAACGGAATGCGGCTCACCGGCGTCACCGGAAAATCGAGCTCGCCGGCGGGCACGCCGTTGATCGCGTCCGACAGCACGCGGCCGAGCGCGGTCGCCATCGCAACGCCACGTCCGCAATAACCGTAGGCCGTCCAGATCCCCGGCGCGAGCTCGTGCACGCGCGGCAGATCATCGACTGTCATGCCGACGCGGCACGCCCAGCGATGCGCCCAGCGCACGCCTTCGAGCTGCGGAAAGCGCGCGATGGCGGCGGCGCGAAGCTGCTGCTCCGTCGCGGGATCGATGTGATCCGCCGCGCGTCCGCGTCCGCCGATCACGAAGCGGCCTTCCGGATCGATGCGGCAGTAATACGTGATCTTGCGCGTTTCGGAGATGCCCGCGCGGCGTGGCATCAGCGCCTGTTGCAGCGGCGCGGGCAACGGCTCGGTCGCGATCTGCGCGCTCGCGACGGTCACATACGATTGCGCCACCGATGGCCACAGCTGCCCGGTATAAGCATCCGTCGCGATGATGACCCGCCTCGCGCGCACCGTATGGCTGCCGACGTCGAGCATGACGCCGCCGCCGCGATGCTCGCGGATGCCGTCGACCGGCGAATGCTCGTAGAACGCGACGCCGCGCCGGGACGCCGCGTGCGCGAGTCCGCGCGCGTAGGCGAGCGGATGCACCGCGCCCGCCCGCCGTTCGACGAGACCGGCGGGCCAGAAGCGCGAGCCGGTTGCTTCGAACATGGCGTCGGCGCAGAGGTATTCGACATCGCCGCCGTGCGCGTTGATTTCACGCGCGCGCCGTTCGAGATAGCCGACCGACGCCTGCGAGAACGCGCCCTGAATCCAGCCGGTGCGTGTTGCGGCGCAATCGATCTGCAACGCGGAGACGAGATCGAACAGATAGTCGGCGTTGCCGTATGCGAAGCGCGTCATCCGCCCGGCGACATCGCGGCCGAAGCGATCGATGAGCGCGGTTGGCGTCGGCTTGAAGCCCGGCACGACCTGTCCGCCGTTTCGCCCCGATGCGCGATGCCCGACTTCGAACGCTTCGAACAGCGCAACCTGCCGTCCGGAGTCCGCGAGATGGTACGCCGCCGATAAACCCGTGAAGCCGCCGCCAATCACGGCGACATCGACCTCGATGTCTTCGCCGAGCGTCTTCGCGGGACTGCGCGCCGCCGCCGTGCTCGACCAGAGCGTGCTGGCCGGTTCGAATGCATCGCGCTTCATGATGTGAGCGACTCCGCGTGCGTGACGCGCTTGAGGAAGTCTCGCACGCGTTCGTTCTTCGGCTGCGTGAGCACGTCGCGCGACGGCCCTTGTTCGGCGATACGTCCGCCATCGAGAAACAGCGTGCGATCCGACACGCTGCGCGCGAAGTCCATTTCGTGCGTGACGACGACCATCGTCATGCCTTTGTCCGCGAGCGCGCGCATCACCGAGAGCACTTCGCCGACGAGCTCGGGATCGAGCGCGGACGTGGGCTCATCGAAGAGAATCGCTTCGGGCTCCATGGCGAGCGCCCGCGCAATCGCAACGCGCTGCTGCTGCCCGCCCGACAACTGACGCGGATAATGCTGCGTCTTTTCCGCGAGCCCGACGGACGCGAGCAGGTCTTTCGCGCGTTCCGTGGCTCGCGCAACGCTCTCGCCCTTCACGTGAACGGGACCTTCCATCACGTTTTCGAGCGCCGTGCGATGCGGGAACAGATTGAAACGCTGAAACACCATCGAGACGCGTTGACGGATCGCGTTGATCTGACGGCTTTTCGCATCGACGGGAACGCCATCGATCGTGATGCGGCCGCCGTCGTGTTGCTCCAGTCCGTTGATGCAGCGCAGAAGCGTGGACTTGCCCGAGCCCGAAGGCCCGATCAGACACACGACTTCGCCCTTCCTGATTTCCGCGTTGATGTCCTGCAGGACGACATGCGCGCCGTATGATTTGCGAAGATTCTCGATCTTGATCATTTGCCTTTCCCGAAGCGCCGTTCCAGCCGGCCGATGCCGTACATCATCGGCAAACTCATCACGAGGTAGATCAGCGCGACGAGCGTGAAAATCGTGGCGCTCTTGAACGTCGCCGATGCGATCAGCTTGCTTTGCATCGACAACTCGACGACCGTGATGACCGCGGTCTGCGACGAATCCTTCAGCATCATCACGACGTTGTTGCCATACGGCGGCAGCGCGATGCGAAACGCCTGCGGCAACACCACGCGGCGCATCAGCTTGAGCCGCGACATGCCGATGGATTGCGCCGCTTCGTACTGCCCGGAATCCACGGCGTCGATGCCCGCGCGAAACACCTCCGCCATATACGACGAATACGCGATGCCGAGGCCCAGCGCACCCGCCTGGAACGCGGTGAGACCCACGCCGATCTCCGGCATGACGAAGTACATGTAGAACAAGATGACAATGATCGGCACGCCGCGCAGCAGATTCGTCAGCACGCGGCTCGCATGCGCGAGCGCTGCGACGCCGCTCACGCGCAACAGCGCCCAGAAGAGGCCGAGCAGCGTAGCGATCACGAGCGCGGCGGCGGTAATGGCGATGGTCGTCAGCACGCCCTGCATGAGCACGGGCGCGAATTCGATCGCATCGCTCGCGAATGATTCGAACATCGGCGTATCCTGCGTTGCGCAATCAGTCGTTGCGGGTTAATGAGTGACGTTCCACTTCTTCAGGATCGCGTCGATGGTGCCGTCGGCCTTGAGCTTGGTGATGGCGGCGTCGAGCTGCGTACGATGCGCGTCGTCGCCCTTGCGCACGGCCAGCGCGATGTTCGTCGGCAGGGACGGCTTGTAGCTGTCGACATAGCGCACGCCGCTCACACCTTGCGTACGCACCTGATACGCGATGACCGGACCGTCGCCGATGGCCGCATCGAGACGATGCAGCTTCACGTCGCGCACGAGATCGGCCATGGTGTCGTACATCTTCACTTCCTTGACGCCGGGCGTGGCCTTCAGCGGATCGACATACAACGTGCCGATCTGCACGCCGACCGTCTTGCCTTTCAGTTCGGACAAGTTCGTGTAGTTGGTCTTGTCGCCATCGGGCACGATCAGGCCTTCGCCGTATTCGACGACGATCTGCGTGAAATCGACGACTTGCGCACGCTGCGGCGTCTTCGCGAACGCCGACGAAATCAGATCGATCTTGTCCGTCTGCAGCGACGGCACCAGCGACGCGAACGGTATCGGCGCGACGTTCGTCTTGTAGCCCGCTTCCTTGCCGACGGCGTCGGCGATATCGATCATCGCGCCGCGCAGCGTGTTGGTCTTCGGATCGAGGAAGTTGAACGGCACAGCCGTGGGCGTTGCGCCGACGCGCAACGGCGCGAGCTCCGCGTGCGCCACCGACAACGAGGCGGCGCACAACACGCCCGCCATCAACACATTCAGTTTTTTCAACATGGAATCCCCTTTTGGATGATTGGCGACGTGGCTCGTTTTTGCCGCGTCTCGTATCGCTAAACGATATGTATGTATCGCGCTTATATTCGTTATAACCGTCCATTTTTGTGCCGTCAACAAGGTAATCGCTTGAGCAATATCGCCTAAATATAGGGGTTTTCCCGAAAATGACTGATGCTGCACTAAGCTGAGGCGCTGGCGGCGTCGATTTCACGCGCATATTGTGATTCAATACGTTTGAATTGTTTTTCAATGTCTTTTTCCCCATGACGAACCCGATTCAAGGCCAGGCACCGGCCCTTTCATCGCCCGAGGAATCGACGCTTTACGTGCAATCGCTCGCAACCGGCATAAGCGTGCTCAACGTGTTCGGTCCGGACAATCGCGCGCTGAACCTGCCGGAGATCGCGGCGCTCGCGGGCATTTCGAAAAGCGCGACACAACGCTTCGCGTTCACGCTCGAAGCGCTCGGCTTGCTCGTTAAAGATCCGGTGACGAAGCGCTATTCGCTGTCGTCGCGCACGCTGGAACTCGGCTGCCGATATCTCGAAGCGCATTCGTTGTTGAGCCGCGCGAATCCGTTCCTGCTGGAACTCAACCGCAATTCGGGGGAAACGGTGAACTTCGCGGAGCCGGCGGGCACGGACATGATTTACATCGGCCGCTTTCCCAGTCCGATGCGGCTGCTCGTGCACATGCCGGTCGGGCGTCGCATTCCGATCTACTGCTCGTCGGCGGGGCGCGCGTATTTGTCCGCACTCGACGAAGATCAGGCGCGCGAATATTTGCTCGCGTGCGAGCGCGTCAAGTACACGCCCAACACGATCACGGATATCGATGTCTTGATGGACGAGTTGCGGCAGTCGCGCGAGCGCGGCTTCGCGTATTGCAACGAGGAGTACTTTCGCGGGGATCTTGCGCTAGCAGTGCCGATCTTCGATTCGGGACATCGCGTTGCCGCCGCGTTGCAGATGTCTGTGCTCGCCGGCAAGTGGACGCTCAAGCGCGCGGTGGCGCGTCTCATCCCGATGATGCAGGAAACCGCGCAACTCATATCGACGGCCGCGCCCACGCCTCAAGCCCTGGCTCCGTTCACGAATATCCCGACGCGCAAGGTTTGAGAAGGCGTCCTTTCCGCGTTCGATTACCAGTCAGTAAAGGGCGCGGGCAAGGATGATCGCGACGGCGGATCGGCGACTCAAGTCCGGCCCCCACGGACCGGGTCGTCATCCGCACTGGAAACGGCCAGACCTTCTATGGGGTCCAGTGGCGTATCCCACGGATGCGCCGCAATTGCCCGCATCGCTGCTTCATAACCGGCACGCTGACGAGCCGCCGTGCCGGCTGGCGTGAAGTCGATGTCTTTCAACGGGTCGTCGCCATCCAGACGAGGGGCGGGTAGCTTGATCAGGCGCATCGTGGTCTGACATCCCCATGCCGCGAGTTCCTGAACCTCGGATGTGCCGCGTTCGGCTTCCGGAAGGCGCTTGACGAGTTCGCGTACCACGTGGCGAAGGCGGTGTATCTGTTGCTGCCGCGCGATATGGCTGTCGGTGCGGCTGGCGTACTGAATGTCCTTCTGCCGCTCCCAGATCTGCCACAGGTTTTCCGGTTCAGTGCCGGCCGGATTCCACAAGTGCACGGCGAAGATGACCGAGCTCTTGCGCGGCTTGTCATCCAGCACGACCTCGATCGGCGTGTTGGAATAGATGCCGCCGTCCCAATACGGCTCGCCATCGATCCGTACCGCGGGAAACGCCGGTGGAAGCGCGCCTGAACTCATGATGTGCTCGACCCGCAGTGGTTCGTCACGCGAATCGAAGTAGCGCATCGCGCCGGTGCGAGCGTTCACCGCACCAACGGTCAGACGCGGACAAACCTTATTCAGAAGATCGAAGTCGACAAACGAAAGCAACGTATTGCGCAACGGCTCGATCCGGTAGTACGACGCCCGATCCACGCCCAGAGGGGCGAGCGGCCCGAGCCAGGACGCCGGATTCGGCTGGAAGAATCCCGCAATGCCGCCGCCAAAAATCATCCACCTTGCGAACGCCTTGTCGAGGCCAGGCAGCGCGGCGAGCACGTTGAGCCGGGCGCGGTCACTGACCAGGTTCCAGAACTCCGCCATGCGTTGAAACCGGCGCTCAGGCGGATTGCCGGCGATCAACGCGGCGTTGATCGCGCCAATGGAGGTGCCGATCACCCAATCCACCTGGATACCCAGTTCGTGTATCGCCTGGTAGACACCAAGCTGATACGCACCCAGTGCGCCGCCGCCCTGAAAAACGAGGACCACTTGCCCCGGCAACGCAATGCCCTGCGGACGGTTCATTGTCATCGATCGCCTCCCTCAGGATCGTGCTGGGGCAACCTCGGCGAAAGCGTGTGCGAAGGCCACGGCGACGTGGCTGACCGAGACGAATTCGTCGCTGATCGAACGCCGTCAGATTTTGAGCCGTGAAACCTTCGTACCCGCAAGCGACACGTCACCCATCAGACCGGCATTCGTCAGCACGATCGCCTCGACGGGTGCGGTGGCTGTCGTCGTATCGATCTCCCCGTTCGCGCCGACCTTCAACAGCGCAACGGAACCCTCGCCACCGACCGACCAACCCTTGGCGTTGCGGAAGCTGCCGAGCGCATCCTGCGTCATGAACACATAGATCATAGCCTTCGATTGCGCCCCCGCCTGCAATCCGAACGACCCCGACACCGTGCTGTAGTAGCCCACCGATTTTCCGCCTACGTGCAAGGCGCCATCCCCGTATTCGCCACCGGCGACGAAGCCGACCTTGATCACGGACGGGAACACGAGCACGCCATTCGCCTTGGCGACGAGTTCACTCGAACCCTCGACCGTCTTGTATAGCCGCGACAGCGTTACGCGAACCTTGGCATCGATTTCCTGACGCTTCGCCGCATTGGACTCAGCGGCCGCGGCATCACGCATCGTCATTTGGAGCGCGGCAAGGCTAACGCCGCCGGCAGCGATCACCGCAGTACTCTTCTGTAGAAAGTCTCTTCTGCGCATGATTGCTCCCATCGTGGTTGACAGTCGAACCCAGGATTCAGCAATGATTGAAGGATGTGTTTCATCGGCACCTGCGTGCACCGATCGATGATTTCAATATCATCATCAGAAGGTGTTCGCAACGTGCGCGGCGTGTGACGAGAGAAGGCAGCATAAATCCGAACAAAGCGTGAGCTATTGCGCGAGATCAATTCCCGATTCTTCATGCAGCCCTTCAGCACGGCGCTCGTATCGCCGCACTCCGCCGAGCCACGCCGACAGCACCACGATCAGCACGAATACGGCGGCGAGATTGAAGAACAGGTCCGCCACCGGCAGATGCATCGATAGCAGCACGCCGCCGAGCATCGAGCCCGCGACCGAGCCGAGCTTGCCGATGCCGATTGCCGAGCCGACGCCGGTCGAGCGCAGCGTCGTCGGATACACCATGCCCGACACGGCGTACAGCGCGAACTGGCTGCCGATCACGCACACGCCGCTCGCGAACACGGCCGCGAAGAGCCAGGCGGTCGGCATCGGCATGCCAAGCGACGCGGCGATCGGGCAGCCGGTCACGGCGAGCAGCAGAATCACGCGCACGCCGTAACGATCCACGCAGCGGCTCAATGCAAGGGCGCCGACCGTGCCGCCGACCGGAAACATCATCGCCGCCTGAGCCGCCCGTGCGGGCGCGAGCGTGCTCATGCTGAACAGGATCGGCAACCAGTTCTGCAGGAAATGAAGCGCCAGCGAGTTGAGGATGAAGATGGACCACAGGAGCGGCGTGACCTTGGCGAGACCATTCTGGAACAACGCGGTGGGCCGCACGGGCGCACGCGTTTCGTCATCGACGACATAGCGCACGCCTTCGCCCCGGGCCTCGGCGCCGAGATGACCGGCAATGCGTCGAATGCTGCCGGTGTCGCGGCCTTTCATGATGAGAAAGCGGATCGATTCGGGCAGCAGCACGAACGACGCAAGCGCCACGACTATCGCCGCCACGCCGCCGAGCGTGAACAGGACGGGCCAGCCGAAGCGCGGCAGCAGCCATGAGGCGACCGCCCCGCCGCCGCCCGCGCCGATCGAGAAGCCCGAGAACATCAGCGTGATCCATGTCGCTCGGCGCGCCTTCGGGGCATACTCCGATACGAGTGCGACCGTGTTCGGGACCACACCGCCCATGCCTATGCCCGCGAGAAAGCGCAGCAGCGTGAGCTGCTCCAGCGAGTCCGCATAGCCGCACATGAACGTCAGCATGCCGAACCAGAGCGAGCCATAAATGATGGTGAGCCGCCGCCCGAAGCGGTCGCCGCTGAAGCCGAGCAATAGCGAGCCCACGAGCACGCCGAACAGTCCCACGCCGAACACGCGCCCGAAGCCGGCCGCACTCGTGTGCCAGGCATGAATCAGCGCGGGTGCTGCGAAGGCCGCCGCGACCTGATCGTAGCCATCGATCAGCACGATCAGGAAGCACCACACGATCAGACGGAGCGCGAAGCCGCCGAGCTTCTGTCGCTCGATCAGCGATGAAACGTTGACGGTAGTCTCCGGTGCAACAACGGTGCTCGGGTTCATTTCTGTCTCCTTTGTTCTTTTCATTCTTTGCATTGACGTCACCGACGAAACTTAGGCTCGCTTCGCTGATCCGCCTGCGCTCTCTACAGCCAGGGCGAGCGCGCGAGATGCGCCGCTTCGAAAGCGCGGATCGCATCGGCATGGCCGAGCGTGGCGCCCGTCTCGTCGAGTCCTTCGAGCAGCAGCTTTTTGGCCGCCGGAGCAATCTCGAACGTCCAGCGCTCGCCCTCCGGCGCGCACACCGTTTGCGTGGTCAGGTCGACGCGCAGGCGATAACCCGGCGAGCTTTTCACCGCTTCCATCAAACGCGCGATCGTCGCCGCGTCGAGCTGCACCGGCAGCAGTCCGTTCTTGCAGCAGTTGTTGAAGAAGATGTCCGCGAAGCTTTCCGCAATCAGCACGCGAAAGCCGAATTGATGAAGCGCCCACGGCGCGTGCTCCCGTGAGCTTCCGCAGCCGAAATTGCGCCGCGCAAGGAGCACCGAAGCGCCGTCGTAACGCGGCTGGTTCAGCACGAAGTCCGGATCCGGCGTGCGTTCGTGCGCGGGCTTGCCGAAATAGCCGGGATCTCTATAGCGCCACTCGTCGAAGAGATACGGCCCGAAGCCGGCTCGCGCGATCGACTTCATGAACTGCTTGGGCATGATCGCGTCGGTATCGATGTTGTCGCGATCGAGCGGAACGACAAGCCCGGTGTGGCTGACGAGCGGCTCCATCAGCGATCTCCTTCAAGGCCGCTCACGCGGCGAACATCGACGAAGCGGCCCGCGAGCGCGGCCGCCGCCGCCATCGCGGGACTCACGAGGTGCGAGCGGCCGCCCGCGCCCTGCCGGCCCTCGAAATTGCGGTTCGAGGTGGACGCGACGCGCTCGCCGGCCGCGAGCCGGTCCGCGTTCATCGCGAGGCACATCGAGCAGCCGGGCTCGCGCCATTCGAAGCCGGCGGCAATGAAGATCTCGTGCAGCCCTTGCGCCTCCGCATCGCGCTTCACCTGCTGCGAGCCCGCGACGGCGAGCGCGAGGCGCACATTCGGCGCGATCCGTCCGCCCGCCGCGCGCAGCACGCGCGCGGCTGCCTGAAGATCCTCCAGGCGCCCGTTGGTACAGGAACCGATGAACACCTTGTCGATGACGATCTCATCCATCGGCGTGCCCGCTTTCAGGCCCATGTAATCGAGCGCGCGCGTCCATGCGGCGCGCTGGCCGGCGTCGGCGGCGCAGGCGGGATCGGGCACGCGGCCGTCGATGCCCGCGACCATCTCCGGCGACGTGCCCCATGTGACCTGCGGGACGAGCGCGGACACATCGAGCGCATGTTCGGCGTCGAAGCGCGCGTCGTCGTCCGAACGCAGGGCGCGCCATGCGCGCGCCGCGTGCTCCCACGCTTCGCCTCGCGGCGCATGCGCTCGCGTGCTGCAATAGTCGAGCGTGGTGTCGTCGACCGCGATCAGCCCGGCGCGCGCGCCTGCTTCGATCGACATGTTGCAAAGGGTCATGCGCCCTTCCATCGACAACGCGCGCACCACGGGCCCCGCGAACTCGATGGCATAGCCCGTTGCGCCCGCCGTGCCGAGCGCGCCGATCAACGCGAGCGCGACGTCCTTCGCCGAGCAGCCCGCGGGCACTTCGCCATCGATCATGACGCGCATCGTCCGGCTGCGCCGCGTGATGAGCGTCTGCGTGGCCAGCACGTGCTCGATCTCCGACGTGCCGATGCCGAATGCAAGCGCGCCGAGCGCCCCGTGCGTGCTCGTGTGCGAGTCGCCGCAGACGATCGTCATGCCGGGCAGCGTGTTGCCGAGCTCGGGCGCCACGACGTGAACGATTCCCTGATGCACATCCTCCATGCCATGATGCGCGATGTCGTTACGCACGCAGTTGTCCTGCAGCGCTTCGACCTGAACTCGCGAAACCGGATCCGCTATGCCGAGACTGCGATCCGTGGTCGGCACGTTGTGATCGGCTACCGCGAGATTGGACTGCGCGCGCCACACGGGCCGCGACTCCTGCCGCAGCGATTCGAACGCCTGCGGGCTCGTCACTTCGTTGAGCAAATGGCGGTCGATGTAAAGCAACGCCGTGCCGTCCGCATCGACGCGAACCGTGTGCGCGTCGAAGATTTTGTCGTATAGGGTTTGACTCATCGATATTTCGTTATCCGAATGAACTCACGAGGAGTTTCATCGATGCGGGATGCTGCGCCATGCCGCCACGGCTTCGCGTGGCGGCATGGCGCGCTGTGGGATTACGAATCGTGCAGCAGCGAACGCTGGGGCGGTTCGACCGCCGCTTCGGCGGCCGGCTGCTCGCCGAAGCGCGCGCGGTAGAGCAGCGCGAGGATCGTCGAGAACACGGCGGCAACGAGGAACAGCAGCGACGCCGCATAGAAAAGCTGCGTGATCGGCAGGTGCATCGAGAGCAGCAGACCGCCGATGACGGGCCCGGACACCGAGCCTATCTTGCCCACCGAGATCGCACTGCCCACGCCGGCCGAGCGGAACGACGTGGGATAGATCATGCCGGCCACCGCATACAACCCGTACTGCGCGCCCACCACGCAGAAGCCGGTGGCGAACACGGCGAGCATGAGCCAGCCCTGCGACGAACCGTGACCGAGCAGCGCGACGACCGGCAGGCCGATGACGGGCAGCGAGATGATCGCCGCGACACCGTGACGGTCGACGAAGCGGCACAGCACCAGACCGCCGATCACGCCGCCAACGGAGAACATCATCGTGATGAGACCCGCGCCGCGCGGATCGATGCCCATGCCTTCCATCAGAATAGGCAGCCAGTTCTGCAGGAAGTAGAGCGCCATCGAGTTCGCGATGAACACGATCCACAGCAGCGGCGTGATGGCGGCGAGGCCGTCGGAGAAGATCAGCTTCAGCACGAAGCGTTGCTGCTTCTCGCGGGCTTCGCCGGCCACGAACGACGCATCGGCGGGAATGTTCAGATCGGGACGCAGGCGCGCAACGAGCTTGCGCAGCATTTGAGGATCGCGCTGCCGGAGCACCAGCAGCTTCGCGGATTCGGGAAGCGTGAAGATCAGCAACAGCGCGACGAGCAACGAGCCCACGCCCCCGACCGCGAACATGACCGGCCAGCCGAAGCGATGAATCAGCGCGGACGACACAAGACCGCCCGAACCCGCGCCGATCGAAAAGCCCGAGAACATCAGCGTGACCCATGTGGCGCGCAGGCGCTTCGGCGCATATTCCGCGACCAGAGCGACCGAATTCGGCACCACGCCGCCCATGCCGATGCCGGCCAGAAAGCGCAGCAGCATCAACTCCTGCAGCGAAGTGACCCACACCGAAGCGTAAGTCAGCGCGCCGAAGAAAAGACTGCCGATGATGATCGCCTTCTTGCGGCCGAGCCGGTCGCCGAGATAACCGAAGATGAAAGAGCCGATGAGCGTGCCGAGCAGGCCCGCGCCGAACACGGGGCCGAATCCGCCGCGCGCGACGTGCCAGTCCTTGATGATGGCGGGCGCCGCGAACGACACTGCCGTCTGATCATAGCCATCCATCAGCATGATCAGGAAACACCAGAAGAGCAGACCGGCGGCGAAGCGCCCCGTCTTCTGCTCTTCTATCAGTGTTGCGATATTGAAAGTCCGGTCTGCTTGCATGTATGTCCCGTTTGCCTCGTGCGGACGGATGCGCCGATGGTGCATCCGCTCGCGATGCTGCTGCTGAAAATCTCTCATGGCGACGCGACGCCATGGCCGGAGCCACAATATAAGAGGCGGCCCCGCGCGGCTCAATCAAAAAGTAACGATGAAGCGATCGAAAAAAGTGAAGAGTCCGTCACGCGTTCCCGCTTGCTTCCCCTTTTGCTCCCCGTCTGCATACGTCTCACCGCACGATGACACCTCCGCTTCGTCAGAACATATGGTTGACGCCGATGCGCGCGACCGTCTGGCTGCCGGTCGACGACGGCTGGTAGCCGAACTGCGCGGCGCGCGCGCCGGGCCCCGAGGCGTGTTGCAGGCCCACGCCCGCATAGACCTGCGTGCGCTTCGACAGGTAATCGGTCAGGAACAGGTTGTACTGGTTGATCGTGAGCCCCTGGAACAACGAGTGATCCACCGACAGCCCGAGGATGAAAAAGCCCAGGCCGCCCACCAGCTCCGTGTTCACGCCCGCCTGATAGTTGTTCAGCTTCGCCGAGCCTTGGGCGTTCTTGAGATCGACGCCGGAATACGTGACGTGCGGCGTAAAGATGCCGATCTTCACCGATGCCCCGGCGGCGAGCGTGCTGTAACGGCTCGCGTTGAACATCGTGCCCTGCCTCAACGGCTGACCGAGCAGCGAATTCAGGCTGAAGGTGCCGAAGATGTCGGCCGTGCGGTTATGCGACATCGTGTACGCAATGCCGAAATTCACGGTGCCGCTCGAATACTGCGCGCCGACGCTGTACTGGCGCCCCGCGCTGAAGTCGCCCGCCTGGTTGCCGAACGCGTTCATCGCGCCCAGTTGGAAGCCGTGGAAATTGATCGACTCGTACTTCACGGCGTTGTTGAGCGCGTGCGTGTTCGCGAGACCGTCGAGATTGCCGGGCGTGTAGAACGACGAGATGCCCGGCACCGAGTTGTTCAGCCGCCCGACGTACTGATAGATGTAATCGTTGATGTTACCGAAGCTCAGCGAGCCCCAGCGATCGTTCTCGAGTCCCACGTAGGCGTTGCGGTTGAAGAAGCTCGTCGGGTTGATCTGCGAGCCGGTGTTGGTCAGAAAGCCCGATTCGAGCCGCGCGAACGCCGAATTGCCGCCACCCAGATCCTCCTTGATCAACAGTCCCCAGCGGTCGGGCTGGCGCTTGCCGGACGACTCCTGGTACAGGTGTTTGCCCTGAGAGTTCGATACGAAATCGACGCCCACGTCGATGCTCCCATACAGCGTCACAGACGACTGCGCCCACGCGGGGCCAGCCAGGATCGCGGCGCAACCGCCGACCAGCAGACAAGTTCTCAACCGAAGTCTCCAATTTTTATCGTTGGCCGGTCGCTCGTCGGCGCCGGCTTCTTGCATCCCGCAGTGGTGCGGGCCGTCGTTCGACAGCCGCTTTGCTCGATGCGGAACCGAGTGTAACCACATCAATTCGGGATTTGAATCACGAGTTATTTATCAATCAATAGAACATCTTGAATATTCAGTCAGGGTATTCACTTAATCATTCCAAAAGCGCTCATAAGTTATCCGGCAGAATGAATCGCCGTGCTAATATCCGCGACGTTTTGATTCAATCACCGTTAAAACGGAGAGCACAGATGCATTTCAGCGCAGTACCGCCCCGGCGCATGATCGTGGGCATCAGCGGCGCGTCGGGCGTCGTCTACGGTGTCCGGCTGCTGCAATTGCTCAGGCAGCTCGACATCGAGTCGCATCTGGTGATGAGCCGCTCCGCGCAGGTCACGCTCGCGCACGAGTCACCGTACAGCGTCGCCGATGTTCGCGCGCTCGCCACGGTCACGTACCCGAACACGGACATCGGCGCGGCCATTTCGAGCGGCTCGTTCCCGGTCATGGGGATGATCGTCGCGCCGTGCTCGATCCGCACGCTCTCGGAGATCGCCACGGGCGTGACGAGCGGGCTGCTCTCGCGCGCGGCCGACGTCACGCTCAAGGAGCGCCGCCGGCTCGTGCTGATGGTTCGGGAAACGCCGCTGCATCTGGGCCACTTGCGCAGCATGACGAGCGTGACCGAAGCCGGAGCAATCGTGTATCCGCCGGTGCCCGCATTCTACGCGAACCCGGAATCGCTCGACGAAATGGTCGATCACACGATCGGGCGCGTGCTCGATCTCTTCAACATCGAAACCTCGGTCGTGCATCGCTGGGGCATGTGAGATTCATGCGCCGGTTTTCGCGCATTATCAATTTTCAGTTATAACTCATTCGAATTCTTTTGCTTCTTTCACGGCTGACGTTCATTTAAAGTGGTTCCGTTTTAAAACGAAACCCCATTTAAAAGATTTATCGATCGAATGATAAATCTTCTCGATAAGAGACAGCGTTAATACGAAAGAGGTCGAAAGGTCGAATGAAGATCGTCATTGCAGGGGCCGGTATCGGCGGCTTGACGGCGGGAGCCGCTTTGTTGAGAAGAGGCTTCGACGTCACCATCCTTGAACAGGCCAAGGCGCTCGGCGAGATCGGCGCCGGCGTGCAGTTGAGCCCGAACGCCACGCGCGTGCTTTATCAGATCGGCGTCGGCGAGCGCCTCGAAGGCCTCGCCTGCGAGCCGCCCGGCAAGCGCGTGCGCCTCTGGAACACGGGGCAGACCTGGCCGCTCTTCGATCTCGGCGCCGCATCGCGCGAAGTGTATGGCTTTCCCTACCTGACCGTGCATCGCGCGGACCTGCATGAAGCGCTCGTCGACGCGGTGCGCGCATTTCGCGCCGACGCTATCAGGCTCGATCACAAGGTCGAGTCGATCGTGCAAAAAGAAGGCCGGGTCGAAGTGCAGACCGTTTCGGGCGCCACGTTCGAAGCGGATCTGCTGATCGGCGCGGACGGCGTGCATTCGCGCGTGCGCCGCGCGCTCTTCGGCGCGGACGAGCCCGTCTATTCAGGCGTGATGGCCTGGCGCGGCGTGATCGACGCCTCGAAGCTGCCCGAGCATCTGCGCACGCCCTACGGCACCAACTGGGTCGGACCGGGCGCGCACGTGATCCACTATCCGCTGCGCGGCCACAAGCTCGTCAACTTCGTCGGCGCCGTGGAGCGCGATGGCTGGCAGGTCGAGTCGTGGTCGGAGCGCGGCACCATCGACGAATGTCTCGCCGATTTCGACGGCTGGCACGAAGACGTCCGCACGCTGATCTCGGCCATCGACGTTCCGTATAAATGGGCGCTCATGATCCGCGAGCCGATGACGCGCTGGAGCTCCGGCAACGCGACGCTGCTCGGCGACGCCTGTCATCCCACGCTGCCGTTCCTCGCGCAGGGCGCGGGCATGGCGCTCGAAGACGGCTATCTGATCGCGCGCTGCCTCGGGCGCTACCAGAACGATCTGCCGCGCGCGCTCGAACGCTACGAGTCGCTGCGCCTCGAACGCACGTCGCGCATCGTGCGCGGCTCCGCGGCGAACACGAAGCGCTTTCACAATCCCGCCCTCGCGCATGCGGAGGGCGCGGCGGAGTACGTCGATCGCGAGTGGAGCGAGGAGCGCGTGAAGGAGCGCTACAACTGGCTGTTCGAATACGACGTCGACGCCGTCGAAGTCTGAGCGGGCGCCCCTCGTCAGGTCACGCCTCATCACGCCGCATCAAGGAGACACAGCATGCCCGATTCCCTGCCGCCGGTGCTCGGCCTGCACCATTTCGCGTGGCGTTGCCGCAATGCCGAAGAAACGCGCCATTTCTACGAGGACATCCTCGGCCTTCCGCTGGTTCATCTGATCCGCCTCGACCGCGTGCCGAGCACGGGCGAATACTGCCCGTACGTGCATCTGTTCTTCGAGATGGCGGACGGCTCGAATATCGCGTTCTTCGATCTCGGCGATAACACCGCCGCCGAGCCTTCGCCGAACACGCCGCCATGGGTCAACCACATCGCGCTGCGCCTCGCCACGCTCGAGCAGCTCGAAACGATGAAGCAGCGCCTCGTCGAGCACGGCATCGAGGTCCTCGGCGTGACCGATCATCATTTCGTGCGCTCGATCTACTTCTTCGATCCGAACGGCTTGCGGCTCGAACTGACGGTGCCCGTCGCGCCGGCCGAAACGCTCGCGTCGTATCGCACGCACGCTCATGCCGGGCTCGACGCGTGGGTCGAAGAACGAAAAAACGCCGTACCGGAGACGCCCCTCGCATGACCGCACTCAACGCCACACACGATCCGGCCCGACATAGCTGGGTCGACTCGGCCAACCTGCCCGGGGCGGATTTCCCGATCCAGAACTTGCCGTTCGGCGCTTTCGAGCGCGATGGCGTCGCGCGCGCCGGCGTGGCCATCGGCGAGCATGCCGTGGATCTGCGCGCGCTCGCCGACAGCGGCCTGCTCGACGCGGGCAGCGACGCGGCGCTCGCCTGCGAAGCCACGCGCGACGGCACGATGAACCGCCTGATGGCGATGCCGCACCGCTATGCGAGCGCCCTGCGCGCCGCGCTTTCCGATCTGCTGAAGAGCGACGCGCCGCAGCGTGCCCGCGTGCAGCAACAGGCCGATGCGCTGCTGCCGCGCATCGACACGCTCGCGCTGCGCCTGCCGTGCGAAGTCGGCGACTACACGGACTTTCTGACGTCGCTGCATCACACCGAGCGGCACGGGCGCTACAAGGGTCTCGCCGATCCGCTGCCGCCTGCGTTCAAGTCGCTGCCCATCGCGTATCACGGACGCGCTTCGTCGCTGCGCGTGAGCGGCGGCGACGTGCGCCGTCCGCACGGCCAGTATCGCGATCCGAACGGACAGATCGTGTTCGGCCCCGCGCCCGCGCTCGATTTCGAGCTGGAGCTGGCGGCGTGGATCGGCCAGGGCAATGCGTTCACGCAGCCGATCGCCGTCGACGATGCGCCCGCGCACATCTTCGGTTATTCGCTGCTCAACGACTGGTCCGCGAAAAGCATTCAGTGGTTCGAACAGGTGCTCGGCCCGTTTCTCGGCAAGAGCTTCCATTCGAGCGTGTCGCCGTGGATCGTCACGTCCGAGGCGCTCGCGCCGTTCCGCAAGGCGCCGGTTGCGCGTGCATCGGATGACCCGCCGCTCATGGCGCATCTGCACGGCGCATGCGACCAGCAGGAAGGCGGGCTGCATCTGGCACTGCACGCGCATCTGTCGACGCGGCAATTGCGCGAAGCCGGCGCCGACGCAGTGCGCATCACGCACACGCATCTGGACAATCTGTACTGGACGTTCGCGCAGATGGTCGCGCATCACACGAGCAACGGGTGCAATCTGCGCCCGGGCGACCTGCTCGGCAGCGGCACGATTTCCGGCGCGGAAGACGCGGCGCGCGCGTGCATCACGGAGTTGACCAACGCAGGCCGCGATCCGCTGCGCCTGCCGAACGGCGAAACGCGCACCGCGCTCGAAGACGGCGACGAAATCGTGCTGAGCGCGCGCGCGACGAAAGCGGGCGCGGTATCGATCGGCTTCGGGGAATGCCGCGGCTGTATTGCACCCGCGTTCGCGTTCGCGTCCGGTGAAGCGGAGGCCGCGGCATGACGCAGGCGCTCAACGGCTACGTGAAGGTCGGCGACGGCCCGCGCAAGGTGCTCGCGATGAACGGCTGGTTCGGCAGCGCCGACGACTGGCAGCCGCTCGTTTCCGCTCTCGACACGGATGCGTTCACCTACGTCTTCTTCGACTATCGCGGCTACGGCCGCTCGCGCGAGCGCGACGGCGCGTTCACCTTCGATGAAGCCGCAGAGGACGTGCTGGCGCTCGCCGATCATCTCGGCTGGGACACCTTCAGCCTGATCGGTCATTCGATGGGCGGCGTCGCGATCCAGCGCGTGCTGCTCGCCGCGCGCAACCGCATCGAGCGCATGGCGGGCGTGTGCGCGGTGCCCGCGTGCGGCTCGCGCATGGACGAATCGCGCCTCGCCGGGTTTCGCGCCGCCGTCGATGATATCGAGCGGCGTGCGGCGATCATCGCGTTCTCGACCGGCAACCGCCTCGCGCCGCGTTTCACTGGGCATCTCGCGCGCGAATCGCAGCGGGTATCGCGCGCCGATGCATTCGCGGGCTATCTGCCGCACTGGGCGGCGAGCGATTTTTCGGCCGAGGTGATAGGCAACGAAACGCCGGTGAAGCTCTTCATCGGCGAGCACGATCCCACGCTGACCGCCGACGTGATGAACCGAACCTGGCTCGCCTGGTATCCGCACGCAAGCGTCGAGAGCATCGCGAACGCGGGCCATTACCCCATGTACGAAGCGCCCGTCGCCCTCGCGACCTCACTCGAAAACTGGCTGAAACAGGCCTGACGGCCACGGGCCGCAGGAGACTTCATGTACGAGACCCTATATCTGCGCGCGTCGTCGCTCGACGAAGCAGCCGCATGGCTGCGCGAGCACGAGGACGCCCGGCCGCTGTCGGGCGGCATGACGCTGATTCCCACCCTCAAGCAGCGGCTCGCCGCGCCTTCGCATCTGATCGACCTCACGCGCATCGAAGCAATGCGCGGCGTGAGCGTCGAAGGCGGCGTGCTGCGCGTCGGCGCGCTGACGAAGCATGCGGAAGTGGCCGCTTCGCCCGTGGTCGCCGAAGCAATTCCAGCGCTCGCGCAGCTCGCGAACCTGATCGCCGATCCCCAGGTGCGCAATCGCGGCACGATGGGCGGCTCGGTCGCGAACAACGACCCCGCCGCCGACTATCCGAGCGCCGTGCTCGCGCTGAACGCGCAGGTGCTCACGTCGCAACGGCGCATCGCCGCCGACGACTTTTTCGTCGATACCTTCGAGACCGCGCTGGAACCGGCCGAGCTCGTGACGGGCTTCGAATATCCGCTCCCGTTACGCGCCGCCTATGCGAAGTTCCGCCAGCCGGCATCGGGCTACGCCGTGGCGGGCGTGTTCATCGCGCAGTTCGCGGATTCGATTCGCGTGGCGGTCACCGGCGCGGGTGCGTCGGTGTTCCGCTGGCTCGACGCCGAAGCCGCGCTCGCCGCCGATCTTTCCGACACCGCGCTCAGCGCACTGAAGATGGACGCCGGCATGCTGCCCGACGACGCCAACGGCTCGTCGGCGTATCGCGCCCATCTGATCGAAACCTACACGCGCCGCGCATTGCAGGCGCTGCTGGCGCAGCCGCTGCGTCAGCCTGCCTAAACAGTTTTCAGGAGACACACACATGGAGTTCACCGGATCGCAGACCATAGCCGCCACGCGTGAGCAGGTATGGGAAGGCTTGAACGATCCCGCAGTGCTGCAGGCATGCGTGCCGGGCTGCGAGGAATTCATCGGCGAAAGCGACGACGAGTACAAGGCCGTGGTGGTCGCCAAGGTCGGCCCCGTCAAGGCGCGTTTCAAGGGCACGCTCGTGATTTCGGATCGCGACGGCCCGAACGGCTACAAGATCCTGGGCCAGGGCGAAGGCGGCATCGCGGGCTTCGGCAAGATGAACGCGACAGTCACCCTCGCCGACGCCGACGAAGGCGGCACGCTCCTCACGTATGTGGCGGATGCGCAGGTGGGCGGCAAGCTCGCGCAGATCGGCTCGCGCCTCGTCACGTCGGTGGCCAACAAGCTCGCGGCGGAATTCTTCACGCGCTTCAACGCGACCATGAGCGCCCCGGCGAACGCCGATGCGTCGCAGTGAGCACGCGGGGAACGAACCATGGCTGAAATTCAGTTACGCGTAAACGGCGTCGACGTGAAGCGCACCGTGCCCGACGAGACGCTGCTCGTCGAATTCCTGCGCGAGACGCTGCGCCTCACCGGCACGCATGTCGGCTGCGACACGAGCCAGTGCGGCGCGTGCACGGTGCATCTCGACGGCGTATCGGTGAAGTCGTGCACGGTGCTTGCCGCGCAAGCGAGCGGCGGCACGGTCACGACGGTCGAAGGGCTGCGTGAAAACGAAGATGCGCCGCTGCACCCGGTACAGAACGCGTTCGTGCAGTGCCACGGCCTGCAATGCGGCTTCTGCACGCCGGGCATGATCATGTCGTCGAGCTTCTATCTGCGCCAGCAGCCGTCGCTCGACGAGGAAAGCATCTGCCACGCGCTCGAAGGCAATATCTGCCGTTGCACGGGCTACGTGAACATCATCGAAGCCGTGCGCCACGCGGCGCACGAAATGTATCCGGCGCTCGCCGACGCCACCACGGAGGACGTCAAGCGATGATCGGCCAACCCCTCCCGCGCCTCGAAGACCGGCGCTTCGTGACCGGCAACGGCCAATACACCGACGACCTGCGTGTCGATGGCCAGGTGCATGCGGCCTTCCTGCGCTCGCCGCACGCGCACGCGGCGCTGCGCTCCGTCGATGTTTCGGCCGCGCGCGAGGCGCCCGGCGTGATCGCGGTGCTCGTCGGCCAGGATTATCTCGACGACGGCTATCAGGGCGTCGATCACGTGCCCAATCCCATCGATGCCGTCGATGCCACGAAGAAAGCATTCCTCACTTCGCTGACCGGCGAGATCTTCAACCAGTTGCATATTCCGCTGCCGATCGACCGCGTGCGCTACGTCGGCGAGCCGATCGCGATGGTCATCGCCGAAACCGCGCTCGCCGCGCGCAACGCGACGGAAATGATCGAGGTCGACTACGACGAGCTCGACGCCATCGTCAATGCCGCCGATGCGATGCAGGACGGCGCGCCGCAGTTGTGGGACGGCGCGGCGAACAATCTGTGCTTCCAGACGCAGATCGGCGATCGCGACGAAGCGCGCCGCATCATCGCCGATGCGCCGTTCGTGCTCACGCGCGAGTTCCATCACAGCCGCGTGGTGAATTGCCAGATGGAGCCGCGCGGCGCGATCGGCGTCTTCGACGGCGAAAGCGGCGTCTACACGCTGATCTCGGGCAGCCAGGGCGCGGTGCGGCAAAAAATCTGCCTCGCGCTCGCGCTGAAAGTGCCGCCCGAGCAGGTGCGCGTGGTGTGCCCCGATACCGGCGGCGGCTTCGGCCCGCGCTCGTTCATCTACGTCGAGCAGCTCGCCGTCGTGTGGGCCGCGCGGCGCATCGGGCGGCCGGTGAAGTGGACGAGCGATCGCAGCGAAGCGTTCCTCTCCGACTATCAGGGCCGCGACCAGATCATCCGCGCCACCTTCGGCTTCTCGCGCGATGGCCGCATTCTCGCCATCGACAACGAGTGGATCGGCAACGTCGGCGCGCATACGGTGTCCTATGTGCCGATGTCGAACGGCACGCGCATCATGACGACGGTCTACGACGTGCCGCTCGCCGCGGTGCACATCAGCGCCGTGCTGACGAACACGGTGCCGACCGCGCCGTATCGCGGCGCGGGCCGCCCGGAAGCGACGCATGTGATCGAGCGCATGCTCGATCTCGCGGCGGCGGAACTCGGGCTCGACCGCGCGGAGATCCGCCGCCGCAATCTGATCGCGCGCGACAAGCTGCCGTACCGCAGCCCGATGGGTCTCACCTACGACAGCGGCGAATTCGCGCGCAACATGGCGCGTGCGCTGGAACTCGCGGAATGGGACGGTTTCGAGGCGCGCCGCGCGGCTTCGCGCGAGAAAGGCATGCTGCGCGGCATCGGGCTCGCGAACTACATCGAGTCGCCGGTGGGCGCGCCGCGCGAACGTATCGAGCTGACCGTGTCGCCGGATGGCCGCATCGATATCGTCTCCGGTACGCAGTCCACCGGTCAGGGTCACGAAACGACGTTCGCGCAGGTCATCGCGCAGCATCTCGGCGTGCCGATCGATTCGATCACGCTGCGCACCGGCGACACCGCGTTCGTAAGCGTAGGCGGCGGCAGCCACTCGGACCGCTCGATGCGCCTCGGCGGCATGCTGCTCGTCGATACCGCCGCGCAGATCGTAGCGCTTGGCAAGCGCGTCGCCGCCGAACTGTTCGATGTCTCGCCCGAGCGCGTGACCTTCACGAACGGTGCGTTTTCGGACGCGGCGTCATCGCGTGAAATCGGTCTTTTCGACGTGGCGGCGCACATCGCGCGCGACGGCCTGCCAGGCGATGGCGCCACGCGCAAGCTCTACGCCGAAGCCGAAGTGAACACGCGCGTGCCCGCGCATCCGACGGGCGCGGCCATTTGCGAGCTCGAAGTGGACCCGGACACGGGCATCGTGAAGCTCGTCAACTACACGTCCGTCGACGATGTCGGCCAGCCGATCAATCCGCTGATCGTCGAAGGCCAGGTGCACGGCGGGCTCGCGCAGGGCATCGGCCAGGCGCTCTCGGAAACCTGCTATCTCGATCGCGAGACAGGTCAGGTGCTGACCGGCTCGTATATGGACTACGGCATGCCGCGCGCGGGCGTGATTCCGCGCCTGAACCTCGAACTCACCGAAGATCCGACGCATGGCAATCCGCTGCGCGTGAAGGGCGGCGGCGAAAGCGGCATCACGCCCGCCACCGCCACGATCTTCAACGCCCTCGCCGACGCACTGAAGGAATTCGGCACCGACGAACTCGCGATGCCCGCCACGCCGAAAGTCGTATGGGAATTCATCCACCGCGACGCATGAACACGCTTCAATAAGGAAACCAGCATGACCAGCCCTCACGTCGCCATCCATCGCCACGGCCCGCTCCTGGACGTGGTGCTCGACCATCCGGAGAACGGCAATCTGATCGATGCGCCGATGAGCGAGACGATCATCGCGACCGTCACGGCGCTCGACGACGAAGTGAAGCTCGTGCGCATCCTCTCGAGCGGTCCCGACTTCTGCCGCGGCCGCCTCTCGCCGATGCCGCCGAAGGACGCGAAGCCGTCCGCCGAAACGCTGCGCCGCGTGGTCGCCGCGCCGCCGCTCGCGCTTTATGACGCGCTCAAGGCCGTGCGCGTGCCGGTGGTGTCGGTCGTGCGCGGCGAAGCGCTCGGCGTGGGCTGCGCGCTCGCGGGCGTGTGCGACATCGCGCTCGCATCCGACGACGCCGTGTTCCAGATTCCCGAGATGGAACGCGATATTCCGCCGACCCTCGTGATGTCGGCGCTGATCGGCCGCGTGCCGGTGAAGACCGTCGCGCACATGGTGCTGAGCCGCGCGCGTCTTTCCGCGGGCGAAGCGCTGCAGGCGGGGCTCGTGAGCCGCGTCGTGCCCGCCGCGAGCCTCGACGCCGAAGCGGATGCGCTCGTCGACACGCTGCTCGGATGCAGCGCCGTCACGCTGCGCGCGGTGAAGCAGTTCCTGCATCTCGCGCCCGAAATGCCCGCGAGCGGCGCGAGCGGCTTTGCCGCGCATCTCGCGGCGACGGCGCTTTCAGCACGCTTCTGACGATTTCGCGAAGCCGCCGCCTCGCACGACGAATCCACGCATCAAGGAACCCAGATTGAGACCCAAGACCGCCATTCCCTCGACCGTCGACGGCACGCCCGCCCCCGACCTCGAACGCTTCCGCCTGCGCCGCTTCCTCGAATCGCTCGACGAGACCGAGCTCGAACGCCATGACGCGAGCGTCGATCTCGCCGACATCGCCGGCATCATGGAAGGCAATCCGCGCGCCGTATGGTTCAGCCGGCCGTCCGGCGGCGCGATATCGCTCGCGGGCAGCGTCGCCGCAAGCCGCTCGCGTCTCGCGAAAGCGTTCGACACGACGCCGCAGCGCCTGCTCGACACCGTGCGCGAACGTCTGCGCGTGAAGGGCAAGCTCGTCGAAGTGAGCCGTGAGGAAGCGCCCGTGCAGCAGGTCGTGCTGACCGGCGACGAATGCGACTTCACCGCCCTGCCCGTGCATCTCCAGCATGATCTGGACGGCGCGCCGTACATCTCGGCGTCGATCGACTTCGCCGTCGATCCCGAAATGGGCTGGACCAACGTCGGCATTCGCCGGCTGATGCTGCGCGGACGCCGCACGGCCGGCATCGATCTGGTTGCGCCGTCGGACCTGCGGGCCATCGCGATCGGTCACGCGAAACGCGGCGAGCGCACGCCGATCGCGTTCGCCGTCGGCACGCATCCGGTCGATCACGTCGGCGCGACGATGCGCATTCCCGCCGACGAGCTCGAACTCGTCGCCGCGCTGCGCGGCGCGCCGATGGGCGTCGTCAAGTGCGTGACCAACGACCTGCTCGTGCCCGCCGACGCCGAGTTCATCCTCGAAGGCTATCTCGACGAGCGCGGCCATGCGGAACCCGAAGGTCCGTACGGCGAGTTCCTCGGCTACTACGGCGGCGTGAAGACGAACCCGGTTTTTCATCTGACCGCGATCACGCACAGGCGCGACGCCGTCTTTCAGACGTGCACGATAGGCGGGCGCTCGATGGCGCGCACCGATACCGCCCAGCTTGCCGCGTTGCGCACGGAAGTGACCGTTTGGCGCGCGCTCGAAACGGCCGTGCGCGAAGTGAAGGCCGTCTATGCGAATCCGGCGACGGGCGGCATGTTCAACGTGCGCATCGCGATGCAGCAGCGCGTGCCGGGCGAGGCGCGCAACGCGATCGCGGCCGTGTTCGCCTCGCTTGCGAACGTGAAGCATGTCTTCGTCGTCGATCCGGACATCGACGTATTCTCCGATGAACAGATGGACTGGGCGCTCGCCACGCGCTTCCAGGCCGATCGCGATCTGGTGCTTCAGGACAGCCTGCGCGCGATGCCGCTCGACCCTTCCCTGCTCGGCGCGACGAAAACGGCCAAGGCCGGCTTCGATCTCACGCTGCCGCTGCTCGCGCCGGGCGCCGAGCGCGATCTGGAGCATCGCGTGCCCACGCCGCCGGCGTATCGCGGCGCGCGCTTCGACTCGCTCGAAGCCGCCCTCGACGACGGACCGAAGCGCTTCTCCGAACTGATGGCCGCGACCGGCACGCGCGACGGCCGCGAAGTGGTGCGCTGGCTCGAAGACACGGCGCAACGGCGTGCGATCACGCGCGACGAAGAAGGCCGCTACGTCTTCGCGTGACGCCCCGGCGGCTGCCGCACCTGCATCCCGAGGTGCAGCAGCCGCTGCGGCAGACGGGATAGAATCGGGCATGCCCCACGCCCGAATTACAAACGGCTGTCGTTGATGAATCTGTCCCTCAAACAACTCAAGGTGTTCCTTGGCGTCGCGAACGCGTCGAGCTTCACGAAGACCGCTCAGAGCATGCATCTCAGCCAGGCGGCGCTCTCCGCGATCATCCGGGAACTGGAAACGCAGCTCAATTGCCGGCTGCTCGAACGCACGACCCGCACGGTCTCGCTGACCGAAGCAGGCCGCCTCTTCTATCCCACGGCGATGGCGATCGTGGAGTCGCTCGAGAAGTCGGTCATCGAGCTCAACGAACTGGGACGCCAGAAGCAATCGTCGCTGCTGCTCGGCTGCACGCCGATGATCGCCGCGAGCCTCATGCCCTCGGTGCTCGCGCGCTTCTCGCAGGTCTATCCCAACGCTCAGATCGAACTCGTCGACCGCAATCCGACCGAGCTCGTGCAGATGGTCGAGGAAGGCCACCTCGATGCGGCGTTCGGCGTGTTCTTCTCGCAGCTTTCCGGCATCGACCGCACGCCGATCTTTCCGACGCGGCTCGTCGCGGTGTCGCATGCGCAAGCCGGGACGCCGCTGCGCGGTTCCGGCATTCGCTGGACCGCGCTCGAGGATCGGCCGCTCATCACGCTGCCGAAGGACAATCCCTTGCAGCGGCTGATCGAGGCCACGCTTTCGAAGGAGGAAGTGACGGTGAGCCGCCGCATCGTCGTGGGCCATCTCCAGACGGCCATCGCGATGGCGCAGGAAGGGCTCGGCACGGCGGTCATGCCGTCATTCAGCGAACATATCTGCTACCGGTATCAGGTGCGCATCGATCCGCTGCGGCCCGAGGTGCCGCTCTCGTTCTACCGCATCACGCGCACCGGGCGCGATACGCTCGCCACGCTCGATCAGTTCACGACGATGTTCGTCGAAGCCGCGAAGGAAGATCCGACCGGCCTCAACGACACCGACGAGGACTGAGCCTCACGCGAAACACAGCGAACCGGCCGACGCCGCGATTTCGCGCGCGGCCTTCGCACCTTCCACCTGCAGGATCGTCGGTAGCGACACGCCGTTCTTCGCGGCCGTGAGCTGCGCGAGAATCGAGATCGCGATTTCGGGCGGCGTGCGGCTGCCGATGTAGATGCCAGCCGGGCCATGAAGACGCGCCAGCTCGGCATCGGAGAGATCGAACTCTTTCAGACGCTCACGCCGCGCCGCGTTGTTGCGCCGCGAGCCGAGCGCGCCGACGTAGAACGCAGGCGTCTTGAGCGCTTCCATCAGCGCGAGATCGTCGAGCTTCGGGTCGTGCGTGAGCGCGATCACGGCGCTGCGCTCGTCGAGACGCATCGCGAGCACCGTGTCGTCGGGCATCGTGCGCACGAGCGTCGTGCCTGGCACATCCCACACGTCCGTATATTCCGTGCGCGGATCGCAGATGGTCACGTGATAATCGAGACCCGTCGCGATCTGACAGAGATACCGCGAAAGCTGGCCAGCGCCGATCACGAGCAGCCGGTAACGCGGCCCGTGAATCGTGACGAACCGCTTGCCGTCGAAGAAGACACCTTCGGTCGCGCGCGCCGGCGACAGCCTGGCCGTGCCGCTCGCCATGTCGAGCGTGCGCGCGACCAGTTCGCCTGCCTCGACATGGCAGCGCAACGCCGCGATGCCGCTCGCGTCGTCGAGCGGTTCGAGCACGAGTTCGATGGTTCCGCCGCACGGCAAGCCGAAGCGATGCGCTTCGTCCGCGCTGATGCCGTAACGCACGGCCTGCGGCCTTCGTGCCTCGATGCCGCTGCGGCGCACGCGCTCGATCAGATCATCCTCGATGCAGCCGCCCGATACCGAGCCGGCCACGACGCCGTCATCGCGCACCGCGAGCATCGAGCCTTCCGGGCGTGGCGACGAGCCCCACGTCTTCACCACGGTGACGAGAAGCACGCGATGCCCTTCGCCGATCCATCGTTCGCCGGCTCTGAGCACTTCGAGATTGACGCTGTCCAATTTCAACTCCGGTCGTTCGCGCGAGCGCCGTGCCGCCTGCATCGAAGAACGCGACGAAGGTCATGCGAGCGGGACGTGTGAGCGCGCGAAACTAAAGCCCACGCCCGTTTTGCTGAAAGTGTAAGCGGGCGTCTGCGTGGAGTGAATCAGCGATTTTTTATCGATTCATCGGCGACGCCGATGAATTCGCGCTATTCCAGGCGACGCCGCGTCGAGATGGCCGACGCCGTCGAAATGACCAGGTCGGCGAAGCGCCGCTCGTCACGGTCGGCGTGCCATCGCGATCTCGCCACCGCGATATTCACCGCGCCGATTCCTCGCCCGTGCGCATTGGTGATAGCCGCCGCTGTCGAAATATCGCTGACGAAGTACTCGTCTTCCGTATGGGCGTACCCTTGCCTGCGGATTTGCGCGATACGGTCCTTGATCTTGCGTGGCTGGTACACGGTCGACGACGTATACGGCACGAGATTCGTGCGCGACAGGATGTCGTCGATTTCTCCGTCGGGCAGCGTCGCCAGGATGGCGAGCCCCGGCGCCGTGCAGTAGGCGGGCAGACGCGAGCCCGTGATCACGTGCGCGTTGAACACGTTGCGGCTCACGATCCGCAGCACGAACACGATGTCCGTGTCGTCGAGCACGGTGAGATTGGTGGCTTCCTCCGTCTCCGAGCCGAGTTGCTGGAGATACGGCGTCGCCCGGCTCACGAGCTCGTTGGATGTCAGATAGTGGTAGGTGAAGTCCAGCAGCCTGGGCGACAGTTCGTACTTGCGACTGTCGGCATCCTTGAATAGATAGCCGAGCGCCGCGAGCGTGAACGTGAAGCGCTGCGTCGCGCTCATGTCGAAACCCGTGAGCGACGAAATCTCCGACAGCGACAACTGACGCTTGCTGCCGTCGAAGGCGGTGAGCACTTTCATCGCCTTCTCGACGGACTGTACGTACAGCGAAGAGGCGCTCGGATCCGCCGCCTCGGCCTGCGGCTTCGTCGCTGGGCTCTTGCGCTTGCGCGGAACTTTGGGCGCTTCCATCATCACGTGTTCATCTTTTCGATTGTTGATGAATTATCGCATAGCCCTAGAGCGCTATCGTCATGCGATATTACGCTCGCGTTTGGCCCATGCGATCCCAGGCGTCGTCCACGCTGCGCGGCAGCAGATGCTTCTTGATACGCTCGCTCGCGGTCAATTCGAAGCGTTCCACCGCACGGTAATAGCGCGGCAACTGAAAACTGGCGAGCCGCTCGCGCGCCCACGCGTGCATGGCTTCCCAGTCCACGGGTTCTCCCTTGAACTGCACGTTGAGCAGAATATCCTGCTCGCCGATCGCCGATGCCACGCCTATCGCCGCGCTGGCGCGAACGGCCGGATGCGCCGCGAAAATGCGCTCGATCTCCCACGCCGATACGTTCTCGCCGCGCACCCGCATGCTGTCCGTCTGCCGGCCGATGAAGAAGAAATCGCCGTCGGCATCGCGGCGCGCGCGGTCGCCCGTGTGCAGCCTGCCATTGCGCAAGGCCGCTTTGGTCGCGTCGGGATTCTTGAGGTACATCGGCAGAAACGTGCCATCCACCTTGCTCGACAACACGATCTCGCCCGCTTCGCCGTCCTGCGCGGGCTGCCCATCGTCGTCGAGCAGCTCGATCTCGATCCACGGCAGCGCGCGGCCGATCGATCCCGGCTTGCCGGTCGCGTTCGCGGTCGCGAAGCTCGAGCATTCGGTCATGCCATAGCATTCCCGCAGGCGCACCTTGAGCCGCTCCTGCACCGGCACCCACGCGGAGGCGCTCACGCCCGCGCCCCATGCGACGCGCAGCGTGTGCGTCTCGGGCTGCGCGTCCGGCGGCAGCTGCATGAGGATATCGAGCACGCCGCCGAGATAATGCAGTTGCGTGGCGCCGGCGCGCTGGACCTGCGGCCAGAACTGCGAAGCCGAGAAGCGCGGCACCGCGTGCAAGGTCACGGCTTCGAGGAACGGCAGCAGCAGCATCTGCGCGCCGCCGATATGACACAGCGGCTCCCACAGGAACAGCCGGTCGCCTTCGCGCACATCGGCGACGCGCAACGCCGCCTCGCCCGCGATGCGCATCATCCGGTGCGTGAAGACGACGCCCTTCGGCGCGCCCGTCGTGCCCGACGTGTAGATGATGCACAGCGGATCGTGCACGCCGATATCCGGGCTCACGAATGCGGCATTCGCTTCCTGCGCGTCGAACGCGGGGATGCGCACACGCCGTGTTGAACCGCAGTCGATCGTCGCGGTCACGGCATCGAATTCGTCCTCGATGATGAGCAGCTTCGGCTCGGCGTGCTGCAACAGATATTCGAGGCCCGCCGCGCGCAGTTTCATGTTCACCGGCACCCAGACGAGCCCGCTCAGCATGAGCGCGTAGATCAAATGGACGTGCTCCGCGCTGTTGCCGAGCATGACCGCGACGCGGTCGCCCGGCACGAGTCCTTCCTGCGCGAACCAGCGCTGCAACTGCGCGACATGCCGCGCGATGTCATGGCAGGTGATCGCCCGATCCTCGAAGTGCGCGACGGTGCGCGACGGTTCACGGCGCAGTCCCGCCGCGAGCAGCGGCACGCAGTCGAGTTCGTCGTCGGCGTGGCGGTGAGCGAAGTATTCCGAATAGCGATGCATATCTATACCGATTGAAAAGCCCGGGATTCAGCGCGCCCGGCGCTTGAGCCAGGACGAAACCGCCACGACGAGCGCGATGAGAATGACCAGCGTGGTCGATACAGCGGCGAGCGTCGGCGTGACCGCGAGCTGGATGTCGTCCCACATCTGTTTCGGCAGCGTCGAATTGATGCCGCCGCTCACGAAGATCGCGATCGTCAGATCGTCGAAGGAAACGAGGAAGGCAAACAGGAACGCCGCGGTCACGCTCGCCATCAAGAGAGGCAGCACGATCGACGTGATGCGCCGCAGCGGCGACGCGCCCATCACGCGGGCTGCGTCGTCCAGACGCCAGTCGAAGCGCTGGAAGCCCGCCGCGAGCGTGACGACCACATACGGAATCGCCAGCACCGTATGCCCGATCACGAGGCCGAGATTCGTGCCCGTGAGTCCCAGGCGGCCGAACAGATACAGCAGCCCCACCGCGACCACGATGCGCGGCACGATCAGCGGCGCGACCAGCAGCGCGAACACCGGCTTGCTCGCGCGGCGCGGCATGCGCGTCATCGCGAGCGTCGCGCCGAAGCCGAGCAGCAGCGACAGCAGCGCGGTGCCCAGACCGACTTCGAACGACCGGATGATCGCGCTGTGCCACACGGGCGAATCCATGAAGGTGCCGAACCAGCGCGTGCTGAAGAGCTTCGGCGGAAACGCGATGTAGTCGCTCGTCGTGAACGCATACGGAATCACCGACAGCACCGGCACGACGAGCATCACCATGATGACGCACGTATAGAGTCCGAGCGGGCTCGCGGCGCGCGCAGCCGTGTCCGCGTGCGCGTTGCGGCGCATCATGAACGGCGCGAACACGCGGCCCGCCGTCATCAGCAGTGCGAGCTTGAACCCCTGCGCGCGCGAGCCGCGCGACCGCTCCGTCACTTCGCCCGTCAGCGACGTCAGGCCGACCATGCGGTCATAGACGAAAAAGATGACGATCGAGCAGACCAGCAGCACGGTCGAAAGCGCGCCGGCGAAGCGCATGTCGAAGAGTTCGAGGACGGACGAAATCACGAGCTGCGCGATCATCGTTTCCTTCGGCGAGCCGAGCAGCGCCGGCACGATAAAGAAGCCGAGGCTCGAAATGAACACGAGCAGCCCCGCCGCCGCCACGCCCGGCGAAGAGAGCGGCAGGAACACCGTGAAGAAGCTCGTGCTGCGTTCCGCGCCGAGCGTTTCCGCCGCCTGCGCGAGCCGGTCGTCGATGCCGCGCATCACGGGAAGCATCGTCATGACGGCGAGCGGCAGCATCGAATGCACCATGCCGATCAGCACGCCGGTCAGCGACGGTATCGTGCCGCTCGTCTCGCGCACGAGGCCGAGCGAGAGCGCGATCGTCGAAAGCACGCCGGTCTTCGAGAGCAGCAGCATCCACGCGTACGTCTTGACGAGATAGCTGGTCCAGAACGGCAGCATGATCCACAGCAGCCAGCGTTCGCGCACGCGCTCCGACAGCCGGCTCAGCATGTACGCAACCGGATAGCCGAGCAGGATGGACAGCGCCGCCGTCAGGAACGATATGGCGAAGGTGATCCACAGCACCTTCGCGTACACGGGCGTGCGCGCGATGCGTTCGAACTGCGCCAAACCGATTTGACCGTCGGCGCTGACGAGGCCGCCTTGCAGGATCTCCCCGACCGGCACGATGAAAAACACCAGCAGGAACAGCAGCGTGGGCACGATCGGCAGAAAGCGCATGCAGCGCGCGAGCACGACGGACCGGCCGCGCCGCGAGGCTTCGTTCTCGCGGTGCGCATGAAGAGCAATGGTCATGGCGGTTCCTCAGGCGTGCAGCAACGTCGTGCGATGCGGGTCCCACGTGAGACCCACCTTGTCGCCGACACGCGGCGTCACGCTGCGCTCGCAGCGCACGGTCAGCTCGCTGCCGTCGCTCATCGAGAGCTGCACGCGCGTGTCGCTGCCGAAGAACACGACATCCGCGATCGTGCCGTCGACAAAGCCGCTGTGCGGTTCGACGAGACGCGGGGCTTCGGGACGCAGAAGCAGCGTGTGACGCGTGGCGGATGCCCCCGATGCGCCGGCCGGCAGAGGAATGCGGCCGCCCGCCGCGAGCAGGATCGGCTCGCCAGCGGCGCCGCGCGCGGCATCGAGTTCGCCTTCGAGCAGATTCGAATGGCCGATGAAGCCGGCCGCAAAACGTGTGGCCGGACGATCGTAGAGATCCGCGGGCGTCCCCACCTGCTCGATGCGCGCCTGGTTCATCAGGCAGATGCGGTCGGAGAGCGTGAGCGCTTCGTCCTGATCGTGCGTCACGTAGACGAAGGTCGCGCCCAGTTCCTTGTGCAGGCGTCGGATCTCGGCCTGCATGTGTTCACGCAGTTTCTTGTCGAGCGCGCCGAGCGGCTCGTCGAGCAGAATCACCGAGGGCCGGTACGCGAAGCAGCGCGCGAGCGCGATGCGCTGCTGCTGCCCGCCCGACAGCTCCTTGGGAAAGCGCTTCGCGTATTCGGTCATGCGCACCATCGCGAGGGCGTCGTCGACTGCGGCGCGGACTTCCTCGCGCGACTTGCGGCGCATGCGCAGGCCGTATGCGACGTTGTCCCACACGCTCATGTGCGGGAACAGCGCATAGCTCTGAAACACCATGCCGATGCCGCGCTTGCCCGGTTCGACATGCGTGACGTCGCGCCCGTCGATCTCGATGCGCCCCGCGCTCGGCGCGACGAGGCCGGAGATCATCTGCAACAAGGTCGTCTTGCCCGAACCCGATGGACCGAGCAGCGTCAGGAATTCGCCCGCCTGCACGGCGAGGTCCGTCGATTCCAGCGCGACCGAATCGCCATAGCGCTTCGCGATGCCGATCGCCTCGAGTTTCGAGCTCATCGTCCGCTCCTTATGAAATGATCCACGAATTGAACCGCTCGGTGACCTTCTGGCGGTTCTCTTCCCACCATTGCGGGCTCGGCAGCTTCATGTCCTTGATGTTTTCCTGGGCGGTCGGCAGGAGCGTCGCGCGCTCCTTGCTGATGCTCTCGAAGGACTTCTTGTTGGTCGGGCCGTACGCGAGCGTGCGCGTGAGCATGGCCTGACGTTTCGCGTCGGCGCAAAAGCGCACGAACTGCTTCGCGGCTTCGGCGCGCGGCGTGCCCTTCGGAATGCCCCAGCCTTCGATCGAATACAGGCCCTGATTCCACACGATCGTCACCGGCGCGCCACTGTCCTTCGCGGCTTGCGCGCGGCCGTTCCAGGTCGAGATCATGTCGACGTCGCCGCTCTGGATCGCCTGCATCGCCTGCGCGCCGGAGGTCCACCAGATGTTGATGTGCGGCTTGATCTTGTCGAGACTCTTGAACGCGCGGTCCACATCGAGCGGATAGAGCTTGTCGAGCGGCACGCCATCGGCGAGCAGCGCCTGCTCGAGCGTGTCGAGCGGACTGCGGCGCAGGCAGCGGCGGCCGGGGAATTTCTTCACGTCCCAGAAGTCCGCCCACGACTTCGGGCCGTTGTCCTTGAACTTGTCCGCGCGATACGCGAGCACGGTCGAATACACATCGACGCCGAGCCAGTTGGGCGTGATCGCCTCGGGCATGATGTCCGGATAGTCGCTCGCTTTCAGGCCGATCGGCTCCAGCAGGCCTTTCGCTTCGAGATACGGAATGTCCGCCGAGAGCGTCAGCGTGGTGACGTCCCATACATAGTTCTTGGTTTGCACCATCGCCGAGAACTGGGCGACCGGCTGCGATTCGCGCGCAACGCTGACGACCTTGATGCCCGTCGCTTTTTCGAACGGATCGTAAAAGGCTTCGCGATACGCGGTGGTGTAGGGGCCGCCCGGGTCCGATACGACAATCTGCTTCGTTTGAGCGCGCGCGAAGAGCGGCATCGCGCCGGCCACGGCGAGCGCGCCCGCGCCGTGCAGAACGCGGCGGCGCGTCGGGTTGAAGTCTTGCGTCATGGTTCAGGTCTCTCGCACTGGGGTTGAGAAGAAACGGCTCGACTTCAGCCCGATCTATTTGGCGCGCTTTTTGAAGAACTCTTCCATCATGCGAGCGGGCTCGCCGGAGTCGTACGCCTCGCGCTGGATGCGTTCTCCCGCCTCGATGCAGTCCACGAAACCAGGCTCGGTCATCTCGCGGAAACGCTGCTTGTCGAGACGCATCGCGACGGGCGGCTTGGCGGCGAGTTCCGTGGCGATTTCCAGCGCTTTCTCGAAGACCTTATCTTCGTCGACGATGTGATGAATCAGCCCGATGCGATAGCACTCGTCGGCATCCATCAGACGGCCGGTGAGCGTCAGCTCGATGGTGCGCGACATGCCGAGCATCGAATTCATGATCCACGGCCCTGTCGTGCTGGCGATGCCCGCATTGATCTCCGGCTGGCCCATGCGCACGCCCGCGTGACCCACGCGGATATCGCCGAGCAGGGCGACTTGAAACGCCGAACCCGCGGCCGTGCCGTTGAGCGCCATCACGAGCGGCTTGGAGAGGCCGCGCAGCGTCGCGTAGTAGCGCTGCCACTCCTTGACCCACGCCACGGCGCGTTCGCCATTGAAGTCGTGCGCTTCAGCCAGATCCTGCCCCGCCGAGAATGCGCGATTGCCCGCACCCGTCATGATGATCGCGGCGACATCGTCGTCGGCATTGAAGCGCTCGAGCGCCGCGATGATCGATTCGCGCATCGGCGTGGTCCACGCGTTGAGGCGCTCGGGACGATTCAACGTGATGACCGCGACGCGGCCGTGATTCGAAAACAGAACGTCGTCACTCATGATTTATCGCATCGTAATAGTTGATGGTGAAATGCAATATAGGATCATCAAAAATATGGTGCAAGCGGGTTTACGCGGAAGACGTGCAACTCGATTTCGTAGCGCACGCGCGCGCTAAGCGATTCGGGTCGATGGCGTGACGGGAAACGATGGGTAACAGGCGTGCGAATGCGTCGAGCCGAAGGGGCCGACGCATTCGTTCAGAGGAAAAGAGGAAGTGCGGGAAGCGCGAGGGCGCAATCGTGCCGCTGGACAGTGGCGGTCCGCCGGAGCAGTTGAATCTGTTCGCGTCTCTCTCAGCCGGAGACGACTTTTTCGGCGCCTCCGATGAACGCGCTATGCCAGCGACGCGCTTCGTGGGGTTTCGCAGCGCCCTGTCGCAAAGGCCAACGTGTTCGAACTCGTCGTGACTGGCCTGCTAGGAAAACCTTGCAGCACGGAACTGTTGCAGGCTCCCGTCGTCCTGACCTGTCGCCCACAGCGCTATCCGCTCGCCAAGACCGGCCGAATTCTTGAAGCCGTGACCCGAGCAGGCGGACACCACCTTCACGTGCTCCATGTCGCGATAGGTATCCACGATGAAGCCGGAATCGGTGCTTACCGTGTACAGACAGGCAGCAGAGTGAACTGGCCTGGACCCAACACACGCCAGTCGTCCGGCAACGTGGCTCTCGAACATGTTCAGTGACTCTTCGGTGCTCACTGTCCTGTCGAAATCATCCGGCGCGCAGGTATTTTCATATTGCTCTGTTGCGACCTTCACGCCCGGCACGCCATCGAGCATCGGGAACCCGTACATGTAGTCCTGGTCGCCTTCGCCATGCATCCAGATAAACACCGGACATTTCGCAGGTGAATACATGGATGGATTCGTCGTCTCGAACCAATGTAGCGTCTGGCGCATGACGCGCAGGTTTCTGCCGACCGTACCTGCAGCCATTTCGGGAATCCACGCGCCCGCCGTCACGATCGCCTTCGCAGCGGAGTAGTCGCCTGCCGCGGTGCGGACTACGACGCCGTCTCCCTGCTTCTCGATGGCGATTACCTTTTCGTTCGTTCGGATGGACGCGCCGAGTGCCATCGCCAGCGCAATCTGCGTCTCGACACAGGCTTCGGGAATCAGCACTCCCGCATCGTGCTCGAAGTAGCCGATTTCATCGCCGCGAGTTTGAAACTGGGGAAATCGGTCCGACATCTCGCGTGCACTGAGCACCTCGTGTTCAATTCCATGCCGGCGCGCGTTCGCTATGGTCGTTTCGACAAAGTTTGGCTTGCCGTGATGACTGGTTGCCCCGCCCCGAGCGCCCAGTATCAGACCGCCGGTCCGGTGATACAGCCTTTTACCGGTCTCGGCCTCGAGTTCATTCCAGATTTCATGCGAGCGCTTGATGAACGGGATATACGCTTCCCCTTCGCCAGCCGCGAGGCGCGTGATGCGGGTATTGCCATGACTCGAGCCTTTGTTGTGAGGCGGAGCGAACTGGTCGATACCGATGACCTTCACGCCCCGCTTCGCGAGTTGATAGGCAGTCGCGCTACCGAAGGCTCCAAGCCCTACCACAACTACATCAGCCGTTCTGCCGTCCATTCGCCGTTCCTTTTTCATTCACCCATCACACCGATGGCAGTATCGGACCACACGAACGACGCGACGGCGTGCATAGCTCACCGCTGGACGGCAAACAGGTCCGCCTGAACCATCGCGCCCGGGGCACTGTGCGTCTGTACGAGGAATTCGTCGCGGTCCTTGCCGGCGATCCACCGGGGCACGCGTCCACGACCGCTCCACGTCGCTCCGCTGACCGGGTCGCGGTATTTTGCGGCCGGCTCAGGCGACAGCTCGCCCGGCTTACGGCCCATGAGTTCATTTAGCGTAATTCCGTACTCGCGCATCTTCTGCACGATTTCTGTCAGCGCGTGCCGTGTCTCTCTGTCTTTGGCTTCCATCAACTGTTTATCCAATGCCTCTTGCTGCGCCCGCAGTTGGGAGATTTCAAAGCTTTGATATGCCATGGTTATCTTGTTCGTGCACCGATTAAAACGTTGCTGCAATCAGGTCCCGAGGAACCGGAATGGCGGAAGTTGGGTTTGAGAGTATACCCGCGCGTCCGATGACCCCGGCTCAAGCTGCTCCGCCCGAGCCGGCAGCGTGTCGTGCGAGAAAGCGGTCCAGTTGTGCAGCAAAGGCCTTGCTGTCGCCCGGTGCGTAAGCCGCAGGCCCACCGGTATCGACGCCCGACGCGCGGAGCTGATCCATCACGTCGCGCATCGTTACACGTTCGCGAATATTCTCGCGATTGAACCAGCTCCCGCGCGGATCGAGCACGTGTGCGCCCTTCTCGATGGCGGCGGCGGCCAGCGGTATGTCCGCGGTAATCACGAGATCGCCGTCTCTGACCAGCTCGATGATTCGATCATCGGCGGCATCGAAGCCGGCAGGCACCTGGATCGCCTTGATAAAGCGAGACGGCGGCGTGCGCAGATATTGGTTCGCCACCAGCGTGACGCATACTTCGACACGCCGGGCGGCTCGAAACAGCATCTCCTTGACGACGACCGGGCAGGCGTCCGCATCGACCAGCACTTGCATCGCGGTGTTTCCAAATTAGAACGAGGGAACGCTTATCTTAATGCGCGAATGCGTCCGAGGCGAAGCGCCACGGGGAAAGCGTCGCGCATGCTCGACGCGCATACTTCGCCACCGCAGAAAGATCTTCGCCGCGCGTTCGTGAGAAGCGCTAGTCGAGATGCGCGTTCGCGCGCGCGGCACGCGCACGCTCCTGGAGAACCCACCGGGCGTGGAGTCTCGTGAGCGTTCCGTCCAGCGATTCCAACGTCGATGCATCTTCGACGACGCGCGCCACATCGATCACTTCGGTCAGTTCGCCCATGCCGCCGAATCCGATCGCGCACGCATGCTCATGAAGTGCGGTCAGCACATCGTCAAACGACAACGAGCCAATGAACTCATCGAACTCCCTGTCACCGAGCGCGCGCGCGATCGACAAAACGAAGCAGCACGCACTCGCCTGCAATCGGCTGCGCGCGACGTCCTCCGCCCAGCCGGAAACGCTCCCTCGGTCACCCATATGAATCGCCCAGCTCCGCACGCATCGCAATATACGAAAGAATATAGCGAACTATGAAGCAAGTGTCTGATTGTGTCGAGTCGAAAATGAGAGACCCGCGAGTGCGGGTCAGGCCTCTTCGGCCGGAGTCTGCACCTGCATCTGCCGACGGAACTTGCTGGGCGATTGCCCGAACCGCTGCGTGAACCGGCGCGTGAAATAAGCCTCGTCCGCAAAACCAACGCTCTTCGCGATCTCGCCGACGCGGTCCTCGCCGTGCGCGAGCAGATGCTTCGCCCGCTCCATGCGCTGCGCCGTCACCCATTCGACGAATGCAAGGCCCGTGTGCTTCTTGAGCAGTTGCGAAAGATAATTCGGCGACACGTGCGCGGCTTCCGCCACCGAATAAATCGAAAGCGGCGCAGCGAGATTGCCCTCGATGTGGCGCATCACCCGCTTGAACGTATCCGAACGGCGCTGCAGGAACACGCGCTGATCGGCCATCTCCCGCAGCGCGTCCTGGTAGGTTTCGGTCACGAAGCCGATGAGCTCCAGCAACATGCCGCGCAGCCGCTCGAGCGTGCCGAGGCCGCGCCGCTGGTTGAGCGTCATCATGTGGCGGATCACGCCTTGCACGTAGGCGAACTCGGCTTCGTCGAAATCGAAATCGACGTGGCCTTCATAGAGGAACGGTGCAAGCTCGGGATACTCGAAGATCGACACCTCTTCCATCTCGAACGGCGACAGATCCAGTCCCGGCCGCAAGAACTGCGGCGCGAAGTTGATGATGTGATAGCGCGCATCCGGCGGGTTATACGCGCAATGCACGCGGTACGGCATCACGAAGATGATCGAGCGCGACGGATGCTCGCGGCGCTGTCCACCGATCACATGCGTATGGCCGACGCTCGTGTTCACCTGCATCTGAAAGAACTCATGCCGATGCGCAACGGCGATGGCGGGCCGCACGCTCTGGTCGCGTATGTCGAAGTCGAGCCGGTCGGAGCGGTCGCCCATTCGGTAAGTCTTGATGTCCTGCAGCGAATCGTCGTTCATGGGGATCACTGAAAACGGCGCGACGGCGTGACAAACGCCGTCGGTTCGGGAAGTGGATAGCGACTGTCCTATGAGAACGCAACTTACGTTTGCCCGACAATCCAGACCTACCCGGACGACGCGGCGCAGCATACCGGGCAATTTTGCCGATTCACGCGCCGCGCCCCGACTGAGTGCATCAGAACTTCGCGCGCAGGCCCGCAGCAACGAGAATCTGATCGCGGCTCGATGAGCCCGAGAGCCCACCGGAATTGAAGATCGCGGCCTGTGTGGCGTCGCCGCCCGCACGCTGCCATACGGCGATGCTGTAAAGCTCGGTGCGCTTCGACAGTGCGTAATTCAGCCCGAGGTTCACCTGCTTCCAGTTGGGATCGTCGCCCGTGGCGAAGCTGCCGCGGCTCTGTCCGCCGCCCATGTGCCCATCGGTATAGATGAAGGCCGCGCCAACCAGCAGCGCGCTCGTGATATTGAACTTCGCATTGATTTCGTAGTTCGACAGATGCGACGCGGTGCTGTCGTTGTAATCGAAGCCGACCCAGCTATAGACGAAGCCCGCGCTCGCGGCGCCGAATGCGTATGACGCCCCGCCCGCCGCGACACGCTGCCGCGCGACGTTGCCGTAGAAGATATTGCGGATGTTCGAGTAATCGCCCGCGACCGCGCCGCCGGTATTGCTGCCGCCGGTGTTGCCCGCGACAGGATTGTTCAGTTGCAGATAAGAAGCCGCCACGGCGAGCGGTCCCGCGCCGTAGCGCGCGCCGAACGTATATGCCCGGTTGTTGGCGAAGCCGGTGCCGGGCGCGTCGCCCGCCTGATTGCTGAACGCATAGGCCGCGCCGGCCTCTACGCCGTGCCACGAGGGCATCGTGTACTTCACCGAGTTGTTGAGACGGAACGAGTTGTAGAAGTTGTCCGTGTCGCCGACATGGGCGCCATAGCCGCCCGCCCATTGCTTCGACGACACCATCGGCCCTACATACAGCACGCCGAAATCGTATTGACGGCCGAGCGTCAATTGACCGAAGCGCGTGCTGTCGAGGCCCACATAGGCCTGCCTTCCGAAGAGGCGCCCGCCCGATCCCATCGTGCCATTGTTGATGTTGAAGCCGTTCTCCAGCGTGAAGATCGCGCGCAGTCCGCCGCCGAGATCCTCGCGTCCTGTCAGGCCCCAGCGCGACTCGTTCGCGCTGCCCATCTGGAACACTTTCTGGCCCTGCGCCGTCGCGCGCGGAGCCGAATGATTCACATAGACGATGCCGTCATCCACGATACCGTACAACGTGACGCTGCTTTGCGCGAATGCCGTGGAGGCCGCGAGGCTCGCCCACGCGAGCATGATTGTGCGTTTCATCTCGCCGGTCCCCTTATGCGTTGACGCCGGAGCGCACGTTCATCGAATGCGCCGATGCGAGCGCGCCTTCGGGCATCGTGCTGCGCGAGGGACGGCCATCGTCTTCGTCGCCGTTGAGCACGCGGCGTGCGCGTTCCACATCGAGCGTGCCCGTCCAGCGGGCGATCACGATCGTCCCGATCACATTGCCGGTCAGGTTCGTCGCCGCGCGAATCTGCGCCATGAAGCGGTCCACGCCGATCAGCAATGCGAGCCCGCCCACGGGCAGCACACCAATCACAGGCAACGTCGCCGCGAGCGCGATGAAGCCGCCGCCCGTCACGCCCGCCGCGCCCTTCGATGTCAGCAGCATCACGAAGAGAATCGTCAGTTGCTGCGTGAACGACAGATCGATGCTGCACGCCTGCGCGATGAACAACACGCCGATGCTCATGTAGATCGCGGTGCCGTCCATGTTGAACGAGTAGCCCGTCGGAATCACGAGACCCACGACGTCCTTGGTGCAACCGAGCCGTTCGAGCTTCACCATGATGCGCGGAATCATCGTTTCGGCGGAAGTGGAGCCGAACACGACGAGGATTTCATCGCGGAAGAAGCGCAGCACCTTGCGCAGACTGAGGCCGCATGCCGCGAGCAGAAGCCCGAGCACCACGACGACGAACGCGACACTCACCACGAACACGGTCGCGAGCAGCAGGCTGAACTTCGCGAGCGATGCGATGCCGTACGCGCCGACCGTGAAGCCCATCGCGCCGAACGCGGCGAGCGGCGCGAAGTACATGACGATCTTCACCATCGCGAAGAACACTTTGGAAAAGCTGTCGAGCAGATCGATGACGGGCTGCGCGCGTTCATTGATGGCCGAAAGCGCGATGCCGAACATTACCGAGACGAACAGCACGGGCAGCATCTCTCCCTTCGCGAACGCATCGATCATGCTGGACGGCACGATCGACATGAGGAAGTCCGTGATGCTCATCTGATGCGCGGATTTCACATAGCCCGCGACGAGCGCCGGATCGAAGCTCGCCGGATTCGCGTTGATGCCATCGCCGGGGCGCACCATGTCGGCGCCGAACCAGCCGAGCAGGAGCGCGATCGTCGACACGACTTCGAAGTAGATCAGCGACTTCACGCCGATGTTCGCGACGCGCTTCAGATTGCCCATCTTCGCGATGCCGCACACGACGGTCGTGAAGATGATCGGTGCGACCACCATCTTGATGCCCTTCACGAACACGTCGCCGAGCGGCTTCAGGGATGTGCCGAACTTCGGATAGAGATAGCCGACGAGCGCGCCGGCAAAAATCGCGAAAATCACCTGCACGTAGAGCCGGCTGCAGAAGTGCGGGCGCTTATTCTTGCCTTTGCTGGCGCCCTTGCCTTCCGCGTCGCGGCCGTGAACCGCACCATCGCTTGCGTTACGCTCCATGAGTTGTCTCCTGATGAGGCGTTCGTCGTTTGGGGTTGAAACGCGTCCTGTGCCGCGTTGCTCCGGAACTCCGCACCGCCTCTTTGCGGACGGTTATCGGAGTCTCCTTGGATCTAGCTTATTGATTCCTGCTGCGAGTCTATCGGACAGAACTGTGCTTTTCCGGTAGTTTCCTGTTCGCGTTGCCTGCGGAACTCGCCGGGCGATACGCCGAAATGCTGCCTGAAGCGCCGCGCGAAATAACTCTCGTCGGCGAAGCCCGTTGCACGTGCGATCTCGGTGAGCCTGAGCGACGAGCTCATCAGTAATTCACGCGCGCGCTCCATGCGCCGTTCCGTCAAAAGCTCCGTGAACGTGCGGCCCGTTTCGCGCTTCAACGCGTGCGCGAGATGCCCTGGCGAGAGATTCGCGGCATCGGCTGCATCCTTCAGCGCGAGATCGCCCGACAGCCTCTCCCGGATCAACCGTGTAACGCGAACCAGCCAGTCCTGCCTGTTGGACAGCGCACGCCGCGCATCGAGCGCGTTGGCAAGCGCGCGATCGTTGCGTCGGCTCACGCCGCCGATGAGTTCCAGCAACCGCGCGCGCAGCATCATCGACGAGAAGGCGCGACGCTCCTTGTTCTCGCGCAGCATCGCGTCGAGCGTCGTGTGAAGCCACGGCATGTCGCGTTCGCCGACGACGAAGTCCACCACTTCCTGCACGAGAAACGGCGCGATCTCCGGCACCGCGTTCGCGTTCGCGTATTCGAGACCGAGCGGATCGAGCGTGGAATCGGGGCGCAGGAAGCGCAGCGAAAAGCTGATGACGACATACTCCGCGCCCGGCGGCATCACGCACACATGCGAACGATATGGCAGCACGAACGTCACCGTGCCCGCACGCACCTGCCGCACGCTTCCGCCGATGATGTGCGTCGCCTCGCCGCGTAAGGTCGCGAGCACCTGGAAGTATTCGTGCCGGTGCGGCTGCGTCAATTGCTGCCGCACCGATTGATCGCGAATATCGAAGTCCAGATGACTCGCGCGTTCGGCCATCGCATAGGTGCGCATGCCCGGCGTCCGTTTCATGTGTGCGACGCCACCGCTTCTTCGACGGGCCAGTCGCCGATATACGACTTCAACATGCGGTTCTCGAAGCTCTGCTCTTCGTGCACCGCCTTCGCGACATCGTGAAACGAGACGACCGCAAGCAGGCGCCTTTGCTCCATTACCGGCAGATACCGTTGATGATGCGTGACCATCAGCGCGCGCAATTCGGATACGTCCATCTCCGGCGACGCGATCACCGGCTCCGGATTCATCACATGGCGCACCTGCAACTCGGCGACGGGCGGCGTCGGCCCGCGGCGCACTTCGCGTTGACGTTGCGCAAGCACGTTGATGACTTCGCGGAACGTGAGCAAGCCGACGAGTTGCCCTTCGCTTATTACCGGCAACGAGCCGATGTCGCGATCGGACATGAGGATCACGCAATCGGACAGACGCGTGCCTGGCTCGACGGTGAAGAGCGGGTTGCGCTTATGTTTGAGGATGTCGCTGACGAGCATGATTTGTCTCCATCTCCAAGAGATCCTTCGGCCGTTGCGTCGTGTTGTTCCTCACGCTTCTTTTGTAGCAGCGGGATGCCGTTCTTCACCGCCACGATTTCCGCCATGATCGACACCGCGATTTCCGCGGGCGTCTGCCCGCCGATGTGCAATCCCACCGGCCCATGCAAACGCGCGGTCTGCCGCGCCGACAAATCGAATTCCAGCAGGCGTTCGCGGCGCTTCTGCGAATTGCGCCGCGAGCCGAGCGCGCCGACATAGAACGCGTCGGAGCGCAGTGCTTCCATCAGCGCCATGTCGTCGAGCTTCGGATCGTGCGTGAGCGCGACGATGGCCGTATGCGCATCGACGCCGATATCGAGCACGACGTCATCGGGCATGCCCGGCAGCCAGCGCGCGAGCGAAGGATCGAGCAGCGCGCGAAATTCCTCGCGCGGATCGCAGACGAGCACATCGAAGTCGAGCCCTCGCGCGATGCTCGCGACGCACATCGACAGTTGTCCCGCACCGATCAGCAGCAGGCGCCAGCGCGGACCGAACGTGACCGCGAGCGCTTCGCCGTCGAAGTGCACGGCATCGTTGCGTTCGCCCGCTCGCAGCGTCACCATGCCGTCCACCATGCGCAATTCGCGGCGCACGAGTTCGCCGCGCGCAGTGCAGTCGAACAGACGCTCGATCCAGCGCGCGTCGTTCAATGGCTCTTCGACCAGCTCCAGCGTGCCGCCGCACGGCAAGCCGAAGCGCGCCGCTTCCTCGCGCGACACGCCGTAGCGGATCACGCGCGGCGACGATGCGCGCTCGCCGTGTCGAATGCGATCGATCAGATCATCCTCGACGCATCCACCCGACACCGATCCGGCCACCACGCCATCGTCGCGAATCGCGAGCAATGCGCCCGGCGGGCGCGGCGCGCTGCCCCACGTTCTCACGACCGTGACAAGCGTGACCGCGTGGCCACTCGCATGCCAGTCGAACGCGTGCGCAAGAACGGAGAGGTCGGCGGATTCCATCGCGTGCTCCGGTTCAGTCGACGGCCTTGACCATGTCTTCGACGACCTTCTTCGCATCGCCGAATACCATCATGGTCTTGTCCAGATAGAAGAGCTCGTTGTCGAGACCGGCATAACCCGCCGCCATCGAGCGCTTGTTGACGATCACGGTCTTCGCCTTGTAGGCATCGAGAATGGGCATGCCGGCAATCGGCGATTTCGGATCGTTCTTCGCGGCGGGATTCACCACATCGTTTGCGCCGAGCACGAGCGCGACATCGGCCTGACCGAACTCGCCGTTGATGTCCTCCATCTCCGCGACCTGCTCGTACGGCACTTCCGCTTCGGCGAGCAGCACGTTCATGTGTCCCGGCATGCGGCCCGCGACCGGATGAATGGCATAGCGCACGGTCACCCCCTTTTCGTGCAGCTTCTCCGCGAGTTCCTTGAGCGCGTGCTGTGCGCGCGCCACCGCGAGGCCGTAGCCCGGCACGATCACCACCGATTCGGCGTTGCTCATGAGAAACGCGGCATCATCCGCGCTGCCGCTCTTCACGGGACGCACCGCCGCGCTGCCCGCCGTATTCGACGAAGCGCCTTCCGCGCCGAAGCCCCCGAGGATCACGCTGAAGAACGAACGGTTCATCGCGCGGCACATGATGTACGAAAGAATCGCGCCCGACGAACCGACGAGCGAACCCGCGATGATCAGCATCGGATTGCCGAGCGAGAAGCCGATGCCCGCCGCCGCCCAGCCCGAATACGAGTTCAGCATCGATACGACCACCGGCATGTCCGCGCCGCCGATCGGAATGATGATGAGCACGCCGAGCACGAACGCGATAGCGGTCATCGCAACGAACGGCGCCCACGCCTGCGTGAAGAAGAAGCCGATGCCGCAGCCGATCATCGCGATGGCGAGCAGCGCATTGACCGCATGCTGGCCGCGAAACGTGACGGGCGCGCCCTGAAACAAGCGGAATTTGTACTTGCCCGAGAGCTTGCCGAACGCGATGACCGAACCCGAGAACGTGATCGCGCCCACCAGCGTGCCGATGAACAACTCGACGCGATTGCCGCGCGGAATGATCTCATCGGAGGCGCTTGCAATGCCGAACGCCGACGGCTCGATCACCGCCGCCACCGCGATGCATACGGCGGCGAGCCCGATCAGCGAATGCATCGCCGCGACGAGTTCGGGCATCTTCGTCATCTCGACTTTCTTCGCGAGCAGCGCGCCAACGGTGCCGCCTATCACGACACCGGCCGCCACGAGTCCGACGCCCATGCCGGGCGCATCGCGCAACGCAGCGACCATGGCGAGCGTCGTGATGACGGCGATTGCCATGCCCGCGATGCCGAACACATTACCGACCAGCGCGGACTTCGGTGTCGAAAGACCTTTGAGCGATTGAATGAAGCACACGGAGGCCAGGAGATAGCTCGCCGTGACGAGGTTCATGTTGACGGCTGCGTTCATTTCGCGCCTCCTTTCTTGCGGAACATGTCGAGCATGCGGCGCGTGACGAGGAAGCCGCCGAATACATTGACCGATGCGAGCGCGACGCCGATGACGCCGAACGCCTGACTCGATGCGTGATGCGTGAGTCCCGCGGCGAGCATCGCGCCGACGATCACGATCGCGGAGATCGCGTTGGTCACCGCCATGAGCGGCGTGTGCAGCGCGGGCGTCACATTCCAGACGACGTGATAGCCGACGTAAATCGCGAGCACGAAAATGATGACGTGCACGAGGGTTGGATCGATGGAGTGCATCTGTGCCTCATTTCAAAGTGACGGAATCATTCGGCGAGCGTCGCGACGCTGGCTGCCTGGCCTTCGCCATCGGCGGGCGGCTGAAGCACGCATGCCTTGACGATTTCATCGTCGAGGTCGAGCTTGTACTGGCCTTCCTTGTCGAAGATGAGCTTCGTGAAATCGAGCACGTTGCGCGCGTAGAGCGCGGAGGCATCGGCGGCGACCATCGCGGGCAGGTTCGTATGGCCGATGATCGTCACCTCGTGCGCAACGATCACGCGGTCCGCTTCGGTCAGCGGACAATTGCCGCCGGCGGCCGCCGCGAGATCCACGATTACGGAGCCCGCCTTCATCGACTTCACCATGTCTTCCGTCACGAGCACGGGCGCGCGCCGGCCGGGAATGAGCGCCGTCGTCACGATGATGTCGGCGATCTTCGCGCGTTCCGCGACGAGCGCGGCCTGGCGTTGCAGCCACGCGGCGGGCATTGGACGCGCGTAGCCGCCGACGCCCTTCGCAATCTCTTCTTCCTCGGGCGTTTCGAACGGCACGTCGACGAACTTGCCGCCGAGCGATTCGATCTGCTCCTTCACGGCGGGCCGCACGTCCGAGGCTTCCACCGTTGCGCCGAGACGCTTCGCGGTAGCGATCGCCTGCAAGCCTGCGACGCCCGCGCCTAGCACGAGCACGCGCGCCGCTTTCACCGTGCCGGCCGCGGTCATCAGCATCGGGAAGAAGCGCGGATAGTGATTCGCCGCGATCATCACGGCCTTGTATCCGGCGATGTTCGCCTGCGACGAGAGCACGTCCATGCTTTGCGCGCGCGTCACGCGCGGTGCGGCTTCGAGCGCGAAGCCGGTGACGCCCGCATTGGCGAGACGCGCGACGCTTTCGCCGTTCTTCGGATCGAGCATGCCGACCACCAGCGCGCCGCGCGTCAGATGCGAAGCTTCTGCTTCGCTCGGCGCGCGTACCTTGAGCACGAGCTCGGCGGCGAGCGCTTCGATGTCGTCGCACAATGCGGCGCCTGCGATGACGTAGGCTTCGTCGGTAAACGCGGCGTGCCTGCCCGCGGCACGCGCGATGCGCACGCTATGTCCTTGCGCGATGTACTTCTTCACGGTTTCGGGCGATGCCGCAACGCGCGTCTCGCCGCTTGCCGTTTCAGTCGGAATGCCGATCAGCATGGTCAGCTCTCTTGAGTCGATGAGCAATCTTTGGCAGCCTGCAGGAAGTCGAAATCGCAGCCGGCGTCGGCTTGCAGGACGTGCTCCTGATATAGCTTTTGATAGCCGCGCAGCACGCGCTTCGGCGGCTTTACATCGATTGCGCGGCGCTTGAGTTCGGCTTCGTCGACGAGCAGATCGACGCGCCGCTCGCGCACCGACAGGCGAATGCGGTCGCCGTTGCGCACGAGTCCGATGGGTCCGCCGAGCGCCGCCTCGGGCGTCACGTGCAGCACGATGGTTCCGTACGCGGTGCCGCTCATGCGCGCGTCGGAAATGCGCAGCATGTCTTTCACGCCTTGTTGCGCGAGCTTCTTCGGAATCGGCAGATAGCCCGCTTCGGGCATGCCGGTGCCGCTGGCGGGACCGGCGTTTTGCAGCACGAGGATGTCGTTGGCGTTGACATCCAGTTCGGGATCGTCGATGCGCGCAGCCAGGTCTTCGAGCGACGTGAACACGACTGCGCGGCCTTCCTGTTCGAAGAGCGCTTTGTCGGCGGCGGAGCGCTTGAGGATCGCGCCGCGCGGGGCGAGCGAGCCGAACAGCGCGACGAGGCCGCCTTGCGGCTCGACCGGCTCCGACGCCTTCTTCACGATGCGATGATCGACCCACGCCTCCCGCTCCGCCGCAATGCGTTCGCCGAGTGTTTCGCCGGTGACGGTCATCGCATCGAGATGCAGTTGCGGTTCGAGCTCGCGCAGCACGGCCGTCATGCCGCCCGCCGCGAAGAAGTCTTCCATGTAGTTCTCGCCGGTCGGCTTGAGGTTGACGAGAACGGGAGTTTCATCGGAGATCGCGTTGAGGCGCTTCAACGAAACGGGGATGCCGAGCCGTCCCGCGACGGCGGTGAGATGGATGATCGCGTTGGTCGATCCGCCGATGGCGAGCAGCACACGCAATGCGTTTTCGACCGACTTCGGCGTGATGATCTGACTCGGTCGCAGCGGCTCGCTGATGAGTTGCACGGCGCGCGCGCCACTCGCCTCGGCCGCCCGGATGCGGTCCGCATGCACGGCGGGAATCGCGGCGGTGCCCGGCAGCGACATGCCGAGCGTTTCGGCGATGCAGGCCATCGTGCTTGCGGTGCCCATCACGGCGCAGGTGCCTGCGGTTGTCGCGAGCCGCCCTTCGACCTGATCGATTTCCTCCCCGCTGATTTCATTCGCGCGGAACTTGCCCCAGAAGCGGCGGCAATCCGTGCATGCGCCGAGACGTTCGCCCTGATGACGTCCGGTCATCATCGGACCGACGACGAGCTGCACGGCGGGGATATCGGCGGCTGCGGCGCCCATCAGCTGGGCGGGCACGGTCTTGTCGCAACCGCCGATCAGCACGACGGAATCCATCGGCTGCGCGCGCAGCATTTCCTCGACGTCCATGCTCATCAGATTGCGGAACATCATCGAAGTCGGATTCAGAAAGACTTCGCCTAGCGATATCGTCGGGAAGTCGATTGGCAGGCCGCCTGCCGCGAGCACGCCGCGCTTCACCGCTTCGACCAGTTCGGGCATCGCGCGATGGCAATTATTGAAGCCCGAGCCGCTGGAAGCGATGCCGACGATCGGCTTCTTGAGCATGTCGGTTGAATAGCCCATCGACTTGGCGAACGAGCGGCGCAGGTAGAGGGCGAAGCCGCGATCCCCGTAGTTCGTAAGGCCTTTGGACAGGCCAATGTCCTTCTTGTCTTGCGACATGCTGTCTCCTGAATTGCTTTACTTTGCTTTGCTTTCGTTTGCTTTCGTTTGCTTGCTGGGGCTTCTATGGAATTCCCGATTTCGCGTCGGTCTATTTGCTCTGCCCCTGTGCGGGGCGGCAGTCACTTTCTTTGCTGCTGCAAAGAAAGTAACCAAAGAAACAGCTATCCCCATCCAAAGTACTTCACACCGGCCCCGGCACAGAAGAACGGCTGTGGTCCGGCAGTAGCGAGTGCCCTCACAGGTCTAACCGGGCTTGGATCGCGCACGGTCTGTCACATCGCACCACTCAACTGACTGGTAAGGCGCGAAATAGCTCCAGCCCGCTTCGCGGCCGACCGGTCCATCGGGTCGGCGCACACTTCTTTGCTAACGCTTCCATCTCACTGCATTCGCCTACCGTTGGTTTCCCTTGCACACCGTTCGGCAGCGCGTAGCGCTGTGCCGGAACTATTTCGTGCTGAACCAGCGCGCTATAACTTCTAGCTTGTCAGACCGTGCGCGGTCCAAGCCCGGTTAGACCTACGAGGGCACTCGCTACTGCCGGACCACTTGCTATCTTCTGTGCCGGGGCCGGCTTGAAGCACTTTGGATGGGGATAGCTGTTTCTTTGGTTACTTTCTTTGCAGCAGCAAAGAAAGTGACTGCCGCCCCGCATAGGGGCAGAGCTAATAGACCGACGCGAAATCAGGATTTCACGAAAGCCCCAGCGCAAGCCCCAACCAACCCAAACCTCAAACCAACCGCGTACGAATGTACTTAGCCTCGAGATAATCGCGAATTCCGAGCGAACCGCCTTCACGTCCCATGCCGCTTTCCTTGACACCGCCAAACGGCGCCTCCGCACATGCGAGCAGCATTTCATTCACCCCAACCATCCCGCATTCGAGCGCTTCCGCGGCAAGCGTCGAAGTCTTGAGCGAAGAAGAGAACACATAACCCGCAAGTCCAAAAGGCACGGAATTAGCCGCCTCGATGGCTTCATCGAAATCGCTGAAACGCGTGATCGGCGCGATAGGAACAAAAGGCTCATCGCGCATGATTCGCGCATGCGAAGGCACATCCGCGAGCACGGTAGGCTCGAAGAAATAGCCACGCCGATGCGTCTCCGGCCGCCCGCCGCCCGCGAGCAATCGCGCGCCACATGAAAGTGCATCGGCGACCAATGCCTCCGCGTGCTTCAACCCGCGCGCATTCGCAAGCGGCCCGATTTCGCTCGAGGAATCACTCCCGGGACCAATCGCAAGCTTCTTCGCGAACTGCGCGAATGCCTCGCAAAACGGCTCATAAACGCGCTCATGCACGAAGAACCGCGACGGCGAAATGCACACTTGCCCGCAATTGCGAAACTTCGCGCGCGCCACGGTCTCAGCAGCCCATTGCGGATCAACATCGTCGAACACGATCACCGGCGCGTGCCCGCCCAATTCCATCGATACCTTCTTGATGCCGTCCGCCGCGAGACGAAGTATCGACTTGCCGACTTCCGTCGATCCGGTCAGCGTGACCTTGCGCACGATCGGCGACGCAATCAGATACCGCGAAATCAGCGACGAATCGCCCGTGACGAGATTGAGCACGCCCGCGGGCAGACCCGCGTCGTGGCACGCCTGCACGAGCGCCATGCACGAACCGGGCGCCTCGCTAGCGGGCTTCACGATCACGCTGCAACCTGCACCGAGCGCCGCCGCGATCTTGCGCGCGGGCAAGAGCGCCGGAAAATTCCACGCGGAAAATGCGGCTACGACGCCCACAGGTTCATAACGCACCTGCATGCGCACATCGGAGCTGCGGCCTTCTATCGTCTGGCCGTAAATGCGCTTCGTCTCTTCCGCGTACCACTCGAACTGATCGGCGGCAGCCTGCGTCTCGCCTCGCGACTCCGCAAGCGGCTTGCCGGTCTCCGCCGTCATCAGCGCGGCAATCTCCTCGGCGCGCTCGCGAATCACCGACGACGTACGCCGCAACACCGTCGCGCGGTCCCAAGGCGACGTGGCGCGCCATGCGGCGAGACCGAACGCCGCGCTTTGCAAGGCGTCGTCGAGATCGCTCTCGTCGGCCGCGGGAATCAGGCCGACGATCTCCTCCGTCGAAGGATCGATGACTTCACGGGTCGCCAGCGCGCGCGCCTGACGCCACTCGCCGTCGATATAAAGACCGTAATCGCGGTACAGACCAATTTGTTCGCGCTTCAAGATGTCTCTCCGATGATCGTCAGATGGTGGCCGACAGATAGCGGCGCTCCACGTCGCCGCACCAGTTGCCGACGTTCCAGGAACCGTATGCGCCGAGTCCGCCGCGCGGGTCCTCGCCCGCATAGACAGGCACGTGGACGACGCACAACCCGTCCTGCGCATGCGCCGCTTCGAGCGCCTTCTTGAGCGATGCGCGATCGAAGCCGCCTTCGAACGCCTTCACGCCCGCAATGCTCGATGCAAGCCGCGCATAATCGACCGCGACGCTATCGTTCGTTTTGAAATCGATGCCGTATTGCGCGTGCTGAAGACTCGAGATCGCGGCCATGCGGCGGTTGTCGAAGATGACGATCGTGCCGCGCGCGCCGTGTTCCACCGCGCTGATGAGCGCCTGCGGATTCATCATGAACGAGCCGTCGCCCGTGAACGCGACGCCATAGCGCGGCGCGCGCGCAAGTCCGTTCGCGATCAGCGCGCATGTGGCGAAGCCCATGTACGACGCGCCGGTTTCGGTGAAGGTCTGATAAGGCGCATCGTCCTCGACGGTCTGAAAGCCGTTCGCCTGCACATCGCCCGCATCGAAGAACTTGATCGCATCGATGCGTTTCGCGAAGTCGCAGACCGTCTTGATCGCGGCGGGCTGGGTCAGCACCGGACGGTTCCACACTGCGTCGCGAAGTTGTTGAACGTCCTGACGCGCCGCGAGAAAGCCCTTCCATTCGCGCTTCTTCTCCTCGCATTCACGCAGCCACGCGAGCTTCATCGTGCGATCGGTGCCGTTGCGGCGCTCGCGGATCGCCTCCAGCAGTTGCCCGATGACGAGACCGATATCGCCCGGCAGCGCGACCGTCGCGTTGTAGTGCGAGACATCGGCCGTATCGCCGTTGATGTTGATGACCGCTTCCGCGCGCGGATAGCCGATGCCCGAGCAATCGGCCTGACACACCGCGCGCGAGCCGATCACGATCAGCAGCTCGCCGCGCGACATCGCATGATTGCCGCTGATGGAGCCCTTCGAACCGCCGACGTGCATGTTCTGCGGATGCGCGTCCGGCAACACGCCCGTCGATCCAGGCGACAGCACGACTGCCGCGCCCGTCGCTTCGGCGAGCGCGCGCACTTCGCCTGCGAATGCACGCGCGCCGCCGCCGGCCTTGATGACGATCTTCTGATGCAGGCTCACGAGCCGCGCGGCCTCCGAGAGTGCCGCCGCATCGCCGACGATCTGGCGCGGGAGCTTCATGCGCTGCGGCAGCGCGAGCAGGTTGAGCGATTCGATGATGCGCGGCTGCGCATCGAGCGGCAGCAGCAGATAGAACGGCCCCGCCTTCACCGGATGATGCACGCAATGCGTGCCGCGCCTCAACGCATCGCGGATCGCCTCGGGCGTGTGCAGCACGTAGGACTGGCCCATCAGCGCGGTCATCTGTCCATAGATGTGCTGTTGCGGCTTTGGCACCTGCTGCATGTTGTAGCCTTCGCCGTACGTCGTTTCATCGCCATAAACGTGATAGACGCCGACGCCGTTGCTCGCCGCCGCGAGCGATCCGGCCATCGCCTGCAATCCGCCCGGGCCGATGGACGTCACGACCGCGCACGTCTCGCGATACACCCATGCGAGCGCGGTCCCCGCATGCGCCATTTCCACTTCGTTGCGGAAGTTGAAGACCTGCGTCGCGCCGGCGTCGGTATAGATGCGCAGGACTTCGCCGAGATCCGTGGAGCCGTGACCGAAGATCGCGAGAAACTTGCTTACGCCCTGACGCAGAAATCCGAGCACGAGCGCTTCCGAAAGCGTCACGCTCACTTCGCGCGGCATCGCGCCGCGCGCAATGGCGCCTTCGATGCTGCCCGCCGCGACGATCGCGGCCGCGCGATGCGCCGCGCCCGCGAGGCCAGGCAGATGAGTCGGCGGCAGTTCGGTCGTCTGATTCATGCTTCGCTCCTGTTGATCGCGACGTATTTCGAGGATGAGTTGCGCCGGGCCGCTTCGCATGAGCGGCCATCGGCTGTGATCGGTTTGAATCGGTTTGAAGCGGAAAAGCGCTATGCGACTTTGCGCTGCGGTGCGCGCTCTTGTCGTTCGCGCTTGTCGCGCAGGGCTTCGAGCACGCGTTCGGGGGTCGCCGGCAGATGCGTCATGCGTACGCCGATGGCGTCGTAGATCGCATTGCAGATGGCGGGCGCGGTCGGCGTGAGACACGGCTCGCCGATGCCCTTCACGCCGAGCGGCGTATTCGGGTCCGGCTCGTCGATGAGAATCGAGGTCACGTGCGGCACGTCGAGTGCGGTCGGCAGGATGTATTTCGCGAAAGCGGGCGTCGTCGTGTGGCCGTCGCGCTGTTCGTACGCCTCCATCAGCGCATGGCCGACGCCCATCGCCACGCCGCCTTCGATCTGTCCTTCCACTTGCTGCGGATTCACCACGCGCCCCACGTCGTGCGCGGCCCATACGCCGAGGACCTGCACTTCGCCGGTGTCGTCGTCGACTTCGACTTCGGCGATCTGCGTGCCGAATACATAGCTGCGCCAGGGCGTGGCCTCGCCGGTCTCCGGATGCAGCGTCGTATGCGCCGATGTGAAGAGACCGCTGCCCACGATCACGATGCCACGCTCCTTCTTGAGCACGTGTACCGCGTGATCGAGCGTCATGCGCTTGCTCGGCGAACCTTCCACCCAGACGTTGCCCGCACGCGCGGTGATCGAGCTCGATGCGACGCCCCAGTAGGCTGCCATCGCATCGGCGAACTTGCCGAATGCCTCCTGGCAGGCGACCGCAACCGCGTTGCCGATCATGTAGGTCATGCGCGTCGCGCCCGCGTGGGCGGCTTCGGGAACACGGGCGGTGTCGTTGTCGCCGAGCACGACGTCTTGCGGGCGCACGCCGGTTTGTGCTGCCGCGATCTGACACAGGCCCGTCAGCACGCCTTCGCCGATTTCAGTGACTCCGGTGGCGATCTTCAACGTTCCGCCGTCGTCATACTCCACCCACACGGCAGCACGATCCATCGCCGCCGTGCGCGCGATGCCGTACCAGCCGCATGCGATGCCTCTTCCTCTGCGTTTCATCGCAATACTCTCCTTAACTTTGCGACGCGGTGGCCGCGAGCGCATCGATGAAGTTCTCAAGGCGCACACCCGGCTCACACGAAGGCCGCGTGCCTTCACGACCGAGATCGTCGCGTTCCTTCTCACCGCGCCCCGCGCGATACGTCACGCCTTCGTGCCAGCCCGCCGACGCGATGGCGCCATCGAGACATGCGCTCGCCAACACGCGATCGAGCTGCTGTCCGGTATGTGTCACCGCTCCGTCCTGCATCAGGTTCACGCGCCGCAACGCGATGGGATCCATGCCGAGCCGCTCCGCGCAAAGGTCGAGATGCGACTCCGTGGCAAACTCCGACTGATACGCGCCGAATGCACGGAACGCACCGCTCGGCGTGTTGTTCGTATAGACGGCGATGGCATCGACCCAGACATTCGGAATCGCGTAAGGCCCGGGGCCGAGAATCGCGGACTTGTTCATCACGCCCGGCGAGGACATCGCATACGCGCCGCCGTCGGCGATCATCTTCATTTCCGTCGCGACAATGCGTCCGTTGCGCTTCAAACCCATCCTGTAGCGAATGGTGAACGGATGCCGCTTCGCGCTCGCGATAAAGCTTTCCTCGCGCGTGAACACATAGCGCACCGGCTTGCGGGTCTTGATCGCCGCTAAAGCGAGCATGCCCTGATACAGCATGTCCTCCTTGCCGCCGAAGCCGCCGCCCACGGTGCTCATGATCATGCGCACCTTGTTGATGGGACGACCGAGAATCTTCGCGAGCATATGCCGATGATGCGTGATGTTCTGGCTCGGCGAGTGCACCGTGACGCAGCCGTCCGCTTCGACATAGGCGAGCCCGGCTTCGGGTTCGAGATAGGCATGCTCGACCGCCGACGTGCGATACGTCTCCTCGACGACGATGTCGGCTTCCCTGAAGCCCGCTTCGATGTCACCCTTGCGGATCTTCGTGTGCTTGCAGATATTGTTCGGCGCGAAGTCATGCAGTTGCGGCGCGTTGTCGCGCAGCGCAATCTCGGGATCGAACACGCCGTCGAGCAGCGAGTACGTCACGCGTAGTTGCGCCAGCGCGGCATGCGCAATCTCCGGCGTTTCCGCGACCACGGCCGCGATCGCCTCGCCCGTATGACGCACGACGCCCCGCGCCATCACCGGCTGGTCCTCGATGAACACGCCGAAGTTATCTATGCCCGGGACGTCGTCGCACGTAAGCACGGCTTCGACGCCAGGCAGCGCCTGCGCACGCGATGCATCGATACGCTCGATGCGCGCATACGGATGCGGGCTGCGCAACACCTGCATGTGCAGCATGTTGGGCATCCACATGTCGGCGGCGTATTTGATTGCACCCGAAACTTTCGCGGGCGCATCGAGCCTGCGCGTGCGCGCGCCGATGAACTGCTCCGTCTCCTCTTCATCGAGCGCGCTCTCGGGCTTCGTGCCGTTTATCACATCGCGCGCCAGTTCCACCGCATCGACGATCTTCTGATAGCCCGTACAGCGGCACACGTTGCCGCCGAGGCCTTCGCGAATCTCCGCGATGCTCGCATTCGGACGCTTTCTCAGCGTCGATGTCGCGGCCATCACCATGCCGGGAATGCAGTAGCCACACTGGCTCGAACCGCACTTGTGGAATGCGCGCTGCACGATGGTGAGGCCGGCGTCGCGATCGAGATCGTCGACGGTTTCGAGCGAGCGGCCCGCGATTTTCTGCACCGGCATCAGGCAGCTCTTGACGAGCGAACCATCGACGAACAGCGAGCACGTGCCGCATTCGCCCGAGCCGCAGCCTTCCTTGTTGCCCGTGAGCTTCAGCTCCTCACGCACGAAATCGATCACGCGATAGTGCACCGGCACCGCGCGCGCAACCTTGCGCCCGTTGACGGTCGCGTGAATCATCACGCGCGCTTCGTTGAGCGGATCGTAGTGGCAGGCTTCGCAGGGCTCCGCACTCACGCACGGCGCGACAGGCGTGGCATCAGACATTCGACATCTCCTTTTCCAGACGCTCGATGGGCGCGCCGGCACGGCGCAGCGCATCGATCAATCCGCGTTCGACGAAGTTCACGAGCACTTCGCGCCGGTAGGCCTGCCGGCTGCGCGAGCGCACACGGTCCGCAGTCAGCTCCGCGATATCGCGCACGCGCTGCGCATCGGGCCGTGTGCCTTCGAGCGTCTTCTCGATGTCCGCAAGACGTTGCGGCACAGGTCCGACCGCGCCGATCGCGATACGCACATCGGCGATCGCGCCGTTGGCGTCGAGCTTGACGAGCGCGGCCATGCATACCGTGGAGATGGCGAGCGAACGGCGATGCCCGACCTTCTCGAAGCTCGCGCCATAACCGGGCGTCGGATCGAACTCGACGCGCACGAGAATCTCGCGTGGCAGAAGCTGCGTCTTGCCGGGCCCCGTGATGAACTCCGCCAGCGACATGCGCCGCTCGACCACCTTGCCGCCGATGCGGCGCGCGAGCACGAGTTGCGCGTTGAGCGCGAGCAAGGCCGGCAATGAATCCCCCGCCGGCGACGCGTTGACGATGTTGCCGCCGAGCGTCGCCTGCTCACGGATCTGATCGTCGGCGAACCAGACGGCGCAGCGGCCCAGCACCTGCGCCTTCGCGACGAGGCGCGCATCCTCTTCGAACGAGATCAGCGGCACGGCAGCGCCGACCTGGATGCGGTCGCCCTCGTCGCTCACGATGCCGAGCTCGGCGATCGCGCTCACGTCGATGAGCGCGGGCAGATGCACGTCACCGGCGCGGCCTTCACGGGCCCACGGCAGGAGATCGGTCGCGCCCGCGACGATTCGCGCGCCGGGAATGCGGTCGAGCGCATCGAAAGCCTCGGCGAGGCTCGATGCGCTGACGTATTCGTCGTACGTCAGCATCGCTGTGTCCTCGCGCTTCAGCAGCCTTCGGGGTGATCGATCTTGACGACGACCTTGATTGCATCGTCGATACGCTCGCGGGCATAACGCAGCGCCTCGGGCACGTCCTTGAGCGCAAAGGTGTGCGTGTGAATCAGCTTCGCGTCGAAGCGCTTCTGCTTCATCAACTCGGCCGCGCGATGCGTCGCGCTCTTGCCCTCGCCGCGAATGCCGTAGAGATAGATGTTGTTGCGCACGAGCGCGGCGACGTCGATGGGCACCGGCTCCGACGGGAACGCGGCGAGACAGATGCGTCCGCCACGGCGCAGCATCAGCGCGGCATCGTTGACGGCGTTCGGCGCGCCCGAGCATTCGAGCACGTAATGCGCGCCGCCGTTGGTGTACTCGCGCACCTTCGCCACGGCGTCTTCGTTGCGCACGTTGATCGTGTGATCTGCGCCGAGACGCTTGCCCATTTCCAGACGATTGTCGCGCGTGCCGGTGAGGATGACTTCGCTTGCGCCCAGTGCCTTCGCAACACCCACGCCCATGAGACCGATCGGCCCCGGCCCCATCACCACGACAGACTGGCCGGCGATCAGCCCCGCCGTGACATCGAGGCCGTACATCGCGGTGCCGGCCGTCACGATGAGCGTTGCTTCTTCGTCGCTCATTTCATCGGCGACATGCACGAGCGTGTTGACGTTGTTGATCGCATATTGCGCGAAGCCGCCATCGGTCGTGAAGCCGTTCGCGCGATGACCCTTGTTCATGTCGCCGTAGTTCTTGCCGTAGTTCAGGCACGACGTGTACATGCCTTCGCGGCAACGCTCGCAGCGCCCGCATCCCGCATGCACTTCGACGGCGACGCGATCACCGATCTTGTATTCATCGACGCCCGGCCCTAGCCTGACGACGGTGCCCATGTATTCGTGGCCCGGCGTGAAGTTCTTGTTGAACGGCAAGCCGCCCTGAATCTGCGCGGGCGGGCCGCGATGAATGATCTCCAGATCGGTCGCGCACACGGCGATGGCGTCGATGCGCACGAGCACTTCGGCCGGGCCGGGCTGCGGCACGGGTTTTTCATTGAGCGAAAGCTGATTCGGGTCGCCCAGCACCCAGGCCTGCATCGTGGAAGGAATGTTGAACGAAGCCTTCTCGAAGGCGGGTTCGGTGACCATGTTCATCCGGCGTCTCCAGCGTGTTCAAGGGAGCGGCCGCAGGTGCGGCCACGTGAATATCGCTTGCGCCGGCGGGCTTGTTTGCCTCGTGCGCATCGCGTTGAACCCACTTTGCGGGACCCGGAAAGGCCGGTCAAGCGAACAGGACGACGTTCATGGATGGCTGCAAGAAGTCCGTTGAATTGTCCAAGTCGGGGATGTCTGCATATGCCGAGCGCGGGAAAACCCGCAGACGTGAAGACCTGGAGACCGGTTCGCGCCGCTCGAATTTTTGCACTTGCAACTGACCCCATGCATACTTTCGCTTCACACGAAAGCACCGCGGCGAGAAGACCGCGCCCCCGGAGACTCAATGCGTTTCGATCTGCAGTCGCTGAAATTGTTCGTCGCGGTCTGCGAGCACGGCAGCATTGCCCGCGCGGCAGAAGCCGAAAATATCGCGCCTTCCGCTCTCAGCAAGCGCATGTCCCATCTCGAGGACACCCTCAAGACCGCCCTCTTCGTGCGGAGCAACAAGGGGCTGGAACTGACGGCCGCGGCGGCGGCCCTCTTGCAGCACGCCCGGGTGCTTCTGCGCGACATCCAGCAGATGGAGAGCGAGCTACTCGACCATGCCGAGGGCGTGCGCGGACAGATCCGGCTGCATGCCAGCCTCTCCACCATCGTGCAGTACATCGCCAATGACATCCGCGTGTTTCTGGAGCTGCACCCGGGGCTGCGCATCGATCTCCAGGAAAGCCTGAGCCCGGCGGTGGTCCGCGCCGTGGCCGAGAATACGGCCGACATCGGCGTGTTCGGCGGCACGACCGTGACCACTGGCCTGCAGGTCTATCCGTACCGCAGCGACCGGCTGGTCGTCATCATGCCGCCCGATCATCCGCTCAGCGGGGCCGGCCGGGTGACTTTCCGCGAGATGGCCGAATATCCGCTGGTGGGGCCGCAAGTGGGCAGCTATCTGAATTCGCTGGTGCTGCGCGCGGCGGCCGATCTGGATCACCCGCTCAAGCTGTCGATCCGGGTCAATGGTTTCGAGCCGGTGCGCAGCATGGTGGAGGCCCGCCTCGGCATCGGGCTGGTGCCCGAGCATCATGCCGAGCGCTATGTCAGCTCGGCGCCGTTGGTCGCCGTTCCGCTCGACGAACCGTGGGCGGAGCGCCATTGGAAGATCTGCGTGCGCGAGGCCGAGTCGCTTCCCGCACCCGTTCAGCTCTTTCTCGATCATCTGCTCGCAAGCCACGATGCAGCGCGCGCCTAGCGGTCACGAATAAGCCGGCTTCAACCCGGCCTGCGGCCAGGGCAGCACCGCGAGACGACCGGTGCCCGACAGCGTGAGGTACGCCGTCCTCATGTCGGCGCCACCGAAGCAGATGTTGGTCACCATGCCGTCCGGCACCATCACCTGCCGCAGCACCTCGCCAGAGGGCGCGACCACGGTGATGCAGCCGGTGACCAGCGTCGCCACGCAGATATTGCCCTCCGCGTCCACTGCCAGGCTGTCGAAGCGCTGGTAACCCGGCAACCCGCACACCAGGCGCCCGCCATGCGGGGACGGGTAAGGGTGCTTGCGCGCCCGGCCCGGCGCCTCCAGATCGAACGCCCACAGGCGCGCGGTCTCGGTCTCCGCCACATAGACCACACTTCCGTCGGGCGACAGGCCGACGCCATTCGCCGTGGTGAGCGGGTACGCGACTTCGACGATCATCGATCCGTCGGCGCGTCCGTAATAGAGGCCCGCGTGATCGCGGTCGCGCAGCCGGTTCTTTCCGAAGTCGGTGAAATAGAAACCGCCGTCGTGGTCGAACACGATGTCGTTGGGACCGGACAGCGGATAGTCGCCGCAGCGGTCGTACAGCGTGGTCAGCGCGCCTGTCCGCGGGTCGAAGCGCTCGATACGGCCGCTCGTATAACGCGGATGCACGCCCGGCCTGGTGCGCTTGAGCCCGGCGACGGTACGGAACAGGAAGCCTCCGTTGTTGCAGATATAGAAGGCGCCATCCGGACCCAGCGCCAGACCGTTCGGCCCGCCGCCCACCTCGGCGAGCACGCTCACCGTGCCGTCGGCGGTCACGCGGCTGATGGTCTCGCGCTCGATTTCGACCAGCACGACCGAGCCATCGGGCATCGCCACGGGCCCTTCGGGAAATTTCAGGCCTTCGGCCATGATGCGGATGCCGCTTTCCATCGTTGCTCTCCTCGCCAGTCAGCGCTTGCCGGCATTCTCGACAAAGCGATTGTCGTACGTGGCCTTCAGATCGATCGAGGCTTTGCCGATTTCCGGATCGAAGGCGGCCAGCACGTCGTGCACCGTATGCGCCGCGGCATCCGTCATCAGGCCGTCGCGAGAAATGCATTGCTGCATATTGGCGTAGGCGCGGGCGAAGACATCCTTCTCGGCGAGCGCGTATTGCGGCGGCACGGCCGCGGCAACCTGCTCGGGCGTCGCGTGGGCCATCCAGCGCTCGGCCTCCAGAACGGCATTCGTCACCGCTTGCACGGTGTTCGGATATTTGGCGGCGAAGTCCCTGGTGGTGTAGATGGCAGCTTCAGGATAATCACCGCCCAGCGTTGCGCGGGTGCCGGCCGGATCACGCATCACGGCCAGCGGGAACAGATCTCCACTGCCCTGCAGCACGGTCGCGACCGGGTCGTTGCTCATCAATGCGTCGATCTGCCCGCTGCGCGCCGCGGCAATCGCGCCTGCGGACGATCCCACGCCGATGATGGACACATCGCCCGGCTTCACCCCGGCCTTGCTCAGCAGATAATTGACGCCCATATGGAAGCTCGAACCGGGCGAGCTCACGCCGATGCGCATGCCCTTGAGGTCCGCATACGTCTTGACCTTGTCGTGGCTGGCGCGCGTCACGCCGAACACCCAGCCGGGGCAGGACGCCAGGGTCACGAACGACACCAGCTTCTGTCCTTTGGCCGCCATCGTGATCGTGTTGGAATAAGCCCCCGCCACGATATCGGCGCTGCCGCCCATCATGGCCTGCAACGCCTTCGCGCCGCCGCTGAACACGCCGATCTCGATGTCCAGCCCGGCCTGCTTGAAGTATCCCCGGCTGTCCGCGATGATGAACGGCAGATAGGGAAAGCCGACGCCCGCGGCTGCCAGATGGAGCCTGGGTTTCTCCGGCACGGGAGCGGCCGCCGCGCTGGCGGCCGATGCGTTCACGAGGGCCGCGCAGATGGCGAGTACCGGCCACACCAGCCTGAGCCTTCTCACAATGATTAGTCTCCTGTCCTTGTTTTCTGCGCGGGCGCGGCCCGGCGCATTCAGCCCTGTACGACGTTCTGGCGTTGCTGACCCAGGCCCTCGATCCCGAGCGTCACGACATCGCCCGGCTTCAGGTACACGGGTGGCTTCAGCCCCAGCCCGACGCCCGGCGGCGTGCCCGTCGAAATGATGTCGCCGGGCTGCAACGACATGAACTGCGACAGGTAAGCCACCAGGTAACGCACGCCGTACACCATCGTAGCGGTGCTGCCGTTCTGGTAACGATGGCCGTTGACCTCCAGCCACAGCGGCAGCGACTGCGGATCGGGCACCTCGTCGATGGTCACGAGCCATGGTCCGGTCGGGCCGAAGGTGTCGGCCGATTTGCCCTTGGTCCACTGCCCCTCACGCTCGGCCTGAAACGCCCGCTCGGATACGTCGTTGATGACACAGTAGCCGGCGACGTGATCCATCGCATCGTGTTCGCTCACGTATTTGGCGGGCTTGCCGATGACGACGCCCAGCTCGACCTCCCAGTCCGTCTTGAGCGAGTCGCGCGGAATCTCGATCGTATCGTTCGGGCCGACGATCGCACTCGTGGCCTTCATGAAGATGATCGGCTCCGGCGGCACCGTGGCACCGGTCTCCGCGGCATGGTCGGAGTAATTCAGGCCTATGCAGATGAACTTGCCCGTGCCGCTCACGCAGGCGCCCAGACGCGGCTTGCCTTCCACCCGTGGCAACGATTTTGGATCGAGCGCATTCAGCCGGGCGAGGCTGTCGGGCAGCAGGACATCGCCGGCAATGTCGGCCACGTGGCCCGAGAGGTCCCGCAGGATTCCATCGGCATCGAGGAGACCCGGCTTCTCGCCGCCTGGCGGACCGTAACGTAACAGCTTCATGTATGTGCTCGTCTCAGTAGGTGGCACGTCCGCCGGACAGATCGAAAACCGCGCCCGTGGTGAACGAATTCTCTTCGCTGGCAAGCCAGGCGATCATTGCAGCCGCTTCATCGAGTTCGAGGAACCGGCCGCGCGGAATCTTGCCCAGCATGTATTTGATATGCTCGGGCGCCTGCTCCATCGCGCCGGGCGTCCGCGCGACGGCGGGCGTGACGCAGTTCACCGCGATATCGTGGCTCGCCAGCTCTTTGCCCAGCGACTTGGTCATGGCGATGACGGCAGCCTTCGCCGAACTATAGGCCGCCGCATTCGGGTTGCCTTCCTTGCCGGCGATCGAGGCAAGATTCACGATGCGGCCGTAGTTCTGGCCGATCATGACCGGCGCCACCGCGCGGCAGCAATGGAAGGTGCCGTTGACGTCGATGTCGATCACCTGTTTCCACACGTCGATGGGGTAGTCGATCAACGTGGCATTGGGACCGACGATCGCCGCGTTATTGATCAGGATATCGATACGCCCGTCCGCTTTCAGCGTCCCCGCCACGGCGGTCTGCACGCTCGCGTAGTCTGCAATGTCGACACGCTCGAAATGGACATCGTGCTCGCGCAGTTCGGCACGCGCCTGCTCCATGCCCGCGGGATCGATGTCCCAGATCGCGAGCCGCGCGCCGGAGGCCAGCAGCCGGCGGCCGACCTCCAGGCCAATGCCCTGCGCGCCGCCGGTCACCACGGCGACGCGGTCCTTCAGATTGATCGCGTTGATCTGCAAAATGGTTTCCTCAAAGTAAGCGCTTCAATCGGCGCGCGCACGCTCAGGCGCTCGCGGCCACGGTCTGTCCGGCAACGGGGCGCCAGCGCAGCAGGTGGTCCTCCACCATCGACACCGCCGTATCGAGCACCAGTGCAAACACCGTCAGCACCAGAATGCCCGCGATCACCGAGTTGATATCGAACACACCCTCGGCCAGCAGAATCAGATAACCCACGCCCTTCTCGGAGCCCAGGTACTCGCCGACCACACTGCCCACGAAGGCGATGCCGATCGCGTTATGCAGGCTCGAGAAGACCCAGCTCGTCGCCGAAGGCAGATACACATGCCGCATCAGCTGACGCGAATTGGCGCCCAGCATGCGGGTATTGGACAACACCGTGGGACTGACCTCGCGCACGCCCTGGAAGACGTTGAAGAACACCACGAAGAACACCAGGGTCACGCCCAGCGCCACCTTGGACCAGATGCCGAGGCCGAACCAGAGCGCGAAGATCGGCGCAAAAATGAGGCGCGGCATCGAATTCATGGCCTTGATGAACGGATCGAACACGACCGCCAGGAACGGATTGAGCGCGAGCCACAGCCCGCACCCCAGGCCGAACGCCGTGCCTATCGCGAACGCCAGCATGGTTTCGAGCAGCGTCGTATAGAGGTGACGAAACACCGACCCCGTCACGAACCATTCGATAACGCGACGCGCCACGCCAACCGGATCGCCGAAGAAGAACGGCGACAGCCATTTCTGATGGGTGCCGAGCCACCAGAAGAAGAGCACGCCAAACAAAATGGCAAGCCGGGTGAGCAACACGGTGAATCGATTGTTCGGGTCAAACTCGATTGCGCGCATAGCTTTTCAGAACCTCCCCTCGAAGCACGTCCCAGATCTGGGTGTGCAGTTGCAGGAAACGCTGCGTCATGCGGATTTCCGACATTTCGCGCGGACGCTCCAGATCGATCTCGAACTCGGCGATGGGCCGCGTGCCGGGCCCCGCCGACAGCACGATGACGCGGTCCGATAGCGAGATGGCCTCTTCCAGGTCGTGGGTCACGAACATCACCGACTTGCGGTCGAACGACCATAACCGCAGCAGCTCGTTCTCCATCAGGTGCCGGGTCTGGATATCCAGCGCGCTGAATGGCTCATCCATCAGGATGATGCGAGGATTCAGCGCCAGCGCCTGCGCGAGCCCGGCGCGCTTGCGCATGCCTCCGGACAGCTGATGCGGATATTTCTTGCCGTGGCCGTGCAGGCCCACTCGCTCCAGCCAGTCGCGCGCCACGCCCAATGCCTCTTCGCGTGGCGTGCCGCGGAAGATCAAACCCATCGCGATGTTTTCTTCGGCCGTCTTCCAGGGCATGAGCGCATCCACCTGGAACAGATAAGCAGCCTGCCTGTTCAGCCCGTTGGTCAATTTCTCGCCGAACACGCTCAGACTGCCCGACGATGGCCGCGTCAGTCCGGCGGCCACGTTCAGCAGTGTCGACTTGCCGCAGCCCGTGGGGCCGACGATCGAGACGAACTCGCCGTCGCCGATCGTCAGGTTCCCTCCGGAAACGGCGGTGTAGGTTTGCGCGTTCCTGCCATTGCCGGCGAAGGTGCATGTCACATTGTCGAAACGCAGGGCTTCGCGCGCCTGGGTTGGCCCGCTATCGAGCGGGATGCTGCAGGCGACGGTGCTCATGGCTGGATCTCCGCCGCCTTCCTCACGAACCGGTTGTCGTAGGTCGTGGCGAGATCGATCTTGGCCGACGCCACGGTGGGGTCGAAAGCGGCGAGCACGTCACGCACGGTCTGCGCGCCCTTGGCGGTGATCTCCCCGTTCTGTGCGATACAGCGGCGGCTATTCGTGAAGGCCTCGGCATAGAGCGCCTTGTTGTCCTCCAGGTACTCGGGCGGCACATTGTTCGCGACCTCTTCCGGCGTGGCCTTGGCGATCCACTTCTCGGCGCGCACGATCGCATTGGCGACGGCCTGCACCGTCTTCGGGTTCTTGTCGACGAAGTCCTGTGTCGCAAACAGGCTGGATTCAGGGTAATCGGAGCCGAATACCTTGACGTTGCCGTCGGCCGTGCGCATGTTCTCGAGCGGCTTGAGGCTGCCGTCCTTGGTCAGGATCGTGGCGCTCGGATCATTGACGATCAGCGCATCGATCTGTCCCGCCCGTACCGCCGCGACCGCTCCGGCCGCCTGACCCACGCCGATGATGGACACGTCCGAAGACTGCAGTCCGGCCTTGTGCAGAATGTAGTTGACGGCCATGTGGGTGCTGGAACCCGGCGCGCTCACGCCAATACGCATGCCCTTCAGATCCTTCGGCGACTTGACATCGGCCTGGCGTTTCTGGGACACGCCGAAGATCCACCCGGGACAAATGACCTGCGCGGCCACCACCACCAGATGCTGTCCTTTGGTGGCCATGGTGATGGTGTTCGAATAGGCGCCCGCCACCATGTCGGAACTGCCGCCCAGCAGCGCTTCCAGCGTCTTGGAGCCGCCGGAGAAGGCGGCGATCCTCACATCCAGCCCTTCGTCCTTGAAGTAACCGCGCTGCTTGGCGACGAGCATCGGCAGATAGGTGATGCCCACCGAAGCCGCTGCAATGTGCAGCTCGGGCTTCTCGGGCACGTCCTTGGCCACGGCCGTGACGGAACCGCAGGCAAGCTCGAACGCCGCGCACAGCGCGATGGCAAGTTTCAGCTTCATGGTTGTCTCCTCCCTTTCAAGGGATATTCTGGTGCGACAAACTGCCGGGGATGGACCAGCCTTGCGCGTGTCCCTGACTCCTGAAGTGCCGGTCCGTCCGTGACGCGATCCGCCTAGGCTGCCTGCTTGCGCAGCGCCTCGACGACCGCGTCGCCCATGTCAGCGGTGCCGATGCATCGCGTGCCCTCCTGGTGGATGTCGGCGGTACGGTAGCCCGCGGCCAGCACCGCGCGCACGGCCTGTTCGACGCGGCTCGCGGCATCTTCCATCTCGAAGCTCTCGCGCAGCATCATTGCAAGCGACAGGATGGCCGCGAGCGGATTCGCCATGTCCTTGCCCGCGATGTCCGGCGCGGAGCCGTGCACCGGCTCGTACAGCCCCTTGCGGTCGTAGCCCAGCGAAGCGGAAGGCAGCATGCCGATCGAACCGGTCAGCATGGCCGCGGCGTCCGAGAGAATGTCGCCGAACAGATTGCCCGTGACGATCACGTCGAACTGCCTGGGCCGGCGCATCAGCATCATCGCGGCGGCGTCGACGAAGAGATGGCTCAGTTCGACGTCCGGGTAATCTCGTCCGACGCGCGTGACCACCTCGCGCCATAACTGGCTCGCCTCGAGCACGTTGGCCTTGTCCACCGAGCACAGCTTGCTGTGACGGCGGCGCGCGGCCCGGAACGCGGCGTGCGCGACGCGCTCGACCTCGGATTCGGCATAACGCATCGTGTTGAAACCCGCGCGCTCCCCGTTCTGGTTGGTCTCGAAGCCGCGCGGCTGGCCAAAATAGGCGTCGCCGTTCAACTCGCGCACGATCACGAGATCCAGCCCGTCGACCACTTCCGGCCGCAGCGTCGAAGCGCCGATCAGCTCGGGGAACATGTAGGCCGGGCGGAAGTTGGCATAGAGCGTCAACGCCTCGCGCAACTGCAGCAACCCGGTACCCGGACGGCGTTCGCGCGGAATGTCGGCTTCGTCGGCCACGCCTACTGCGCCGAACAGGATGGCATCGGCCTTGCGCGCCAGTTCCAGCGTTGGCGCGGGCAGCGGGACCCCGTGTGCCTGAATGCCGGCCTCGCCGATGGGCGCCTCCTGCGTCTCGGCCTGCGGCGCCACCACCTGCAGCACCTTGAGCGCCTGCGCCACTACTTCGGGACCGATACCATCACCGGGCATGACTGCAATCTTCATCTGGATTCCTCCTTGGTCGTTATCGGGATGAGCGCGCCTTTATCAGACGCCGGCACGGCCGCGCTCGAATGCATCGATGCGGTCTCGATGCGAAAGCGTGTAGTCGATCTCGTCCATGCCGCGCAGCAGACACGCCTTGGCGAAGGGCTCCATGTCGAAGGCATGCGAGGAGCCGTCGGGGAGCGTCACGGTCTGCGCGGGCAAGTCGACGGCGATGCGGCTGCCCGGGCTGGCCGACAGGCTGTCCAGCAGCGGCAGGACCACGGCTTCCGGCAACACGATCGGCAGCAACCCGTTCTTCAGGCAGTTGATGAAAAAGATGTCGCCGAAGCTCGGGGCGATCGCCGCGCGGATGCCGTAGTCGTAGAGCGCCCATACCGCATGCTCGCGCGAAGAGCCGCACCCGAAATTGTGGTTGGCCACGACGATGCGCGACTCGCGATAAGGCGCCTGGTTGAGCAGGAAATCGGGCCGTTCGGCGCCATCCGGACCGAAGCGCAGCGAGCGGAACAGAAACTGGCCGAAATCGTCGGAGCGGGGTTTTTGCAGGAAGCGCGCGGGCAGGATCTGGTCGGTATCGCAGTTGATGGCGACGATCGGCGCCGCGACTGCGTCAAGGTAAGTCAGGCTTTCCATGTTCAGGCTCCAAGGAGGCGGCGCACATCGGTCAGACACCCGGTCACCGCGGCGGCGGCGGCCATCGCCGGGCTCATCAGATGCGTGCGCACGCCAGGCCCCTGGCGGCCGACGAAATTGCGGTTCGAAGTGGAGGCGCAGCGCTGGCCGGGCGCGGCAATATCGCCGTTGGTCGCGAGACACATCGAACAGCCGGGAAAGCGCCACTGAAAGCCGGCGTCCGTGAAGACACGGTCCAGCCCTTCGGCTTCGGCCTGCGCCCGCACCTCGTGCGAGCCCGGCACCACCCACGCCTCGACACCGGGCGCGATACGGCGGCCGCGCGCCACTTCGGCCGCGCTGCGCATATCCTCGATGCGCCCGTTGGTGCACGAGCCGATGAATACCCTGTCGATCGCCACGCCTTCCAGCGCCTCATCCGGCGCCAAGCCCATGTAGTCGAGCGCCTGCGACATCGCGGCGCGCAGATCGGGATCGGCCTGCCGCGCGGGATCGGGCACGCGGCGGTCGATGGCACAGGCATATTCGGGCGTCGTGCCCCAGGTCACCATCGGGGCGATTTCGGCCACGTCGATATGCACTTCGCGGTTGAACGTCGCGCCGGGGTCGGTAAACAAGGTGCGCCAGCGCGCCAGCGCCCGGTCCCACTGCTCGCCCGCGGGTGCGTAGGGGCGCCCGGCCAGATACGCAAACGTGGTTTCGTCCGGAGCGATCATGCCGGCGCGAGCGCCAGCCTCGATGGTCATGTTGCACAGCGTCAGGCGGCCTTCCATCGACAATCCTGCGATCGCGGAGCCGGCGTACTCGATCACATGGCCTGCCGCGCCAGCCACGCCGATCCGCGCGATCACGGCCAGGATCAGGTCCTTGGCGTTGATGCCCGGACCCGGCCGTCCGTCGAGGGTGACGCGCATGTTTCTGGACTTGCGCTGCCACAGGCATTGTGTGGCGAGCACGTGGGCCACCTCGGTCGCGCCAATACCGAACGCCAGCGCGCCCATCGCCCCGTGCGTCGAGGTGTGGCTATCGGCGCAGACGACGGTCATGCCGGGCAGACTCAACCCCTGCTCCGGCCCGACGACGTGCACGATGCCGCGCCGCGAGTCGTCCATGTCGAACAAGGTGATGCGCGACTCGGCCGCATCGCGTTGCAGGGCTTCGATCATGGCGCGCCGCTCGGGGTCGGCCACCGCCGCCATGTCGTTTGCCGCGCTGGACACGTAGTGGTCCGCCGTGCCGAAGGTACGCTCGGGCGAGCGCGGCTTGAGCCCGCGCTGGCGCAACAGGTCGAATGACTGCGCCGTGACGTCGTGAATGAAATGCCGGTCGATGAACAGCAAATCCTGTCCATCGTCGCGCGACATGACCCGGTGACTGTCCCAGATCTTGTCGTAAAGCGTTCGCGGACCACCCGTTCCCTGGTCGAGTTGCATTACGTTGTCTCGCTCCGTCAATTTGTCGGCCGCGGCAAGCGCGGCCATGCGGTTTCACAATCGGCTGCGGTGTGCAAGCATCATGCACGATGCAAGCGGGCCTGTTCGTGGTCTTTTGGAAAGGCACCATCGCCGATCGCGATGACGAAATCGCCCGGTGTCGATGTCAGCGGTTTATGACGGCTGGCGTGTGCAGCGACCCTCACGCGTGACGGCGTGATTCTGATGATCTGCGTCGGTTTTTGGGAAGCGATGTGGCATTCGGGTCAATCGTTTTTATATGGATATCTAATCATTCTGCGAAAACGCAATCGCGTGCGACGTCGCGTTCATCCACCGCAACGCGCGCGATCGCTACGGTTTGACGAACTTGAGCGTCATGCGGTCCGATTCTCCGATCGCGGCATAGCGTGACCGGTCGGCCTCGCCGCCCCTGTAGGTGGGTGGCAGCGACCACACGCCATGCGGATAGTCCTTCGTATCCTTCGCGTTCGCGTTGATCTCGCTGCGCGCAACCAGCCTGAAGCCGGCTGCCTGCGCGTGCTCTATGACGAACGCTTCGGTCACATAGCCGGAATCGATCATTTGCTGCACGGTCGTTCCCGGCCGCGCGCGATGCTCCTCGACACCAAGCTCGCCGCCGTGCTTCAGTGCGCCGTAAAACGCGCGCAGATTCGCATCGAGTTCCCCGTCCTTGATCCAGTTGTGGATGTTTCGAAACGTCAGCACGCGGTCGAACCGATCCTGCGCGTCGAAGCCCATGAACCGGCCCGCGTGCAACGTGCCGACGACGACGTTTCCATACACCGCCGGATCAGCCGTGAGTTTGCGACGGTACGCTGCATCGGTCGCGCTCTCCTCGGCGGCGAGTTCTACGGACGTACTGACATACTGCGCTTCATAGAGACGGCCTGCATCGTGCAGATACGGCACAAGAATGTCCGTGTACCATCCGCCCCCCGGGGCGATTTCCAGCACTGTCTGGGTCGGACCGAGGTCGAAGAACTGCAGCGTTTCCTTCGGATGGCGATAGACGTCGCGCGCACGCGCCTTGTCGCTGCGCTGCGATCCGCTGATGGCGGCATCGAGCGACGTGGAGCTGACACTTTGCGATTGCGAATCACGCGATGAATCCAGCGACGAGGACGCGCAACCTGCCAGCGCGAGCATGAAGAAGGTGGCCGCGATCGTGACTCCGCGCGCCCGGTCAAGGCGAATAGGGTTCATGAAGCGTGATTGAAGTCTGAGAAGTAAGACACGATACGCGTTTCTTTCGCACTCTGCTTCGCCGCAGAGCGGTCGAGCGCGCCCCAACGGCAGCCGGGCGATGAAGTATCTGTGTGCATCTGCCCAGCCAACCGCAAGTCGGAGACACTTAGTCAGATCAGAACGTCGGCCCTAAAGATCGCGCTGAAAACGCCGTTATTCGCGAGCATGGACCTGGGTCTGCCGAGCTGCGAACTCCTGCCGACCCGTTCTCGTCACGATGTATCCAGTTGCCCAAACCATACGAATACAAGCAAGATGAAGCTCTTCGCCGCCGTTACTGCCTTGACTGTTCTGGCAGCCTGCACATCGATCTCGGAAGTCGCACCGGCCGGCGACGGGCACTACACCGTAACTACACAGGTGCGCGGTGGTATGACTCCCTGGGGAGAGGTCAAGGCGTCAAGCCTGAAGCGCGCCGATGAATACTGCACCCGACAAGGCAAGCAGATGCATCAGGTCGATATGCAGACGCATGGCGTTCGCGGCTGGACGCCGCAAGAGGCAGAACTCACCTTCGCGTGCGTGGCTGGATAACAGACGAACCCCTCGGACCAACACAGTGTAAGGACGCGCGCGGCGCTGCGCGACACCGCTATCGTCGAGGCAGTGAACAGCGCGTTGCGCCGACTTCGTGCAGGGAGATTTGCCGAGCAGACCGGTCGCCCCCCGGCGAGCTAGCTTGCGGACTGCGACGACCATTCGCTGAAGTCCGGCCCTTCGCAAATGGTTTTATGTCTGGCCCATTCCACTTCGGCGGCGGTGGCATACGTCACGCCTGGCTCCCACCACAGCGCGCCTTCCTGTTGAAAGGATGGGCGACGTTCCATTCGCGCAATCAGCGACGCGAGCTTGGGCCGATTCGGATCGCGCCATGACATGCGCAACGGGCGCCGTTCGATGAACTGGCAGAAGCATGCGAGCAAGATGTCCTGCGCGGAAACCACGCCAGGGACAAAAGCGGCGTCCGCGCCGATGAGCCGGTCCTCGAACCAATCGAGGAGATGCTGATTGCGAATGGCGCATCGCGCGGCATGGCTGTTCTCTTCGTGCCGCACGCCCGACCATTGCAGTTGCGAGACCGTCGTCGTGGATACACCGAAGGTTTGCAACGTGGCCAGCACGAGCTTGTCGTCCCAGCATTCGGTCTCGCGCACGTAGCCGGCTGCCAGAGGTTCCATGCCTTCCGGCGCGGGACGGACCGGATAGCTGGACATCAGATAGTCGATGATCACGGCCGAATCCCACAAGGTCAGGGCGCCGTCCACCAGAGTAGGAACCTGCAGAGTGGGCGCCACCTTCGCGCGCTCTTCGGCACTGGGCGTCGTGAAGGTCTCGGCGCGCTCGAAATCCAGGCCCTTCTCGACAAGCACGATGCGGACGGCGCGCGCGAAGGGCGATCCGGTCGTGAAGAACAGCTTGCGCATGGTTGTCTCCTTGACGGATGAATCGCGTCTCAACCACTCCCTGGATCTTCACATAGTTCTCGACCGCTCGCCACGACCGCGAGCGGCGAAGGCGCGCAAGCCTCAAGCCTCGTGCGTCACCGTGCGTTGCGTCTGCCACACGTCGAGCCATGCCTCCAGCTTCGCCGGCGGCAGTGGCCTGCTCAGGTGATAGCCCTGCGCCAGATCGCAGCGCAGCGTCCTGAGCCGCTCCAGCATCTCCTCGCTCTCCACGCCTTCCGCCACCACCTTCAGACCCATGTTGTGCCCGAGATCGATCGTCGAGCGCACGATGGTCTCGTCGTCCTTGTGCTGCGACATGCCCATCACGAAGGACTTGTCGATCTTCAGCTCATCGACGGGCATGCGCTTCAGATACGACAGCGATGAGTAACCCGTGCCGAAATCGTCGATGGACAGGCGGATGCCCAGCGCATGCAACCGGTCGAGCGTTTCGATGGCGTGATTCGGGTCGTCCATGATCGCGCTCTCGGTGATCTCGATCCAGATCCATTCGGGCGCGACGCCGTGCTTGTGGAGCAGGCCTTGAAAGGTCTCCGGCAGCGACGACTGAATGAGTTCGCGCGCCGACACATTCACCGACACCGCCAGCTCGATGCCCTGCTCGCGCCACGCCGCGCATTGTCCGATCGCCTTGTCGGCGACCCAGCGCGATATCGTCTTGATGTAGCCTGTCTGCTCCGCGAAAGGGATGAACTGGTCAGGCGAGATGAAGCCGCGCGTCGGATGATCCCAGCGCACGAGCGCCTCGACATACTTCACGCGATGCGTCGCGAGATCGACCTTCGGCTGATAGTGGAGCGTCAGCTGATCGTGCTCGACCGCCTGACGCAATTCGCTCATCAGCGAGAGTCGTTCGGCGCTGTTCTGGTCGTGACGTTCGTCGTAGAGCGCGAAGCCGAGGTTGGAGCGCTTGGCCACATACATCGCGATATCGGCGCGGCGCAGGAGCACGTTCATGTCCGCGCCGTTCTGCGGAAAACTGACAATGCCGATGCTCGCGCCCACATCGACGAGTTGCCCTTCGATCATGATCGGCTCCTCCAGCGCGCGCAGCATGCGGGCAGCGAGCAGCCGCGCCGCCGCGAGATCGTCGGTGGGCAGAAGCACGGCGAACTCGTCGCCGCCAAGACGCGCGACCGTGTCGGTCTCCCGCTGCAGCGTGGCGCGCAGACGCTTCGCCACTTCGCACAGCAGCATGTCGCCGATCGGATGCCCGAGCGTGTCGTTCACGTACTTGAAGCGGTCGAGATCCATCATCATCACGGAGAGCGGGTAATTGCCGCGCATCGCGGCGGCGATGGCCTGCTGCAGACGGTCAGTGAAGAGCGCGCGATTCGGCAGGCCCGTCAACCGGTCCATGTACGCGAGTTCCGTGATGCGCTTCTCGCGCTCTGCAATGCCCTCCTGCATCTGGTTGAACGCGCGCGCGAGCTGGCCGACTTCATCGTTCCGGCGAATCTCGATGGGCGCGGCGTAATCGCCCTGCCCGATGCGCCGCGAGAACTGCGCGAGCGCCGCGATGGGCCGCGTGACTGAACGCGCCGTCAGCACGCTGCCGACGACCGACACGATCACGCCCAGCAGCGTGATCAGCAGCAGCGTCGACTGCACGCGATGAAACGGCGCGAGCGCTTCGTTAAGCGAACGCTCGAGCAGCACCGCGACCGCCTGCCCTTCCGAATGCAGGCGCACGATGCGCGTGGCGTAGCCGTCTTCCGCGAGTTGCGCCTGATCCTTGAGCGCGGCGCGCGCATCGTCCGGCAGCGAGCTCGCGAGCACGCCCCAGCCGCCGTTTCCGTCGACCGTGAGAAACGACACGTCGAGCGATGTGAGCGAGCTCATCTCGCGCGCGAGGGCATCGTCTATGGCGAAGCCCATCACCACCCATGCGATCGTGATGGGCGCTTTCACCGGCACCGCGACCAGTTGATATGCGCGCGCGCCGATCATGCCGAACGACGACGCATCGCCTTTCGTCGCGACGGTCCTGATGAGCTTGGGGAATGGAAACGCCATGCCTTCGTGCCCGATATCACCGCTGTCCGCGATCAGCTTGCCATCGAGATCGACGAGCATCACGACGTCCGCATGAATGCGGTTGCCGTGATTCCGCAGCGCGGACGCGACGGTCTTGCTGTCGTGCGTCGCGACCGCCTCGCGAAAGCCGAAGTCCGCGGCGGCCACGCTCGCCGCCTGCGTCAATCGCTCGCTGTTGCCATGGAGAACCTGCGCGAACACGCGCTCGGCCACCGTCAGTTGCTCCTCGGCGTTGCCATGCGCGTTCTTGAGAATCACCGAGTTGATGACGAGAAACGCCGCAGCCTGCGCGACGAGCATCAGCACCACGAAGACGAGCGCGATCCTCGCGCGCAGGCTGTGAAGGAGCATGGGCGTCGGGTCTCCTATTCGGCTGGCTTCAGGTCGAGGGCGAACTTCGCGTCGACGTCGGCGGCGACACTGAGCTTATGCGTCGGCTGCGCGTTCGCGTCGCGCTGACGGAAATGCCACGCGATCACCTTGTATGCATCGGCGGGCAGGTTTTCGATCGTCGCGGCGCCGCTTGCGTCGGTCTTCGCGAACCAAGGCGTATCGACGATCAGCAGGTACGCGACCATCGAGTCGTGGATATTGCAGCCCATCACGACGAGGCCGGGCTTGTCGAACACGACAGGATTCGCCGGAATGCCGTGATACAGGTTCAGCTCGAAGCGCTTGGGCGGCGAGAACGAATAGACGTCGTGTTCGATGTTGTCCTTGTTCGGGAACGTCACCGACGCGCCCGTCTGCACGACCGAGACCATCGGCACGAAGCGGCGCCTGATCTGGTCGATGACCGCGCCGGCGGGCTTCGTCGATGGCAGCTTGCCGCTCGCGGGCAGCGCGTAGACGATGGCGTCGGGCACGGGCGCGCCTGCCTGATCGACCACTTGCACGCGCACATTCGCGGCGTGCGCGAGCGTGGCGCTTATCGCGAATGCCGCGAAGAAGCTTGAAAGAGAATGCATGAATGTGAGCTTGTTCATTCGCGATCCTGCACGTCGCGATACATCGGTGCGAGTTTCGCGAGCAGCTTGTTTTGCGCGTGGAAAGGCACGCCGTTCTTGTCCATCGCGGCCTGCAGATCTTCGATGACCGCGTTGAACGCGGCGCGATCTATGTTCTGGCCTTCGTGCGTTCGCTTCATGTTGCGGCCCGTATAGACACACGGGCCGTCGAGCAGCACGCAGAATTGCTCGACGATCTTCAGCTTGATGCGCTTCACGGGCGCGTTGTCGAAGTACGGCGCGGTGCGCGGGTCGGCGAGCACGTTGTCGTACATGTCGTCGACGATCTTCGTCAGGCCTTCTTTTTCACCGAACTGTTTGTAGAGGGCGTCGTCCGCGTTCGCGCCTAAGCTCGCGAGCAGGAGAACCAGAAAGGCGGCGTGATGCATCTTCATGATCAGAACCCCGCCTGCAAGGAGACATAGAGACCGCGCTGGTTCTTCATGGTCGCGATATCGCCGAGCGCGACATACGCGGTCGTCAGCGAGACATGCTTGTTCGGCGCCCATGCAATAAACGCGTCGTAGGCGTCCTGCTCGCGCGCGAACGACAGATTGTTCGGCTTCATGCGATATTCGCCACCGATGGCGACATTCTTCGACAGCAGATACGCCACCGATGAGTCGAACTCCGGGTGATACGCGTTGGACCTGTCGCCGCCGAATCCGAGCAGGCCGAACTGGTTCGCCTTCGTGAAGCGCAGCGTGCCGTTGAGCAGAAGACTTTGCGCGAGCAGGAGCTTCGTCGCGGAAAGATAGAAGTCGGTGCCGGAATTGCTCGTCGCGCCGACCGCTTTCACGATATTGCCTTGCTCGTTGTGCTTGAATTGCACGCCCGCCGCGATTTGCGGAATCCACGTATCCTGATCGAGCACGGCATCGCCGAGCACGCGCACCTTCACGCCGAAGATGTTCTGGTTGAACTTGAAGTTTTCGCCGAGACCGAGTTGCGCGCCGGCATCGCGCGTATCGAAGCTCTGTCGCGCGAGCGACAGCTCCACGCGATTCGCGACGCCCACGGTGAGACCCCACGTGCCGAGCGCGTAGTCCTGAGTGCGGATATAGGTGCCGTGTGCGTTCGCGCCGAGCTGGCTTGCGGTGCCGTAGCCGCCGATCACGGCCCACGGCGTGAGGCCGCCGCCCGCGGCGCCTTCGACTTCCGAGACGCCGCCCGTCAACAGCAGCTTGCCGCCGGTAAGGGGTACGACGGGCGGATCGTCGGCGCGGGCGCACGACGAAAACGATACGAGCGCCGCGGCGCTGAGACCGGCGAGACGCGTCCTGTTGTGAATCAAACGCATGCGAGTGGCATTCAAACGGGTTGAAGAGATTCCCGTATGCCGCCGCGGGATGCCGCGTGCTGTTCGCGCGGCGAGCCTGGCGCCTGGGAGCGACGCTCGCCGGATAGGCCGCGTCTTTTCATCCACGTGTAAACGGCCGCGTTTGCTCAGACTTGACGGGCGTTCGTAAGAAATAGAATGCCAAACGTTTGCGACAGAGGATCGAATCGCTCTTGGCCGAGAGGCGAAAATCGCCTTCGCCTCCAGATAGAGGCAAGCATTCGTTGCCGGCGCGTGCCACGCCGGCAACCGCTCGATGCCGTGATATCAGGACACGAAGCGTTCACTCACGAACTGGCTGGCGGGCACACGGGCAGCAACGGCTGCATCCCGCGCGGCATTCACGAGCGCAGGCGGCCCGCACACATAGATGTCCGGACACGCGGCGGTTTCTTCCAGCGCCAGCTTCAATGCATCGGCTGGCGTGCCAGAAAAACCACCCCAGTCTTCTGCCGCTCGCCAGACGCAGAGCGTGACCTGTAGCTGCGGAATCGAAGCTTGCAGTTGCGCCAGTTCATCGAGCATGAAGAGCTCGCTCTCGAACGTCACGCCGAAGAAAAGCCTGGCTTCGTCCATCTCCTGGTATTCGGCCATGCGCCGCAACATCGCGATGATCGGCGCGAGTCCGGTCCCGCCCGCCACGAACCAACGCGGCCGCAGGCTGCCCGTAATCAGCCCGAAGCCACCTTGCGGACCACGCACGGTGAGCGCGTCGCCAACCTGCGCCGCTTCGCGCAGCCACGTTGAAAACCTTCCCTGCGGCTGTAACCTGATGACGAATTCCAGGCGCCCTTCCCAGTTGCTCGTGTTCGCGAGCGAATAGGGGCGGCGCACATCGCTTGCTGGAATTTCGAGTTCGGCAAACTGACCGGCTTCGAATTGCACGGCACTGCCATACGTATCATCGGGGTCGATGAGCAACGCGAGATGCATGGTGTCCGTGGCCACGCACTCGAGCGATACGATTCGCCCGGTGCGAACCGGCACCGGTTCGCGAAGCACTTTGCTGCTGTCGTAAGGCACGACGATGCGCAGGTCGCTGCGCGGCACCGTGCGGCATAGCAGAATCGCATCCGCTTCACCACGCGGCAACGCATTCGCGCTGTGTTCGCGAAGATCGTAGTCACCTTCGGCCACTGTTGCATGACACGAGCCGCAACTGCCATTCCGGCATTGAGACGGCAAGGTATAGTCCGCCTCCGCAGCCGCCGACAGCAGGTCCCGGTCAGCCTCGCAGCCAAAACCGAACTGCATTCCGTCGCGGGTCGTGATCTCGATTTGACAGGTCATGTGTGCGCCCTCGCCTCTCACGCTGCCCGGGGTGCGAGCGCCACGGCGAGATCGGTTCGGGCATCGCCGATGGGCTGGATGCCGAACTGCTGCACCAGGATGTCGAGTGCGGTCGGCGTGAGAAACGCGGGAAGCGTCGGCCCCAACCTGATGTTGCGGATTCCGAGAGCAAGAAGCGTAAGCAACACTGCCGCCGCTTTTTGTTCGAACCATGAAATCACCAGCGACAACGGGAGATCGTTCACACCGCAGCCGAACGCGCCCGCCAAGGCAGTCGCGATCCGGATCGCCGAATAGCTATCGTTGCACTGACCGATATCGAGCAGGCGGGGAATGCCATCGATGTCGCCGAACTCGTGACGATTGAAGCGGTACTTGTTGCAGCCGAGCGTCATCACGACCGTATTGTCCGGAGCCTGTTGAGCGAACTCCGTGTAATAGTTGCGCCCAGGCGCGGCGCCGTCACATCCGCCGATCAAAAAGAAATGCTGGATCTTTCCGGCCTTGACCGCATCGATGACCTTATCGGCGACACCCAGAACCGCGTCATGCCCAAAGCCGACGGTGATGGTTTCGACGGGCGCCGTCTCACGGAAGCCAGGCAACGCTTGTGCCGCCTGGATGAGCGTCGTGAAGTCGTGATGCGCGAGATGGCGCACGCCGGGCCAGCCCACCGGACCCGTCGTGAAGATACGCTGGCGGTACATCGGCAACGGCTCGATGATGCAGTTGGACGTCATCAGAATCGGTCCCGGGAACTTCGTGAAATCACTCTGCTGGTCTTGCCAGGCTCCGCCATAATTGCCTGCCAGATGATCATAGGCATTGAGCGTCGGATAGCCGTGCGCAGGCAGCATCTCGCCGTGCGTATAGACCTGGATACCGGTGCCCTTGGTCGCTTCCAGAAGTGCATGCAGATCACCGAGATCGTGACCGGATACGAGGATGGCCTTGCCAGCCACCGGCGTCACGCGAACCGGGGTCGGCTGCGGCGTGCCGAAGCGACCCGTGTTTGCAGCGTCGAGCAACTCCATAACCTTGAGATTCAGGCGCCCCAATTCGAGAGCCTGCGCCAGCAACGCATTGACGTCCGTGGGATTGCGAGCAAGAAACTCCAGCGTGCCTTCTACACCGGCGTAGACTTCCTCGCTTTCATAGTCGAGCACTCGCGCATGGTGTGCGTATGCCGCTACGCCCTTGAGTCCGTAAAGAACCAGTGCGCGCAAGCCGATAACATCCTCACCCAGTTGCTCGAGGCCTTCCTGAATGCCGACAGTGCTCGCTTGAGCAAGCAATTCAGGCAATGACCCGCCCGGCTGCCAGGCCGCGGGACCGGACAATTGTTCGATCGACATTCCGCGCGCTTGCGCGAGTTCCTCACACCTGGCCTTGACACGATCGCGCGTAATGGCGGCTTCCCGCAGCATGGCGGTGAACCGGCCCGCGTTGAAATTTACGTTGGTCAGGGTTGTGAAAAGCCCAAATAGAATAAAGCGATCTGCCTCTCGGTCCGACTCACCCAAAGCACGAACAAGCGCGCCATACTGTCCGATACCTTTTAAAGCATGCACCAGCAGGTCTTGCAAATCCGCAGTAGTCGCGTCCTTGCCGCAGTTGCCTTTCGCTGAGGCGCAGCCGGGTTGTCCATTGGTGCGGTCGGTTTGTTCGCATTGGTAGCAAAACACGGATCCTTCTCCTTATGTAATCAATGACGCGGGGAACACGCGTTGAAGCGAGGTAGTTCGCAGATTTGGGCGATGCGTGATTTGATGCATTCTCAATGAATCTTTAATGCGGCACCAACTTCGATTCACGATCTTCGTGACTATCGTCAACTACGATTGAGCAATGTCGGGGATGAGTACAAATGCCGCACGGGCAAGCCGAAGCAGTCGCGTTAGCATGAAAATCTTTCGTCCGCAATTCGCGGATTTGTTCGCGCGATAACGCAAGCTTTGCCGATTGCATCGGCATGATCTATCGATCATGAAGAAGCGCGCCCTTGCGGCGCGGTCTCTGGAAGCACAACGCCCCGGCGTCGATCTTATGGACGGCCCGGGGCGTCTTTCATTGGCAGAAGTTATTCCGCAATGCGTTTGAAACTGGCGTAATAGTCTTCGGTGTAGTAGCAATCGCCGATCTGCCTGCGCGGTCCACCACATACGATGCGGCGCTGCCCGCGATCCGCCGAGCCAGGTGTTCGAACCGTGTATGCGTGGTAATAGCCGCGCGGATGCTGCGGCAGCAATACCGAGCTGTTGCGGAACAGGACACCGTCCTCGCTGAATGGGAAAGGGCCGCCCGCTTTGATCAGACGCAGCGTTTCTGCTGCTTCCGCCGGCAACTGCGACTTATTGACCGCGGTTAGCCCGCCCTTCGCCTGCGCACCCGATGCGGCGGCGGTGTCGCTCGCGGCCTGCACCGGCGCCTGACTCGCGGATGCACCCTGCTCCTGAACGGCACTTCGCGATCCGTCCTTGCCGCATCCGCCGAGGATCGCACTCAAGACGAAGATGCATGAGAAAGCCCACGCTCGCTTCACGAAACGGCGCCTCCGGGTTGATCAACATTGGATGACCACGAACGATCCAAGGGTATCGCCAATAGCAGAATGAATCAACGATGCGGTGAGACTGTGTTTCGAAACTCAAAGCCGAACTATCGAGAGAGCGCTCCGCCGAGATACGCAACCACCGCTCCTGTCAGTGCGATGCCGTCCAGTTCCTCCGGCAATGCCAGATGCACGGCGATAATCTCGCGGTTATCGAGTCGAAGCTCGGGTATTCGATCGAGGTGCAGTTCAAAAAAGTGCACCTCGTCTCTTCGCCCGTCCCAAGTGCCGCAGACACGGCCCGCGGGGAGTAACGGGTACGGCGCGAGTCCGATCTCCTCCCTCAATTCGCGCTGTGCCGCTGCAGCGGGCGCCTCGCCGGGCTCAAGACTGCCGCCGGGAAAGTTCCATTCGGCCCGGTACGATGACTTCACGAGCAATAGCGCCTGCCCGACGTAGATTGCTACTAGCGCGCCCTCATGACGAGGCCGCCGAATGTGCCACCAGACGCGAGCGAGCCGAAATCCGAGGCGAAGCATCATGCGCCAGACAGAGTCGATTAGGCTGGCCGGTCGCTCTCGCTCTCGCTCTCGCTCGAGGCTCGGCATGAGGTCTCTCCTTTCATTGATCAGAGGATCTTTTGGTTCGCTGCGCTCGCGTGGCCTGGATCATTCAGCGCCTGCAAAAGCAATGCGTGGGAACCATAGTTTAGCCTGAGGCTCCTCCAGGAAAAGGGCTGCGCGCAGCCGACCTCGTGGATGTGTTTCGCCGACCCGAAAAGCGTGCAATGGGATCAGCCGATGGAAAAGCAAGCGAGTCCCCGAACCCCTATAGATCCTTTACCAGTCGAAGCGCGTCAAAGATCGCGGCGTGCGTGTTGCGTGCGGCTACCGCATCGCCGATCCTGAACAACTGAAAGCGTCCTTCGGGATTGGCCTCTTCGGTCTGCGGCTTGCCATCGATGAGATCGTCGTAGTTCACCGCGCCACGATTCTTCGATAGCGGCTTGAGCTCGAAATACAGTTCGTCCATTGGAATGGTGCCGTGGTTGACAACGATCTGATCGTAGCGCTGCTCCTTGCGAACGCCGCCGTAATCGCTTCCGATCGTCGCAACCAGTTCGTTTCCTTCGCGGCGAACGGCTTCGAGGCGAAACGTGACCGTGAACGTCGTCGCGAGATTCTGCAGCGCGCGCATATAGGGCACGAGGTTCATGCTCATCACTTCGGGCGAGAACGTGCGGTCGGGCGTCATCACCTCCACCTTGCCGCCGGCCTGCGCGATCGTTTCGGCGGCCTGCAGCGCGGCGTGATCGCCGGCATCGTCGAAGATCAGCACGTTGGCGCCCGGTTTCACGTCGCCGGAAATGATGTCCCATGAAGACACGACATGTTCGTTGCCTTCGCTGCAGACTTCGGTATGCGGCATGCCGCCGGTCGCGACAATCACAACATCCGGATGCTCCGCGAGCACCGTCTCCACGTCTGCCCACGTATTGAACCTGAAGCGCACACCGAGCTTTTCGCACTGCGCCATGCGCCAGTCGATGATGCCGATCATCTCTTTGCGGCGCGCGTTCTGCGCGGTGAGCCGGATCTGGCCGCCGGGATCGTTCATCGCTTCGAGCACGACCACGTCGTGGCCTCGTTCGCCCGCCACGCGCGCGGCTTCGAGGCCCGCCGGCCCCGCGCCCACGATGACGATTCTTCGCTTCGTCGCGGCGGGCTCAATCGTATGCGGCATTTCCAGCTCGCGGCCCGTTGCGGCGTTATGGATGCACAGCGCCGCGCCGCCCTGATAAATGCGGTCGAGACAGTAGTTCGCGCCCACGCAAGGCCGGATATCGTCTTCCCTGCGCTCGATGATCTTGCGCACGATATGCGGATCGGTCATATGCGCGCGCGTCATGCCGACCATATCGATCTTGCCCGACTCAATGGCGTAGCGCGCCGTGGCGACATCCTGGATACGCGCCGCATGGAACGTGGGAAAGTCCGTCGCCTTTCGGATCTCGCCCGCGAAATCGAGGTGCGGCGCGCTCTTCATCCCCATGATCGGGATGATGTCCGTGAGACCCGCATCGGTTTCCAGATGCCCGCGGATCACATTGAGAAAGTCGACGAGACCGCTGTCCCTCAAGCGCTTCGATATCTCGATACCCTCCTCCTTCGTGATGCCGCCTGCGATCATCTCATCGGCCGTATAGCGAATGCCGACGAGAAAGCGCTCACCGACGCGCTCGCGGATCGCACGAAGCACGTCGAACGTGAAGCGCATGCGATTTTCGAGCGGACCGCCGTACGGACCATCGAGCGTGTTGGTCAGCGGCGACCAGAACTGATCCATCAGGTGTCCGTATGATTCGATTTCCAGCCCGTCGAGGCCCGCGGCTTTCATGCGCTCCGCCGCGTCCGCGAAGTCGCGGACGATGCGCTCGATGTCCCAGTCCTCCAGTTTCTTCGGGAAAGCCCGATGCGCCGGCTCGCGGTTGTGCGACGGCGAGACCGCGGGCAGCCAGTCGCCCTTGTCCCAGCGCGTGCGGCGGCCCAGATGCGTCAGTTGAATCATCACCTTCGCGCCGTGCTCGTGACACTCGTCGACGAGATCCTTCATCCACGGCACGACTTCATCCTGATACGCAAGGATGTTGTTGAAGACCGGCGGACTGTCTTTCGAGATCGCAGCGGAACCGGCGGTCATCGTCAATGCTATGCCCGCTTTCGCACGCTCCACGTGGTAAGCGCGATAGCGCTCCTTCGGCATGCCGTCCTCGGCATACGCCGGTTCATGCGACGTGGTCATGATCCGGTTTCTGAACGTCAGATGTTTCAACGTGTAGGGCTGCAGCAACGGATCCGTGGACATGGATACCTCTTCGAAGCGAGCGGGGACGACACGACGGTTATTAAGGGAGAGTAGAACTGCTGTACACATGTGTCAAGCAGGGAGACATTGGTGTACATTCAGACGGTGGGGCCCTCGCCTTCAGCCGACGCGCGGGGACGCATGACCGATAAGAGAAACGATGTTATGGACCAGACGCTCGACATGGTGCGCGGTTCGGCCGATATGTGGCTGGACGCGGCCTATGAAAGTCTTCTCCAAGGAGGCGTGGACGCCGTCCGCATACTGCCTCTCGGAAAGAAGCTCAATGTTTCGAGGACCAGTTTCTACTGGTTTTTCAAGGATCGGGAGGAACTGCTTTCCGCCCTGCTCGGCCGATGGAAGCAGAAGAACACCGGCAACTGGATCGAGCGCACGGAAGCGTATGCGGACACCGTGTGCGAAGCGATGTTGAACGTGTTCGATTGCTGGTTCGACGACACGATCTTCGACTCGCGCTTCGAAGCCGCGATTCGTAGCTGGGCGCAGCAGGCGCCGGAAATCGCCGAACAGATGGCGGAGGACGACGAGCAACGCATTTCGGCGCTGACTGCATTATTCGCGCGTTTCGACTATGCGCCGCGCGCCGCCGATATCCGCGCGAGGGTGGCGTATTTCACGCAGGCCGGTTATGTGTCGACCAGGCCGGGCGAGGATATGTCGGTCAGAATGAAGCGTATTCCGGACTACGTCGAAGTTTTTACGGGTGTGCGGCCGAAGAAACACGAGCTCGAGCGCTTCTATGCACGAAGAAATTTCAAGTTCCGCGGGCGCACCCGGATGGATTGAGCAACGTTTCCAGGCGGTAATGTTTCATCCGTGGAAACCCCCGCATTTCCGCTGAAAGAGCTTCTCTGAACGCGCCATCCGCCGGCAAGGAGTCCATCCAATGCCTGAACAAATCACGAAATATCCCGACGTGACGCTCCAGGTGCTGAAAGGCGCGGGTGCCGCGTGCGGTGAAGGCGTACCGCAGAAAATCCTGAAGCAATGCCCTGCCGCGCGGTTTTGCGCGTTGCCGAGCGGCGAGATCTGCGTCTATGGGATCGACGAGATTGCGCACATGACGCAAATCGATGCCCGCGAAATCGCCGCCGTCGTCGCGCCACAGGGGCGATCCGATGCAATGCCGCCAATATCCGCGTGGTGGCTGGGCGCGATCATTCTCGTGGCCGGCTTGCTGGCAGGCTTCGTGCTGGGGAAAACGATGGAAAGGCGCGCCAAAATTCGCTGACCTGCGGATATCGAGCAATCTCGCGAACGCCCATGATTTCGCTCGCCGATATGGTTCTCGTTTTGCATGCGCTGATCGTGGTGTTCATCGTCGGCGGTCTGATCGCGATATGGATAGGCGCAGCATTCAATCGCCAGTGGGCACGAAACCGCGCATTTCGGACGACGCACATAGTCGCCATTGGTATCGTGGCGGCGCTTGCCGTGCTCGATCTTCCGTGCCCGCTTACTGTCATGGAAGATCATTTGCGCGCCGCAGCGCCGGGCGCGCAAGGATTCCTGCAACGCTGGATCAGCGTCTGGCTGTATCTCGACCTGCCGCTGTGGATGTTCACACTTGCCTACATTGCCTTCTTTGTCGCAGTAGCCGTTACGTGGCGCCGCATTCCGCCGCGTTCGTGACCGGATAGCAGGCCGATAACTTGCGTCATCCGGGTTTGCGTTGTAGAAACGTTGAACTGCAACGCGCTTTCGGGGTCGCAGCATCGGTTGCATGCGAATGCAGCTTAAGAACTGCCGAACAACCCTAATACATCATCGAGGCGATCCAAGTACACTCGTTGTCGCTTGTCGCTCCCTGAATAAAGCCGAACCTGCATCGAAAAGATCATTATTCATGCCAGCTCCGCCGAAAATCAGCGTCCTGTTACCTGTGTACAAAGTCGAGCCCTACATTGAAGAATGTCTGGACTCGCTTCTGACACAAACCTCCACTGACTTCGAAATCATCGCCGTCGACGATAGCAGTCCTGATCGGTCTGGCGAAATGACCTGCCGCATCCTCGAACAGCAGAACAGAATTCCGTGGAAGTTTATTAAAAACCGTGAGAACAAAGGGCTCGCCGAAACCCGCAAGATCGCCGCTCAGGCGGCACGCGGCGAGTACGTGCTGTGCGTCGACAGCGACGACCGCGTGCATAGCGACCTCATTCGAAGGATCATCGACGAAGCCGAAAGACATCATGCGGACGTCGTGGTCTTCGCCGCCGAGAACGTGAGCCCGGAAGGCACGATCAATTACCGCATCGAAACGGGAGACTCCGTCATCACCGGCGTGGAAGCCGTCGAGAGGATCATGGATCTGTCGCTGCAGGCCTACTGCTTCAACAAGCTCGTGCGGCGTTCGATCTTCCTCGCGGTCGAGCATCCCACCGGACTGATCTACGAAGATATATGCGTGTCGGTCCAGACGCTCGGTAAATCGAACATCGTCCGCCTCATGCCCGACACGTTGTATTCATACATGTACCGGGAATCGGGAATTTCGACACGCTTCAATCCCAAGATCGTGGATCTTTTTGCCATCATGGACCGCGTGGAGAAGAGCACCGCGTCGATGCCGATACCGAATTACCGAAACCTCTTGTTCAGGCTGAAATATATTTACGCCTTTAGAACGATCGCGTTTCAGGCGGCGATCAAGGCGCCGACCTATCGGCTGGCGAAACCCATTCTGTGCAGCGTTTCGAACAAGCTTCATCTCACGCACCTGCTCGGCATGTTTTCGGACCATCGGCCGAAGCTGTCCATCGTCATGGCCATGCTCAAGGTCCATCCGTGGATTTTTTACTGCTTTGTCCGGCACTTCGCACGCCGGTAGCTTCTTCATATGGATGCCTGACTATCTCCGAATTTGCAGATCGTGAGGCGCCATCGACGAGCAGATCGCGCAGCGCGTTGAGCGCCGCCGAGAAGTGGCCCTTGCGCCAGACGAGCAGCGTATCTACGCGCCCGAGTTCGCCGATCGAATGCAGATCCACTTCGCCGTCGAGACCTGCGAGTTCGAGCACGGAGCGCGGCGCCACCGCGACGCCCGCTCCCGCCGCCACGCACGCGATGATCGCGTGATAGGAGCCCAGTTCCAGCACGCGCGCCGGTCTGATTCCCTGCTGCTCGTACCAGCGCATCGCATACGTGCGGTACGCGCAGCCGCGCTCGAACGCCACCAGCGTGAGGCCCGCGGCATCGCGCGCCATGCCCGCGGGATGCTGCCCGCGCGGCGTGACGAGCGCCAGTTCCTCTTCGAACACGGGCACGGACTCGAACTGCCCGGAAGGCAGCGCGTCGGACTCGAGCGGCCGCGCCATCACCGCCGCGTCCACTTCGAACGTGCGCACGCGCTCGATGAGCGCGCGCGTCACGCCCGTCGTCAGTTCCAGCGTCACCTGCGGCCAGCGCCGGTGATAGGCCGCCAGCACGCGGGGCAGACGGCTCGCGGCCGTGCTTTCCATCGTCCCGAGCCGCAGACGGCCTTGCGGACGATTTTCGCTGACCGCGTGGCGGGCCTCTTCCGCGAGGGCGAGCAGCCGCTCCGCGTACGGCAGCAAGGTCTCACCGGCCGGCGTCAGCACGAGACGGCGTCCATCGCGAATGAAGAGGTCGGTGCCGAGCGTCTCTTCGAGCTGACGAATGCGCGTCGTCACGTTCGACTGCACGCGGTTGAGCTTGGCGGCCGCCCGCGTCACGCCGTTCTCGTGGACGACGGCCCGGAAGATGGTCAGTGCTGCAAGGTCCATGATCTTTCCAGAAGATTGATGGTATCTCGATTATTCATTTTTCAAGATACGACGGTCAAGTTAGCATCGCCGTATTGCCGATCCGACCATCGACTCATGGCTTCCCCCGCTCATACGTCGTCGCTGCCTGACCATTACGCGCGCCATGCCGCGCTCGCCTGTGCCGTCGTGCTCGCGGTGGCCCTCGGCGTCGGGCGCTTCGCGTTCACACCGCTCCTGCCGCTAATGCTCAAAAGCGGCTCACTCGATATCCGTCACGGCGGATGGCTCGCGTCGGCCAATTACGCCGGGTATCTGATCGGCGCGCTGTCGTGCGCGGCGATCCGTCTCGATCACGCGCGCATGGTGCGTCTCGCGCTGGCGTCGACGATCATGCTGACGCTCGCGATGGGGCTCGTTCACCTGTTCTGGCTGTGGGCGGCGATACGGTTCGCAGCGGGCGTAGTCAGCGCATGGGCGTTCGTGTTCGCGTCGCAATGGGGCTTGAGACGGCTCGCGGAACTCGATGCTCACGGTCTCGGCGGCGTGATCTATGCGGGACCGGGCGTCGGCATCGTTGCAACCGGTTTGCTGGGTGCGGCGGCGGCGCCCCTCGCCGTGCCCGCGCCGATGGTGTGGATCGGTTTCGCGGTCTGCTCGGGCGTCGCGGGAGCATTCGTATGGAGAACCTTCGCGCGGGACACAGCGCCGACGCATGGCCGTGTGCGCCATGCCGCCAATGTCAGGCCCGCATCGGCGCGCATCGATTCGACGGGGCTCGTCAGCCTCTACAGCCTCGCGGGATTCGGCTACATCATCACGGCGACCTTCCTGCCCGTGATCGCGCGACAGGCATTGCCGGGGTCGCCGTGGCCCGATCTGTTCTGGCCGGCCTTCGGACTGGCGCTGATCGCCGGCGCGCTCATCGCCGCGCGGCTGCCGCTGTCGTGGGACAACCGGCTGCTGTCGGCCGCGTGCTATCTCATCCAGGCCGCTGGGATTTGTCTCGGCATCGTGTTTCCGACCGCGCTCGGCTTCGGTGTCGGCAGCCTGCTGGTCGGCTTGCCGTTCACCGCCATCACTCTCTTCGCGATGCGCGAGGCGCGCCGCTTGCACGGTGATGCCGCTGCCGGCCTGATGGGCTACGCGACGGCGGCATACGGTCTCGGACAGATCGTCGGGCCGCTGGTCGCCGCGCCGATCGCCGAGCACACGGGATCATTCTCGATCGCTCTATGGATCGCGGTGGCGGCGCTGGGACTGGGTGCGGCGGGATTGACCTGCCTTGGCGTCCGTGGTACGGCGGATCGTTAGCCTCATTTGCTTCGGATATCGAACTATATAAATATCCGGGGTCACGCGGCACGAAACATGCTGCGCTAACATGGAGATCCGGATACGCGAAGCCAGCTCCATGAACCTTCCCTTCTACACGGTCGGACACTCCACGCGCACCGTGGAAGGGCTCGCTGCGCTCCTGGAGATCGCCGAAATCAAGCGGCTTGTCGATATCCGTACCGTTCCGCGATCGAGGACGAATCCGCAATTCAACGCAAACACGTTGCCCGAAAGCCTTGCGCCTTATCGGATCGGATATGAGCGGATTGCGGAACTCGGCGGCCTTCGCGGCAAATCAAAAGATATCTCGCCCGATGTGAACGGCTTTTGGGAGAATCGCAGCTTTCACAATTATGCGGACTACGCGCTCTCGGAGTCGTTTCACAAAGGCCTCGACCATCTGATAAAACTCGGACGCAAAGAGCGATGCGCCGTGATGTGCTCGGAGGCGGTCTGGTGGCGTTGTCACAGACGCATCGTCGCGGATTATCTTCTTGCGCGCGGCGAGATTGTGTTCCATCTCATGGGCGATGACCGTATAGAAGAAGCGCATCTGACTCAGGGCGCATCCGTTATCTCGCCCGCCGTCGTTCACTATCCGTCGGAAAATCCGGCAGCATGAGCGGTTGAACGCAGCAGGATCGTCCTATCCGCGCACCCGGCCGCATGTCAAAGTGGCAGGCATCCTCTAACGTGGAGCATGCCGTGTCCGCCGCCGAAACATCCACTCTCCTCTACCGCCCCTTCACCGCCAGGGACATTCCCGCGGCCCATGCGCTGTCCATCGATGTCAAATGGCCGCATCGAGCCGATGACTGGCGCTTCGTGCTCGATGCCGGCACTGGCTTCATCGCGCAGGATGGCGAGCGAGTGGTCGGCACCGCGTTGTGCTGGACATATGGCGGCAATGGCGGATCGCTCGGCATGGTGATCGTAGCGCCGGACTGCCAGGGCAAGGGCATCGGCCGCAAGCTGATGGAACTGCTGCTCGAGGCGCTCGGCGATCGCATTACCGTGCTGCACGCGACGCCCGCCGGCGAGCCGCTTTACGCGAAGCTCGGGTTCAGGCGCATCGGCGCGATTCATCAGCATCAATCCGCCGATTTCACGCTGCCGCGCATCGTAGTGCCGCCCGACGAAAAGCTGCGTGCGATGCAGCCCGGCGATACTGACACGCTCGTTGCGCTCGCATCGCGCGCAAGCGGCCTCGATAGAAGCGCGCTGCTGCCTTCGCTGTTGAATGTGGCCCAAGGCGTCGTGCTCGAACGCAATGGCGAAGTGCTGGGCTTCTCGCTCATCCGTGAATTCGGGCGCGGGCATGCCATCGGCCCGGTCGTCGCGATGACCGGCGACGAGCGGCACGCGCATCGCGCGCAAGCGCTCATCGTGCATTGGCTCGATCATAACCACGGCAAATTCACGCGCATCGATACGCCGGACGAATGCGGACTGTCGGACTGGCTCGAAGATATCGGGCTCAGGCGCGTCGATACGGTCATCAAGATGGCGCGCAACGGCACGCCGCCGCATGACGAATCCCTCGCGCAATTCGCGATCATCAACCAGGCGCTAGGGTGAACCCATGACGATCCTCTACAAGGCCGATCCCGAACGCGGCAGACAATGGGCGCAGCTCTTCGCGCAAAAGGCGCCGGACGTCCCGTTCCGTTTGTGGCCCGACATCGGCGACGCCGCCGCCGTGCGCTATCTCGCGGCATGGCAGCCGCCCGCCGATGTCATGCGCACGTTCCCCAATCTCGAAGTGATCTTCTCGGTGGGCGCGGGCATCGATCAGTTCGATCTGTCGGGCGTGCCGCCCCATGTCGCCGTGGTGCGGATGACCGAGCCGGGCATCGTCGAAGGGATGGTGGAATATGTGGCGCAGGCGGTGCTCACGATACATCGCGATCTCTTCGATTACGCCGTGCAGCAACGCGAGCGCGTGTGGCGCGAGATGCCCGTGCGCGCCGCCTCGACGCGGCGCATCGGCGTGCTCGGGCTCGGCATGCTCGGCACCGCGGTGCTGAAAACGCTGCGGCTCTTCGGCTTTCCGTGCGCGGGCTGGAGCCGTTCGCCGCATGAGATAGACGGCGTCGAGTGTCACGCGGGCATCGAATCGCTCGATGCGTTCCTCGCCCGCACCGATATCCTCGTGTGCCTGCTGCCGCTCACGGATGCGACGCGCGGTCTTATCGACAGGCGCGTGTTCGGTGCTTTGCCGAGCGGCGCGTCGTTCATCAACGTCGGTCGCGGCCCGCATGTGAATCAACAGGATCTGCTCGATGCACTCGACACCGGCCATCTGCATGCCGCGATTCTCGATGTGACCGATCCCGAGCCCTTGCCGCCCGCGCATCCGTTCTGGACGCATCCGCGCGTGCGCCTGACGCCGCATATCGCGAGCGCGACGCGCCCCGAAACCGCCGTCGACGTGGTGCTCGAGAACCTGCGCCGCCATCGCGCGGGAGAGCGCATGACCGGCGAGATCGACCGCACGCGCGGCTATTGAAGCCGTCGCTCGGGCCTCGCAGCACAAAATGCTGCGAGGCCCCCGAAAAACGCCTCGGATTCGCTTTTTAGCCATTTTTTTGGCGATGCGCGCGATGCGGCTCTGCCGATAGTATGAAACGGTCACGCGCCATTTCGAACACTGTCCGAACAGAGAGAGAGCCGCATCATGCCGATCCAGCCGCTTGTCGAGTCCGACCGCAAACATCTGATCCACCCCGTCGTCAGCTATCGCGCGCATGAAGCGCGCGGCGTCACCGTGCTCGATTCCGCCGATGGCGTGTTCCTGCGCGATATCGAAGGCAAGGAACTGCTCGATGCCTTCTCGGGCCTCTGGTGCGTGAACACGGGCTACGGCCACGCGAGCATCGTCGAGGCCGCCGCGAAGCAGATGGCGAAGCTGCCCTACGCGACCGGCTACTTCCACTTCGGCTCCGAGCCCGCGATCGAACTGGCCGCGAAGCTCGTCGATCTCGCGCCCGCATCGCTGCAACACGTGTACTTCACGCTCGGCGGCTCGGATGCGGTCGATTCAGCGCTGCGCTTCATCACGCACTACTACAACGCGACGGGCCGTCCGTCGAAGAAGCATTACATCGCGCTGCAACGCGGCTATCACGGCTCGTCGTCTATCGGCGCGGGTCTGACCGCGTTGCCGGCGTTCCATCGCAACTTCGATCTGCCGCTGCCCACGCAGCATCACATTCCGTCGCCGTATGCGTATCGCAATGATTTCGCCGATGACGCCGCGCTCATCGCCGCTTCCGTGCAAGCGCTCGAAGCGAAGGTCGCGGAGCTCGGCGCGGACAACGTCGCCGCGTTTTTCTGCGAGCCGATTCAAGGCTCGGGCGGCGTGATCGTGCCGCCCGCCGGTTGGCTGAAAGCGATGCGCGATGCATGCCGCAAGCTCGATATCCTCTTCGTCGCCGATGAAGTCATCACCGGCTTCGGCCGCACCGGCCCGCTCTTCGCGTGCGAGGGCGAAGGCGTCGAGCCGGATCTGATGACGGTCGCAAAGGGCCTCACGGCAGGCTATGCGCCGATGGGCGCGGTCCTCATGTCCGACGCCATCTATCAAGGCATTGCCGATGGCGGCGATGTCTCCGCCGCCATAGGTCATGGGCACACGTACTCGGCGCATCCGGTGAGCGCGGCCATCGGTCTCGAAGTCATGCGGCTCTATCACGAAGGCGGCCTGCTCGCGAACGGCCAGGCGCAGGCACCGCGTTTCGCGCAAGGTCTCGATGCGCTGCTCGATCATCCGCTCGTTGGCGACTCGCGTCATCGCGGGCTGCTCGGCGCGCTGGAACTCGTCGCCGACAAGGACAGCAAGCGCGGCTTCGATGCGGCGCTCAAGCTGCCGGACCGCATCGCGGCCGCGGCCTATCGCAACGGTCTCGTGTTCCGCGCGTTCGGCGATAACATTCTCGGCTTCGCGCCGGCGCTCTGCTATACCGAAGCGAACTTCGACATGCTGTTCGAGCGCCTCACGAAAACGCTCGACGACGTGCTCGCGGAAAACGACGTGCGCGCCGCATTGAAGGGCGTATCCGGATGTAGTTCTCGCGCGGCCGCGTGATAACATCGACCGACCGCCGACATGCGAGACCGAACCCGTCACGATGAGCAACGAAAGCAAGCTGGACCGAATCGATCTGCGTATCCTTTCGCAATTGCAGAAACGCGGGCGCATCACCAACGTGGAGCTCGCCGATGCGGTCGGTCTGTCGCCCAGTCCTTGTCTGATTCGCGTGAAGCGGCTGGAGAAGGCGGGTTATATCGTCGGGTACGGTGCACAGATTCAACTGGAGAAGCTCGGCGACGTGCAGGTGGTCTTCACCGAAGTCACGCTCGCCGATCATCGCCGCGAGGACTTCATCAACTTCGTGAATGCGGTGAAGGATGTCGACGAGATCGTCGAATGTCATCTCGCGAGCGGTGGTTACGACTATCTGCTCAAGTTCGTCACGCGCAGCGTCAGCCATTACCAGAGCATCATCGAAGGGCTGCTGGAACGTGGCATCGGCATCGAGAAGTACTTCAGCTACGTCATCATCAAGACGTCGTTCGTAAAGACGCACTATCCGCTCGAAACGCTTTTCTCGCAAAGCCATCATTGAGGCCGGCGCCTCGTTCTCTTTTCATTCGAAAGCACGCGCGCGCTTAATGCACGCGCGTGCTTTTTATCGTCCCTCAACTTCACGCGGAGTAACTCATGTCCAGCACCTATCGCATTGCCGTGATTCCGGGCGACGGCATCGGCAAGGAAGTGATGCCCGAAGCCTTGCGCGCGCTCGATGCCGTCAGCAAGCGGTTCAATATCGCGCTCGAATACCGGCATATCGAGTGGGCGAGCTGCGACTACTACGCGAAGCACGGCCAGATGATGCCCGACGACTGGAAAGCGCAACTGCAGGACGCCGATGCGATCCTGTTCGGCGCGGTCGGCTGGCCGGACACGGTGCCCGACCATATCTCGCTGTGGGGCTCGCTGCTCAAGTTCCGCCGCGAGTTCGATCAGTACATCAATCTGCGGCCCGCGCGTCTCTTCGACGGCGTGCCTTCGCCGCTCGCGAATCGCAAGGCGGGCGATATCGACTTCATGATCGTGCGCGAGAACACCGAGGGCGAATACTCGTCGGTCGGCGGCGTGTCGTTCGAAGGCACCGAGCGCGAGTTCGTCTCGCAAACGTCGATCTTCACGCGCAAGGGCGCCGAGCGTGTGCTCAAGTTCGCATTCGATCTCGCGCAGAAGCGCGAAAAGAAGATCACCGTCGCGACCAAGAGCAACGGCATTTCGATCAGCATGCCGTGGTGGGATTCACGCGCCGCCGAAATCGCCGCGCAATATCCGGAGATCAAGTGGGACAAGCAGCACATCGATATCCTGTGCGCGCGCTTCGTCCTCAATCCGGATCGCTTCGACGTGGTCGTCGCGACCAATCTCTTCGGCGATATTCTTTCGGACCTCGGGCCGGCATGCACCGGCACCATCGGCATTGCGCCTTCGGCTAACATGAATCCGGAGCGCAACTTCCCGTCGCTCTTCGAGCCGGTGCACGGTTCCGCGCCGGATATCGCGGGCAAAGGCATAGCCAATCCGGTCGCGATGATCTGGTCCGCCGCGATGATGCTCGACTTCCTCGGCGAGCGCGACGCACACGACGCGATGCTCGCCGCGATCTCCGCCGTGTTGAAGGAAGGCCCACGCACCGGCGATCTCGGCGGCAAGGCAAAGACCACGGAAGTCGGCGCGGCCATTGCGCACCTGCTCGCCTGACACGGAGGCCATCATGACTCAACGATACGAACTGCGCGATCTGATTCGCGCCGATAACTTCATCGACGGCAAATGGGTGGCGGCCACAAGCGGCAAGCGCTTCGCCGTCACCGATCCCGCAACAGGCGAAGTCATCGCGCAAGTGGCCGACAGCGGCCCCGCCGATGCCCGCGCCGCCACCGATGCCGCCGCGCGCGCCTTTCCCGCCTGGCGCGATACCCTGGCGAAGGATCGCGCGGCCGTGCTGCATCGCTGGCACGCGCTGATCGTCGAGAACGCGGATGCGCTCGGCCGTCTCATCTCGCTCGAACAAGGCAAGCCCTTCGCGGAAGGGCGCGGCGAAGTGATGTACGGCGCGTCGTATGTGGCCTGGTTCGCCGATGAAGCCACGCGCATCTACGGCGACATCATTCCGCAGCAGCAGCGCGGCAAGCACATGAGCGCGGTGAAGGAACCCATTGGCATCGTCGCCGCGATCACGCCGTGGAATTTCCCGCTCGCGATGATCGCGCGCAAGATCGCGCCCGCGCTCGCGGCGGGATGCACGGTCATCGGCAAGCCCGCCGAAGACACGCCGCTCACCGCGCTCGCGCTGGTGATGCTCGCCCATGAAGCGGGCGTGCCTGCGGGCGCATTGAACCTCATCAGCGCGTCGCGCGAGAACGCGCAGGAAGCCGTCGCCGACTGGCTCGAAGACGGACGCGTGCGCAAGATCACCTTCACGGGCTCAACGCCGGTGGGCAAATATCTCGCGCGTGAATCGGCGGGCACCTTGAAGAAGCTTTCGCTGGAACTCGGCGGCAACGCGCCCTTCATCGTGTTCGACGACGCCGATCTCGAGGCCGCCGTCACGGGCCTCATGGCATCGAAATTCCGCAACGGCGGGCAGACGTGCGTGTGCCCGAATCGCGTGTACGTGCAGTCATCCGTCTATGACAAGTTCGCCGACTTGCTGGCGAAGCGCGTTGCCGCATTGAAGGTCGCGCCCGCCACTGATTCCGACGCGCAAATCGGCCCGATGATCAACGCGCGCGCGGTCGAGAAGATCGAGCGTCATGTGAACGACGCGGTGAAACGCGGCGCACGCGTGCTCACAGGCGGCAAGCGTCTTTCCAATATCGGCCCGAACTATTACGCGCCCACGGTCCTCGCCGACGCCACGCCCGAGATGCAGTTGAGCTGCGAGGAAACCTTCGGCCCGGTGGTGCCGCTCTTCCGTTTCGACGACGAAGCCGAAGTTATCCGCGCCGCCAACGACACGCCCTTCGGCCTCGCATCGTATTTCTATAGCCAGAACCTGAAGCGCATCGATCGCGTGTCGCGTTTGCTGGAAACGGGCCTCGTCGGCATCAACGAAGGCGCGATCTCCAGCGAAGCCGCGCCGTTCGGCGGCGTGAAGGAATCGGGCTACGGACGCGAAGGCTCGAAGTACGGTCTCGACGATTATCTCTCGATCAAGTATCTCTGCCAGGGCGGCCTCGAATGAACGCGTATCCGATCGAGATCGCGTTTCCCGATATCGGCGCGCATGCGTCGGGCAATGCGGGCGTGCCGTATGTGCATACGTTCGATTCGGGCATCGACGGTCCGCATGTGATGATCAACGCGCTCACGCACGGCAACGAAGTGTGCGGCGCGATCGTCGTCGATGAACTGCTGCGTGCTCAATTGAAACCGAGGCGCGGCAAGCTCACGCTCGCTTTCGCCAACGTCGATGCCTATAAAAGCTTCGATGCGAGCAAGCCCGATGCATCGCGTTTCGTCGATCAGGACTTCAACCGCGTATGGACGGCGCAAACGCTCGATGACACGTCGCGCGATTCGAGCGAGCTGCGTCGCGCCCGCGCGATGCGGCCCGTCATCGATACCGTCGATCTGCTGCTCGACCTGCATTCGATGCATGAGAAGAGCAAGCCCCTGATCGTCGCGGGACCGCTCGACAAAGGCATCGAATTGTCGGCGAAGCTCGGCACGCCCGCGACCATCATCTGCGATGAAGGCCATCCCGAGGGCCGGCGCATGCGCGATTACGAAAGCTTCGGCGAGCCGGCGAGCGCGAAGAACGCATTGCTCATCGAATGCGGACAGCATTGGGAAGCGGGCGCGGTGACGGTTGCGCGCGATGTGACGGCGCGTTTTCTCGTGCTGTCCGGCGTGCTCGACGAGCACGACTTGCCCTCGGGCTGGATTCAGGCGTCGCCATCGGAAATGCTCGTGGTGCGCGTGACGGAGCCGGTCGTCGCGAAGGGCATGGATTTCCGTTTCGCCGATGACTACACCGGCCTCGAAGTGTTTCCCGAAGCTGGCAGCGTGATCGCCTTTTCGGAAGGCGAGCCCGTCGAAACGCCCTACGACGACTGCATGCTCGTGATGCCCTCGCTGCGGCAGTTGCGGCCGGGCGTGACGGTCGTTCGGCTCGGCAAGATCGAAAGACGCATTCAATCCACATACGAGGCGGGAGCATGAAAGTTCAGCAGATCAGGCAGAGCATCGCCATACAAGGACTGGAAGACTGGGGTACGGCGGGCTTGCCGGGCACGCAGGAAATCAGGGTATCCGGCGTGCAGAAGGTCATTCCGGGCAGCGAGGCAATCGATACCGGCGTGTTCGAATGCACGCCCGGCACCTATCGCCGCGCGGTGAAACAGGCCGAAGTGATGCATTTTCTGGCGGGCAGCGGCCGCTTCACGCCCGATGGCGAAGACACGATTCACTTCACCGGCGGCGATACGCTCTTCTTCGCGGCGAACACCGAAGGCACATGGGAAGTCGATGAAACCATGCGCAAGGTCTATGTGATCTTCTGAGAGCGCGGCATCCGTGACCATTGCACTGACATAACATCAGGTCATGGTCACTCCAACAATTCCGGCGTTGCCGCCGCCTATTTGACTCAATATATTTTTAGTTATCCCCGCGCCGTCCCCGCTTGCGGTTGAAGCCGGGCGGGACCGTGCGACCTGCAAGACGTCCGCTGCTTCAATCTTGTCGAGGAAAACGCCGTGATGAAGATTGCAAGGTTCCGCTGTCCGCACTTCCCCGTTCGCCCGCTCGCCATGACATTGCTGCTCTCGATAGCGGGCACGGCGCCGGCGTTCGCCGCGGGCAAGATCACGTTTGTATCGCAAGGCGGCGCGTATCAGGAAGCGCAGACCAAGGCGATTCTCGATCCCGCCGCGAAAGAGCTCGGCATCACCATCAACCAGGACAGCATTCCCGATGCATGGCCGCAGATCAAGGCCCAAGGTTCGACGGGCAAGCCGATCTGGGACGTGGTCGATACGCCGCCATCGAACTGTCTGCGCGGCGGTCGCGAAGGTCTCTTGGAAAAGCTCGATTTCTCGAAGATCCCCAACGCGGCGGCCATTCCCGAGAAATACCGCACGCCGTATTCGGTGGCCTATGAGTTCTATTCGACCGTCATCGGCTATAACAAGAAGACGCTGAAGAAAGTCCCGCAAAGCTGGAAGGACTTCTGGGACGTGAAGAACTTTCCCGGCACGCGCGCGCTGCGCAACGACCCGATGACCGTGCTCGAAGCCGCGTTGCTCGCGGACGGCGTGCCGCGCGAGAAGCTCTATCCGCTCGACGTGGATCGCGCGTTCAAGAAGCTCGAGGAGATCAAGCCGAACGTCACCGTGTGGTGGACCTCGGGCGGCCAGTCGGCGCAATTGCTGCACGACGGCGAAGTCGACATGACGATGATCTGGAATGGCCGCGCAAGCGCCGTGATGAAGGATGATCCGGACATCGCGTTCACGTTCAACGACGGCATTCTGCAGAACACGCAGCTTTGCATTCTGAAGAACGCGCCGAATCTGAACGATGCCGTGCGCTTCCTGAATGCTGCGGTGTCACCGCAATTGCAGGCGAATCTGCCGCTTTACATCGACTATGGCCCGGGTAATCCGGCCGCGTTCAAGACTGGCAAGATCACCGACAAGCGCGCGTCCGAATTGCCGAGCGCGCCGGCCAATGCGGCGAAGCAGGCGCTGCTGTCGGAGGAATGGTGGGCGTCCGAGCCTGGCATCCAGGCGAAGGCGCGCTGGCTCAAGTTCATGCAGTAGCGCGGCTTTACGCTTGCTTACGTGTTCGACTATCTGATCCTGGGCGGCGGCTCGGCTGGCTGCGTGCTGGCCGCGCGCCTTTCCGAAGATGGGCGCGCGAATGTGTGTCTCGTCGAAGCGGGCCGCGATATCTCCGCGCACACGATGCCCGATGCGATCCGCAGCCGCTATCCGGGCCGCGCGTATCTCGACACGCGCAATATCTGGCGGCAATTGAAAGCGCGTCTGAGCGCGAGCGCCGCGCTGCGCCGCTATGAACAGGCGAGACTGCTCGGCGGCGGATCGGCGATCAATGCGCTGATGGCCAATCGCGGATCGCCCGCCGACTACGATGAATGGGAAGCGCTGGGCGCCGATGGCTGGAACTGGCGGACCTGCCTGCCCTACTTTCGCAAGCTCGAAGCGGATTGCGATTTCAGCGGCCCGTTGCATGGCGATGATGGTCCCGTGCGCATTCAACGCACGCCGTGGCCGCGCATATCACCGTTCGTGCGCGCGGTGCTCGCTGCACTCGCCGATAGCGGCCATGCATTGCATGACGATCAAAACGGGCCGTGGGAAGACGGCACGTTCATCGGTTCGATCGCCGTGAGCGCGAAGGGAGAACGCATCCCCGCTTCCGTCTGCTATCTCGACGATGCCGCGCGCGCACGCGGCAATCTGAGCATCCGCACGGGCGAAGTGGTCGAGCACATTCTGTTCGATGGCAAGCGTGCGATCGGCGCGTGCATCGTGCGCGCTGATGGCACGCGCGAAGCATTGAAAGCGCATCGCGTGATCGTATCGGCCGGTGCGATTCATAGTCCCGCGTTGCTGATGAGAAGCGGCATAGGACCCGCCGATGAACTCGCCGCACTCGGCATCGATGTACGCGCGAATCGGCCGGGCGTCGGACGCAATCTGATGGAGCACCCGTCCATCGCCGTATCCGCGTTTCTGCCGCGCGGCGCCCGCACGCCGTTTCCACACGAGCATCACGAGCAGGCGATCGTGCGCTTCTCGTCCAACTTGCCGAATACCGTTCAGGGCGACATGCACGGTGCGATTCTCTCGCGTTCCGGCTGGCATTCGGTGGGCTATCGGTTGGGCACGATCTTCTTCTGGGTCAACAAGTCGTATTCGCGCGGGCGCGTGACGCTCACATCGGCGAATGCGTTCGATGAACCCGACGTCGATTTCGCGATGCTCTCCGATTTGCGCGATCTCGAACGTCTCAAGCGCGCGTTGCGCTTCGGCGCTTCCATTTTGGCTTCGCCTGCGATGAATGCGCATCGCGATGTGATCTTTCCATCGAGCTATTCGCCGCGCGTGGCGGCCGTCGCGGTGCCGGGCATGTGGAACGCCGCGCAGCGCGGCGCGTTGAGCGCAATGCTCGATATCGCCGGGCCTTTGCGCGGCGCGTTGATCGAAAGCATCGTGACGCAAGGCGTGACCATCGGCAGTTTGCTCGCCGATGATCAGGCGATGACCGAGTTCGTGTTGCGCTCCGTCGGCGGAACGTGGCATCCGTCGGGGACGTGCCGCATGGGTTCATCGAACGATCCGCACGCCGTGACCGATGCGCGCGGTGCCGTTTATGGCGTCGAGGGGCTGCATGTATGCGACGCGTCGCTGATGCCTACGATTCCCTGCGCCAACACGAATGTACCGACGATCATGATCGCGGAGCGCGTGGCGGATGCGTTGCGCGGCACCGCGCAAGATGAACGCGGAGCCGCCGCCCGCGCCGTGAACTACGCGCCGTAACCCACGATCCCCTTCACTTCGAGAAACGCCTCCAGTCCCCACTCACCGTACTCGCGCCCATTGCCCGACTGCTTATAGCCGCCGAACGGCGAGCCCGGATCCCACGCCGGATAGTTGACGTAGACGCTACCCGCACGCATCCGCATCGCGACGCGCCGCGCGTGCTCCTGATCCTTCGACTGCACATAGGCCGCCAGCCCGTAAGGCGTGTCATTGGCAATGGCGACCGCTTCTTCTTCATCGCGATACGGCATGATCGCGAGCACCGGCCCGAAGACTTCCTCGCGCGCGATGGTCATAGACGGGACCACGTTGGCGAACACAGTCGGCTTCACGTAATAGCCGCGCGTGAGGCCGTCCGGACGCCCGAGGCCGCCCGTCACCAGCGCGGCGCCCTCCTCGATGCCGATGCCGATCAGCCGCTGCACGCGGCCGAACTGGACATCGCTGACGACGGGGCCCATCGTGGTGTCGGAAGCATCCGCCGGTCCCACGCGATGCTTCTGTGCCGCGCGCAATGCTATCTCCACCGCTTCGTCGTGACGCGATGCGGGCACGAGCATGCGCGTGGGCGCATTGCATGATTGACCGCTGTTGCTGAAGCACGAATTCACGCCCGCGGTCACGGCGGCTTCGAAATCGGCATCGTCGAGCAGAATGTTCGCCGACTTGCCGCCGAGCTCCTGATGCACGCGCTTCACGGTCGGCGCGGCGAGCTTCGCGATCTCGATGCCTGCGCGCGTCGATCCGGTGAACGACACCATGTCGACATCCTGATGCGCGGATAGCGCCGCGCCGACGCCCGGGCCATCGCCGTTCACGAGATTGAAAACGCCTTTGGGCACGCCCGCCGCATCGACGATCTCCGCGAACAGCACCGCGTTCATCGGCGAAACTTCACTGGGCTTAAGCACCACCGTGCATCCAGCGGCGAGCGCTGGCGCGACCTTGCAGACGATCTGATTGATCGGCCAGTTCCAGGGCGTGATGAGCGCGGCCACGCCCACAGGCTCATGATTGACGAGCGTCGTGCCCTGCTTGCGCTGCCACTCGAAACGCTCGACCGTGCGCAGCGTTTCCTCGATATGCCGCTTGCCGAGCGCCGCTTGCCAGGCATGCGATAACTTTTTGGGCGCACCGATTTCGCGCGAGATGACATCGGCCATTTCGTCATAGCGCGCGAGATACGCTTCGAGCAGACGCTGAAGCAATGCGACGCGCTCTTCCACACGCGTCTGCGAAAACGATGCAAATGCGCGCCGTGCGGCGGCCACCGCGCGATCGACATCGCGCGCATCGCCGAGTGCGACTTCATCGATCGGCTCTTCCGTGCTCGGATCGATCACGGGCAAACGCGCGCTGCCGGACGGCTCGACCCATTCGCCGTCGATATAGAACTGCTGGAGATGTCGCATGGTTTCGGTTGAAAGAAGGTTCAGGCGTGAGTCGCGGCGGAACGGCGGCGGCTCACGACGACGATCATCACGAGGCACAGCGTCAACGCCGTGAGCATCGTGCTGATGGCGGCGATAGTCGGATCGATTTCATCGCGCAGCGTGACGAACATGCGGCGCGTCAACGTCTGATTATTGCCACCGGAAATGAAGAGCGCAACGACAGTTTCGTCCAGCGCCTGAATGAACACGAACACCGCGCCCGAGATCACGCTCGCCTTGATCTGCGGCAAGGTCACCGCCATGAACGCGCGAAAGCGGTTCATGCCGAGACTGCGCGCGACCATTTCCTGCGTGCGATCGAACGTGCGCAAGTCCGCGCCGACCGAGATCAGCACATAGGGCAAGCCGAGCATCGTGTCCGCGATGATGAGCCCGCCGAGCGTGTTCACATAGCCCATCTGCGTGAAGACGAAGAACACGCCCACCGCGACGATGATGATCGGCACCATCAACGGCAGCATCAACAGCGGACGCAGATAGCGCAAGGACCAGTGCGATCCGTATTGGATGCCGTACGCCGCCGCGATGCCGAGCGGCGTCGCGATCAGTGCCGCGCATGACGAAGCCGCGAAGGTGGTTTTGGCGGCGTCGATCCACGCGGGGTTATCGAAGAACGCGTGATACCAGCGCAACGAATACGCGGGCGGCGGAAACGTGAGGAAGCGCGCATCGGAAAACGAAAGCGGCACGACGATCACGACCGGAATCATCAGGAACGCAAGAATCAGCATCACCGATGCACCCAGGGTCACGCGACCAAGCGATATCGAGTTCATTTCGCCCCCAGCGTCTTTTCGAGCGGAATCACGCGGCTCACCGCATAGAAGATCGCGAACACGCAGATGAGCAGCACCACGCTCACCGAGCTCGCCGCGCCCCAGCTGTTGTAGATTTCGACGTTGCGGCTCACGATCATCGACACCATCATCGACTTGCCGCCGCCCATCAGCTCCGGCGTGATGTAAAAGCCCAGGCACAGCACGAACACGAGCGTCACGCCCGCGAGCACGCCGCTCATCGAAAGCGGCAGGAACACGCGCAGGAACACATGCAGGGGCGATCCGCCGAGGCTCGCGCCGGCTTGCGAAAGGTTAGGCGGAATCTTCTGCATCGCGGAGTACAGCGGCAGCACCATGAATGGCAAGAGAATATGCACCATCGCGATGATCGTGCCGAACTGGTTATACGAAAGCTGCAACGGGCGATCGATCAGGCCCATGCCGAGCAGCGTCTTGTTGATGAGACCCGTGCGCTGCAACAGCACCAACCATGCATACGTGCGCACGAGCACGCTGGTCCAGAACGGCAGGATAACCATGCCGAGCACGAGCGCGCTCCATCGCGGCGATATCGATGCCGCGAAGTACGCGACCGGATAGCCGAGCAACAGCGTGATGGCCGTCACGATGAAGCTGAGCTTGAACGTGAGGAGGAACGTGTCGAGATACGCGCCCGTGAAAACGCGCTTGTAGTTCACGAGCGAGAACACGCCATCGTGATAGAACGACTGCCACGAAAGCCACGCGAGCGGCACCACGAGCAGCACGACCACCACCAGCAGCGCGGGCGCCATCAACAGCAGCATCGTGCGGTCTTCGCGGCGTTGATGGCGCACCGAGGGGTCGATCGTGGCGGCTTGCATCACGGCGGTGTCCTGGAGAATCCGTTTGGCTATCGTCATCATGCACCCACGGCGTCGAGAAACTGATACCACGCGGCAACGAGCCTCACGCCCGGCGCGCGCAGCGCATGGAATGGCACGGGCCGCAAGCCGTCTTGCGCGAGCAGCGAAAGCTCGGGCCTTTCGCCGAGCGCGAGCGCCGCCGCGTGCTGGCCGACGAGACTCGCCATCGCAACGCCCGCGCCGTTGTAGCCGAGACAGAACGTCGTGGCGTCGTCGCTGCGGCCAACGTGCGGCAGCGCATTGAACGTCATGCCGACATAACCCGACCAGCGATATTCCACCGGCACGTCCCTGAGTTGCGGAAAGAGCGCGACCATCGCGCGTTGCAGCGCATCGAAGCCGGTCGGCTCGCCTTCCCTGCCGAACGCATCGCGGCCGCCGAAGAGCATGCGCCCATCGACCTTGCGAAACCACTTCATCATGCGCCGCGTTTCGGTGTAGCTGCGGCGATTGACCATGAGTTGCGCATCCAGCTCGGGCGATAAAGGCGCTGTCGCGATCATCGCGCTTCGGAACGGAACGAGCTCGCGATGATACGAAGCCGTCGCATCGGTCAGGTTCGAATACGCGTTCGTCGCGACGATAACCTGCTTCGCGCGCACGGTTCCGCCGGGCGCTTTCAACAGCACGCGGCCGTCTTGCGCGCGCGACATGTCGATAACAGGCGTCGCTTCGTAGATCGGCACGCCGCGCGCGGTCAGCCCCGCCGCGATGCCCCGCACATATTCGAGCGGCAGGATCGTGCCGGCGTCCGCGCTCAGCACGCCGCCGACGAAACCCTTCGAGCCCGTTTCATGCTCCACTTCGGCGTGCGACTGAACGGTCATCGACGTATCGTTGAGCGACGTGCGCACCCAGTCCGCTTCGGCGCATATCGATGCGAGCGCACGCTCCGTATGCGCGCAACGCAAGCTGCCCGTATGCTCGAAGCGCGCGCGCGTGAGCTTGAATTCATCGATGAACGCCTCTACGGTGCGCACGCCATCATGCGCGAGCCGATGCATGCGCTTCGCGACATCGATGCCATGCGCGCTCGCGAGCGCCGGAAACGACAGCCGAAACTTCGACGACACCACGCCGCCATTGCGCCCGCTCGCGCCCCAGCCGACCGGATTCGCATCGAGCACCGCGCATTCCACGCCGCGTTTTTGCAGCGCATACGCGGCGCTCAAGCCCGAATAACCCGCGCCGATGATCGCCACTTCCACATCGATATCGCGTGCGAGCGGCGCGCCCGTGCTGACCGGCGCATCCGTCGCGGGCACGCGCGCGGCCATCGCCCGCCACAGCGATTCGGGTTGCGGGCGAGGCGGAGTGGTCGGGGCGCGCATCGTCAGGCGGCGGCGCGAACCGCGTCGTCGACGGCATCCGCGAGCGCGGCGAGCGTCGCGAACTTCCAGGTGGGCGTCGTCACGGCTTCGGGCACCGGCGTCGCGCCGAAGCCCTTCATGCCCTGACGCCGCTCGATCCAGCACGTCGCATAACCAAGCTTCGTCGCGATGCCGATATCGTGATACTGGCTCTGCGCCGTATGCAGGATCTCCTCGAACTTGTAGCCGAATGCGGCCTGACGCCCGCGGTTATATGCGAAGAATTGCGGATCGGGCTTCGCGACACCGGTTTCATCGCAGCACACGGTATCGTCGAAGGGATTGCCGAGCGTGTGCGCGTACGCCGACAACGCGACACGGTCCGCATTCGTCATCGCCACCAGACGGAAGTGCTTGCGCAGACGCTTCAACGCGGCAACGGAATCCTCGAACGCGGGCCATTCGAGCACGTCGCGCTGAAACGCGGCGGCGGATTGCGCGTCATCGGGCAAGCCGAGCTTCTTCGCGAGATGCAGGTACACGTTCGCCATCTCATGGCTCGAACGTCCGGGATACTTCGCGCGCCCTTCCATGTACGGCTCGAAAATCTGATCGTCGGTCAGGTCCTTCGCCTTCGGCCCGCCCAGACGGCGCACGGAATCCAGCACGCCCTTTTCGAAGTTGATCAGCGTGCCGACGACATCGAACGTCAGGACCTTGAAATCGGTGAGATTCATTGCTTCATCCTCTACGGGTTGCGCATCTACGTTTGCAGTCGGAATCGCCCGTGCACAGGCGGTCAGAAGAAATCAGGCCGACACGACGATCGTGTCTTGCGGATCGAGCGCGACGGTCATCGACTCACCCGGCGCGGGAATGCGCTTGCGCGCCTCATGGCTGCCGGGTTGTCGAAGACTGATGGCGGTGCCGTCGGCGAGCGCGGCGAACACACGCAGGCTCTCGCCTTGATAGAGCACTTCGGTCACGCGGCAGGAAAGGCGGTTGGCATTCGCATGACGATTCTCGCCGTCGATGACGAGCTTTTCCGTCTGCACCGCGAGAAGCAGCTTTTCACCGCGCGGCAAGGGGTGCGCCGTGCGAAGAACGGTATCGCCGAGACGCACGGCATCGTCGCCGGCGCGCGTGACATCGAGCATGGTCGCTTCGCCGATGAAGCTCGCAACGAACGCATCGCAAGGACGGTCATACAGGCGTTCCGGCGTGTCGATCTGCACGAGCCTGCCGTCTTTCAATACGGCGACGCGATCGCTCATCGTGAGCGCCTCGCGCTGATCGTGCGTCACGTTGACGATGGTCGCGCCAAGCTGGCGATGCAGCCTGCGCAATTCGATCTGCATGGTCTCGCGCAATTGCTTGTCGAGCGCGGAGAGCGGCTCGTCCATCAGGATCAGTTGCGGCTGAAACACGATCGCGCGCGCGAGCGCCACGCGTTGCTTCTGTCCGCCGGAAAGCTGATGGATGCTGCGGCTTTCATAACCTTTGAGCTCGACCATCGCGAGCGCATCGGCGACACGCTTCGCCCACGTCGACTTCGGCTCGCGACGCGCGCGCAGCGAGAACGCGACGTTCTCGCCCACCGTCATGTGCGGAAAGAGCGCGTAGTTCTGGAACACGATGCCGATATCGCGCTTATGCGGCGGCGCAAATGTAATGTCACGCTCGCCGACCCACACGCTGCCCGAGGACGGCTGAACGAAGCCGCCGAGGATGCCGAGCAGCGTCGTCTTGCCGGAACCCGAAGGCCCGAGCAGCGAGACGAACTCGCCGGGCGCGATATCGAGCGATACGTCCTCGAGCGCTGTCACCGCGCCATAGCGCTTGGTGGCGGACCTGATCGACACTCCGGTTTTCGCGCGTACGTCCATGTCGTTCGTCTCGTCAGAAAGAGAGAGGTTGGGAAAATACTAAGTCGCGATGTTTTTGACGGCAATTCCAAAATTGTTGGATCGGGCATAACATGAAGTCATGCCAAACCTTCGAAGAAAACTGCCTAGCGCGAATGCGCTTTTCGTATTCGAGGCGGCCGCGCGCTGCGGGAATTTCACGCGCGCCGCACAAGAGCTTTATGTGAGCCAGCCGGCCGTCAGCCGCATGCTCGCGCGCATGGAAGACCATATCGGCGTGCGGCTCTTCGAGCGCGTGCGCGGCGGCATCGAACTCACCGAAAGCGGCGAGATTCTTTATCGCAAGATATCGGAAGGCTTCAGCGGCATCGAAAGCGCGATTCGCGAGATCGAGGCGCGCGCAACGGGCATCGAAACAGTCACGCTGTCCGTGTCCACGGGCTTCACCACGCATTGGCTCATGCCGCGCATGAGCCGTCTGAATCAGGCGTTTCCTTCCGTCGATTTGCGGTTTCAGCTCATATCGGGGCGCATCGGCGGGCCGCTCGTCGATGTCGATCTCGGCATGCGCTTTCTGCATGATGAAGAGATCGATGAAAACGCCGTGCTCGTGATGCCCGAAATGCTGTTGCCGCTTTGCAATCCCCGCTATCACGAACTCGCGCAGACCGATGCCGCGCGCGCGCATGGCGATACGGTCATCGTCATGGATGACGAGGAACGCGGCTGGCATGAACGCTTTCATGCGTTCGCCGAAAAGGAGCGGCATGCAGCGGGCATGTTGCGCTTCAACGATTACGCGATCGTCGTGCAGGCGGCGCTGCTCGGCCAGGGCATCGCGCTCGGGTGGCTGAACGTGACATCGCACTGGCTCGCGCAAGGCGCGCTCGTGCCGACCGAAGAAGAACTGATCGTCACGAGCCGCCGCTGTTGTCTGCTCACGCCGCCGAACCGGCCTGTGCGGCCCATCGTCGCCGATGTGCGCAAGTGGATCATCCAGGAAGCGCTAAGCGACATGCGCGTCGTGGAGAGCAAATACCCTCGGCTCTGCTTGCGCGACGCGCTTCATCAGACCGGCATCGAGCTCGGCTGAGCGCGCTTTCTTGCGCGTGCGCTCGACGAAGGCGCTCGGCGTCATGCCGCACAGCCGCTTGAAATGCCGCGCGAGATGGCTTTGATCGAAGAAGCCCACTTCCGTCGCGACCACCGATCCCGGCACGCCCGCGAGCAACAAGGTCTGCGCGCGCCGCACGCGCAACTCGCACAAGTACTTGTATGGCGAAAGCCCGAATTGCTCGCGAAACACGGTCGCAAAACGCGATACGCTCAGCGCCGAGAGATCCGCGAGTTGCGCGAGGCTCACGGTCTTGTCGAAATTGGCTTCGATATAGGCGAGCGCGTCGACGAGATTGGCTTGACTCATGGCGAAGTCTCGGAGATGACCGATTCGGCGTGCGTCGACGAAGCGCGCTCGAATCGTCTGATGGAAAACGAAGCGAGATCGATGGGCGTGCCGCCGGTATCGAGCAATTCCGCGAGCGTTTCACCGACGCCCGGACCGATCTGAAAGCCCGATCCGCTGAAGCCGAACGCATAGAACAGACCATCGGCTTTCGAGCTCGGGCCGATCACCGGCTCCGAATCCGGCAGATAACTTTCGACGCCGCTCCACACGCGAATCACATGCAGCGGGCGCATCGAGGGCACCATGCGGCGAAACTGCGCCATCTGCGCGACGGTGTTGTCGGGCAGCACGGAGGCGCGTCGCGTGCCTGCATCGGCGGGACCGGGCGGGCCGCCGCCCAGCACGATATTGCCGCGCGGAATCTGCCGGAAATACACGCTCTCTTCCTTGATGGACGTGTACACGCCCATCGAGAACTTGAAGACGTAAGGCACGGGTTCGGTCACGGCCATCTGCGGGCCGCGTGCGGTGAGCGGCACGGGCTCGCCGAATTGCGTCGATAGTGCGTTGGCCCATGCGCCCGCGCAGATCAGCACTTGCTCGGCGCGATACACGTCGCCCGTTGCGGTTTCCACGCGAAAGCCGCCCGCCTCTTTCTCCACGCGCACCACGTCCGTGTTCTCGACGATGCGCGCGCCGAGCCGCGCCGCCGCGCGTCCGAACGCGGGCGCGGCGAGACGCGGATTCGCGTGGCCATCGAGCGGCGAGATGGATGCGGCGAGCACGTCGCGGCCGAGAAACGGAAAGCGCCTCAACATCGCCGCGCCTTCGAGCACTTCGAGATCGAGACCGTAGGCGCGCGCATCGGCGGCATAGCGGTGAAAATATTCCGCGTCATGCGCGTGATAGCACACGCGCGTATGACCCGATGGCAGGAACTCGATATCCTCGCCGAGCAATTCGCGCGAACGCCGCCATGTTTCGAGCGCGCGATTCGACATCGCGAGTTGTTCGAGCGCGCGTCCCTGCCGGCGCACACCACCAAAGTTCACGCCGCTCGCCTGCTGGCCGGTCAAACCGCGTTCGAGCACGATCACCGAGCGCTGGCGCCGGCGCAGAAAGAAGGCGGTCGTCGTGCCGACGATGCCGCCGCCGATCACGATCACATCGGCGCGCTCGCTCATTCGCTGGTCTCCATGTCCTGGTGCGGCGCGAGCGCCATCGGCAGAGGTTTGACGGGTGCTTGCCCGCGCAGGCGCCCAACCGCTTCGAGTGGCACGCGTGCCTCCGCCGCGATGACCTCCGCACCCGCATGCGCGCAGAAACGGCCCTGGCATCGGCCCATGCCGACGCGTGAGAACGCCTTCGCGCGATTCGCTTCTTGCGCGCCCATTTCATTGACGACGCGTCTAAGCTCGCCAGCGGTAATCGCTTCGCAACGGCAGACGATAGTTTCATCCGGCAACGCGGCCGCGAAACGCGCGGGCCACGGGAACGCCGTGCGCAAGCCTGCCGCGAAGCGCGTGAAGCGGTTTAGTTGCATGCGCAACTTGTCGGCTTCCGCCGCGTCGTATTTCAGGCCGATGTCCTTCAACGCGGCCAGCGCCGCGAGCCGTCCCGCGCGTTCGGCCGCATCGGCGCCGCGCACGCGTGCTCCATCGCCCGCGATATAGACGCCCTTTACGTTGCTGCGGCCGTCTATATCGGCAATGGGAAGCCATTGCTGCAGCGCGTGATCGAAACGAAATTCGCAGCCCGCGAGATCAGCGAGTTGCGTCTCCGAGCGCAAGTGATAGCCGAGCGCGACGGCATCGCAATTCACTTGAAGCGTGGCGCCGTTGCCTTGCTTCACCCGCACGCTTTGAACGCCGTGTTCCGGCGTGCCTTCTATGGCAATCGGCGTGATCCCGCGATGAACCGGCACGCGCGCGTCCTTCAGCACGCTCATCAACGCGATGCCTTTTTTAAGCGTCGAAGGAATCGCGAGCAATTGCGGCAATGCGCGGATACGTTGCGCGAATGTCGATGTATCCAGCACCGCGCTCACCGTCGCGCCTGCCTTCACGTATTGCGCGGCGACGAGATAGAGCAACGGCCCGGTGCCCATCATCACGACGCGCGAGCCGATCGCGCAGCCCTGCGATTTCAATGCGACCTGTGCGCCGCCGAGGCTATACGCGCCCGCGTGATGCCATCCGGGAATGGGCATCAGACGATCCGTCGCGCCGCTGCATATGATGAGCGCGTCGAACGCGATCTTGCGATGACGCGTGCCGCTCACCACATGCACCGCATTCGGCTCGATGTTCCATACGAGCGTATCGGGCACGTAATCGATCTTCGCGCGCAACCCATCGAACGCATCGTGTAATGCACGCGCGCGTTCCGCTTCGGTGCCGTACAAGGTTTCATACGTGCGAGTGAAACCTTCAGGCTGACGGCGATAGATCTGCCCGCCATCGCGCCTGCCCTCATCGATGACCACGGGACGCAAGCCCGCCTCCACGAGCGCCTGCGCCGCGCGCACGCCCGCTGGTCCCGCGCCGATCACGATCACAGTCGCGGCCATACGCCCTCCTCGGCAACGGAAAGGCGCGTGACGATCGACATGCCTTCCACCGCCTGCGTCGTGCAGGCGCGCAAGCGTTCGCCGCTCGCGGTCCACACCCAGCAGTCCTGGCACGCGCCCATCACGCAGAAGCCCGCGCGGCGGCCATCGCCGAACTCCGAATCGCGCAGGTTTTCTTGCGAGGTCAGCAACGCGACCATCAACGTGTCGCCTTCGGCTGCGAGCGCGTGCCTGCCGTCGATGACGATCTCGAACGTCCTGCGCCCTTTCTCCGCGACTCTGACGAAGCGTCCGCTCATGCCGTCACCGTTTCGATCGACTGCATGCGCGCGAGATCGTCGGCGCTGTGATGACAGAGAATCTGCGCGCCCGACGGCAAGGTCTTCTTCGCAGGCGGCGTCACATTGCACTTGCCGTCGATGCGCGCCGAGCAGCGCGAGCGGAAGCTGCACAGCTCGCGCGCATCGCTTTCCGGGCCGAGCACGGGCAGCGCGCCAAGCGCCATCGCGCGGCGCGAATCGAGCCAGCCGGGACGCAGCGCGGGCACCGAATCGACGAGCAAACCCGTGTACGGGTGATACGGCGGACGCGAAAGCGCATCGCGCTGACCCGCTTCGACGCATTGACCCGCATAGAGCACGATGACTTCATCGCAGATCGCGCGCACCGTCGATATGTCGTGGCTGATGAACATGTACGACACGTTCAGTTCGCGGCGCAATTCCGCGAGCAGATCGAGGATCGCCGCGCCGACGACCGTATCGAGCGCGGACGTCACTTCGTCGCAGAGAATGAGTTCGGGATTCGCCGCGAGCGCACGCGCGAGATTCACGCGCTGCTTCTGTCCGCCCGACAAGCCGCCCGGTTGCCGCTTCGCGATCGACGCGGGCAACTTCACGAGATCGAGCAGTTCCAGCATGCGCTTTTGCGCAGGCGCGCCGCGCAGGCCATGATAGAAGTTCATCGGCCGCGCAAGGATATCGGCAATGGTGCGGCTCGGGTTCAACGCGGTATCCGCGTTCTGGAACACGATCTGCACGCGACGATATTGTTCGAGCGTGCGTTCCGACAGCTTCGCGGGCAAGGACTTTCCATCGAGCAGCACATCGCCGCGCGCGCGGTCGACGAGACCCGCGATCACGCGCGCGAGCGTCGTCTTGCCCGAGCCGGATTCGCCGATCACGCCGAGTGTCGTGCCGCGCGGGATCTTCAGGCTCACGTCGTCGAGCACGCGCACGGCGGGCACGCCGTTCGCATCGATGCGGCCATAGCCCGCGCTCAGGTTGCGGATTTCGAGCAGCGGCGCTTCCTTCGCTGCATCGGCCGTGACAAGTTCGACTTCGGGCCGGCGCGTGGCCGCGAGCAATTGACGCGTGTATTCGTCCACGGGCGCATCGAGCACTTGCGCGGTCGCGCCGTTTTCGCGCACGCGTCCGCCGTTCAACACGACGATGCGATCCGCCATCTGCGCGACGACAGCAAGATCGTGCGACACATACACCGCTGTCGTGCCCAGCTCGCGCACCACGCCCTTGAATGCGGCGAGCACTTCGATTTGCGTGGTCACATCGAGCGCGGTGGTCGGTTCATCGAACACGACAACAGCGGGATCGGTGATCAACGCCATCGCCGCCATCAGACGCTGCAACTGACCGCCCGACACCTGATGCGGATATCGATCGCCGATAGTCTCGGGACTCGGCAACGCGAGCGAACGAAACAGGCCGATGGCTTTCTCGCGCGCGGCGGCGGGCGTCATCAGCTTGTGCAGCAACGCGGGCTCGGTAACCTGATCCATGATCGTGCGCGCCGGATTGAAGCCCGCCGACGCGCTCTGCGCAACATACGCGACCGTGCGCGCACGCAACGCGCGCCGGCCCTTCGCATCGAGCGACAGGACATCGGTATCGCCGATCCTGACCGACCCGCCCGCGATCGAGCAACCGCCGCGCGCATGCCCGAGCAGCGCCAGCGCGATGGTCGTCTTGCCCGATCCCGATTCGCCGATCAACGCGAGCACTTCGCCCTTCTTCACCGTGAAGTCGACGCCCTTCACGATCTCGACGACCGGATCGGGCGCCGCGCCCGCAACGACGCGCAAGCCTCTGACTTCGATCATGTTCGTATTCACTGGCCGCCTCCATGCGAACGCGCGCCATGACGGCGCAGGCTGTCGATGAGCAGATTCACGCCGACGGTCAGCGTCGCGATGGCGACCGCGGGCATCAGCACGGCAGGCGCGCCTTCCGCGAGACCGCCGATGTTCTCGCGCACGAGCGAACCCCAGTCGGCGTTCGGCGGCTGCACGCCCAAGCCGAGAAAGCTCAGGCCCGACAGCAGCAGCACGATGAACACGAAGCGCAAGCCGAAGTCCGCGAGCATCGGGTGAATCATGTTGGGCAGCACTTCGACACGCGCGATATAGAACAGCTTCTCGCCGCGCGCCTTCGCCACCTGCACATATTCGAGCGTCATGATGTTCACCGCGAGCGAACGCGAGATGCGGAACGCACCGGGGATATACGCGAGCGCGGCGACCATCATCAGCATCGGAATGGACGAGCCGAATGCCGCGATCACGACGAGCGCGAGAATCTTGCTCGGGATCGAGATGAGCGCATCGAAGAGGCGGCTCAGGACTTCATCGACCCAGCGCCCCGAGACAGCGGCGACCAGACCGAAGAACGTGCCGATGACGCTCGCCGCGACCGTCGATGCAAGTGCGAGACCGACCGTGTACTGCGTGCCGTAGAGAATGCGGCTCAGCATGTCGCGGCCGAGATAATCGGTGCCGAGCAGATGCGCGGCGCTATACGAGCCGAAGACTTCCGTCGACGTGAACGCGCCGCCTTTATACGGCGCGACGACCGGCCCGATGAACGCGACCGCGAGCCAGAACACGACGATGAAAAGGCCGATCAGCCCCAGCACCGAAAAGCGGTGGACGAGGCGGCTCAACATGCCGCGCTTCGTAACGGCAGGCGCCTGCTCTTGCGGCGCATCGGCGGGAGGCTGGTCGTATAGCACGGTCGTGGCGTGAGAAAAGACGTTCCGATTCATCGTTGACGCAGCCTCGGGTTGGAGACGATCTGAGCCAGATCGGCGATGAGAACGAGCGCGAGATATGCCGCGCAGAACACCATCACGCAGCCCTGCACGAGCGGCATGTCGCGATTGGTGACGGCATCGACCATGAGGCTCGCGAGACCGGGATAGTTGAAGATCGATTCGACGATCACCACGCCGCCGAACAGATACGACAGCGAAAGCGCGACCGCATTGGCAATGGGGCCGATGGTGTTGGGCAGCACGTGCCGCAACACGACGCGCATCGGTGAAGCGCCTTTGAGCAACGCCATTTCCACATACGAAGCGTTCAGCTGATCGAGCACCGCCGCGCGCGTCATGCGCGCCATCTGCGCGACGATCACGCAGCAGAGCGTCATCACGGGCATCGCATACGTTCGCACGAGCGCGCCGAACGACGATACATCCGACAGATACGACAGCGCGGGCAGCCAGCGCAGCTTCACCGCGAAGATCAGCACGGCGATGGTCGCGACGAGAAACTCCGGCACGGCCACGGTTGAAAGCGTGAACACGTTGAGCGCGCGATCGACGAGCGATCCGCGATACATCGCCGAGAGGATGCCGATCAAGAGCGCGAGCGGCACGGACACGAGCGCCGTCAATCCCGCGAGCACGAGCGAATTCGGCAGACGCGTGGCGATCAGTTCACTGACCGGCAGATTATTCGACAGCGACGTGCCGAAATTGCCCGTCACCACATGCATGAGCCATTGCACATAGCGCGTGACCGCGGGTTGATCGAGGCCGAACTGGTGCCGTAGCGCCTCCACCTGCTCGGGCGTCGCGGCCTGGCCGAGCGCCTGTTGCGCGGCATCGCCCGGCAAGAGACCGGTGATGCCGAACACCACCATCGACACGATCCACAGCGTGAGCAGCGCGAGGCCGAGGCGCGCGGCGACGAGTCGTTGCGCATGAACTTTCATCGGATATCGCCTCTCGTTGAAGGTTTGACAGCGCGCGCCGTCGTGACAGGCACGGCGCGCGTCCGGTGTCACAGCACGCTCATGCCTCGAGCCACACGTTCTCAGCGAACATCCATCCCATCAGGCCCGCGAGCGGAATGCCGCCCAGGCCCTTCAGCTTCGATGTATGGGCGTCGAGCGAGCTCTGGAACATAGGAATGCCGATGCCGCCATCCGTATGCACGAGCTCCTGCATGTCGCCGTAGATCTTCTTGCGCTTCGCATCGTCCGGCTCGCCGCGCGCGGCGACCAGCATCTGATCGAACTGCGGGCTTTTCCAGTTGGCTTCGTTCCACGGTGCGTCGGACTTGAAGAACTGCGTGAAGATAACGTCCGCGCTCGGGCGCGCATTGATGTTGCCGAAGCCGAGCGGATGCTTCATCCAGTGATTCGACCAGTAGCCATCGGAAGGCACGCGCACCACTTGCAGATTGATGCCCGCCTGCGGCGCGACCTGCTGCATCAGCACGGCCATTTCGACGGAGCCTTCCGCCGCCGGCGATGCGTACAGCTGAATCGGCGTATTGCCGACCTTCGCCTTCTGGAAGTGGAACTTCGCCTTGTCGGGATCGAAGCCGCGTTGCGGCAGGCCCGACATGTAGTACTTGTTGCTCGGATCGATAGGCTGATCGTTGCCGATCGCGCCATAGCCGCGGAAGATCGTCTTGCGCATCTGCTCGCGGTCCATCAGATACGTCATGCCCCGGCGGAAGTCCGCGTTGCCCGTGATGCCGCCATCGTCGCGCATGATGAGATCGGTGTACTGGCCCGTCTTCGTTTCCAGCACCGCAAAGCCAGGCGTGCCCTTGATGCGCTCGGTCGAACGCGCGCTCACCGCATTGATGAGCTGCACGTCGCCCGACATCAGCGCGTTCACGCGCGCGGGTTCATCGGCGATGCCGATAAGCTCCACTTCGTCCAGATGCGGCATGCCCGGCTTCCAGTACTTCTCGTTGCGCACGCCCACGGTACGCACGCCCGGCGCAAACTCCTTCAGCTTGAACGGGCCCGTGCCCACGGCGGTCTTGAAGTCCGTGGTGCCGTCCTTGATGATGAGGAAGTGCGAGTCCGCGAGAATCACCGGCAAGTCCGCGTTCGCGCCCGTCAGCGTGATGGTCAGTTCGTTCGGGCCGGTAGCCTTGACTTCCTTGAACTGATCGGCGAGCGTCTTCGCTTTCGAGCCGACCGCCGGGTCCTTATGGCGCATCAGCGAATAAATGACGTCCTGCGGCGTGAGAGACTTGCCGTCGTGGAACTGCACGCCGCTGCGCAGCTTCACGACCCATACGATCGCGTCCTTCGTTTCGAGGGATTCGGCGAGCGCCATTTTCGCGCCGAGGCGATTGTCGAGTTCCGTCAGGCCGCTATAGAACATGAACGCGCGCGCATAGTCGGTGCCGAGCGCGCCCTTGGCGGGATCGAGCGTATCGGCGGCGGACGACGACTGTGTCGCCACGCGGATGCGTCCGCCCTGCTTCGGCTTGTCCTGCGCAAAAGCGGCGCCGCTCGCGGTGAGGAGCCCCGCGCCCGTCACCGAGAGAAGTCCGCCCGCGGCCATCGCGCGCAAGACGTTGCGCCGCGACGCGCCACGGCGCGTCAGTTCTTCGAGCCGTTTGCCGGCATCGGCATGGGCGAGTGCTTCAGGCGATTTGTCGATGCTCATGAACTTCTCCGCGATAGGGGCTGTAAATGTTCGACGGCTTGATCGTTATATGAAGGCCGCCTGTCTTTGCTTCCGATGCTTCAATAGAACACGTCTTTGATCGAGTAATACGCGCCGACGAGCGGCAGAAACCACGGCTTGCCCGTATGGCCCGGAATTGCGGGCCAGTCGAAATCGCGCCAGGGGTTCGCATCCGCGTTGCCGTTCATCACGTCGGCCATGACCTGGCCCATGTGTGTCGACATCTGCGTGCCGTGGCCGCTGTAGCCCATCGAGTAATAGATGCCGTCGTGCTGGCCCGCGCGGGGCAGACGGTCGGCGGTGATATCGACGAGGCCGCCCCAGCAATAGTCGATGCGCGCATCGGCCAGACTCGGGAAAATCGATGCGAGATTGGCTTGCAGAATGCGTCCGCTCTTTGCATCCGATGGACGCTCCGATGCGGTGAAGCGTGCACGTCCGCCAAGCAGCAGGCGCGCATCGGGCGTGACACGAAAGTAGTTGTGCATCAGACGGCTCGTCGTGTACGAGCGTCGATTCGGCAGCAGTCGTTGCAGTTGATCCTCGGGCAGCGGCTCGGTCACGATGATGAACGAGCCGACCGGCGCGAGCCTGCGCCGATACCACGCGAACGGGCCGTGCTTCGAAGGACCCGTTGCAATCAACACCTGCTTCGCGCGCAATGTGCCGCGCTTCGAATCGATTCGATACGCGCCGCCTTCCTTCGTGATCGCGGCCACTTCAGCGTGTTCATAAAGACGCGCGCCTTGCCTCGCTGCGGCCTGCGCGAGTCCGACTGCGAACTTGCCCATATGCATCTGGCCGCCATGACGCTGCAACAGGCCGCCGTGAAAGGCATCCGATTGCACTTCATTGCGGACCTGCTCGCGATCGAGCAGATCGATGTCGGGATCGACTTCGCGCCGGATCAACTCGGCAGTCTTCGCGATGTGTTCGAGATGATGCGGCTTCGCGGCGAGCTTCAGCTTGCCCGACGCGAGATAGTCGCAATCGATATTCTCTTCGCGAATCAAACGCTCGACGGTGCTCACCGCCGCCGCATACGCGCGATAACAGCCCTGCGCGCGCAGGGCGCCGAGTTGCGAGCGCAACGCCGCATAGTCCTGCGCGACGCCCGTATTGCACTGACCGCCGTTGCGTCCCGACGCGCCGCCGCCCATGCGCCCGGCGTCGAGCACGGCAACGGATGCGCCGCGCCTGGCGCAAGCGAGCGCCGCCGACAAACCCGTGAACCCGCCGCCGATCACGGCGACATCGGCCTGACCATCCGCCGGGCCTTCGCACGTCGAGATCATCGCGGGCGCGGTGTCGAGCCAGTAGGAGTCGAGTTTCATCGGCATTGCTCGCGTGAAGTGGCGTTGATTACAGACCGAGTTGGCCGGCGAGATCGCCGATGGTGTCCACTTCGTAATACTCGTAGTACGGCGTGCCCGGCTCGTGGCCGCGCTTCACGAACGCCTTGTGCTTGACGCCCATGTCGTGCGCGGTCATCAGGTCATAGCGCAGGCTCGACGACACATGCAGCACATCTTCCGGATTGCAGTTCAATTGATCGAACATGTACTCGAAGCCCTGCATGCGCGGCTTGTAGGACTGCGCCTGCTGCGCCGTGAACACGCGATGGAACGGCGCGCCGAGCTTGTCGACGTTGCTTTGAATCTGATCGTTCGATGCGTTCGACAGAATCACGAGCTTGTACTTCTTCGCCAGGCGCGAGAGGCCTTCCGGCACGTCCGGATGCGGGCCCCACGTCGGCACGGCGAGGTAATACTTCTCTGCTTCGGCTTCGTTGAATTCGACGTTCATGCGCTCGCACGTGCGGCGCACCGCGTTGACGATCACGTCGCGATACGGCTTCCATGCGCCGAGCACTTCATCGCGACGATAGCCCGAGAAGAACTTGACGAATTGCTCCAGGTCGTCGCCTTGCAGGCGGTCGGCGTACATCTCGCGCGCCATATCGGCCATGCGGAACTTCGTCAGCGTGCCGTAGCAGTCGAACGTGATGTACTTCGGCTCGAAATCGATCATGGTGTCAGTCCTGTCGTGTGATGAACCCGTCCGGAGTTCAGTGGTGAAAACAAGGAACAGCGATGCATTAAGAAAAATTTAAACAAGGCAAAAATGACTGATGGCGTTGAATGCGTGCCTCGCGACGATATAAGTCATGCGTTTTGGGCCATCGCCACAGCAAAAAATGCGGCGGCTTTTTCGAACGTTCGTGCTTGTGCGTTTGCCTCAGCCTTCGGTGTCGATAAGTACGCTCTTGAAGCGCAGATTCGCTTCATAAGCCTGCCGGCCGAGATCCTTGCCGATACCCGAGCGCTTGTAGCCCCCCGTCGGAATCACGAAGTCGCTCGTGCGTCCATAACGGTTGACCCAAACAGTGCCCGCTTCGATGCCGCGCACCATGCGCAATGCGCGGCCGATGTCCGCGGTATGCACGCCCGCGGCCAAACCGTATTCGGGATGCGCAGCCAGTTCGAGCGCTTCTTCCTCGGTGTCGAATGACTGCACCGTGAGCACCGGGCCGAAGATTTCGCTGCGCACGGCGTCGCTGTCCTGCGTGACGTCGCATAGCAAGGTCGGTGAATAGAACGCGCCGGGCGTCGCGGCATCCGCGCGCCTGCCGCCGCAACGCAAGGTCGCGCCGCCCGCGATGCTGCGTTGAACGATCGCGTCGATGCGCTGCGCCTGCGGCTCGGAGATGATCGGCGGCAAGGTCGTGCCCGCTGCCCATGTCGGACCCGCCTTGAGCTCGCCGAAGGCTTGCGCGATGCGTTCGATCAACTCATCCGCGATCGGTCGCTGCACGAGCAGCCGCGAGCCTGCGACGCACACTTGCCCCGCGTTGCCCGTGATCGCTCCGGCGATACGCCGCGCCACTTCATCGATGCGCGGTGCATCGGCGAATACGATCTGCGGGCTCTTGCCGCCGAGTTCGAGCGTGACGGGCTTCGTGCCGCTCTCCGCGCAGGCGGCCATGATCGCGGCGCCGGTGCGCGTCGATCCGGTGAACGTGACCTTGCCGATACGCGGATGACGCACGAGCGCATCGCCGGTCGTGCGGCCATCGCCCTGAACGACATTGAAGATGCCCGGCGGCACGCCCGCTTCGAGCGCGAGTTCGGCAAGACGCAGTGCGCTGAACGGCGTCATCTCCGAGGGCTTCAGCACGACCGCGTTGCCCGCCGCGAGCGCGGGCGCGGTCTTCCATACGCCCATCACGAGCGGAAAATTCCACGGCGCAATCGCACCGATCACGCCATACGGCTCGGCGATCGTCATGCCCAGATGCCGATGATCGGTCGCCGCGACATCGCCGCCGATCTTGTCGGCAAGCTCCGCATAGAAGCGGATGCTCTCGGCGGTGAACGGCACGTCCCAGTTATATGCATCGCGCACGGGACGCGTCGAGCCGAGGGCTTCGAGCGGCGCGAGATTCGTTGCATCGGCGGCGACGAGATCGGCGAACTTGCGCAGCACGCGTGCGCGCTCGCGTGGCGCGCGGCGCGCCCAGTCGCTCTTCTTGAACGCGCTGAACGCGTTCTGCACGGCGTAGTCGATCATCGCGTCATCGGCGACGGGCACCGATGCATACGCGACGCCATCCGACGGACGCGATACTTCGATACGCGACGCGCCCGCATCGATCAATTCGCCGCCGATGAAGTGCCCGCTCCTGATGGCGATGCTGGCAGGATCGAACCGGTCCATATGCGTGAGTCCTCCTCCGGGATGTTGCGTTGACATGGCTTTATCGTAGGACCAGCGCACCGGCATATTTCGCTGACAAAATTGCCGATTCGGCACAGCGCGCGCGTTCTTGCCGCGATAACCTGCGGTTTTGCGTTGCACCACGCGCGCCGGCCCATGCGCCGCGCGGGACAGGAAGATCGTCCTAGCCATGCGCGCTGCGCGGTGTCAAAGTCACGGTAAATGTCTTCAAAGTGAGGAGGCCGGCGTGCCCGACTCGAGCAAGAACGATGTGGTCGAATACCGGGCTTTCACGCTCGACGACATCGCCGCGGCGCACGCGCTGTCGGCGTCCGTCAAATGGCGGCATCGCGCGGACGACTGGCGCTTCGCGGCGCGTCTCGGCAGCGGGTTCGCCGCCGTCTCCCAGCAAGGCGAACTGGTCGGCACGGCGCTCGCGTGGCAATTCGGCACGGATGCCGCGACGCTCGGCATGTTCATCGTGTCGCCCGAGCATCAGCGTCGCGGCATCGGGCGCGGTCTGCTCGATCGATTGATGGCGAAGCTCGGCTCGCGCATGCTGCTGATCCATGCATCGAACGAAGGCAAGCCCTTGTGCGAGGAACGCGGCTTCACGCGTATCGACACCATTCATCAGCATCAGGGCGCGGCGTTTCAGCCGCCGCTCGTATCGCTTCCGCCGGGCGAACGGCTGCGTCCGATCGGCGCGAAGGACACGCCGCGTCTCGCCGAACTGGCATCTCGCGCGAGCGGTCTGGATCGCACCGATCTGCTGCCGGAATTGCTCGATGTCGCAAGCGGCATCGCGCTCGATCGCGATGGCGAACTCATCGGCTTCGCGCTGTTCCGGCGTTTCGGTGACGGTCATGTGATCGGCCCGGTGATCGCGCCCGAATCGACGGACCAGAGCCGCGCCAAGGCGTTGATCAGCTATTGGCTCGCGCTGAACGCGGGCATGTTCGTGCGTGTCGATACGCCGCTGCGATATGGGCTTTCCGCGTGGCTCGAAGGGCTCGGACTGCCGCTCGTCGATACCATCGAGCAGATGGCGCTGAACGGCACGCCATCCGTCGATGAAACGCTCACGCAGTTCGCGCTGACGAGCCAGGCGCTGTGGTAGCTCGGCCGTGAACATCGGCGCGACCGATGTTCACGCCTTGTCGAGCCACGCGAACTCCGCGAACCGGTAGCCCATCACGCGGCCCGATGGCGTGCCCTTCAATCCGCGCAGCGTCGAGCTCTGCGCGTCGATGAAGTTGATGAACGCCGGAATCACAAGACTGTTCTTCTCATAGACGATGGTCTGCATGTCGCCGTATACCTGCTTGCGCTTCGCTTCGTCGCGCTCGCGGCGCGCCTGCACCAGCAGTTGATCGAACTGCTCGTTCTTCCAGCCCGACTCGTTCCAGTTCGCATTCGAGCGGAAGAACTGCGTGTACAGCAGATCGAGCGTCGGGCGCGGCAGGATCGAGCCGTAGGTCATCGGGTACTTCATCCAGTACGTGGTCCAGTAACCGTCGGCGGGCACGCGGCGCACGTTGATATCGACGCCCGCCTGCTTCGCGGCCTGCTGGAGCATCATTGCGGAATCGAGCGCAGTCTCGACCGATGGCGGCGCGATGATCTCCGCGCGCGCGCCCGGCGTGCCGGCCTTCTTGAAGTGGAACTGCGCCTTGTCCGGATCGTATGCGCGCTGCGGCAATCCCTTCATGAAATACGGATGCCACTCCGGCACCGGATGATCGTTCGCGAGCGTGCCGTGGCCGCGCAGCATCACGTTCACGATGCGCTGCCGGTCGTGCAGATACTTGATGCCTTCGTTGAAGTCCGTGCTCTTCGTTGGCAGCATGTCCTGCCGCAATGCGAGGTCCGAATAAAGCTGCGACGGGCTTTCGAGCACCGTCACCTTGCCCGTCTGCTTGACGCGATCGACATCGCGCGCGGGCAGCGGCGAGATGAGCTGCACATCGCCCGCGAGCAGCGCATTGGTGCGCGCCGCATCGTCGCCGATGCCGATGATCTCGACCTCATCGAGATACGGACGACCCGGCTTCCAGAAGTTCGGATTGCGCGTGCCGATGCAGCGCTGCGCCGGCGTGAACTCCTTGCACACGAACGGGCCCGTGCCGTTGCCCTTGGAGAAGTCCGTCGTGTTCGCGGCCACGATCACCAGATGCGGAATCGCGAGCAGCGCGGGAAGATCGACATTCGGTTCCGTCAACGTGATCTCGACCTTGAGCGGCCCGGCCGCCTTCACCGAACTGATGCCGTCCGCGATGGACTTGGCCTTCGATGCCGTCGCCGGGTCCTTGTGGCGCATCAGCGAGAACACGACATCGTCGGATGTGAAGGGCTTGCCGTCGTGGAAATGCACGTTGGGCCGCAGCGTGACGGTCCATTTCACGAAGTCGTCGGATTCGAGCTTTTCCGCGAGCGCGTTTTGCGTCTTGAAGTCGGCGTCGAGCTCGGTGAGGCCGCTATAGAACATGTACGCGCGCGAGTAGTCGCCCGTATGCGTGCCCTTCGAGGGATCGAGCGAATCCATCAGCGACTGGTTCGCCAGCGCCACGCGGATGCGTCCGCCGCGTTGCGGCGCGGGCTCGGCCGCCGCGAACGCGAGTGTCGAAGCGCCCGGCAAAATGAGGGTCGCCGCGCCCGCGGCGGCCAGCGTCTTCATCGCCTTGCGGCGGCCAGGATCGGCGACAACGAGTTCCTTCGGCAATGTCATGGTCAGCCTCGCTCGGTCATGTCGTTATGCGGATAGGATGGAACGTGCCCTCACAGCGCCATGCAAAGTCTGTAGGCGTCGTAGATGGCCGTGTGAATGTCGCGCGACGCGCTCGCGTCGCCGATGCGGTACAGATGGAATTGCCCTTCCTCGCCTTCTTGCGCCGCAGGCTGCGGCTTACCCGTGGCGAATGCTTCGAGATCGGTATAGCCGTCGTTGATCGAGTACATGCGCGCCGCCTCGAAGAGATCTTCGACCGCGAGCATGCCGCGCTCGACGACGACATGGTCCGTCTCCATCTCCACGACCTCATTCGTCAGATGATGACGGAAGACCGCGCGGCGCTTGCCGTTATCCGACGTGCTCACTTCGATCAGCTCGATGTTCGTGCGCACCGGCACATTCCAGCGCGCGATGTTGCGCATCCACACCTGATCGTCGCCGCGTCCGCCGGTTTCCTGCGCGGGCATGCTGTCGATGAGCGCGAGCGATACGTCGAGGCCCGCATCGACATAGCGTTCGGCGCAGAGGTACGCGTTGTGACGGCCCGTGCCGTCGTAGACGAGCACGCTGCCCTCGCGCGGCGGCGTTTCCGTGAGCGCGTCGAACACGGACTTGCACTGCTCGCCGCCAGGCAGCGCATCGAGATTCGGCAGACCGCCCGTCGCGATGATAACGACGTCCGCGCCATGATCGAGCACGTCGCTCAATTCCGCGTAGTGGTTGTAGCGCACATCGACGCCGAGCTTGTCGAGCTGCGCGACACGCCAGTCCACGATGCCGATGAGATCGCGCCGCCAGCTTCCCGTCGCCGCGAGCAGCATTTGTCCTCCCGCCGTCGAATTCGCTTCGAGCACGGTGACGTCGTGGCCGCGCGTCGCGCAGATACGTGCCGACTCGAGTCCCGCCGGTCCCGCGCCGACGACCAGCACGCGCTTCTTCTGCGCGGCCTCCGGTATGTCATGCGTGAGATACGTCTCGCGCGATGTCGCCGGATTATGGATGCATGTCGCGCGGAAATTGCGGCAGAACGATGCGCCGACGCACGGCCGCGCCTCGTCCTCCTTTCCCGCTTCGACGAGCTTCACGAGATGCGGCTCCGCGATATGCGCGCGCGTCATGCCGACCATGTCGAGCAAGCCTTCGCGGATCGCATAGCGCGCGGTGGCGAGGTCGGCGATCTTGGCCGCATGAAACACGGGCAGATCGACGGCGCGCTTGAATGCAGCAGCTTTCGGCAGCCACGGCGCGGACGGCACGAACATCCCCGGCATGGAATTCACCGCGAGCGACATCTTCGTGTCCATGCGCCCGAATGTGACATTGAAGAAGTCGAAGAGGCCGGTGTCCTGCAGAATGCGCGACATCTCCAGCCCTTCCTCGAAGCTGCATCCGTCTTCGAGCGCGAAGCGAAAGCCCACGATGAAATCGTCGCCCACCTGCCGGCGAATTTCCTCGTGGACCTCGATCGCGAAGCGTACGCGATTGGCCGTCGAGCCGCCGTATTTGTCGGTGCGCAGGTTGACGGTCGGGTCCATGAACTGACCGATGAGATGCCCGCCCGCATGCGTTTCGATACCATCGAGCCCGCCTTCGCGGCAGCGCTTCGCCGCGAGGCCGAAGTCGCGGATCACGCGTTTGATATCGGCCTCATGAATCGCCTGCGGCACGGCGCGATGCAGCGTTTCGCGCACGGGCGATGGCGCGATCATCGGCAACCAGGGTTCCGTGTACGCATCGCCGCGCCGCCCGAGATGCGTGATCTGGCACATCAGCGCCGCGCCGTGCGTATGCACGCGATCGGAGAAGCGCCGCAGATGCGGCACCACGGCATCGGTCCCGACGTTGATCTGCTGGAACGTGTTCGGACTGTCGAGGCTCACGTTCGACGAGCCGCCGAACATGGTCAGCGCGATACCCCCTTTCGCCTTTTCCTCGTGATACCGTTGATAGACCTCTTGCGGAAATTCATCGCGTGTCAGGCGGCTTGCGTGACTCGTGCTCATCACGCGGTTCCTGAGCACGAGATGCTTGAGGGTGAACGGCTGAAGCAATGGATCCGATGAAGCAGGTGCGGCGGCGCGGTTATCGGTGTCGTGTGTCATGGCCTGCCAGATGAAGTGGGCGTCGGAGCCAAGGTAAGGAGGCCAATATGCGCCGTCAAATTACAAATGGATGCATGCCCCATAACATGGTGTTGTATGAGTCTCCGACTTCCTTCGCTTCAGGCACTGCTGGTCTTCGAAACATCCGCGCGGCTTTTGAGCTTCACCAAGGCGGCCGGCGAGCTCAACGTGACGCCCGTCGCGGTGAGCCGCATGGTGGCGCGGCTCGAAGACGCGCTCGGCTTCAAGCTCTTCGAGCGCACGAAGCTAGGGCTAACCCTGACTGATCGCGGCGCAACATTGCAGCGCGCCGTCGCGTCCGGCTTCGGGCAGATCGGCGATACCATCGACGAACTCAAGCGCGATCACGCGCAAGGCGAGATCGTCACGCTGTCGCTCGCGAGCGGGTTCGCCGCGCTGTGGCTGTTGCCGCGCTATGCCGAGTTTCGCCGTGCGTTTCCTTCCATCAATTTGCGCTTGCAGGTGATGCCCGGGCGCCTGTACGGACCGCTCGAAGATGCGGACCTCGGCATCCGTCTGCATGGGCCCGGCTCGGAGAAAGATCCGCTGCTGATGTGTCCGGAGATCATCGTCCCTATTTGCAGTCCGAACTATCTCGCGGAGTTTGGCCCGCTCGATGCGCCGAAGAGCATCGAAGGTCACGCTTATATTCATCTCGACGTCACCACGCTTTCATGGGCGGATTTTCATCGTGCGACGGGTCTGTCCGATAAAGGCATCGGTGAAGCGGTGCATCACACGGACCCGGGGCTCGCCGTGCAGTGTGCAATGCTCGGCCAGGGCGTCGTGCTCGGCTGGCTGCTTGCAATCGCGGCGCCGCTCAACGAAGGCAAGGTCATTCCGGCGTGGGACTGTTATATCGAAACGGGCTGCAATTACGTGCTCGAACATCGCTCGTCGAATCCTTCGGAGAGCACGCGCGCGGTGGCTCAATGGCTCATCGACGAGATGAAGAAGGAACTCGATGATGCACGGCGCGTGCTCGCTGCGTTGCGAGCGGTGCCGAAGCATCGTGTCGATCAATCCGCGCGACGCGCCGAACCCGCGGTCACGGATTCATCGCCGTCATGATGCCGCGGACGACGACCGCTCTTTCTGCCAGCAACGCAGGCCGAACAGCGGCACGACACCATAGGCGTGATCGAGCATGTCCGAGAGCAGATTCTCGTACCGCTCCCAGCGTATCTCGTTGATATAGACGCAGATCTCCAGCGCGACAACAGGCGCGGCGGACTGCACGTGACGAATCACGAGCGGAAGATCGCGTCGCACGGCGGGATGCTCACGGAAATATCCGCTGAGATAGAGCCGATACAGGCCGAGGTTCGTGCGGCGCTCGCCTTCGGGCGCCGCGAGCGGACGCTCGATCGCATCGCGCAGGCGGGCGAGCAGCGCGTCGTCGGGAAAGCGGATGGTGTCGGCGTCGATGTGAATCGCATGACGCATGCGCCGACCGCCCGACTCGAACATGCCGCGCCAGTTCTTCACGCTGTGCGTCAGAAGGATCTGGCTCGGCAACATCACGATCGTGTTGTCGAAGTTGCGTATTTTGATCGTGTTCAGCGCGATATCGATCACGACGCCATCGGCGACATGCCCCGGCACTTCGATCCAGTCGCCGACGCGCAGCATGTCATAGGCCGCGAGCTGAATGCTGGCGACGAAGCCGAGCAGCGAGTCGCGGAAGATGATGATGAGCAGCGCGGTGATGGCCGACAGGCCCGTCAGCAGATAGAGCGGCGAGCGCTCCAGCAGCAGCGACACCACCGCGATCAGCGCGACCAGATACACGACGATGGTGGCGATTTGCAGAAAGCTCTTGATCGGTCTTTCGCCTGCTGACGGGAAATGACTGTAGCGCTCGTCGATGCTGTCACGCAGCGCGAGCGCCGCGCGCACCAGCGTGTAGACCATGTAGCAGGCCGCGAGAATCGCCAATGGCCGGCCGAGCGCCGGGATCAGCGGAAACGTGAGGCCGGAGAGCATTGGCGCCGACAGGTAGACGATCCCCGCGGGCACGAGCGGCGCGAGCCGGTGAAACACGCGATGGCGCTCCGCCGCGATCAGCCACTTGCGCCCTTCCTTGCGTGCGAGCCGGCTGACGATCATCAGCATGATCGAGCGCGTCGCGTAATAGCAAATCACGCTCGCCAGCAGAATCCCCAGCAGCAGGGCAGCCACCAGCAGGGTCGCGACGGCCCAGCTGTCCGTGGCGACGTGGACTTGCCAGTCCGGTCCGACTTCGAAACGCAAGCTGTTGCCGAACATGGACGCTCCTGATCCGGGCGAACCGATGAGATTATTCAGGCGAATCGGCGGTGACACTTGCTACGCTGGGTATTGTAGTAGCGGCCGTAGTAGCAGCGCCTCGGTCTTCGAAATCGAAGCAATGCACGCGGACCCTTCGCATTTTCCGATTTTCCCGCTACAATGCGGTCCCCTTGCCCAGGTGGCGGAATTGGTAGACGCACTATCTTGAGGGGGTAGCGCCGAGAGGCGTGCGGGTTCGAGTCCCGCCCTGGGCACCAGATACATTTCGAACGTTCACCACGTTCGACTGAAACCCCGACGTCGGAAGGCTGTCGGGGTTTTTTGCGTTTTGCCGATGCGCGTGTTTGAGCGCGCCGGAAGATGGAAGTCGAAGCTCGCCGTGTATCGCGCAGGATGCCGTCCGTGTCGATATGCTTCGCTGTTACGCGGTCAGTGTCGGTTGCTGAGGCGTAACCTGCTGACGGCATCGCACAATCTCCCCCTTATGCTTTGCTATGCTAACTATTTATGTTCGCAAGCGACGAAATGGAGGATGCCAGTGGGCAATGAAGTAAGACTGCGCCGACTATCGTTGACGCTGCGCAAGCGTCGCGATGTGTTCTTTACGAGCCGCGACGCCGAACAGCGAGCCGCCGCGAGCGCGCGAAGCTTCCTGGCCGACAAGTTCAGTTGGTCGCACGATCGGCAGATCATGGCCGAGTTGCGCGATCTGCTCGGCCTGAGTGACGACGACGCTTCCGCTGCGTGGAAGATCGAACGCGCAATTGAGACGGGCGATCTGGTAACGGTTCCGGATCAGCCCGTGAAAGGCACGTCGGTTCATCAGAACGCGGGCGGCGAGCGCCTCGGCCCCAAACCGCGCGAAGTTGTCGCTGCGTTGCCGTTGTTCCGGCGCGCGGCAAGCATCGCGGCCAGCGTGCGTCCGCTTGAACGGCCAAGACTTCCGAGACTGCTCGCCGACGATTTTCCGGCGATCTGGGCCGCCGAGCCCGGCGACGTTCTGCCCGATGGAACGATCGCCACGGCGCTCAGCAGTTCGTTGCTCGATGGTGCACCATTCGAGTATCTGCCCGCCGCGCCCAGTGATCATGTGCTTGAGGTCGCGACCAAGACGAACAACCCGCGCTTTGCGGCCAAGATGCTCGGCTATGACGAAACGACATTCAGCGACATGCTTCACGAGTTCAAGCCCAGGAACGGACTTGGTCCAGCTGACAACGTGATCTTCCATGATGATGGCCGCGTCGAATTCAAGAAGCGAATCCTCGATGACAATATCCATGACTATGCGCCCTGACGCGACCAGCACAATCGCCCCTCACGCCCGCGCACACGCGACGCTCATAATTTCCGGAGGCGCGGCGGACCCCGGTTTTTGGACGACATATTTCAGCGTGACGCCAAGCAGTGTCCGAACAAAGGGACAACCGTATCTCTATCCCTCAGGGAGGCTGAGCACTCGACCGGCGGCGAACGACTTCTGGAGTTTCGAAAGCAAGACCGCCATTCGCAGCGATCAGCTCGCGCCGCATCTGCGCTACATCAAGAGCATGCTTGCGCTACCGCGGCCCGATCTGCGCGAGCTGATTCAAGCACAGAATGCGACGCTGGCGTTATGGTGCTACTTGTATAGAGAGCCCGGCGATAGTGAGCCAGATGTGCCCGCCGACATTCGTGCGATGATGGAGGCGATGGGCGGTACCGTCGAGATCGACGTATACTGGTAGCTCGGGCGGCAGCGAGCCGCTACGCATGGTCCGTGTCCGAGGCTCGTGGGCCGTTCGATCAGAGCGGCCCACCCTCACCGCCCCCGCACCTTCCGCTTCTCTCCCGCCGCCCCCACCTCAGCCCCCGACTGCACCAGAAACTCCCGAAACGCATTCGCCACCTGCGGCAAGCGCCGCTCCGACATATGCACGACATGCCACGACCGCTCGATCGGTGTCGACGGCACGGGCAGCGTCGCGAGCAGTCCCGCCTGCATCTCCAGCGCGCACGCGTGCAGCGAAAGAAACGCCACGCCGAGCCCCGCTTCGACGAGCTGCTTGATCGCTTCATTGCTCGACAGCTCCGACGCCGCGTGCAGCTTCAATCCCGCCTCCTTGAACAGCCCCTCGATGGCGACGCGCGTGCCCGAGCCGCGCTCCCTGACGAGCAGGTTCGCCGCTTCGAGATCGGTCAGGTGCAGGCGCTTCGCGTGCATGAGCGGATGCGACGGCGCCGCGACGAACGCCATCGGGTGCTTCGCGAATGCCGCCGCGCTCGTGCGCAGCTCGCGCGGTTGCCGTCCCATGATCGCGAGATCGATTTCGTTCGTCGCGAGCATGCGCACGATGTCATCGCGATTGCCGATGCGAAACTGCAGCTTCACGCCCGGTCTTTGCTTCGTGAATCTCACAAGGAGCGGCGGAACGAGATATTCCGCCGTTGTGATCGCGCCGATGCGCAGCGTGCCGCCCAGCTCGCCGCGCAGCGCCGCCACTTCCTCGCCGGCCTCGTTCCAGAGGCTCAGGATCTCGTTCGCATAACGCGCCATTACCTCGCCCGCTGCCGTGAGCTGAACCTCGCGCCCCACGCGCCGCAACAGCGGCGTGCCCGCCGCCTCGCCCAGAAGCGAAATCTGCAGGGACACCGCCGGCTGCGTGAGATGCAACTCCACGGCCGCGCCCGAAATGCTGCCCACGCGCGCAACAGTCTGCAGCGTCCTCAATTGCCGGAAGGTCGTTGTCTTTAACATTAGTGAAAACTTATGAGTCGGCGATAAATACTAAATAGCGCAAATGTTTTCGCGACCTTATATTTTTTCCAACGAGGTCGTCAAGCGAGGCCGCTGCGACACAAACGCATTCAATCGATGAAGCACCACCCGGGAGAACCATGATGTTGAATCCTTACGCGCAACACCAGGTTGATTCGCCCCACCGCATCGTCATCGTGGGCGGCGGCGCCGCCGGGCTCGAGCTCGCCACGCGCCTCGGCAATGGCGTCGGCAAGCGCCGCCGGGCCGAGGTGACCCTCATCGACCGCTTCCCGACGCACTTCTGGAAGCCGCTCCTGCACGAAGTCGCGTCAGGCCAGATCGACGCATCGAGCCATCAGATCGACTACGCCGCTCACGCGAAGTGGAACCACTTCCGCTTCGAGCAGGGCGCGCTTTCGGGCATCGACCGGGGGCGCCGCGAGATCGTCATCGACGAGACGACCGACATCGACGGTCGCCCGCTCCTGCCGAAGAGAACGCTCGCATTCGATACGCTCGTGCTCGCGCTCGGCAGCGTCACGAACTTCTTCTCCATTCCCGGCGCCGAACAGCACGCGCTGACGCTGGAGACCGTGGAACAGGCGGAGACCTTCAGGCGGCGTCTGCTGTCGAGCCTGCTGCGCTCGGGCCACGCGCGGCAAGCGGCGCCCGGCGCCGCCAAGACGCCGGTTTCGGTGACGGTGATCGGCGGCGGCGCGACCGGCGTCGAACTGGCCGCCGCGCTGCGCGGCTCGGCGGAAATGCTGCGCGACTATCACCTTGCGTCGCTCGATCCGGCGGACGACATCCGCATTCGTCTGCTGGAAGGTGCGCCGCGCGTGCTGCCCGCGCTGCCCGAGCGCATCTCCGCGCGCGCTCAGGACGTGCTCGCGGGCCTCGGCGTCGAAGTCCGGCTCGGCTGCCGCGTGCAGTCGGTCGACGCGAACGCCGTCGCGACAGCCGACGGCGAAACGCTCGCGAGCGATATCACCATCTGGGCCGCTGGCGTGGAAGGGCCGGCCGTGCTGCGCACGCTCGAAGGATTGCCGTTGAACCGGCTCGGGCAGGTCATCGTCGACGGAACGCTGCAGGTGGGGCCAGACTCGGGCATCTACGCGATGGGCGACTGCGCCGCGTGCGCCGCATCGAAGGGCGACGCGCTCGTGCCGCCGCGCGCGCAGGCGGCTTACCAGCAGGCCGTCTATCTCGCCGATGCCCTCGCGCGCCGTCTCGACGCCCGCGCCGTGCCGCTCTTCGCCTACCGCGATCAGGGCACGCTGATTTCCTTCGGACGCGCGGGCGCGGCGGGCGCCCTGATGAGCGAGCTGCTGCGCCGGCCGCTCTTCATCGACGGATGGTTCGCGGCGTCGTGCTACCGGCACCTGTATCGCAGGCACATCATGGGGCTCACGGGCGTCAAGCGCGCGGTGATGTACGCCGCGAGCCAATGGCTGCGCGAGCGTGTGCGGCCCACGGTGAAGCTGAACTGAACGCCGTCAACGCGCCGCCGCATGCCGATGCGCGAGCGGCAGGCGCACCTGGAAGGTGGTGCCGCGATCGTTGGCCACGACATTGAGTCTGCCGTCGTGCCGATGCACCACCGTCCGGTACGCGATGTGCAGCCCGAGGCCGTTGCCCTTGCCGGGCGGCTTCGTCGTGAAGAACGGCTCGAAGAGACGCGGCAGGATATCCGCCGGAATGCCGTGCCCGGTGTCCGAGACTTCGATCACCGCGCAGTCGCCTTCGCGATGCGAGCGGATCGTGAGCTCGCCGCTTTCTTCCATCGCGTCGACGGCGTTGTCGATCAGATTGGTCCACACCTGATTGAGCTCGCTGCCGTAGACCGGCACCGGCGGCAGCGCGCGGTCGTAGTCCCTTCTCACGACGATGCCGTGCTTCAGCCGGTGCTGCATGATGGTCAGCGTATCTTCGATGCCGTTGTGGATGTCCACTTCCTGCAGCGGCGCCTGGTCCATGTAGGAATACGACTTCATCGCCTTCACGATCTCCGAGATGCGCCCGGCGCCGAGCCACGTCTGCTCGGACAGAAAGCGCATTTCGACGGTCGCGGCAAGCCAGCGGATGGCCGCGCCGAACTGCTCGGGGTTCACGCGCGGCGTCAGGGACTCGAGTTCGTCCGGCGCGAAGCCGGCCGCCACGAGCCGCGGCGCGATGAGCCAGGGCTTGTCCGTTCCGTGCGACGAAAGCCACTGCGCGAAGCGCTCTTCCGCTTCGCTCTGCCGCAACGCGCCCTGCGGCGTGGCATCGATGGCGGGCGGCGCGCGGCTCGCCCATGCGTCGAGCGTGTCCATGACATCGGCGGGCATCGCGCAAAGCACGAGCGAGCGTGTCGCGCGATGCAGGCTGTCTAGCGCATCGCGCATGCCGTCCGCCGCGCGCGCGACGGCCGCAGCCGGATTGTTCAGTTCATGCGCAAGCCCCGCCGACAGCCGTCCCAGCGCGGCCAGCTTCTCGCCGCTGAGAATGAAGGAGTCGTAGGCGCTGATGCGGCCGTACATCGAACGGAAAATCTGCTTGCCAAACGACTCGCACTCGCTCAAGAGCTTGCGCACGACGCTCTCGGGCAGCGAGACCAGATAGCAATCCGTGTTCGCGCTGAAGGTCAGCGGCAGCGGCATGCCCGAGAGCAGCGACGCCTCCGCGACCGAAACTGGCGCGGCGCGCGTGTCGTCGATCACCTGACGGCCCGCGACGAGCTTTTCCGTCAGCAGCTCGCCTTCGAGCAGGATGAACTGATGCGTGACCATCTGCCCTTCGTGCAGCAGGACCTCGCCCTTCTTCAGGCGATGCTCGGTCAGACTCGCGACGAGCCATTGCTTGCACTCGTCGGACAGGCCCGCGAAGAGCGGGATCTCGAAGAGCATCGACGGAGCGCTCATGGGTTCGCGAGATATTGATGAATGAAGTGCACCGCGATCGAGCCTTCGCCGACCGCCGCCGCCACACGTTTGACCGAATCGGCGCGCACGTCGCCCGCCGCGAAGATGCCGGGCACGCTCGTTTCGAGCAGGAACGGATCGCGTCCGGGCTCCCATCCCGCCGGCGCGCGGCCGCCCTTGATGAGCGCGCGGCCCGTCAGCAGGAAGCCGTGCTCGTCGCGCTCGACCACGCCGCGCAGCCACTCCGTGCACGGCGCCGCGCCGATGAACACGAAAAGCCCGCTCGCCGGAACGGTTTCCGAACGGCCGGTCTGCAAGTCGCGCAACGTGATCTCCGCGAGATGGCCCTCGCCGCTCACGCTCTCGACCTCCGTATGCGGCCGCACGCGGATGTTCTCCGTCTCGTGAATCTGCTCGACGAGATAGTGCGACATGCCCACGCTCAGCGACGAACCGCGGCACAGGATCGTGACCGAACGCGCGTACTTCGACAGAAACATCGCGCCCTGGCCGGCCGAATTCGCGCCGCCCACGATAAACAAATCCTGATTCGAGCAGGCGACCGCCTCGACCAGCGCCGCGCCGTAATACACCCCGGCGCCCGTGAGCTCCTGCATGCCGCGCGCTTCCAGCTTGCGATACGACACGCCGCTCGCGACCATCAGCGCGAGGCAGCTCACCTCCGATCCATCGGAGAGCCGGACGAACTTGTACGGCGGCTCGATGCGCAGCCCCACCGCGTGCTGCGTGAGAATCATCTCGGCGCCGAAGCGCCGCGCCTGCGCGAGCGCGCGCCGCGACAGATCCGCGCCGCTCACGCCGGAAGGAAAGCCGAGATAGTTGTCGATGTGCGAGCTCGTGCCCGCCTGCCCGCCGGGCGCATCGCATTCGATGATCGCGACATGCAGCCCTTCCGATGCCCCATACACCGCCGCCGCCAGCCCGGCCGGCCCGCCGCCGACGATGACGAGATCGTAGAACGGCGTCGTCGAGCGCGTGTGCAGCCCGACTTTCTCGGCGATCTGCGCGATCGTCGGACGGCTTTGCACGGTGCCGTCCTCGAACACCACGACTGGTAACTGGCGCTGCCCCGGCGCGAGCGCGCTCAGGAGCGGATCGGCCTCGCCGTGCCGCTCGACGTCTAGCCAGCGAAATGGAATGTGATTGCGCGCCATGAAATCGCGCAACTGGTGCCCCTGCGGCGACCAGCGGTGATCGAGAATGCGGATGCCCTGAAATGCCGAACGCGACGACGCATGCCAGTCCGCGAGCAGATCGTCGAGCGCCGGATAGAAGTTCTGCTCGGGCGGATGCCAGGGCTTGAGCAGGTATTGATCGAGATGCACCGTGTTGATCGCGCGGATGGCGGCATCGGTGTCGGCGTAAGCGGTCAGCAGCACGCGCTTGGCTTCGGGAAACAGTTCGATGGCCTGCTCGAGAAACTCGATGCCGCTCATCTTCGGCATGCGCTGATCCGCGATGAACAGCGCCACCGAGCGGTTCTGCAGGCGCAAGTGCTGCGCCGCCTCCAGCGCCGCCGGCCCCGAGTCCATGCGCACGATCTGGTAATGCTCGCCATACGCGACCTGCAGATCACGCGCGACCGCGCCGGCCACGATCGGGTCGTCGTCCACGGCGAGGATCACGGGCTTGTCCATGATGGTTTAAGGCGCCCATGCCTGCGGGCGCGGCATCCGTTGCAGACATTGTAGACGCTGCGGCGGCAAGGTTTCGCGCGGCTTGCATTCATTACAGGACCGGGCCCGCAAGCGGCGCTACGTCATGCGTTACGCCGTGCCTGCCCGCGAGCGGCAGCGTCACCCGAAAGACCGTTCCGTTCGCATCCGATCGCACGCCGATCGTTCCGCCGTGCCGGTTCACCACGATGCGGTACGCGATATGCAGGCCGAGCCCCATGCTCGGGCCCTGCGCGTGCGGCCCGCGCTTCGACGTGTAGAAGGGTTCGAACACGTGCTCCACGGCATCCGCCGGAATGCCCGGGCCGCTGTCCGCGATCTCGACGACAGCATCGGCGCCGTCGCGGTGCGTGCGGATTGCGATATGGCCCCGGCCTTCCATCGCCTCGATTGCATTCTCGATGATGCTCGTCCACACCTGGTTGAGCTCGCTTCCGTACGCCTGAAGCCGCGGCAGGCTGCGATCGTAGTCGCGCGCGAGCTCGATGCCGCGCTTCGTCTCGTGCGTCATCACCATCAGCGTGTCGTCGATGCCGTCGTGAAGATCGATCTCCTGCTGCGGGCCCTGATCCATGAACGAATAGGATTTCATCGCCGTCACGATTCCGGAGATGCGCTGCGCGCCCTGCATCGCGTCGTCCATGACCGCGCGAAGATCGAGCCCGCGCGCGATCCAGCCGATGGCCGCATCGAGCTGGCCGGCGCTCAGCTCGTCGGCGAAAGGCGCGAGGTCATCAGCCGCGACGCCGTGCGCCGCGAGCACCGGCGCGATCCGCCACGGCTTCGCGACGCCGCGCGCGCCGAGCCAGTCGGCCAGCCGCGACTCGCGCTCGCTTTGCGCGAAGGAAGCCGCTGCATCGGCGCGTTCGTTCGATGCCTTGCCCGCCGCAAGCGCAGTGAGCCGGCCGAGCGCGCCTTCCGGCACCGCGTGGCGGCCGAGCGCGAGCGCCGAGCCTTCGAGCGCGTCGAGCTCCTTGCGCATGTACTGGAGCCCGCTCGCCAATGCCGATGCCGGATTGTTCAACTCATGCGCGAGCCCCGCCGCGAGCTTGCCCAGCGCGGCGAGCCGGCTTCGATTGAGCGCCGCCGTTTCGAGCGCCGTGAGCCAGTCGGTCATCACGCGCGCCACGGCCTGGCTGAACGAGCCGCATGAAACGAAAAGTTCACGAAACGCGGCTTCCGGCAAGTGCGCGAGCAGGCACTCGCTCTTCGCGGTGAGCGTCACCGGATAGGGGATCGACGCCATCACGCTCGGCGTGCCGAACGCCTCAGGCCCGCTGTAGCCCTCGACGTAGCGCTCCTCAGCGCTCTGACCGCCCGCGCTTTGCGTGGCGTCGACTTCGCCGTCGAGAAGGACGATCAGGCTCGCGGGCATGTCGCCTTCGCGCAGCAGCACGTCGCCGGCCGCGATGGAGAACTCTGTCACGCGCTCACTCAGCCATTCCAGACGATCGCGCGGCAGATCGGCAAATATGCGGATTCGGGCGAGCCTGTCGAGTTCGATCATGGTTCTCTCCGGCCATCCTCGAGGACGTGGCACGCGCCTCGCTACCGCCGCAATGAAAGAATCGCTTCATTCGTTGCGCGTTCGAACCTGTCGATTCAGTTTAGGCAATTCGCGCGCTGCATTCGAAGCAAGCGAGTCCGGCAACGCACGCATGACAGCGCTTCACATTCCCGGCAACGGCGAAAGGCTTATGATGGACACCTGTCACCCGTCCTCATCCATGTTCGCATCGGAGGGATACGCGCCGCGCTCAGCGAAGATCGGAGGGCAACGTTACCATCTGAAGATTCGCGGGCAATCGCCGTCCCGTCTTGCATCGCCTGTTGCATCCGCAAGTTGAAGTGCAATCGTTCGATACGCAGTCAATGGAGGCCTGGAGATGAACAAGAAGAATTCCGCAGCCATCTGGATTCTGGTCGCAATGGTCGTCGGCATCCTGGTCGGCTACATGATCTTCACGAGCTTTCCCGACAAGAAATCCGCCACCGAGATAGCCGGTTACATTTCGCTCGTGTCCGATGTCTTTCTGCGGCTCATCAAGATGCTGATCGGGCCGCTCGTGTTTTCCACTCTGGTCGTCGGCATTGCGCACATGGGCGACGCGGCCTCGGTCGGACGCGTGTTCGCCAAGGCGCTCGGCTGGTTCATCACTGCTTCGCTCATTTCGCTGCTGCTCGGGCTGGTGATGTCCAACCTGCTCAAGCCCGGCGACAACCTCGGATTGCCGCTGCCCGACATCGGCGCGTCGGCGAATCTCGCGACATCGAAATTCACGCTGAAGGATTTCGTGAGCCACATGGTGCCGCGTTCGTTCGCCGAAGCGATGACCAACAACGAGATCCTGCAGATCGTCGTGTTCTCGATGTTCTTCGGTGTCGCGCTCGCCGCGCTCGGTGACAAAGGCAAGATCCTGCTCGGCGCGATCGATCAGCTTTCGCATGTGATGCTCAAGATCACCGGCTACGTGATGAAGCTCGCGCCGCTGGCCGTGTTCGCCGCGATGGCCGCCACCGTCGCGGTCAACGGGCTGACGATCCTGCTCAAGTTCGCCGTCTTCATGGCCGACTTCTATCTCAGCCTGTTTCTGCTGTGGGGCCTGCTCGTGCTTGCCGGCTACCTGTTTCTCCGGCGGCGCGTCTTCCGGCTGCTGTCGCTCATCAAGGAAGCGTTCATGCTTTCGTTCGCGACCGCCAGTTCCGAAGCCGCGTATCCGAAGATTCTCGACGCGCTCGACCGCTTCGGCGTGAAGCGCAAGATATCCAGCTTCGTGATGCCGATGGGCTATTCGTTCAACCTCGACGGCTCGATGATGTACTGCACGTTCGCGACGCTTTTCATCGCGCAGGCGTACAACATCCATCTGCCGATCAGCACGCAGATCACGATGCTGCTGATCCTGATGCTGACGTCGAAGGGCATGGCCGGCGTGCCGCGCGCGTCGCTGGTCGTGATCGCGGCCACGCTGAATCACTTCAATATTCCCGAGGCGGGCCTGCTGCTGATCCTCGGCGTCGATACCTTCCTCGACATGGGCCGTTCCGCGACGAATGCGGTGGGCAATTCGATCGCGAGCGCGGTGGTCGCCAAGTGGGAAGGCGAGTTGCTGTCGGAATCGGAAGCGGCGGCGAATGCGGCGCGCATCGAGGCCGAACAGGAAGCGTCGCTGGCGCATCCGGCGCAAGTCTGACGGAGGCGAGCCATGAAGACGCAGCGCTTCTGGGCGGCGCTGGCTGTGGCCAGCCTGATCGCCACGGCCTTCGGCGCGCGCGCGGCCGATGACGTGCAGACACCGCCGCCGAACAACGACGCCTACTCCCCCGCGACGCTCACCGGCACGCTCGCGAAAGCGCGTGACACGGGCACGATCGCGCTCGGCTACCGCGACGCCTCGGTGCCCTTCTCGTATCTCAGTGCGCGCAAGGAGCCCATCGGCTATTCGATCGAGCTGTGCAAGTCGCTCGTCGCCGCGATCGGCAACGCGATCCACAAGAGCCTGAATATTCAGTGGGTTCACGTCACGCCGGAAGATCGCATCGATGCGGTCGTCGATGGAAAGGTCGATCTCGAATGCGGCTCGACCACGAGCAACGTCGAGCGTCAGAAGCGCGTGGCCTTCTCGCCGATCATCTTCGTGGCCGGCACGAAGGTGATGGTGAAACGAGGCTCGCCGATCCGCTCGTTTCGCGATCTGGCGGGCAAGACGGTCGCGGTGACGGCGGGCACCACGAATGAGAAAGCCTTGCGCGATCTCGACAGGAAGTTCGCGCTCGGCATGCGCTTGCAGGTCGTGCCGGACCATGCGGATGGCTTCGCGCGCGTGGCCAACGGCCAGGCCGATGCATTCGCCACCGATGATGTGCTGCTGTACGGCCTCATCGCCGAAAACGCGGCGAAAGGCGGCGCGTATCAGGTCGTGGGCGATTACCTGTCATATGACCCATACGGCATCATGTTCCGCAAGAACGATCCGCAGCTCGCGCAGGTGGTGAGGGACACGTTCCAGGAACTCGCCGCCGATGGCGAGATCGAGCGGCAATACAAGCGCTGGTTCCTGCAGCGTCTGCCGTCCGGGAAGAGCCTCGACATGCCGATGAGCGCGCAGCTCGAAAGCATCATCGAGACGATGGCGGGCGGCGAGGCTCAGTGAGTGCAGGCGCGCAACCGGCAGTTCAAACGGCGCCAGCCTGCATGACCCGGTTTCGTCCGGATGCCTTCGCATCGTAGAGCGCTTCGTCGGCGGCGCGGATGAGCGTGCTCACGTCGTCGTCACGTTCGGGACGCCAGCTCGCGAGACCGATGCTCGCCGTCACACGGCCGAACTCGCTGCCCGCGTGCTCGATCGACAGATCGCTGATGGCCGCGCGAATCCGCTCCGCGATGCGCGCCGCGCCTTCGGTCGGTGTATCGGGCAGCACGACGACGAACTCCTCGCCGCCATAGCGCGCCGCGGTGTCGGCGGGGCGGCGGATGTTGTCGCCGATGCAGCGCGCGACGGCCGCGAGCGCGTCGTCGCCGGCCTGATGGCCGTAGGCATCGTTGAAGGCCTTGAAGCGGTCGATATCGACGAAGAGCAGAGAAAAGAGACTGCGCGTGCGGCGCGCCCTGCGCCACTCCTGATCGAGAATCTCGCCAAGCGTGCGGCGGTTGTGCAGCCCGGTCAGTCCGTCGGTGCGCGCGAGCAGTTGCAGTTCCGACTCGGCGCGCATGCGCCGCCGGAACTGCGCGGCAAGTACGAACGACAGGATGATGAAGCCGATCGCGAGCACGCCCATCGACGAACCGATGATGACCGCGCGCCGATGCCACGCCGCATAGACGTCTTCTTCGCCCTCGGCCACCATGATGATGAGCGGCAGCTTCGGGAAATTGCGGAAATAGTAGAGGCGGCGCCTGCCGTCGAGCGAGGATTTCTCGCTGAAGCTACCCTGCGCGGCCGCGCGAAAGCGCTTGTAGGTGTCGGCATGGCTGATGTCGCGGCCGATCACCTGCGCATCGAAGGGTTGACGCATGATCATCATGCCGTCCTGGCTGATCAGCGACACGGCGCCGTGCGGCCCGAGCGAAAGTCCCGCGAAGAGGGTGCGGAAGTATTCGAGGTTGATCGCGAGCATCGCAACGCCCGCGAACGATCCATCGGGATTCGATAGCCTGCGGCTGAGCGCGATGCTGGGTGCCCCGCCTCGCAGCCGCGACGCGAACGGGCTGCTGATGAAGAGCCCGGTGTCGGGATGATCGCGCTGAACGGTGAAATAACGCCGGTCCGCGAAGTTGCCCGGGCGCGGCACGATGCTGCCGGAATCGATGACGATGTTGCCGTTCGTGTCGAGCACGAGAATCGATCCGAGATCGCGCGCAGTGGCTGCCCGGTCGAACAGCACGTCGTTGCGTAATCGCGGCGGTAGCGCGCTGACATCGGCACTTTGCACGCCTTCGACGACGGCTTGCAGGGAGAGTTCGTATAGCTCGAAATTGCGTTCGATGTCCCGCTCGGCGAGCAAGGCGAGATTGCGCGACGTGTCGCGCGCGCGATCGAGCGCGTCGAGCCTGCCTTGATAAAGCACCAGCGCGCACAGTCCGACCATCGCGAGCGCGATGACGGTCCCGCATAGCACGATGATGTTCGGCGCGGATAGGCGCGGACGCGATGGCGCCGGCGCGTTCAGACTCGGGTTTCGGATATTGTCGGTGGCCACTATTTGGAGATCCCGGAATGCTGGCTCGCGAGTTTATCTTTGCTCTGCATGGTCCTCGGTCAGCGAGCTCGGACGATATTCTCTCCTATTTGTCTGATTTGGGTTGGAGGGGCGGGGTGTGGGGTGTCGATCGGGCTTCCAGACTTTGTGCATCGAAGTGCTTTTTCACTGTCCAGCTTGCCGGGCTGTTGAACGAGGACGTTAGCCGCGCAGTTGCGAAGGCGAATTCGACATCACCTGATTCACGATGATGCGCGCTTCCTGACCCGGCGTCAGATTCGCGTTGCCGTTGATATAACCCGCCTGCTGCGTCTGCGTGATGGTCGGGGAGTTATTCAGGATCGCGCCCTTGCCGGGCACATCGAATTGTGAATAGTTGTTAAGAGAGACGCCGGCCGAACTGGGCTTGGCGATATTCACCTGATCGAGCCCATTCTGTGTCTGCAGCACCTGCGTGCCCGAGCCCGGCTTCGCGACGATTTGCGAGACGGCCAACGTCGATGCAGTGCCGAGCATCAGGATCGCGGCCCATGCCATGACGCGCAACGCTGGCGTGAAAATCGACGTGTCGGCGCTGCGACGTGCGCCACGCTCCCCTGTCCCGGCCGCATTGCCACGCGCCACGGCGAAATCTGCCGCTGCGACGACCATGTTGCGCACGCGGCTGTACACCAATCGGTACGAGTTCTTATTCATTTCAGAGCTTCTGTGACTGCAGCAAATGGGTCCGGAACTCCGAGTTCCGGAAAACCCGGAATTCTCGATACCTTGCGAGTTGCTAACAGTCAGATAACTCTGAAATAGGGCGCCGATCTGCGGGCGCTGTTCGTGCGACGTTCACGCGCTCACGATCGGTTGCACGTCGAATCCGGCGTCAGGGGACGCCATCCGATTCAACCTGGCCTCGAATGACCGGCAAAAAGGCCGAGAAAGGCCCGATAAGCTTTGACCCGATGATCGAGCGGCTTTTAAAACACCCGCGCCTCAGCGGCGAGCCTCTGCCCGCTTTAGCCTGCCGCTGAAATAGCGCTCGCGCGAAACGCGGATCGCGGCATCGAAATCCGGCTCCGTCGCGAGGTGCTTGTGATCCACGCTGACGAGCCATCCTTGCGCGGAACGGCACCAGCGGATTCGCCCTTCGTCGTAGAGTTCGGAGAACCAGCGCCAGAGCGTGGCGTCGTCCTTGTCGGCGAGCATGGCCGCCTCGCTCCGAACCTTGTCGTGAATGATCGCCAGCATGGTTGTCGTGGCCTCAGGGCAGTTCGTTGTCGAGTTCGGGAACCATGGCGTGATACGCGCTCAAGACAACTCAGCGCGTCCCAATGCGATATATCGCGCGAGATGATGGTCTTCATCGCCCAACTGATGATCGATCATCACGAGACGCTTCGCGTAGTGGGAAAGCGGCAGCTCCCACGTCATGCCGATCCCGCCGTGCAACTGAACCGACTCTTCCGCGACGCGCGCGCCGATGCGCCCCACCGAATACTTCGCCGCCGACAGCGCCCGCTCACGCGCGACGCCCGTTTCACCGACCGCCGCCGCCGCATTGATCGCAGCGGAACGCGCCTGTTCGATTTCCAGCAGCACATCGGCCATGCGATGCTGCAGCGCCTGGAACGCGCCGATAGGCACGCCGAACTGCTTACGCGTGCGCAGATATTCGAGCGTGTGCTCCTTCGCGACATCCATCGCGCCGACCGCTTCGGAAGCCAGCGCGACGAGACCGTAACCCACCGCATGCACGAGCGTCGCGTAGCCATCGCCTTCCTTGCCAACGAGCGCATCGGCATCGAGCGTGACGTCATCGAGCGACACCTCCGCCGCGCGTCCGCCATCGATCTTCCGATACCCGCGCACGCTCACGCCTCGCGCATCGCGCGGCACCACGAAGAGCGAAATGCCCGCTTCGTCATGGTCGCCACCCGACGTGCGCGCCGACACGAGCAGCACGTCCGCATGCTCGCCCTGCTGCACGACGCCCTTCGCGCCCTTCAGCACCCATTGATCGCCGTGCCGCGTCGCGCGGGTGCTCACGCGTGAAAGCTCGTAGTGCGAGCCGGGCTCGTCATGCGCGAGTGCCGCGATCGCCGCGCCGTCGATCATCTTCACGATGATCCCGCGCTGCCTGTCATCGCCCGACTGCGCGAGCGCGCGCCCGACGATCAGCGCATCGAGGAACGGCTCGACGACGAGCCCGCGCCCGAGCGCCTCGAACACGACGGAGACATCGAAGCCGTCGCCGCCGAAGCCGCCGGACGATTCATCGAAGAACGCGCCGATGATGCCGAGCTCGCAAAAGCGCCGCCACATGTCGCGGCTCAAGCCTTCTTCCGAGCGCGCGATCCGGTCGCGCGTCTCGAACCCGTACTGCTCGGCGATGAAGCGGTTCAGCGAATCCGCGAGCATCCGCCGGTCTTCCGTGTGCTGGAAATTCATCGTGCGAATCCTTTAGAGCCCGAGCATCATCTTCGCGATGATGTTCTTCTGAATTTCGTTGGAGCCGCCGAAAATCGACAGCTTGCGATTGTTGAAGTACTGCGCCGCCGCGCTCGATGCCTCGTCCGGCCCAACGGGCGCGCCTTCGTAGCCCTCGTCGAGTGCCTCGTCGATGAACGGTTGCGCATACGGTCCCATCGCGCGGCGCATCAGCGACGAGATCTCCTGACGAATTTCGGTGCCGCGAATCTTGAGCATCGAGCTTTCAGCGCCGGGCACGCCGCCGCCCGCCACTGCCGCGATCACGCGCAGATTCGTCGTCTTCATGTTCTCGAGATCGATCTCGACGCGCGCGAGCCGCGCGGCGAACAGCGGATCGTCGATGAGCGCGCGGCCATTGCTCTGCACCTTGGCCGCCGCCGCTTTCAGGCGGCGCAGCGCCGCGACCGAAAAGCCCACGCCTGCGATATTCGTGCGCTCATACGTGAGCAGGTACTTTGCATAGGTCCAGCCCTTGTTCTCCTCGCCGACGAGATTCGCCGCGGGCACGCGGACATCGGTGAAGAACACTTCGTTGACTTCGTGCTCGCCATCGAGCGTGATGATCGGACGCACTTCCACGCCCGGCGTATTCATGTCGATGAGAAGAAAGCTGATGCCTTCCTGCTTGCGCGCATCCTGCGACGTGCGCACGAGACAGAAGATCATGTTCGCGAAGTGCGCGAGCGTGGTCCACGTCTTCTGGCCGTTGACGATGTAATACTCTTGGCCGTTCTCCATCGCGCGCACGGCGGTGGTTCGCACCGATGCGAGGTCCGAGCCCGCGCCCGGTTCCGAATAGCCCTGGCACCACCAGTCGGAGCCGTCGAGAATGCGCGGCAGCCAGTGACGCTTCTGCGCTTCGCTGCCGTACTTGATGAGCACCGGCCCGAGCATGTTCACGCCGAATGGCACGATGCGCGGCGCGCCCGCAATCGCGCATTCGTTCTCGAAGATGAACTTCTGCACCGCCGTCCAGCCGGGCCCGCCGTATTGCTTCGGCCAGTGATTCGCGAGCCAGCCTTTCGCGTTGAGGATGCCGTGCCATTGCGCCATGTCGTCGCGCGTCAGGTGCCTGCCCGTATGCACTTTGTGCGCGATGCGCTCGGGCAGCGACGTGCGCAGGAATTCCAGCACTTCCGCGCGAAACGCCTCTTCGTCAGCGGTGAATTTCAGGTCCATGACTGCTGTTCCAAGTGAGAGTGACGAAGCCCGGATTCAGGCCGGCTGATTCAGGCTCGAAAAATTCTTGCCGCGTTCGACGAGATCGACGATAAGCGGCGATGCGCGCCAGAAGAGCGGATCTTCCTTCGCGAACTCGCGGATATCGGCGAGCACATTGGCGAGGCCGACCGTATCCGCATAATGCATCGGGCCGCCGCGATAGCGCGGAAAACCGAAGCCGTGCATCAACGTGGCATCGACATCGAGCGGGCGCTGCGCGATGCCTTCGTGCACGATATTCGCGCCCTCGTTGATCATCGCGGCCATGTAGCGGCGCACGATCTGTTCGTCGCTGAACGCGCGCGGCGTCACGCCCGCACGCTTGCGCGCGGCGTCGATGATCGCTTCGACTTCGGCGTCCGGCTTGCCGCCGCGCGCGCCGTCTTCGTAGCGATAGAAGCCGCGTCCGGTCTTCTGGCCGAACCAGCCGCGCTCGCACAACTCGTCGCCGACGCGCACATAGCGCGCGTTCGGATCGCGCGTCGCGGCGCGGCGCTTTCTCGCGGCCCAGCCGATGTCCCCGCCCGCGAGGTCGATGACCTGATACGGTCCCATCGGAAAACCATAGTCGCGCACGGCTTTGTCGATCTGATACGGCGATGCGCCGTCTTCCATCAGATGATCCGCCGCCGCGCGATACACCGCGAGCATGCGGTTGCCGATGAAGCCGTCGCACACGCCCGCGCGCACCGCGACCTTCTTCAGCTTCTTCGCGAGCTCGAAGCCGGTCGCGACGACATCGGCGGCGACGCGCGCGGGCACGACCACTTCGAGCAGCTTCATGATGTTCGCGGGCGAGAAGAAGTGCAGCCCGAGCACGTCTTGCGGGCGCGAGATGCTTGCCGCGATTTCGTCGATGTCGAGATAGGACGTGTTGCTCGCGAGCACCGCGCCCGGCTTGCACACACGATCGAGTTCCGCGAACACGGCCTTCTTGACCGCCATGTCCTCGAACACGGCTTCGATTACGAGGTCGGCATCGGCGAGCGCGTCGTACTTCGTGTCGCCATTGAAGCGCTGCATGGCGCGCGCTTTCGCATCGTGCGTCATGCGGCCCTTCGCGATCAGCCCGTCGTACACCTTCTCGATGTGCGCGCGGCCGCGTTCGAGCGATGCGTCGTCGCGCTCGACCATCGTCACGGCAAGGCCCGCGTCGAGCAGCGCGACGGCGATGCCCGCGCCCATCGTGCCGCCGCCGATCACGCCGACCGACTGAATCGCGCGCGGTTGCGCATCGCGCGTTTCCGGCGATTTCTGCGCTTCGCGCTCCGCAAAGAACGCGTGGACGAGCCCGGCGCGCTGCGGGCTTTCGCGGCATTCGAGGAATTGCTCGCGCTCGAAGCGCAGACCTTCATCGAACGGCAGGTTCAGCGCCGCCTCCACGCAGTCGACGATCTTAAGCGGCGACAGCAGGCCGCGCGCTTTCTTCTGCGTGTCGGCGCGCGCGGCGGCGATCGCGGCGGCGCTCGTTTCGCTGTCCGCGAGACCGCGCGCGTTGCGCGTGCGGCGCGGCGCGGCCTGCGTCGCGATGAGTTCGTGCGTGTAGGCGAGGCCTTCGGCGAACACATCATCGCTTTGGCCGACGCGATCGACGAGACCGAGGCGCAGCGCTTCCTGCGCGCCGACGTGACGGCCGCTCAGCATCAGCGATAGCGCCGCCCCGGCGCCGATCAGGCGCGCCGAGCGCTGCGTGCCGCCCGCGCCGGGCAACAGGCCCAGTTGCACTTCGGGCAGGCCGAGCTTCGCGCCTTCCACCGCGATCCGGTAATGCGACGCCAGCGCGACCTCCAGCCCGCCGCCGAGCGCCGCGCCGTGAATCGCCGCGATGACCGGCTTGCCGCACGCCTCAATTCGGTTGCACACCTCCGGCAGCGACGGCGGCACCGCCGGCTTGCCGAACTCGCGGATATCGGCGCCCGCGATGAAGTTGCGCCCCGCGCCCACGATCAGCACCGCGCGCGCCGACGCGTTCGCATCGGCGGCTTCGATCGCGTCGATGAGGCCGCGCCGCACGGCCGCATTCAGCGCATTGACGGGCGCATGATCGATGGTCACGACGAGGACGCTGCCGCGCAATTCATGTTGGACGGTGGCCGTTTCGGGCGCGCTCGAGAGCGTCATGGATCAAGTCTCCTGATTCTATGTTTCCGGTTTGGCGTGGAAGCATTCTCGCGGGGACAAGCATCCTTGACAATTACAGCGGCGATTGACAGACTGTCAAAGAAATTTTGACAATGGTGAAATGTGCCGTGGACGTCAACGAACTCACGCTGCTGGTCGAAATTCTCGATGCGGGCAATCTGAGCGAAGCGGCGCGCCGCCTCAAAATGAGCCGCGCCAATGTCAGCTATCACCTGAATCAGCTCGAAAAGTCTGTCGGCCTGCAACTCGTGCGGCGGACCACGCGGCGGGTCGAACCGACCGAACTCGGGCTCAAGCTCTATGAGCACGGCAGGTCGATCCAGAACGCGCTCCTCGCGGCGCACGAATCCGTATCGACGCTCGGGCAAGGGCTGCAGGGGCGCGTCCGGCTTTCCGTGCCGAGCGGCTACGGGCAGCTCGTGATGTCGGAATGGCTGATCGCGTTCAAGCGGGCGTATCCGGATATCGTCCTCGACGTGATGTTCGAAAATCGCGTCGAAGACTTGCTGCGCGATGAAGTCGATATCGCCGTGCGCGTGATGCCGGAGCCGCCGCCGAGTCTCGTCGCGCGCGACATGGGGCCGGTGCGCTATGTCGCGTGTGCATCGTCGGCATATGCCGAGGCGCATGGCATGCCCACGCGCCTCGAAGAATTACGGGTCGTGCCGGTGATCACCGCGACGGTCGTCGGCAAGCAGACGCGCGTCGCCGCTTATCTCGACGACGAGCGTCATGAAGTGCTGCTGGAACCGAGCCTGATCTCGGAGAACTTTCTCTTTCTGCGCGATGCGATTCTCGCCGGCCTCGGGCTCGGCATCGTGCCGGATTATGTCGTGATGGAAGACATGCGGCGCGGCGAGGTCGTCACGGCGCTCGATGAGTGGCGGCTCAGCATCTTCGGCACGCACATGTACATGCTGTATATGCCGAACCGGCATCACACGCGCGCGACGCTGGCGTTCATCGACTTCATGCTGGAGCGGGCGCACGAGGCGGGACGCGGGCGGCTACCACCCGCCAAGCCTTGAACCGTCGCGAGCGCTGCCAGCCCAGGCGAAAAAACGCGCGGATAGCCGAGCAGCGACGCAGTCAGTGCATGCAGTCAATAACGACCAAAGAGCCGGTCCCTCGCCTCGGCAATCAAGCCGCGAAATTCGGCAAGTGAGCCGATCCTTCGGCCAAGCACATTCGCCGGAATGGCCGCCATGGCTGGAGTATCTAGAAAGCAGTCTTCACCATCGATCATGAAATTCGGCAACAGATCGGATGGTGTACCCGAGTAGCGCAGAATCTTCGAACGGCGCAAGGGAATCACCACGCGGGTAGGCAGGCTCCCGACGTGATCGCTCTGCACGTCCACCACGTAAGGCGTGGTTTCTCGCGAGTCTTCGTTAGGATTCGCGTAGAGGTCAAAACGGGCCATCAAAACGTCCGATATTTAGCCAGAGGTAGCCCTTCTCGCTCCACCATCGCGGTGTACGCTTTGACGAGTTCGGCGTTCTGCTCGGCCCATTGGCGAGCCTCCACTTCCTGAACTTCTTCACGCAGTCCCCGTTCGCTCGCACGGGAAACGTTGACGTTCAATTCCTTCGCACGCTCAAGCAGATCCGACGGCAGAGACACATTGGTCGGCTTGCGCGTCACTTTTGTGCCCTTCTCCGGCTGGTTGGCCGATGGAAGCTCGGCGCGGGTCACGAATGCCTCAGCCATGTGCATCTCCAATGTGCATAGAGTATGCGCATAGCATTACATAGGGACCGTTGTGCTGTCACGACCGCCGCCCCCGCTCCGCGAACCAGATAGCGACCGACATCAACGCGATGCCCGCAAGCTGCACGCCGCTCAGGTGCTGATCGAAGCAAAGCCAGTCGATGACGATAGCCACAGCCGGATAGACGAACTGCAACACGGCGATGCGCCCGGTTTCGAGCCGCGCCATGCCGATGTACATGAGCGTGTACGCGAGACCCGTGTGGATCAGCCCGAGCCCGGCGAGCCACGCCCACGATATCCCCCACGCGGGCCAGCCTTGCTGCATCGGCCATACCCACAGGACGAGCGTGCCGATCGCGCACTGCCACCACGCGAGGACGCCCGGCTGCATTGCATGCAGACGCTTCGCGATGAGCGTCACGCACGCCATGCAGAACGAGCCCGCGATACACGCGGCGACTCCGGCCCAGTAGCCGGGCTGAAGCGTGCCGTTCACCGAGTGCTCGACGATTCCGGTCGCCAGCGCGAGACCGATCATGGCGACCGCCACCGACGCGACGCGCTGCCTGCCGATCGCCTCTTTGAGCCACAACGATGCGAGGACCAGCACCCACATCGGCTGAACATGGAACAGCACGATGGCGACGCCCGCCGAGGTCCGCTCGACCGCGCTGAAGAACAACGACCAGCTCAGCACCATCAACGAAGCGGCTGTGAGTATCCACGGGCCCGTGGCGCGGGTCAGGCGCAGAGCGCGAATGTGCCCGCGCAGCAGCACCCAGACCGTCAAGCCGAGCAGACCGAACGCGCAGCGAAACCACGTCGCGGTCAACGGATCGGCTTTCGCTTCGTGCAGAAACACGCCTATCGTGCCGAGCAGCGCGCAGCCGAGAACAAATGGCCACCCGCCCGCCGCGCGGCGCGTTTCGTTGCGCGTAGCGTCGAAGCTCGACGCCGCCTGATGAGATGCCTGGTTCGTATTCATGCCCTCAGTGTGTTGCGTGACGGCCCGAACGAAAAGCGCATAATTCGAACATCACTCATTCGATTTTCGAAAGCGCTTGCCTGAACTAAACCGATGAAACAGCACGATCTGCAGATGGACTGGCTCAAGTGCTTCGTCGCCGTGGTCGACGCGGGTTCGCTGTCGAGCGCCGCGACGGAAGTGCATCGCTCGCAGTCGGCGGTGAGCATGCAGTTGAAGAAGCTCGAAAGCGCGCTGGGGCTGCGGCTCATCGAGCGCGGCTCGCGCACGCTCGAACTGACTCACGACGGGCAGACGCTGCTCGGCTACGCGCGCCGCATCCTCGATCTGCATGCCGAAGCGCAGGTCGCGCTCCAGGGCGAGCAGCTCACCGGCCGCGTGCGGCTCGGCGTCCCCGACGACTACGCGGCCAAATATCTGACGCCCGTGCTCAGGCGTTTTGCGCCGAGACACAGCGGCGTGGAGATCGAGCTGATCTGCGAGCAGTCGACATCGCTCATTCCGCGCGTCGCGAATGGCGAACTGGATATCGCGCTCGTGTCGCGCGATCATGGCCGGCGCGGCACGCTGCTTTTTCATGAGCCGATGGTCTGGGTCGGCGCGACGCAGTTCGAGCTATGGCGGCGCGATCCGCTGCCGATCGCCGTGTACGAGAGCACGAGCCTCGCGCGGCGCAGCGCGATCCATTCGCTCGCGCAGCAGGGACGCCGCTATAAGGTGGTCTACAACAGCTCCAGCCTCGCGGGGCAGATTGCGGCGGTCGAAAGCGGCCTGGCCGTCGCGGCGCTGACGCAATGCAGCGCGCCCGGCGACTTGCGGATCCTGGGCAGCGACGAAGGCCTCGGCCCGCTCGAACCGATGGAAGTCGCGGTCTATCGCAGCCGCGACTCGCGCGGCTCGAAGGCGGTCGACAGTCTGCACAGCCTGCTCGTGAAGACGCTCAGGCAGTCGGCCTCAGTCTGACCGATGCCGATATGACGCGATCCCTTCGATTTCCACGAGCAGATCGGCGCGGCAGATATCGACCTTCAGAAAGCGGATGCTCGCCTCCGGATGAAACGCGGCGCGCGCGAGCTTCGTCACGGCGGGCAGGTCCGTCGCATGCCGGTAATAAACCTTGATCCGGTCGAGATCGCGAAGCATATAGCCGCCGTTCACGTCCTGCGCCGCGAGATTCTCCGCGCCGATAAGATGCGCGATATTGGCGATCGCGACATCCCACTGCTTGTGGAGATCGCCTTCGTGCATCGTCTCGTGTCCGATGATGCTGGCGGTGCCGGAAACGAACAGCGTGTCGTGCAATTGCGTGCCGCGCGCGAAGCTCGGCGGCTTCGGACCGTAACGCTGCGGATATTCATACGCGGGCGTCTGACGCGAGTTCTCGATATGCCTGACCGTGCTCTCGCGGCACGCCAGAAAATAGAAGCCGACGCCATCGCCCCAGGTGCCGATGCCCGTCGCCGCCGGCATGCCCGCTGCCGCGGCATGATCCTGCTCGAACGCAATCGCGCGTCCGCGGCAGAAATCGCGATAGACCTCGAGCCCTTCCCCATTCTCGCCGTTGATGTGGGGAATGAAGTTCCACATGCGGAAGATCTTCGGGAAGCCGAGTTGTCGCACCAGCGCGAACGCGTCCGCATAGGTCTCGCGCGTGGCTTCGGTGTATCGGCCGGAAGACGCGATGAAACCCGCGCAAAACAGGAACTCGCTATCGTGGGCAAAGACGAGATCGTTGAAGGTCCCGCTGCGCACGGGTCCGGCGCTTCTCCAGATTTCGGCGAAACCGTCGCGCGCGTCGTCGCACATTTTCAGTTGCAACGTGGGCACGCCGCTTTCGATGCGCGGCCCGCTGCTCGCCGCACCGAATACGATGCGCGCGAGCGTGCGGTCGTCACATGCCGCGTCAGGGCCGGCGAAGCGGGACTCGATCGCTTCCGGGCGAACAGGTTGCACTCGCATCTTCCTTGCGCGACTGCGTTACGAAACCTGGTCCGGATGATCGCCCGGCGATTCGCCGAAAAGATCCGCCGTCGCGACCCGATCCTGCTGCAGGGCCGGCAATGTGCCGTTCTTCACCTGCTCGAGCACGTCCGGCGGCAACCACGTCTCTTCCATGGCGGCGATGCCGTTCTCGATCATCTGCTGAAGAAAGAACGATTGCTTGCGTCCCGTCGTTTCTGCCAATAGTCGCAGCCGTTGCTCGAATTGTGGATCGACCCGTACCGCGACCACCTTCAACTTGTTTTCGGCGGTCCTTCTCACTGCATGCTCCTGTCACGTTCGTTGCGCGCCGCAGAGGGGCGCGTGCATGCGGTGCTTATACCACAGGCGTTCGGGACAGGCGGTGTACGGTCGTGCTGAAGTGGCAGCTCAGTGCGCCTGGCTCCATCCTCCAAATTGCGCGATCTCATCCAGCGCCAATCTCGCGCGCGGCGCGCGCTCACGCTCGGCCAGTGTGGAAGGCAACGCGCGTGCATCGCCGTGATGCGCGACGGAGATCATGGAAAGCGCCGCGAATCGCTCCGGAATCTCGAATGCGTGCTTGAGGCCGGGCGCATCGAAGCCGCTCATCGCGTGCGCGGCGAGGCCTTGCGCATGAGCCTGGAGCAGCAGCGCCATAGCGGCGGCGCCCGCGTCATAAGCGGCATTGGCATTCGGCTCGCCTTTGGCATCGAGGGTATCGGCAAGTACGGCGATCAGCACTTGCGCGTTCACATTCCATGACTGATTGAACGGCACGAGCCACGCGAAGGCGCGTTCGAACGCCGCCTGATCAACGGTCTTCTCGAACACGACGAAGCGCCACGGCTGCGCGTTGTACGCCGAGGGCGCCCAGCGCGCCGCTTCGAGCAACGCGACCACCTGCGCGTGCGCGACGGCGCGATCGGCATAAGCACGCGGGCTCCAGCGCCCGGCGATCAGCGGATGAATGGCGATGTCGGTAGGAGCGGGGCGATCTGTCATGAAAGTCTCGGCGCAACGGGAATGGAGCATCCGATGGTACGGTCGCATGTCCTCGCTTCAAACGAACGCTTTTGCAGATGCTATGCGCAGCGCGCGTCATTTGGATTCCCACGCTTTCGCTAAGGCAGATCGCTTCGCTGGCGGAAACGATGCGCTTGCTGCTTTCGCGTGTCAGTGCAGCGGCGACTCGCCGGGCAACTGGAACGCGTCGACGGTATAGCCCATGTTGAAATAGCCCGCGCGGGCATAGACGGAGATATGTTCGAGCTGCTCCGCGCGCGTGGTCTCGTTCGCGGCAGGCGCCTCGTGCGCCGCCGCTTCTTTAGTGAAGTGCTTGCGCACGCGCCCCGCCGGAGCCGAGAGCGCCTGCAAGTACTGGTTCAGGAAGTGCGGCATGGCTCGCCTCCTCGATGCGTGAACAGCTCGAATCTAGGCGCTCAAAAACGCCTGGTCAAACAAGCTTTTCTGCAATGCATTGCAGGACGCACCACCGTGAAGCATCAAGCCGCGTCGACGCCCCCTCGCACCGGGCGCCCATCCTGCGATCGCTCCAGATGCCGCAACAGCAGCGTCACCATCGTAACGACGGTGAACGCGAGAATCACGAAGAACGCCGCGAGCGGCGTCAGGATCTGCACCGAAACGAAGCCCGCGAGACCCATCATCACCGACGATACGAGCAGGAGAGCGCAGCCGAGAATGGCCGCCGTGAGGCCCGCGATATGCGGAAAGAGCGAGTTGCCCTTCGCCATCAGCGTCGGGTACATGGCGCCGGCGCAGAAGCCCATCACGAGCACGGGCGCGGCGAGCGTCCATACGGTGAGGCCGATCGTCAGCGAGAGCAGCAACATCACGACCGACGCGCCCGCCATCACGCGCGCGCCGATGCGCAAACGCTGCTCGGCGCTCGGCAGACGCACGCCATGCACGCGGTTCGACAGGCCGCCCAGGAAATACATCATGCCGATGGCGAGCGCGAGATAGCCGAAATACGTCGGCGGCTTGTGCAGCGTGTTCTGCACCATGAACGGGCCCACGATGTTGAACACGAGCAGAATGCTGTAGCACAAACCCTGCGCAAGAAAACAGCTCTGGAACACCGGGCTCGACAGCACCTTGCCCGCGTTCGTCAGGAGCGTGCGCGGCGCGAGATGCACGGGCTGCTTCAAGGTCTCGCGATAGCGCCACACGAGCGTCCACATCACGATGGAATAGATCAGCAGGAACACGAGGCACGCCTTCCAGCCGAACCATTCCTGCAAATGCGCGCCGATCACGGGCGCGACGATCGGCGCGAGCCCCCACGCGATCGACATGTAGGTGAACGCGTGCATCAGCGCCTGGCCCTTGAACGAATCGGTGATGATGGCCTTCGCGAGCAGGTTCGTCGCCGCGATGCCGAAGCCCTGCAGGGCGCGCGCGAGGAGGAAGGTCTCGAGGCTCGTCGCGGCGAGCGAGAGCAGGCAGCCGAGCGTAAAGACGACCAGCCCGAACGCCAGCACTTTTTTGCGTCCGTAGGCATCGGCGACGGGGCCGAACACGAGTTGCCCGATCGCATACGCCGCCATGTAACAGGAGACGCTCGACTGGATCGCCTGCGGCGATGTCGCGAAGTAACGCGCCATCGCGGGCAGCGCGGGCACGTAGATGTCGATGGCGAGCTGCCCCGCCGAGGCGAACAGGCAAACCAGAAACAGCAGGAAACGCGGGGAATTCTGCGAAGGATGAGCGTGGTTCATGACGACGATGAATGAGCGGGGGCCGGCGGCCTCTCAGGGCCGGTCCGGATGGCGGATTCATCGTATTGTGCCTGTCAACGCGCTGATCGACACAAAGTCCCCATCGCGCGCAGTGATGCGTTCGGCGCCTTCGCGCGCGCTACCCTGCCCGTTTGCCGTGCTGATCGATCCACAGCCGCGCCCAGCGCCACGCATACGCAATCGCGTGATCGGCTTCGAAAAAGTAATCGAGCGCATCGAACGTGAAGGACGCGCCGTGGGGAGACGCGTCTCGCCCGATGGTCAGGTTCGCGGCAAAGAGGCCGCTCGGCAAGGCCCGCGCGGAGGGCTCGACATCGTATCCCTTGTATCGCATGAATGATCCCGTGAAAAAGCGTGCGAGCGATTCATGCTAGTACGCGCGATGCGTCTGCCCAACGAATGCATTGACGTTAGCTAATCAGCGCGGGGTACGAACTCATATCTTCCCTTCCAGAATGGGATGCGACTGCCCCGGTATCGGCCGGCCCCGATTATCGGTCGGCACGAGCTGGGTCTGAAACGCGACGAAAAGCGCCTGGAACTTGCCGTCGACTTCGACCATCACCGCGCCGTCCTGAAACACGCCGTTCTCGTTCGAGTGGTCCTTCACATGGCTGCCCTTGCCCGGCTTCGGGTTCCCCTGGTTCATGTGCGTCTCGTGCAAGCCGTTCTTTTCCGGCTCGAACAGGAAGCCGAAGCCGTAGACGGTCACGTCTTTCGCGGGCTTCCATCCCAGACGATCGTCGCTGTAGCCGGGCGTCTTATAGACGTAGTCGACGCCGTCTTCCGACATGTCGAGCTGCAGCATCTCGTTGAGAAGCGCGTTGATATCGTTCTGCTCGTCCTTCGTGTCGAGCGGGATCGGACGCATCGCGCTCAGGTCGAGCAGGCGCTTGTCGTGCACATAGTCGAGTTTCGGGAAGTTCGATGTGGCAACGCCCGCGGCGAGCTTGCCGAGATCGGCGATCATCGGATGATCGAAGTATGAGTCCCACAGGTACAGCACGAGATAACCCGCCGGTCCCGTCAGCGAGCTATCCGACTTCACGTTGGTGACAATATTGAACGGCTTGCCTTGCGCGTCTTCGCAGACGATCACATAGTGCGGATCGCCCTTGTAACCTCCGAGAAAGGGAACGCCGAGACTCAACTTGCCTTTGAAGACGACATATTCGTTGCGCGCCATGATGCTGCTCCATGAAGTGAGCCATCATTTGATGCGGCAAGTGTGACACCGTTTCGAGCGATGCGCGATCGACGCCGATATCAACTAATCGCCTTTCTCGCAGCCTTGAAGCGCTCCTTCTGCTCCGCCTTCAGCGCGCTCAGCGCAGGTTTCGCGTCGACACCACCGGGCAACGCGTCTGCCGATGACGTCAGCAGATTGCGGCTCGCCACCACATCGTTCAATGCGCCGAAGCGCTTTTGCAAACGCTTCAGGCGCTTCACTTTTTCGCGCATGCCCGGCGCGATATCCGGCTCGAAGAGCTCCAGCAGGTAACGCACTTTCTTTCCGGCCTTGCGCACTTCGTGATAGGCCGCATAGTTCGACTGCTTCGCGCGCAGCGCTTTCCTGATGCGCTTTTTCAGTTGTCTGCGCGCCGCGCCGATCCGCTTCTTCGCGAACCGATCGACAGGCACGCGGCGAGGTCCCGTGTTGAGATCGTGATTGGCCTCCTTCAGCCCTGTGAGCAACACGTGTTTCACGTCCGCATTCGCGATGGTTTCGATGCTCGACGCAAGCACGTCCGCGCGACGCGCCTTCAATGATTCGTCGAGCCCTTTCACATCGAGTTCGTTCAGCAGTTCGAGCAGAATGTCCCAGTCGCGCGCGCTGCCCGCCGATGTCGCGAGGTATTTGAACAACGCGCGCTGCCGCGTGTCGAAATCGTCGTCCAGCAAGGGCCGATAGGCCCAGAACAAGGTTCGAAGCCGGCGCAGCGCGACACGCAGCTTGTGCAGCACTTCGGGGTTCGTGCTCCCGTTCAGTGCAGCGGCATGCTTCGTCGCCTCTTCGATGAGCGGCGACGCCAGCTCGCCGAATCTCGATTGCGCTGTTTCATTCGTCGCGTGCGCGTTGCGCGTTCCGTCATCCGAAGCCATGATCGTTCCCTGTTCTCGAATGCACTCGCCACGCAACATGCGTACCTGCCCGCGCCCTCCTGCCTTATCGGCGCAACGAAGCAACGGAACAGGTTTTCGGTGATACGCAATACGGGAAATGCCGCCTTTATTGCCCGCTCCACAACGAAATGACTGTTGGGTACACTAGGACCCGCTTGCGGGATGCGCACCGCACGTCGAGAGAAACAAGACGATATTCGGAGCCAGCGTGAGGAAACGCGCCACTGTCATCTGCCGGCGAGGCAACCACATCCTGCTGGTCGCACGACGCCGCACCAAATGGGCGCTGCCCGGCGGCATGCTCAAGCGCGGCGAACATCTGCCGGATGCCGCGCTGCGCGAGCTCAAGGAAGAAACGCGTCTCTCGGGCAAGTCGGCGAAGTTTCTGTTTCACCATCGCGGAAGGCAGAAGCATCACCACGTCTTCTTCTGCGATGTGCCAAAGAGCGCGAAGCCGCGCGCGAGCAATGAAATCTCCCGATGCCGCTGGGTCCACGTCTCGGATGTCTCGCGGCTCGCCACCAGTTCACCCACCAAGGTGATCGTCAAAGCGCTCGGCGGCGCAAATCGCGGCAAGCGCTGACGTGCTGACGCGCTGACCCCCGGGCACGTTCGACCGGCGTTGCGGCATCAAGCGCGTTGCTGGTTCGCATCGCCATACACCACCCGCACCGCCGGCACGAACCACGCGAGACACAAGCCGACGAACGCCGCCAGCGCGGCGACCACGAGCCCGATATGAATCGAGTCGACGAGCGCCATGCGCGCCGAATGCATCATCGCGTCGCCCGGCTGGCCGGCCGCGACGAGGCGCTCGATCAACGCTGACTGTTCCGCACGATCGATCAGCAGATCCGGGCTCGCGAACGATTTGAGCCATTGCGTGGCCTGATACGAATCGAGCGGACGGTGCACGCTTCGCGCATAGAGATGCCCGAGCAGCGCGCCCGTGATCGCGGTGCCCAGCATGCCGCCGAATATGCGCAACGATTGCAGCAACGCCGTGACCGCACCGAGTTGATCGCGCGCGACGATCTGCTGCGAGCAGATCGTGAGATTCGTCGCGACGAGCCCGAGGCCCAGTCCGCTCGCGCCCATGCACGCCATCCAGACGGCATGCGGCTCGTGGCCTTTCAGCGATACGAGCGCGAGACAGCCGGCCGCGGAGAGCGCGAAGCCGGCATACAGCAGCACGTTCGCGCGCCGGATGCGCGTGACGATGCGGTTGTTGAGCATGCTGCCGACCGACGTGCCGAGCAGGAGCGGCGTGATCAGCATGCCCGAATCGTGCGGCGACATGCCATAGCCGCCCTGAAACAGCAGCGGAATGTAGAACGCCATCGAGAAGAGCGCGAAGCCGCCCAGCACCGAAATCGCAAACAGCGCGGCGAGCCTGCGGTCGAGCAGCACGTCGATGGGCACGACGGGATAGCCCATGCGCTTTTCCCAGAAGTACAGCGTCGCGCCGAACACGATCGTGATCAGCGAGAGCACGATCGTCGTGCCGCTCAAGCCTTCCTTCGGCAGCACCTCGATCAACAGTTGCAGCGCGCCCAGCGTCACCGCGACGACACACGCGCCGAGCCAGTCGAGTTGAATCCGCTCGCGCCCTTTCAGGCGATGCAGGTTCGGCACGAACATCTGCACGAACATCAGCGACACGATGCCGATAGGCACGTTGACGAAGAACACGAGCCGCCAGCCGCGCATCTGCGTGAGCATGCCGCCGAGCGTCGGGCCGATCACGTTGGCCACGCCGAATGTCGACGTGACGAGCACGAGCCAGCGCAGGCGTAGTTTCGGATCGGGAAAGAGATCGGCGACGGTCGCGAACACCGTGCCGAGCAGAATGCCGCCGCCGATGCCCTGCAAACCGCGTGCGATCACGAGAAACAGCATGCTGTTCGCGAGCCCGCACAATACAGAAGCCGATGTGAATAACGCGACGGCGGCGAGCAGAAACGGCTTGCGCCCATACAGGTCGCCCAGCCGCCCGAAGATCGGAATCGTGATGACCGATGCGAGCATGTACGAAGTCGCGACCCATGCGTACAGTTCGAAGCCCTTCAGCTCCGCGACGATGCGCGGCATCGCCGTGCCCACGATCGTCTGGTCGAGCGCGACCAGCATCGTGACGAAGACGATGCCGAGCATCGCGAGCAGCGATTCGCGAAACGGCAGACGTTGCCGTTCCGGATCGTGAACGTCGACGAACGAACTCATGGCGTGCTCCCGCCGCGTGCGCGAGCACGCACTGTCGCCGCGTGGCGGCGTGTGCGTTACTGCCCGCCTTCCTGAATCGTCAGTGAATTCTTGACGGATGTGACGCCGCTCACGCCCTTCGCGATCGAGGCGGCCTTGTCGATCTGCGATGCGTCGGCGGCGCGCCCGGCGAGCGTGATGGCGCCGTTCTTGGCGATCACGTTCATGCCCCTCGTGTCGACGCCGCCCTTCTGCAGCGCCTGGGACACTTGCTTGCTGAGCGCCCGGTTGGCCTTGCGGGCGGCTGATTTCGAGCTTCCGGTGCTCGCCGACGGCGCGCTGGCGCCGGCCGTGGCCGCCGCATCGCTGCTCTGCGGCCACACGTTGACGGAAAACACAACCGCCGACGCGGCGGCTGCGAGCTTGAGCGCATTGATCGTTTTCATTGCGTGGCTCCAGGGTGACTTGAACGTCATAGAGGCACGATGAATTCTAGTCGTCGATGCGCCACATCCAAGGGATAGTTTTGAATCGTCAGGAGAACCAAGCCGGTTCAAACGATCCGCGCGCCATTCGCCCTTCACTTCGCCAGCGCGCGCAATTCGGAAGCGGACAGGAAAAAGTCACCGTTATCCGCGAGCTTTGCGACCATGAAGTCGATGAACGTTCGCACGCGAAGCGGCTGCTCGGTCCGATGCCGGTAGTAGATATAGATCGATTCGCGTTGCGTCATATGCCGCGTGAGCAGCGGCACGAGCCGTCCCTCGCGGATATGCGTGACCGCCGAGAAGCTTCCCAGCTGACCGATCGCGAGGCCGGCGAGCACCGCGTCCACTTCCGCGTCGATATCGTTCGCGCAGAGCGTCGCCCCGATCTCGCGATACACGATTTCATCGCCGATCATGAATTCCCACGGCGCCTGCTTGCCGGTGTTCGCGCGCCGGTAGCCGGTGCAACGGTGCGAGGAAAGATCCTCGACGGTTCGCGGCGTGCCGTGCCGCCCGATATACGCGGGCGACGCGCACACGATCAGCTGAATCGGCACGAGGCGCCGCGCGATCGCGCCGCCGGCGGGCGGCGATCCGCCACGCAATCCGACATCGGCGCGCTCCGCCACGAGATCGGTGAAATGGTCGTCGAAGCGCACGTCGAGCTGGACATCGGGATACAGCGCGGCGAATTCGAGCACCGAAGGCCACAGCGCGCGCCCGAGCGCTTTCGGCGCGCTGACACGCAAAGGCCCGGCGATGTGCTCCTTCGCGCTGCGCGCATCCGCCATTGCCGACGAAAGCATCGCGAGCGCCGGCTCGACGTTTTGCAAAAGCCGCTGGCCTTCCTCGGTCAGGGACAGCTTGCGCGTCGTGCGATGAAAAAGGCGCACGCCGAGCGACTTTTCGAGTTGCATGACTGCGTGACTCGCGGCTTGCGGCGAAATCCCCTGATCAATGGCCGCACGCCGCAGATTGCCGAGCGTGGCGGCGCGCACGAAGATCGAAATCGCGCGTACCTCGTTCATGAACGCCTCGATTAGCAAATATTAGTTGATTATTAGTCTAGCGTTCGACGGCTAGTTCGTGCGAATCGGGCGGCCTATGCTTCGTTTCACCTTCACCACCGAAACGAACGGAGCACATCATGAGCAACGTCAGCCAACAGCAATTCAAGCGCGTCTGGTTCATTACCGGCGCATCGCGCGGCCTCGGCGCGCTGATCGCCCGCGCGGCGCTCGACGACGGCAACGCGGTCGTCGCCGCGGGCCGCAATGTCTCGGCGATCGTCGAGCGTCTCGGCGAATCGCCCGCGCTGCTGCCGGTCGCGCTCGACGTCACGAGCGAAGCCCAGGCCAAAGCGGCCGTCGAAGCCGCCGTCGCCAAGTTCGGCCGCATCGACGTGCTGGTCAACAACGCGGGCTTCGGTCTGCTCGCCGCCGTCGAAGAGTCCAGCGACGCCGACGTGCGCCGCATGTACGACACCAACGTCTTCGGGCTGCTCAACGTGACGCGCGCCGTGCTGCCGACGATGCGCAGGCAGCGCAGCGGGCATGTCGTGAACATGTCGTCGGTCGGAGGGTATCGCGCGGCGGCGGGCTTCGGCGTCTATAGCTCGACGAAATTCGCCGTCGAAGGTATCACCGAGGCGCTGCATGCCGAGCTGAAACCGCTCGGCATTCATGCGACCGTCGTGGAGCCGGGCTATTTCCGCACGGACTTTCTGGATGCGTCGTCGCTCGTGGTCGGCAAGGAGATCATCGACGATTACGATGCGACCTCGGGCAACGTGCGGCGCTTTGCTGTCACCATGAATCACAATCAGCCGGGCGATCCCGACAAGCTCGCGACCGCGCTCGTCGCGCTCGCCGATGCAGAAACGCCGCCGCTGCGCCTGCCGCTCGGCACCGACACGCTGAAGGCAATCGCGGAGAAGAACGCGTATGTCGCGGCGGAAACCGAAAGCTGGAAGACGTTGTCGGCGTCGACGGACTTTCAGTCCTGAGCGCGCGGCCAGGGCGCGGCGATCATATCGCCTGCGCGGATTGCATCGACGTTCGGCGTACCGCATAGCACCATCGCGCGTTGCGCCTCGTCGAGCAAGATATCGAGCGCGCGCAACGCGCCTTCGTCGCCGCCGACAGCCGCGCCGAACAGCGCAGGCCGCGCAATCGCCGCCGCCTGCGCGCCGAGCGCCACCGCCTTGACGATATCGACGCCGCGCCGCACGCCCGAATCGATGATGAGTTCCGTGCCCGTGCCGAGCGCGCGATGCACGGCATGCAGCGATTCGAGACTCGACTGCGCGCCGTCGAGCTGGCGGCCGCCGTGGTTGGAGACCCAGATCGCGTCGATGCCGAGCGAGGCGAGCCGCGCCGCATCCGCCGGATGCTGCACGCCCTTCACGACGATGCGCCGGCCCCATTGATCGCGAAGCCGCGCGAGATCGTCGAAGGAAAACGCGGCATCGAGCATCTTGCCCACCTTGTGCGCGATGGTGAGCCCCGCGCCATCGCCCGGATCGAGATCGCGCACGTTCTCGAACTGCGGCGAGCCGTTGCGCGCATAGCGCATCGCCCAGCCGGGATGACGCAGCGCATCGAGCATATGCGATGCGCGCGGCTTCAAAGGAATCGCAATGCCGTTGCGCAGATCGCGCTCGCGCTTGCCGCCGGCCGCGAGATCGACGGTGACGACGAGCGCCTCGAAGTCCGCGCCGCGCACGCGATCGATCAGCCTGCGCGTGAAGTCGCGATCCTTCAGCGTATAGAGCTGGAACCACAAACGGCCGTCGACATGGCGCGCGATGGTTTCGAGCGAAGTCGTGGACATCGTCGATTGCACGTACGGAATGCCGCGCGCCGCCGCGGCTTTGGCGATCGACAGATCCGCGCCGGGACGCGCGAACGTGCACGAGCCCATCGGCGCGATCAGCAGGGGCGCGCTGCTGCGCGTGCCCAACAGCGGCGTCGACAGATCAGGCGTGGAGACATCGTTGAGCACGCGCGGCACGAGTGCGACGCGCTCGAATGCCGTGCGATTCGCCGCGAGCGTGATCTCGTCTTCCGCGCCGCCGTCGATGAACTCGAACACGAAGCGCGGCAGCGTGCGGCGCGCGAGCTCGCGCAGATCGGCAATCGAGAGCGCGTTGTCGAGCGTGAGCGTCATGCCTCGCGGACTTTGCCGGTGAGCGCGAGACGCGTGGCGAGCGTCGATAGCGCGTCGTAGGCATCGCGCGAAACCGCGTCCCACTCGCCGATGGCCTTCGCCTGCGCTTCGACCACCGCGCGATCGCCACGCGCGGCGGGACCGGTCAACGCATCCTTCGGCCCGAGCGCGACCACATTGGCGGCCGCATTACGCGCGAGCGTATGCATCATGTCTTCGATGAGCGGCTGCGGTATGCCCGCCGCCTGCCACATCTCCACCGACATCGCCGCGAGTATCGGCAGGAAGTTCGACGCGACGACCGCCGCCGCGTGATAAAGCGCCTTGCTGCCCGGCTCGATATCGAAGCAGCGCGCGCCGATTGCCGCGAGAATCGCGCTCCATGCGGCACGCGCGGCGCTGTCGCCTTCGAGCCCGCAGGGCGTGCCTTCGAACTGGAACACGGCGGTGCCGGGATTCGCGAAGCTCAGCATGGGATGCGCGCTCGCGACGCTCCAGCCGATCGCGCGCAAGGGCTCGAGCGTGTCGGTATCGAGCGCGCCGCTGCAATGCACCGCGACCGATGGCGCGTCGCCCTTGCGATGTTCCGCGAGCGCTTGCGCCACGTCCGCGATCCGCATGTCGGGCACCGAGAGCAGCCAGATATCGGCGGGGCGCATCGCGGCGATATCGTCGAGCGCGCGGCCCGCGCCGATGAAATCGGCCGCTTCACGCGCGTGCGCGATATCGCTGTCGCATACATCGCCGATATCGAGCACGCGATTCGCGACGATCAGATTGCCGAGCGTCGCGCCCACACGCCCCGCGCCGATGATGTTGAGAGTCGCCATGATGTGAGACCGCGTGGCGCTCAGCCGTGCCTGATCGCGATGGTCTTCAGGCTCGTGAAGCCGTACAGCGCCTCGAAGCCTTTCTCGCGTCCGTGGCCGCTCGCCTTCACGCCGCCGAACGGCAGCTCGACGCCGCCGCCCGCGCCGTAGTTGTTCACGAAGACCTGACCGGCCTGCAGCTTGCGCGCGAGACGCAAACCGCGCGAACCGTCGCGCGTCCACACGCCCGCGACGAGACCATAGTTCGTGCCGTTGGCGAGCTTCACCGCTTCGGCTTCGTCATCGAAGGGCATCACCGCGAGCACCGGGCCGAAGACTTCTTCCTGTGCGAGGCTGCTTTGCGGCGGCACGTCGCGGAACAGCACGGCTTCCTGGAAGTACCCGTTGCGCGATGCCTCGACCGCGATCTTGCCGCGCGCCGCGACGCGAATGCCTTGCGCTTCCGCCTCTTCGACCATGGCGCGCACGCGTGCCTGCTGCTTCTTGTTGACGAGCGGGCCCATGTCGAGATCCATCGACGAAGGACCGGTGCGAAGCGCCTCGAAGCGTTGCGACAGACGCTCGATCACCGTCTCGTAGATGCCGCGCTGAACCAGCAGGCGGCTGCCCGCCGAACACGTCTGTCCGGCGTTCTGGATGATGGCGTTGAGGATGACGGGCAGCGCTTCGTCGAGATCGGCGTCGTCGAACACGAGTTGCGGCGACTTGCCGCCGAGTTCGAGCACGCTCGGGCAATGACGCTCCGCCGCCGTGCGTGCGACCAGCGCGCCCGTCGCCGTCGATCCGGTGAACGAGATATGGCCGATACCTTCGTTCGCGGAAAGCGCCGCCCCCGCCTCGCTGCCGAGACCGGTGACGACATTGATCGCGCCCGCCGGAAAGCCGATGTCCGCCGCGATTTCAGCGAGACGCAGGATCGACAGGCTCGCGTCCTCCGCGGGCTTCACGACGCACGCGTTGCCCGCCGCGAGCGACGCGCCGACGCTGCGGCCATAAATCTGCATCGGGTAATTCCACGGAATGATGTGCCCCGTCACGCCGATCGGCTCGCGCACCGTCAGCACCGTGAAGCCGGTCGTATAGGGCAGCGTCTCGCCGTGCAGCTTGTCGACGCAGCCCGCGTAGTACTGCAGGTAGCGCGCGAGCACGGCGGCATCGGTGCGCGCGGTCTTGAGCGCCTTGCCGGTGTCGCGTGCTTCGAGTTGCGCGAGCTCGTCGGCGTTTTCGAGCACGGCCTTCGCATAGGCAAACAGCAGATTCGAGCGCTCGACCGGCGAGAGCTTCGCCCACGGGCCGTCGAGCGCCTCGCCCATCGCGTGGCGCGCGGCGGCGACGGCCGCGTCGATATCGGCGGCCGTGCCGCGCGCGATCGCCGCGAACGGCTCGCCCGTGCTCGGATCGATGACATCGAGCGATTCGCCGTTATCGCCCGCTTTCCAGGCGTTGCCGATGAAGTGACGATATTCCATGCTTACTCCGTGATCAGTGCGTGTTCCGTGACGGCTTCGGCGATCGCCGTGCCAACTTCGATGGTGTTCGCCGTGCCGCCCATGTCCGGCGTGCGCGGGCCGCTGTCGAGAACGGTTTCGATGGCCGAGACGATCGTCTTCGCCGCCGCTTCGTAGCGCGCTTCGCCACGGCCGAGATGCTGGAGCATCAGCGCCGCCGACCAGATCTGCCCGATCGGATTCGCGATGCCCTTGCCCGCGATATCCGGCGCCGAGCCGTGCACCGGCTCGAAGAGCGACGGAAAGCGCCGCTCGGGATTCAGGTTCGCCGAAGGCGCGATGCCGATGGTGCCCGTGCAGGCCGGCCCGAGGTCCGAAAGAATGTCGCCGAAGAGATTGGATGCGACGACCACATCGAAACGGTCCGGATGCTGCACGAAATGCGCGCACAGAATGTCGATGTGGAACTTGTTCGTCGCGATTTCCGGATAGCGCTTCGCCGCTTCGGCGAGCCGTTCGTCCCAGTAGGGCATCGTGATCGAGATGCCGTTCGACTTGGTCGCGGCGGTGAGCTGCTTCTTCGGGCGGCTTTGCGCGAGCTGGAACGCGAAGTCGAGAATGCGGTCGACGCCCGTGCGCGTGAACACCGACTGCTGCGTCGCGAACTCGCGCTCGGTCCCTTCGAACATGCGTCCGCCGACCGATGAATACTCGCCCTCGGTGTTCTCGCGCACGACCAGAAAGTCGATATCGCCGGGCTTGCGGTTCGCGAGCGGCGAAGGCACGCCGGGCATCAGCCGCACCGGGCGCAGGTTCACGTATTGATCGAACTCGCGGCGAATCTTGATGATCGATTCCCACACGGCCGTGTGATCCGGCACGACGTCGGGCGTGCCGACCGCGCCGAAGAAGATCGCATCGTGCCGGCCGATCTGTTTATCCCAGTCGGCGGGCATCATCGTGCCGTGCTGCACGTAATGCTCCGTGCACCACGACGCGAATTCGTCGAAGTCGAGCGCGATGTCGTAGCGCGTGGCGGCGGCCTTCAGCACGCGCAAGCCTTCGACCATGACTTCCTTGCCGATGCCGTCGCCCGGAATGACGGCGATGTGATGCGTTGTTGCCATTGCGCTATGCCTCCTTGAGTTCGACACGGGAATGCCCCGCGAAAGCGCGAGAGGAGGCATAGCGCGCAGCGTATGCGCGGCGTGGCTTGCTTGTCTCCTTCGTCTCTTTCGCCATTCGGAACGCGCGTGCGCCCGGGCATCGGACTATTCAGAGGGGAAATCTAGCGGACGCCTTCGCGCGAAGGAAGTGCGAATCCGGGAACGGGAGTCTTCGAATATCCGCAAGGGCTCAGCCGTGCGAGCGTTCGCCGCCCGGCGCGACGAGCGATGCGGGCGCGAGGCCGCTCAGGTAGTCGAAGAGCTTGCGCGCGGGCAGAGGCGCCGCGCCGACGCGAATTCCCACCGACATCACGCGCTCGGCCCACGGATTCGTCAGGCGGATGAAGCGCAGATGCATCGGCTCGCGAAAGAGCCGCACCGCGCCCTCCGGCAGCACGCCGATGCCCTGCCCCGCCGCGATCAGCCGGCACATGCCCTCGAAGCTTTGCACCTGCACGCGAAAGCGGATCGTGCGGCCCGCGAGCGCGGCTTCCTTGACGAGCATGCGCGTGACCTCGGCTTTATCGTCGAGGCCGACGATATCGTGTTCGAGCAGCGCCGCGAAGTCGATCTGCTCGCCCTGCAGCACATGGTCCTCCGGCACGACGACGCTGATGCGGTCCGTGCAATACGGCGCGAGGCGAATGCCTTCCATGCCGGACTGCGACGTCACCACGCCGACATCCGCGCGCCCCTCGCGCAACGCCTGAAGAATGTCCATGCTGCGCAGTTCGCTGATATGCAGCTTGATGTCCCGATACCGCTGCGAGAACGCGCGCAGATGGTCCGGCAAGTCCTGGCTGATCGCGGAGATATTGGCGAACACGCGCACGCGGCCGACCGAGCCTTTCGTGTAATCGGAGAGCTCGCTATAGATCGCGTCGGTCTTGAGCAGCAGTTCGGTGGCGTGGCGCGCGAGCGCTTCGCCCGCGGGCGTGGGCTCGACGCCCGCGGATGTCCGGTTCAAAAGCCCCACGCGAAAGTGATGTTCGAGCAGCGCGATGCGCCGGCTCGCCGTCGACAGCGACATATGAGATTGCTGCGCCGCCTTGGACAGGCTGCCCATTTCGACTGCGCGCAGAAAGAGAGCCAGCGACGTGAGATCGAACAAAACCCGGTGCTCCGTGAGAGATCATGCCGCGCAGTATGGCATTGGCTTCGTCTCGCTGCGTCGTGGCCGGATACAGGAAAACCCTAGTCGGTGCGCGCGCCGCGCCGCGAAGCGCGTGTTCGAAGTATTCGAAAGCCCGCTTCACGCATTTCGCATATCTCCCGCGCTCAGCAGCCGCTACATTTCATCTGTCCCGCCGCGTCCGCCGTTCCACGAATCCGGCTGACGCAGGACGGGGCTCAAAAAACAGACATGGAGACAGACGTGGAAATCGATGCGACCAGCATGGCCGGAGGCGCGGCATCGTCCGCCCCGGCACACGACGCGGCCACGGCGGACCGGATCTTCCGCCGCCTTGCGCTGCACATCCTGCCAATCCTGATGTTCGCGTACATCACGTCCTACATCGATCGCGTGAACGTGAGCTTCGCCAAGCTGCAGATGGCGCAACAGCTCGGCTTCTCCGATGCGGTGTTCGGCTTCGGCGCGGGCATCTTCTTTCTCGGCTACGTGATTTTCGAAGTGCCGAGCAACATGATCCTGCAACGCGTCGGCGCGCGCAGATGGATCACGCGCATCATTCTGTCGTGGGGCATCGTGTCGGGTTTGACGGCCTTCGTCTCCACGCCGATGCAGTTCTACGTGATGCGCTGCCTGCTCGGCGTCGCGGAGGCGGGCTTCATTCCGGCGATCGTCTTCTATATCGGGCGGTCGTTTCCGCGCGACCGGCGCGCACGCATCCTCAGCATGTTCTATGCGGCGCTCGCGCTCGCGGGCCTCATCGGCTCGCCGTTGACGGGCTTCATCATGCAGTACTTCGACGGCCTGATGCAGTTGCCCGGCTGGAAGTGGATCTTCATCGTGGAAGCATTGCCCGCGTTTCTCGCGGCCGTCTACACGTGGAAAGGACTCGACGACGACGTCACGCAAAGCCCGCGTTACAGCGAGGCCGATCGCGCGTTCCTCGCACGCGTGCTGGCCGACGATCGCGCGGTGACGGCCGAATCGAATCACAAGGGCCTGCTCTCGAGCGGGCTCGTGTGGGCGTTCTGCCTGATCTATTTTCTCGACGTGTTCGCCATCTACGGCTACACGTTCTGGGCCCCGACGATGATCAAGTCGATGGGCATCAGCGGCGACTTCGCGATCGGCGCGCTCGCGGCATTGCCCAACGCGGTCGCGGTCGTCGTGATGGTGATGTTCGGCCGCAGCGCGGACAAGCGCGGCGAGCGGCGCATGCACGTCGCGGCGCTGTTGCTGATGGGCGCGGTGGGCTTGTCGCTCTCCGTGCTCTGGCATGACAATCTGTGGCTCGGCATGTTCGCGCTGTGCATCGCGAATGCGGGCCTGCTGTCGTTTCCGCCGCTCTTCTGGAGCATGCCCACGGCCGTGCTCGGGCAGGCCGCGGCGGCGGTCGGCATTGCATGGATCAGCGCGTTCGGCAATCTCGGCGGCTTCTTCGGCCCGTATGCGGTCGGCTTCCTGAAGCAGGCCTCCGGCGGCATGACGCTGCCGATCCTCTCGATGGTCGGCTGTCTCGTGCTCGGCATCGTCCTGACGATGCTGCTGCCCAGGCGCCTCGTGAACCGTTGAGCCTTTTTTAACTGAACCCGACAACACGAAGAGACACAGCATGAAGCAGCGAATCGGCATGATCGGTATCGGCCTGATGGGGCATGGCATTGCGCGCAACGTGATGAAGCACGGCTATCCGCTGACGGTGGTCGAGCATCCCGGCAATCAGCCGCTCGACGAACTGCGCGCGGGCGGCGTGAAGACCGTCGCGAACGGCGAAGCGCTCGCGCGCGAGTCGGACATCGTCATTCTGTGCGTGACGGGCTCGCCCGAAGTCGAGGCCGTTTTGACCGCGCCCGATGGCGTGCTCGCGGGATTGCGGCCAGGAACGATCGTCATCGACTGCTCGACGGCCGTGCCCGCATCGACGGTGCGCATGGCCGGGCTCGTCAAGGAAGCGGGCGGCCTCTTCGTCGATGCGCCGATGACGCGCACCGCGAAGGAAGCGCACGAAGGACGTCTGAATCTGCTGGTCGGCGCTTCAGCCGAACTGTTCGCGCGCATCGAGCCGCTGTTGCGCACGTACGCCGAGAACGTCACGCTCGTGGGCGGTCTCGGCGCGGGGCATAGCATGAAGCTGCTGCACAACTTCGTGTCGCTGGGAACGATCGCGCTGATCTCCGAAGCGGCGGCCTGCGCGAAGCGCGCGGGCGTCGATGCGCAGACTTTCGTCGACGTGCTCGCGAAAGGCGGTGGCGGCGGCGCGGCGCTGGAACGGCTGCGTCCATCGCTCGTGGATGGCGATCCGACGGGCATGCCTTTTCACATGTCCAACGCGCTCAAGGACCTCGGCTATTACGTGACGATGGCCGGCGACACCGGCGCGGTCGATGCTATCGCGTCCGCCGTGAAGTCGACGTTCGCGGGCGCGGTCGAGGACGGCGGCGCGCATCGCACGTTGCTGGAGTTGCCGAATCTGCTGGGCGATTGATCGCTATATAGAACGAAAAAAGCCGCTCCGGAGAGCGGCTTTTTCTATTTGCGGCTGACGCGGACTTAATCGTCCAGCAACGACAGGTCGCGCACCGCGCCCTTGTCCGCCGACATCACAAGCTTCGCATACGCCTTCAGCGCCGCCGACACCTTGCGCGGACGCTGCTTCGCGGGCTTCCAGCCCTTTGCGTTCTGCTCTTCGCGACGGCGCGCGAGTTCCTCGTCGGACAGCAGCACGTCGATCGTGCGATTCGGAATGTCGATGCGGATCTTGTCGCCGTCGCGCACGAGACCGATCGCGCCACCCGCCGCCGCTTCGGGCGAGCAGTGACCGATCGACAGGCCCGACGTACCGCCCGAAAAGCGTCCATCGGTCAGCAGCGCGCATGTCTTGCCCAGGCCTTTCGACTTGATATAGCTCGTCGGGTAAAGCATTTCCTGCATGCCGGGACCGCCCTTCGGGCCTTCGTATCGAACGATCACGACATCGCCCGCCTTGACCTTGTCGTTGAGGATGTTCTCGACCGCTTCATCCTGCGACTCGGTGACGTGCGCCGTGCCTTCGAACACGAGAATGCTTTCATCGACGCCAGCCGTCTTCACGACGCAGCCATCCAGCGCGATATTGCCCGTGAGCACCGCGAGGCCGCCTTCCTTCGAGAACGCATGCTCGTAGGAGCGGATGCAGCCTTCGGCGCGATCCGTGTCGAGACTCGGCCAGCGCGTGTTCTGGCTGAACGCAACTTGCGTCGGCACGCCCGCCGGGCCGGCCATGTAGAAGGTCCTGACCGCTTCGTCGTCGGTGAGCTTGACGCCCCACTGCGCGAGCGCGTCCTTCAGGGTCGGCGCGTGCACGGTCGGCACGTCGGTATGCAGCTTGCCCGCGCGATCCAGCTCGCCGAGGATCGCCATGATGCCGCCCGCGCGATGCACGTCCTCGATGTGATACTTGTTCGTGTTCGGCGCGACCTTGCACAATTGCGGCACGGTGCGCGAGAGGCGGTCGATGTCCGCCATCGTGAAGTCGATCTCGGCTTCGCGCGCGATCGCGAGCAGGTGCAGGATCGTGTTGGTCGAGCCGCCCATCGCGATATCGAGCGTCATCGCGTTTTCGAAGGCCTTGAATCCGACCGAACGCGGCAGCACGCGCGCCTCTTCCTGCTCGTAATAACGGCGCGCCAGCTCGACGATGCCGCGGCCCGCGCGCTTGAAGAGCTGTTCGCGGTCCGCGTGCGTCGCGACCACGGTGCCGTTGCCCGGCAGCGAAAGACCGAGCGCTTCGGTGAGGCAGTTCATCGAGTTGGCCGTGAACATGCCCGAGCACGAGCCGCATGTCGGGCATGCGGAGCGTTCGACTTCGGCGACATCGGCGTCGGAGTACGACTGGTCGGCGGCGATCACCATGGCATCGACGAGATCGAGCTTCTTCAGCTCGATGGCCTTGGTCTTCGGATTCGCGAGACGCGTCTTGCCCGCTTCCATCGGGCCGCCGGAGACGAAGATCACGGGGATGTTCAGGCGCATCGCGGCCATCAGCATGCCGGGGGTGATCTTGTCGCAGTTCGAGATGCAGACCATGGCGTCGGCGCAGTGCGCGTTGACCATGTATTCGACCGAATCCGCAATGATCTCGCGGCTCGGCAGCGAGTACAGCATGCCGTCGTGACCCATCGCGATGCCGTCATCGACCGCGATCGTGTTGAACTCCTTCGCCACGCCGCCGGCGGCCTCGATCTCGCGCGCGACCAGTTGGCCGAGGTCTTTCAGGTGGACGTGACCCGGCACGAACTGGGTGAACGAATTGACGACGGCGATGATCGGCTTCGAGAAGTCTTCGTCTTTCATGCCGGTGGCGCGCCAGAGCGAGCGCGCCCCCGCCATGTTGCGGCCGGCGGTGGAAGTTTTGGAACGGTAAGTGGGCATCGTGGTTGCTGTTGAAGTATCGCGGGATGGAAGCGGGCCACGAGGGATAACGGGCCTTGCGCGCCGATGTCGGCGACCTCTTGAGTCGAGGCGGCGCGAATTTTCAGATTATCCCATACCTGTTTCGTCCATTCCGCTTCGCCGCGCCGCATCCACCAGCGCCCGAATCGCCCAACGCTTTACCTTGCGCGCGCGTGCATCGTCGATCTGCAGCACGTCCTTGCAGACGACCATCGCCTCCGTGCCGATGACGAGCGCGAGCGCCTGAGTCAGCGTCTCCAGCGTGGCGGGCCTGAACTGATCGCGCGCCGGTTCGAGCGCCGCTTCGATCAGCGGCGTGCGCCGGTTCTGGCGCAGCGGCACTTCGTCTCCCGATTCACCCTTCGCCGCGCGTTCCAGAGAATGCGCGAGCATCATCCGTAGCGGCGCCTCGTTGGCGAGAATCATGTCGTGAAGCGCGGCGTCGACACGCAGCAAACGAGCGGCCGGATCATCCGATGCGCGCGCGGAAAAGAGCTTGCGCGCATCCGGCGTATCGACATCGAGCGATGCTTCCATCAAGAGCGCATCGATGCTCGGAAAGTGGCGATACGCCGTCGCGCGCGACACCATCGCTTCGGCAGCCACTTCTTCGAGACCGGGCTTCCGCCCCTGCTTCATGAGCCGCGAAGCGGCCTGCAGCAGATCCTTTCGCGTGCGCTGCTTCTGATTCCCGCGCGCTCTCGTTACTGAATCGGCCATGGTCAAGCCTGCGGCAATTGCCCGATGATCGCCGCAAGATCGACCCACACGTTCTCGCGCCGGATCTGCCCGCTCTCGCTGAACTCGACCACATGCAGCATGCGAAATTCCAGCGGACGTCCACGGCCTTCGAGCCCGAACGGCCTGCCCGGCGCCTTGCCGCGCCACATCGATTCGTCGATGACGAAGCTATCGCCATAAAGACGGCGCAGACACTCGACCCGGCTTTCCGACAAATCCGCGAACAACGCTTCATAGAACGGACGTGCGTGCTCGCGCCCGTGCGCCGGGCCTGCGGGCCAGCCGACGACATCGTGCTCCACATCGTCTGTCAGCGTGGCGAGAACGCCTTCGACATCGTCGCGTCGCTCGAAGCCGAAATGCTCGTCGATCTTCCGATCCATCTCCACAGGGGTCAGCGTCATGATTGCCTCCTTGCGCGAATCGCGTTCGTCATGCTTGCCGATTCATTCTAGTGAGACGACAGTCTCATTACAAGATCGAAATATCGGTCTATGGAGGCGATCGTTCGCTATGCAATCACTTCAATTCGAGAAGCAGCCATGGGACAAAAAAAATGGCGCAGCCCCTTTCGAGGCCGCGCCATTACATCGTTTCGATCCGGATATC